>CAVJRM010000005.1:0-93308 GCA_963652165.1 bacterium | reverse complement strand
GCTTCGCAGACAGCCCCCTTTACACAAAGGGGCCACGTGAGGTTGTCGCTTTGCAACGATTATATAATTGTATTATAAATAAGATTTAAGATTTGAGTAGTTAATGACGAGAAGTTATGTCCATATCACCCACAAACCAGATGCGAGCAGTAACCCATTTTACCCCACAAATTAAACGATTACCCCACAAAGCAAACTTTTATCTAAAAAGCAAACCTTAGGTTAAAAAGCAAACTTTAGCTTTTTGGGGGATTTGAAATGCGGTTATAAACGCAAAAAAGCCCACCAAGGAACTGAATCCAAGGTGGGCAAAATGCTTGTATTATTAGGTTGTAAAAACCCCAATTTCCTTTATTTTCAAGGGGTTTAAGACTTTTACAGTAAAATAAAAAAGGCAGCAGAACATCTATCAAGCCCTACTGTCTTATTTGGTGGACGATAAGGGGTTTGAACCCTCGACCTCCGGATTGCGAACCCGGCGTTCTCCCAGCTGAACTAATCGCCCGTATATTTAATTCTCAATGAATTATATTACAAATTTTAAGGGTTGTCAACGGAATAAATATGTTATATAATTGCTCGGATAGCGAGGTAATTATATGAATAAAAAAGCAGTTTTTTCCGTTGTGTTTTCCGGTATTCTTTGGGGAATTATTACAATTTTTATTAAAAAACTTTCTGCAAATAATCTTGATGCTATGCAGATTAGTTTAATCAGGATGATTGTTGCAACCCCTGTTTTTGCGATTTTTCTTTTAATCAAAGACAAAAACAAATTCAAAATTAAACTTAAAGACCTTTGGATTTTTATAGGCACGGGAATAATAAGCATAGTAATATTCAACACCTGTTATTTCTACACAATGATACACTCGGAGGCATCTGTGGCGGTTGTGTTGCTTTACACTTCCCCGGTATTCATAATGATTTTATCGGCTATTTTGTTCAAAGAGAAAATTACAGGTAGAAAAATCATTGCTTTGATTCTTACATTTGTTGGATGTATTTTTACGGCAGGATTAATCGGCGGCGCTCACACAATTAAGCCTTTAATACTTTGCACCGGGCTTTGCAGCGGCCTTTCTTATGGCCTTTATACCATTTTCGGAAGAGTCGCTTTGAAAAAATACGATACTTTGACAGTAACGGTTTACACTTTTATTTTCGGCTTAATCGGCTCCCTTTTTGTAGGCAAGCCTGTTGAAACAATAAAAGAAATTTCAGCGCAGCCATCTTTGATTTTATGGTGCCTTGGCATAGGATTTTTCTGCACGGTGCTTCCTTACTTTTTCTACACTTGGGGCCTTCAAAGAATGGAAAGCGGAAAAGCTGCAATTCTTGTTGCAGTTGAACCTCTTGTGGGTTCGGCTCTCGGTATGATTTTTTATAACGAAATTTGCTCCGTTACCAAAATATTGGGAATTGCAATGATTCTGGCGGCAATTGTGATATTAAATTTACCTGTAAAAAGTAAAAATTCTTCTCTTACTGAATAAAAATATCTTACAAATATGTATAAAATAAAAGCACTCATCACATTGCTTATCAGAAAGCTGCCACACAAATGTGCGGCAGCAATTTTTTATTTTATTTATTTTCTTTGTTCATAAACTTTGTAAGTTCTTTAGGCAAAATAATTGCAACAGCAAGCACACCGATAAGAGTTATGATTGTTTCAGGGAGCATATATCCGCCGTTATAAGTTATCGAATAGATTATAGAAGCTTTTAAGTCGCTTGTGTAATCACGCCAAACGGTTACGCCGCTGATAAAGTGGCAGATAAATCTGAGAAGGCAAGCCAAAGCGGCACCGGCGGCAATTTTGATTTTATCGTTGCCTTTAAGATTTCTGAAAATTCCGCCAAGTCCGAGAACGCCGAAAGCGATAATATAATCAAAGAGAGCAACTATCAAGTATGAGCCGAAGCCTTTTACATAAGCAAAATTCGAAAGGCCCATAATAAGCTCAAATATTGCAAGCACAAGAGCTGCGGGAATGCCCGCTTTAAGACCTCTGCGGTAGGAAAGCACGATAATAGGCACTTGACCGAAAAGAGTGATTCCGCCACCTTGAAGCCAGTTTGGCCAAGGGATAAACTCGGACACTGCAAAGAGTGCACAGGAAAGGGCAACCATAATTGCACTTTCGGTTAAAACATAAATACTTGACTTTTGTTTCATAATAGAAACCTCCTTATATTTATTAAATACAAAAGGTGTCTGAGATGAAAAAAGCACCCGACAATATGACGGGTGCCAAAATCTTTCTCATTCCTACGCCCGAATTACCGGGATCAGGTTCATGGGTTTAATCTCAGCCGATTTAATCAGCACCCCGTATTTAATTATTTGCTTATTTAGAATTTTTTGCTTCTGCTTTACCTTCTTCTGTATCACGGTAAAACTGAGTTTTGGGATTTGGATGTTTGGTGGATGCCCAAAGCTCATCTGCAATAGGCTGCCATTCGGATGCGAACTTATCACACTTGCTGCAGAGTTGTTCGACACTTTCTTTTTCAATAAGATTTGTGTTTTTTGCACCTGTTTCGCTTATGATTTTACGCAGACAGTTTGGATTTTCAAGCATCGGGCAGGGCCTTAACATATTATCATTGAAGGGCTGATTATGGTAATATGCCATAAACAGAGGATTTTTAAGGCCTTCAAGGATTGTATGGGTTTTGATATTGGAATCCGAATAGTGAATAAACACGCAGGGCTCCATATCGCCCTCTGAATTTATATGGAAGTAGTTTCTGCCACCTGCTATACAGCCGCCCACATATTCCGCATCGTCTTGGAAATCCATAAAGAACATGGGCTTGCCGGTTTTGCCGTTTCTTACCCTGCGGAGCCATTTATACATGTGTACTCTTTGCTCAGGCGTGGGAATAAGCTCGGGAACGGCATTTGAGCCAACGGGCATATAGTTGAAATACAAAGCAAATCTTGATCCTTTTGAAACCATAAGGTCAAGGAATTCATCACTTGTAACATAAGGTACATTTTGGCTTGTGTAGCAAACGGATATACCGAAAAGCAAGCCGTGTTTTTTAAGCATATCCATGGCGGCAACGGTTTTATTATATGCACCGGCGCCACGCCTTGAATCGTTGCTCTCCTCTGTGCCTTCAACACTGAGGGCAAGGGACAAATTGCCCACCTCTCTCATTTCTTCACAGAATTTATCATCAATGAGAGTTGCGTTTGTGTAAGCAAGGAACATACAGTTCGGATTTTCACGGCAAAGGGTGAGAACATCCTTTTTGCGAACAAGAGGTTCGCCGCCGGTGAGCATATACAAGTGGGTGCCAAGCTCTGTGCCCTGCTCAATAATGCTGCGCATTTCGTCAAGAGTAAGCTCGGATTTATGGCCGTACTCCGCAGACCAGCAGCCCTTGCATTTCATATTACAGGCACTTGTAGGGTCAAAGAGCATTAAGAAAGGTATGTTGCACTTATATTTCTCACGGTTTTCACGAACGGCTTTTGTACCGTTTACGGCTGCCCCGAGGCCAAGAGCCAAAAGAGAATTTTTCAAGACGTTGCCGTCAACCTCGTTAATAAGATTGTTTGCAAATCCGTACCATATATTCTCAGGGTCGTTAACAGCTTTGCGAAAAGCATCAAAATTCTTTGCCGGGAAAGCTCCACCGATAAATTTTTGTGCTAAATCAATGAGCTTTACAAGGTTTTCAGAGGGAGCTTTTTTGATGTATTTGTAAATTCCGTCAAAGGCTACACTTGCAGCAGTGCGCTGAACTTTTTCTTTTGCAGTCATCATAGTTCTCTCTCCTCCCATTCTATATTCTTTTTCTATTCCTAATAAAAATTCGTGCATAAGTATATCACGATATGCAAAATAAGTCCATATCTTTTTAAAAAAATTAACATCTTGAATAATTCAAATAATTATAGTATCATTTTATTGTGCTTAATCACAAGGGGGATTAAATATGAAAGCTGCATTATTGAGAGCAAAAAACGGATTTGGCCTTGCCCTAAGAATTGCCCTATCCGTTGCAATAGTTACTCTAATTATATGGAAATTTCAAGAATTGCAAAACCTTGATGTAAGGGAATTTATAGATAACACACACCTTTCAAAAACAATTCTCACTCTTTTTGGGGTGTATGCTGTTAAGGGCATTTGCCTGGTTATCCCGGCATCACTTATATACATAGTTATAGGTATGTCTTTGCCTGTAACGAATATTTTTTCTCTTTCCGTTCCTCTTATTGCCCTTTTGGTAAATACAATGGGCATAATAATTGAGGTAAGCGTAACTTATTTAATAGGCATAATCCTCGGCGGGCCTTTCGTTACAAAAAAATTAAAGGCCTCAAAATACAGCGAAAAGATTTTTAATATTTACGATAAGCATGAAAAATCCGCTGTTTTCATTATGAGAATTTTGGGGCTTCCCATAGATTTTTGTTCGCTGTTTTTGGGAGCAATGCGTTCAAAATTTTTTCCCTACCTCGGAATGAGCCTTGCGGGAATTTTACCACGAGTAATTCTTTTTACCATCCTCGGCGATAAAGTTTATGATTTAATCCCAATGAAATATGTTATTTCCGTTGCGGCCGTTGCACTTGCGGCATTCCTTGTTTATTCCACAATTAAGTATGCAATAAAATCGGCTAAGAGCGAGGAATCCTTTGGCAAGCCTGCATATACTCCCATTTGTGAAGAAAAGCGTAAAGTAATACTTGATACGGATATAGGTGCCGATTGTGATGATGCAGGTGCAATCGCACTTCTTTTTGAGTATTTGAAAAAATATGATGCGGAGCTTTTGGGAATTTGCAGCTGCACCTCCGACCCTTACGCAATTGCGGTTATTAAAGCGATAGCCGAATATTATGACTATGAAAATCTCACGGTAGGCGCTCACAAAGGTATATCAATTCTTCCTGATGTTTCAAAATTCACAAGGCCTGTCACAAAAATGTATTGTAAATATGAAAGCAGTGCCTGTGCCGCCATTGGCGATGTTGAATTTTATGAGAATCTTCTTAAAAATGCAGAGGATGACTCTGTAACGGTTATTACCATAGGTATGTTTACAAACATAAGTGCCATACTTAATAAGGACCCCGTTCTATTTAACAAGAAGGTTCACTCCATTGTTTCCATGGGTGGCAGATATCCGAAAGGTAAAGAATACAATATTGAAAAAGATCCCCTTTCAGCTGCCAATGTACTTGAAAAATACAGAGGAATGATAGTATTCAATCCCTTTGAAGTTGGGGAAAAAGTTATAACCGGATTTAATGAGCATTGTGATGATAACCCTGTTTTTGATTGCTATAATCTCTATAAAGACGGCAAAATTCCTTGCTTAAACAGCTCTTGGGACCTTATAACCGTGCAATATGCTTTTGAGGGAAACGGTGAATTTTACGCTCTGTCAAAGCCTATGGCTGTTACTGTCAATATGGATGGTGAAATGACTGTTAAAAAGGACAGAAACGCAAGCAATTATTTCATTATCAAAAAAGCAAACAATGAGAATATAGAAGAATATCTCAACAATATGCTTAGGGGTAAGCAAGAGTATAATTATGAACTTTTTACCGATGAAGAAAAATCAGAAGAATCGGTGGTGAGTGAATGAGGCTTCTTGTTTTCTCCGATTCCCACGGAACACCATATTACATGAGGCAAGCCCTTCTAAAGCATCCTGATGCGGATAAAATCATTTTTTTAGGTGACGGCGAGCGAGACCTTGACACTGTGGAGTTTGAAATTGCAGGCAGACCGATCATAAAAGTTAAAGGCAACTGCGATTGGGGCTCTGACCTTAATGCTGTTGAAATACTTAAAACGGCAGGTTACACCGTTTATATAAGCCACGGCTACATGGAACATGTTAAGCACGGTATAGAAGAATTTATATATACTGCCAGAGGATATAATGCCAACCTTGCGCTTTTCGGCCACACTCACGAGCAATTCACTATATATGAAGACGGACTTTATGTGATGAATCCGGGTACAATAAGCGAAGGTTATTACGGCATTGTTGACCTAACGCCAAAAGGCATAATGATGATAAAGGAAAGAATATAAACGCTTCGCTCATATTGAGCGAAGCGTTTTCACAACAAATTCATATATTCTTCTTGATGAGGAGATACTTAATTTTTCTTTGGGGGTATGTATATCTTGCATATTCGGGCCTATGGAAATGCAATCAAGGGAATCTATTTTTCCGTTAAATATTCCACATTCAAGGCCTGCGTGAATGGCAGTAATTTCAAGCTCTTTGCCAAAATTTTCTTTATAAATTCTTGCCATGGTATCACGAAGTGGAGAATCTTTTTTATATTCCCAAGCAGGATATTCACCGTAAATTTCAATCTCAGCTTCATGAGATTTTGCAAGAGCTTTAAGCTCCTGAATTAAATCTTCTTTTTCCTGATTTACGCTACTTCTTACAGAGTAACCGATTCTTACGGTATTGCCGTTTGTTTCAAGTATTCCGGGGTTTAAGGAAGTCTGCACAAGTCCTTCTATTTCTTCACTCATACTTCTGACGCCGTAAGGGAGAGAAGAAAGAATTGAAATAAGAGCATCGGAGGATTTTTTATCAAAAGATTCCTCGGCATTTGCATAAGTGCAAGTTACTTTAATATTTGGGTCTGAATTTTTATACTTCTCCCCTATCTCTGCCGTAAAATCATTTATTATTTTGCCTATATTGAAATTTGCGCATATTGTTGCTGTGGCTTCTCTGGTAATGGCGTTATCCATTTTACCACCTGTAACATCGGATATATAAATTTCGCCATTTTGTGATATTTTTTTCAAAAGCTCACCCATAAGCACAGAGGCGTTTGCGTAGCCTTTATGAATTTCAGAGCCGGAATGTCCGCCGTGAAGGCCCGATATTTGTATTTCGTAAGTCTTTAAGCTATCTTTCTCTTTTGATAATTTCAATGATATATCCGCCCTTGCACCGCCGGCACAGCTTACCCAAAGCACGCTTTCGCTTTCAGAGTCAAGATTTATCATTCTTTTACCTTTTAACCCAGATGTGTCAATGGCTCTTGCCCCGTCCATACCCGTTTCTTCATTAACGGTAAACACTACCTCAAGAGGCGGATGGGAAAGGCTGTTACTATCAAGTATAGATAGGCAAATAGCAACTGCTATGCCGTCATCTCCACCGAGGGTTGTGCCATTTGCTGTGAGATAATCCCCATCAACTGTTAAGTCTATGCCCTCATTTTCAAAATCAAAGGTACTGCCTTCCTCTTTTTCCCACACCATATCAAGATGGCCCTGTAAAATAACGGGTTCTTCGTTTTCTCTGCCGGATGTGCCATCCTTAAAAATGATAACATTGCCTATATCTTCGCGAATATATTTGAAATTATGATTTTTTGCGAAATTAACACAATAGTCGCTTATTTTATCCGTATGTCCGGAACCTCTCGGCACGGCGGAAATTTCTTCAAAATATCTGAATACACTTTTGGGTTCAAGATTTGAAAGCTCAGTCATAATTTTATCTCCCTTTCAATTAAAAAGCGGAGTATGAAAACTCCGCTGAAAATCAATATTCGAAATCAACATCACTATCGGCAAGGAGAGGCGCATTTTTATCTTTTTCGGAAAGAATGGGATTTGTTACGCCCCAATCTACGCCTATTGCAGGGTCATCAAAGCGAACACTTCTGTCATCCTGCCCGGAATAAAATTCATCTACCTTGTAAGCAAGCTCTACATCATCCGTAAGGGTAACAAAACCGTGAAGACACCCTTTGGGAATATAGAGCATTTTTTTATTTTCCGCAGTAAGCTTTACCGCAATATGTTTCATATAAGTGGGTGAGCCTTTGCGAATATCCACCGCCACATCAATTATTTCTCCCCTTGCACAGGAAACAAGCTTTGCCTGCGAAGTGGGATTTTTTTGACAATGAAGGCCTCTTAAAGTGCCTTTCTTTTGAGAATAAGAGCGATTATCCTGCACAAAAATTGTGTTTATGCCAATCTCCGCAAAACTTTTTACGGAATAGCTCTCATAAAACCAACCTCTGTTATCGCCGAAAACTTTCGGCTCAATGATATAAACGCCCTCAAGCTCTGTTTCAATTTTGTTCATAAGGATTTCCGACCTCTGTACCCCAAACCGGTCTTTCTTTCGGTTTGTCTGATGAATATAATATTTTACCCTCGGCAACGGCAAGTAAGTGCTGGCCGTAAGAGGATTTACCGTATTTCTGAGCGGATGCAATTAAATCTTCCCTGCTAATCCATCTCATATTATAAGCAATTTCTTCGGGAGCTGAAATTTGTATACCCTGCAATCTTTCGATGGTCTTTATGAAGTTACTTGCATCGTTAAGGGAATCAACCGTTCCCGTGTCAAGCCAAGCATAGCCTCTGCCGAGAAGTTTAATATCCAAATCACCGTTTTCAAGATAAATTTGGTTAATATCGGTAATTTCAAGCTCTCCCCTTTTAGAAGGTTTCAAGCTCTTTGCGTACTCAACAACTCTTTTATCGTAAAAATACAGCCCTGTAACAGCATAATTTGATTTTGGCTTTTTGGGCTTTTCAACTATGGAAACAGGCACATTGTTTTCATCAAATTCAACTACGCCGAAAGCCTGAGGATTATCTACATAATAGCCGAATATAGTGGCTCTGCCCTCATTTTTTGCAGCCGTGCGAAGCAAATGACCAAGACCGCTGCCGTAAAAAATATTATCTCCCAAAACCATAGCAACACTGTCATCGCCGATAAATTCTTCACCGATTATAAATGCCTGAGCAAGACCATCGGGGCTTTCCTGAACAGCATAGCTGAGGTTTAAGCCGAACTGATGACCGTCACCGAGAAGCTGGGTGAATTTAGGCGTATCTGCAGGTGTGGAAATAATAAGAATATCTCTAATACCCGCAAGCATAAGAGTTGAAAGCGGGTAATAAATCATAGGTTTATCATAAACAGGAAGAAGCTGTTTACTTGTAACAAGTGTCAACGGATAAAGTCTGGTGCCGGAGCCTCCTGCCAGAATTATACCTTTCAATTAAACACTTCCTTTTCAGTAAAATATAGTTACCTACAGTCTTTATATCATTTCACGATTAAAAAGTCAATAAACCCGCAATTGATGTAACCGTATTGTAATAATTGTAACATTTTTGCTCTATATTATACCGATTTATATGCAAAAAGCACAAATACAAAAATTTTATTGAAAAAGTTAAAAATTTGTTCAAATTTCTCTTTACAAAGCGGCTTTCTGTGGAGTATTATATAGAGCAATAAAATTTAATATGGGGATTTATAGGGTGTAAATAAATACCTAAACATAATTTTGTTAAAATTCGCCCTTTTGGGCGGTTGAAAAAGGCAATAAAAAATTTTTGGAGGTATGTTCTTATGAATCTTGTCTATGGCGTTAAAGACAAGCCCAAGGCCGGTCAAGTAATAGTGTTTGCTTTCCAGCAGCTTCTTGCAATCCTTGCGGCAACCATCGCAGTTCCCTCAATCGTAGGTAACGGTATGAGCCAAAGTGCAGCTCTTTTCGGAGCAGGTACAGGCACACTCGTTTATCTTCTTTTCACAAAGTTCAAGAGCCCTGTTTTCCTTGGTTCTTCCTTCGCATTCATCGGCTCAATGTTTGCAGCATTCAGCGGTGCTCTTTCAACAAGTGCCGGCTATGCAGGCCTCATTATCGGTGCATTCTTTGCAGGCCTTGTTTATGTTGTAATTGCAATTGTTGTTAAGTTTGCAGGTGTTGCATGGATTAACAAGCTTATGCCCGCAGTTGTTATCGGCCCAACAGTTTCAATTATCGGCCTTTCCCTTGCTGGCAATGCAGTAAGCGATGCACTTTCAATGGCTACATCATCAGATGACGGCTTTGTTATGACAGCAGGCGGCTGGGCAGGACTTATTTGTGCCCTTGTAACCCTCTTTGTTGTTATCATTTGCTCCGTCTACGGCAAAAAGACAGCTAAGCTCATTCCCTTTATTATCGGTATTGTTGCAGGTTACCTTGTAGCTACTTGTTTCACACTTATCGGTATGAAAACAGGTAATGAATCCTTACAGATTATTGATTGGTCCGCTTTCAAAAATATGCAGTGGGTTCCCGATTTCACCTTTATGGAAGCTTACAAAGGCTTCGGTGATATTGACGCTTCTTATGTTGCTACCGTAGCAGTTGCTTATGTTCCCGTTGCTTTCGTTGTTTTTGCAGAGCATATTGCAGACCATAAGAACCTTTCCTCCATCATCGGTCAAGAGCTTCTTGAGGATCCCGGCCTTCACAGAACACTTTTAGGTGACGGCGTTGGCTCAATGGTTGGCTCAATCTTCGGTGGTTGCCCCAACACCACTTACGGTGAATCCGTAGGCTGTGTAGCTATTACAGGTAATGCTTCCGTTGTTACAATTCTTGCAACTGCAATTCTTTGCATTGTTGCATCATTCTTCGCTCCCTTTGTTACCTTCCTTGCAACTATCCCCTCATGTGTAATGGGCGGCGTTTGCATCACTCTTTACGGCTTCATCGCTGTAAGCGGTCTTAAAATGATTCAAGATGTTGACCTTGGAGATAACAGAAACCTCTTTGTTGTTGCAACTATCCTTATCAGTGGTATCGGCGGCATGACACTCTGCATCGGCAAAGTTACTCTTACAGAAGTTGCTTGCTCCCTTATCCTCGGTATAATTGTTAACCTTATTCTTTCCAAGAAAGATAAAGAGGCTGCATAAGTTTAAGCTATAATTCCCAAAAGGCGTAGTAGATACTGCGCCTTTTATTTTTTTGTCAAACTATTTGCACATTCACTAAAATCTATAAACGCTATACGTAATTATATAGCAATTTGCACAAATTTTAGCTCCGTAATTCTACATTCGGCTTAATTGAATAGATTTGTCATTTAGATTATAATAAGTATGATATCTATATTCTTTACTCCCTATGCTGAGGAGGGCAATAAATGAGTAAAAATACAAAATTACAAAAACCGGATGTAGGCGGTACCATGAGTATTAAAGGAAGAGTGATTTTTATTATTCTTCTGATTATTTTTATAGGTTCATCTGTTTATATGTCCTTTAATATGATTTCAAGGGATACTTACGAGTTTGAATATACAGATGATTATAACGGCACCGGCAAATCCGGTTATATTTTTAACGGCTTTAACGGCAACTCCTCCACTGAAGCTCTCCGCATTGAGCATCCTATGGAAAAAATTGACGGTGAGTGGGCAGAGACAGAAGGAGATATTATTGCCGTTGATGACTACACCGTTGTAAGTGATGAATATGTAAAATACATTTACATAGGTAAAAGCGTTGAATTTATTGATGAGCAGGCTTTTGTCTACTGTAAACAACTCAGGGCTTTTTATGTGGATGAAGAAAATCCCAATTATACTTCCGTAAACGGTATCCTTTACACAAAAGACATGACTGAAATAATTTCTTACCCCATTTGTCATTGCACTCAGGTTGTGCTTGACAATGTAGCCGAAAGCGGAAAAGTTACGGATATAGGCACCGAAAATGTTGAAACTTTCACTGTTGAGGGAGTTTACGTCGCAGGTAATGTGGATGAAAGCACAATAAATACTGCCCTGCGTGAATATATAAAAACAAACTACTCCGGTGATTTTGAATATTTTAAAGAATTTACCCAAGTATCCGAGCTTCTTGATAATAATGTATATTGTCCATACATTGGCACTTATTATGTAGTTAAAGAGCAGAATGAAAATTCTTATACATTTGAAAGATTTTGGACTTGTGATGAAGCTTATGAAATTCCCGAGGGAGTTGCAAAAATTTGCGGCAATGCTTTCTACAAATGTGACAGGCTTGTAAATGTTACCATTCCTTCAACGGTTAAAGAAATAGGTAATATGGCATTTTTTAAGTGCTATAATCTTTCGGCTATTGACTTGCCCGATGGTCTTGAAACAATAGGCAATGATGCATTCAGTTATTGCACCGCTTTAAAAGATGCAATATATATCCCGGAAAGCGTTAAATCCATCGGCCATCATGCATTTTATAAGTGTGATGAAAATATAGTTTTCTACATGGGTGCAAAAGATTCTTCCGCCATAGAGCTTGGAGGCAGATGGCAGCCGAGGAGCGACAACAGCTTTAAAGCCGATGAGCCTTTGTGGAACAAGACAAGAGAAGAATACACTGCAGAGGTTTTGAAAAAATATACCGATAGTCAAACTGTGCCCGACACATCTGGAGAAAAAAGCAGTTCCTCCACAGCATCCGCAACGGGAGAAATGAACAAAACGGTAATACTCGTTATAATTATATTCTTCTTTATCCCCGGATTTTTGTTTATTTCTTTACAGGTAATCAGAAATGTATTCAAAGATGATTTCCTTATGACAAAGAAAGGTAAAGCAAAGCTGAAAGCGCGCAAAGAAGAAAACGAGAAGATACATCAGGCTTACCTTGAAGAGGGGGAAGAAAAGCTCTTGGAGCTTGAAGAAAATAATGAGGAAGGAGGCAACAGCAATGAGTAATACTTCAAAAGCAAAAGGTGCTGTAAAATCTTTTTTTCAACAATTCATCAAGCACTGGAATGTACCTGCCGAGGGCAGATATGTGCCATATAAAGAATATTTTTGGGTATTCCTTGCTGTTGGTGGTGACTACTCATTAAAGAGAGTTCTCAACTATATCTCATTTACCACAGCCTGCTACCTTGTAATTTTCTATTATGAAATCCCAATTCTTACATTCTCCGTAATAACTGCTCTGTTTCTTGTGCAAGGTTATTTTTGGAACCTTATAAACATGATGGTTGCCGATAACTTGGGCTTCCTACCTAAACGAACGGAAAGAAGCCTTTACGCACTGTATTTAACCTTTGCCGCTTTAGGCGTGCTGTTCCTTGTGCTTGATTTTTCGGCTATATTCCCCATTCCGGAAAGTCTTGAAAATTATGTAAGCTCTTTCCCCGGCATAAATATGAAGTGCTTACTTAAACTTTTCGGCGCCCACTGGCTTAATGTTGGTTACGGCGGAGCAAGATCTATATTCATAAGGAAAAGATGGCTTGAAAAGCTGGGCAGATATAAAATCTTTGCCTATTTCAATGTTATACCCTGTATGATTTTGGTTGTGCTTATTTGCTGGCTTCCTCTTTACGATAATGCCCTTACGGACAGAGTGTGGCAAATTTATCTTTTATTCCAGCTTTACGGAATATTCACATATACAGACAGCGCATCAAACATTTCAAGCACTATTTCCCCGAATCTTCATGAGAGAATGCTGGTTCGCTGTTATCCCGAAAAATTAAGCCACCTTACAAATACGGTTTTTGTTGTTACCTTGCTTCCGATGCTCGCCTCTGCACTTACGGGAGATATTACAAACATTAACACATACAGATATATTATTCCCATTGTTATGATGATTTGCACTGTGATAATGTTTGCGGGCCTTGGACAAATTAAAGAGAGAATCCCGCAGCCGCCCCTTGAAAAGAAAAAATATATTCCGTTTTGGGACGGAATTCACGGAATTATACGAAATAAATATATTTGGATTAAAGCCATTGATGAGCTTATCGATGCCTTGGGCAACGGCGGCCTTGCCGTAAAAGATATTATTCTTATTTACACTTGGCGCGAAAAGGGCATTATATATGTTATAGTTCAAAATCTTGTTTCCATGATGGGTGACCCGGGAGCATTTCTTGCCCCTTGGATAAGGCGAAAATTCCAATATAAAACCTTGGTTATATTTAAACGCCTTGTGTTTGCCGGCCAAAGCGCAGGATATATTCTTGCCTGCTGGTTATTCAAAGATAATTACTTTATGAGCGGCCTTGTAATGCTCATTTCCCTTTGCATAGGCGACGCCTTAACCTCTGCCCTTAAGCTTGCGGATGATGATATGGCCGTTCGCCTTAAGGACTATCAAATGTATCTTTCCGGTGAAAGACTTGAAAACTATCAGGGCGTTAAAGAATGGTTTACAGGCCCATTTAAAACAATAATTTCACTTATTATCCCCATTCTTTTCTATCGTGTGGGATTCACTTCGGATTACGACATTTTGTTTGTTGATGACATAAGAGCAAAATGTATGATGATAGGCGTTGCCTTTGACCTTGCAGGGCATATTCTTTGCTGCGTGCCCTATCTCTTCTTCTGGGATTATACGGATGAAAAGCACGAAAAAGTAATTGATGTGCTTGAAGAGAGAGAAAAGCTGGCAAACGAAGGCGCTACACAAGAAGAAATATACGCCGTGGGAAAAGATACATAAATTTTGCATTGCAAAAGGCTATGACTTCATTTGTAAGCCATAGCCTCTTTTTTACAGGATATATTCCATATTTGTTTTTTTAACTTTCATTCCCATTTTTTCATAAAAGGTTCTTGCAGTGTCATTTCCCTCCCAAACATTAAGGTTGATTTCGTAACAGCCCATTTTTTCGGCTTCGGTTTTTACATACTCAAAAAGCTCTTTACCGATGTGAGTGCCGCGCTGATTTTGGTCAACACATAAATCATCAATATATATTGATTTGAAAGGCTTGACGGATGAAGAAGCCGCTTGATTTTCAATAACGCAAAAAGCATAGCCCACAACTTCATCTTTTTCATTTACGGCAACATAAATCGGTTTATTATCATCGGTTATCATTTTTGAAAGCTGTGATTCGGTGTATTTTGTTGTGCCGTGAATAAATAAATCCGGCCTGATATTTGCGTGTATCTCCAAAACCTGGGAAAGCAAATCATTGATTTTATCAATATCTTTAATTTGTGCACGTCTGACATTCATAATGTAATCTCCTTTTGTATTTTAGTTAATTTTTATAATGCGCCACTTATCGGTTGCATACTTTATTATTCTGTGATAAAATATCTCCCCGACAGAGGTGTTAAATTTGAGTAACAATAATAAAATCGGATTTTTGGATTCGGGTATTGGCGGCGTTACCGTGCTTACAAAAGCCCTTGATATACTGCCAAATGAAGATTATTTCTTTTTCAGCGATTCAGCAAACAACCCTTATGGAGACAAGAAGGATGAAGAAATAATTTGCCGCTGCGATGAAATCCTGAATATGATGATAAATTCAAAAAAATGTAAAGCCATTGTAATTGCCTGCAACACCGCTTCTGCAAAGGCGGCGGCTTTTTTAAGAGAAAAATACACAGATACTCCCATTATAGCCATTGAACCTGCATATAAAATGGTCCATGATTTTTCGCCGGATGATTTTACCCTTGTTCTTGCCACAAAAGGCACAATTGAAAGTGAAAAATTTCACAGGCTTTACGCTAAGTATAATAACGATAACACGGTATTACTCTCCTGTGTGGGTATGGCAGATTTAATTGAGCAAAACAGGAAAGAAGAATTAAAAGACTATCTTGAAGAGCTTTTAGGTGCATACAAAGGCAAAGTAGGAAACGTGGTGCTCGGCTGTACTCACTACCCTCTTGTAAAAAAAGAAATATCCGAAGTGCTTGGCAATGTTAAATTTTTTGACGGAGCCGAAGGAGTTGCAAAACAGCTTAAAAATGTTTTATCGGATAAAAACTTGCTTACCGGCAAAGAGTGCAAAGGCACAATAGAATTTGTTGATTCTTCACCATCAAAAGAAATTAAAGCTTTAAAAGAAAAAAGATTTTTTAATATTATAAGCGAGAAAGCATAGTGACATGATTTGCCACTATGCTATTTTTATTCAAAATACTTTATGAATTATAGATCAAGTTCCATCTCTGAGAAATCCGGTTCATCATGTTCTTCAAAACTATAGGTGTCAAAAAGATAAAGATTTTCAATTCTCACGATATTACGAATTTTATCACAAAGAGAACTTAATTCTTCCGGTGCGCAAGATGCAGAGCCGAAAATTTCTTTTTTCTTACCGCTATCATAGTACATGGTGAAATAATAAGTATCTCCATCCAGTGCGAGCGCAGGTTCATTATTTTCAAAATAGTTCAGCACGTCATTTAATATAGCCTCCGCAGTTTTCGTGTCAATGTGCTTATTTATTTTTCTTGAGCCGTCTTCCAAATCAAATCCGCCAAAAATAATAGAGTTAAGAAAAACATTACCGGCTGAATCAAGAGAAAATTCCTGCTGGATCTCTTTATCCTTGATTTCTGAGAAAAAGCGAGAGCCAATATGGGTTTTAATACGAATTTTCTTTAACATAAATATTCTCCTTTTTAATTTTTAAGCAAATCTTATTGCTCTATGTACATAATATCACATTTGCTGTCCAATAAAAAGGACTGTGAACACATTTTTCAAATATTTTGCGACAGATTTTAGTTTTTAGCGCAAAAAATAAAAAATTATTGGCGGTGACTGTATTATATAATGCTAACATCAAAGCTCACAGTTTAGACAGCTTCACCACGGTTTCTATATGGTTTGTGTGGGGGAACATATCCACGGGGGTAATTTTTTTAACTTTATATCCGCCCTTCGTTATATAAATCAAATCTCTTGCCAAAGTTTCCGGGTTACAGGAGATATATACTATTGTTTCGGGGCTCATTTTAAGCATGGAATTTATAAATTTTCTGCTGCTGCCAGAGCGAGGAGGGTCCATGAATACGACGTCTGCTTTTTCCCCTTCCTCTGCCATAGCTTCCATAAAATCTCCGGCATCATCACAATAGAATCTAATGTTTTGAGCACTATTGCGTTTTGCATTTGAAATAGCATCGTGAACGGCATCTCTGTTAAGCTCAACGCCTATAACTTTGCCTGCGGTTTTAGCTGCAACCAGCCCAATTGTGCCGATACCGCAATATGCATCTATTACGGTTGAATTCTTATCTAAATCCGCATATTCCATGGCTTTATTATATAATTTTTCGGTTTGAACAGGATTTATTTGATAAAATGATTTTGCGCTTATGGCAAATTCAAGGCTGCAGAGTGTGTCTGTAATATACCCTTTGCCGTAAAGAATTTCTTCTTTATCTCCAAGCACAAGATTTGTATTTTTTGAGTTGATATTCAATATTACAGTGGTAATTTCAGGGTGCATTTCAAGGAGCTTTTGTGTGAACTTTTTCTTTATGGGGAAATAAGATGAAGAGCCTACAAGCACCACCATAACTTCACCACTTGTAAAGCCTCTTTTAACAAGCACATGTCTTAAAAACCCGGTGTGCCTGTCCTCATCATAAACGAGAATTTTGAATTTAGGCAGCATAGAGCGAATATCGCATATTATTTTATCGGCAATTTCATCTTCAATCATACAGGAGTCAACGGAAACAATTCTGTGAGTTCCGCTTTGATAAACTCCGCTTATGATTTTACCGCTTCTTGTTCTGCCGAAAGCGGCCTGAACTTTATTGCGATAATGATACGGATTTTCCATGCCGATGATTTTACCGACTTTACCGAATTTCTTTAATAATATTTCTTCCCTTGCCTGCTTCCATTTAAGCTGACGCTCATACGTCATATTTTGAAGTTGGCAGCCTCCGCATTTTTTTGCAAGCGGGCAGGCGTTTGGGTTAGTTTTAAGATTTGATTTTTCGGACATTTGTTTCTCCTTGATCGCACAATAAAGTTCAAACTTGATTTCACATGTTCATTATATTATATGCAACAAAAACTTTCAATAAATTTTGAAATTTCTTTGTAAAAAGTAATTATCACTCTTGAAAATCAAATAAAGCGTTATTATAATAGAATGGAATGAGCGAAAGCTCAATTTGAGAAATAAGGAGATATTAAACATGAGTGAAAAAGTTAAGGTTGGCGTTATCGGCTGCGGCGGTATTGCCAATGGCAAGCATTTACCCGCTCTTTCGAAAAACAAAAGAGTTGAGATAGTTGCATTTTGCGACATTATTGAGGAACGTGCAGCTAAAGCAAAGAAAGATTACGGCACAGAAGACGCCAGAGTTTACACCGACTACAAAGAGCTTCTTGAAAAAGAAAAAGACATTATTGCAGTTCATGTTTGTACCCCCAACCGTTCACATTCATTTATTACCATTGATGCTCTTGAAGCAGGTAAAAATGTTCTTTGTGAAAAGCCCATGGCAAAAACCTATGCAGAGGCAAAAGCTATGTATGAAACCTCTGTCAGAACAGGTAAAATCCTTTCTATCGGTTATCAAAGCCGCTGGAGAGATGATTCCTTATATCTTAAAAAATGCTGCGAAGACGGCGAGCTTGGTGATATTTACTATGCAAGAGCCATTGCTCTCAGAAGAAGAGCTGTTCCCACTTGGGGCGTTTTCCTCAATGAATATGAGCAGGGCGGCGGTCCCCTTATTGATATAGGCACTCATGCCCTTGACCTTACCCTTTGGATGATGAATAACTACAAGCCCAAAATGTGCATCGGCACAAAATATAAAAAGCTTGGCGATGCTAACGGCACAGGCAACGCATGGGGTGACTGGGACCCCGAAAAGTACACTGTAGAAGATTCCGCATTCGGCTTTGTTGTAATGGAAAACGGAGCAACGGTTAGCGTTGAATCCTCTTGGGCACTTAATGTTGCAGATCCGAAGGAAGCTATCACTTTGCTTTGCGGTGATAAAGGCGGCGCAGATATGCTTGACGGTCTTCGCCTTAACTATGTTAAGAATAACAGACAGGTTATTGAAAAGCCTAATTTTGATGCCGGCGGAGTTGCTTTCTATGATGGTATTGAATATGATTCATCAGACCTTGAAAATCAAGCATTCTATGATGCGATTTTAGAGGGTAGAGAGCTTTCAACAAAGCCCGAACAGGCTATGGTTGTAACTCAAATCCTTGAAGGAATTTATAAATCAGCTAATTCAGGTAAGCCCTATTTCTTTAACGAGGACTAAGGAGAAAGAATTATGAAAATTGCGGTTCAAGTTTACTCTGTAAGAGATGCGATTAAAGACAGTGAAACATTGCTTAAAGCACTTGAAAAAATTAAAGAAATCGGATATGACGGCGTTGAATTTGCAGGCTATTTTGATACTCCCGCCGAAGTTATAAAAGCAAAACTTGATGAGCTTGGGCTTGAATGTTGCGGCGGCCATATCGGTCTTGATGATTTCAAAAAAGAAAATCTTGAAAAGACTATTGAATATCAGCATATACTCGGCGTTAAAGCCATTGGCGTAGGTGGAGCTCCCCATAAGAAAATGGATGAGTGCGTTAATACCGGCAAAATTCTCGGCAGAGCAAAAGATTATGCCATGAAAAAATACGGCATTACCACATATTATCATAATCACACAGAGGAATTCACTCCTCTTCGCAATAAGCGTTTGCCCATTGATGTTATCGGCAATTACTGCGACCTTGAAATTGATACTTATTGGAGCTATCATGCAGGCGTAGACAATTATAGATTCATAATGGACCATAAAGATAAGATTATCTTACTTCACCTAAAAGACGGCATTGACGGCCATCCCAAGGCTTTAGGCGAAGGTGATTGCGACATTAAAGCCGTTATTAAGGCTGCAAAGGCTCTTGAGCTTGAATGGGTTGTTGTTGAAAATGATGACCCCGTTCCCAACGGCTTTGAAGATATTGCAAGAAGCCTTAAATATCTTAAATCTATAATTTGAGAGGATTAAAAAATGAAACTCGGAGTTTTTACCACATTGCTTTCAAATGTTCCTTTTGAACAGGCACTTAAATATTTTCAATCACTCGGTATAGAGATGGTTGAAATCGGCTGCGGCGGTTACCCCGGTAATGCTCACGCAAATCCGGATGTTCTTTTAAATGATGAGGCAAAATTTGAAGAATTTAAATCTCTTATAGCAAAATACGGCATGGAGATTAGCGCTCTTTCATGCCACAGCAACCCTGTTCACCCCAATAAAGAAATTGCCGCAAAGGCAGATAAAACAATTCGCGACACGATTTTACTTGCCGAGAAGCTTGGCCTTCATCAAATTAACACATTCTCCGGCTGCCCCGGTGACTGTGAAACGGCAAAATACCCCAACTGGGTTGTTTGCCCTTGGCCCGATGATTTTACCGAGATTCTCAACTGGCAGTGGGATGAAGTCCTTATTCCTTATTGGAAAAATCTTGTTGCTTTTGCAAAAGAGCATGGTGTAAATAAAATTGCCCTTGAGCTTCACCCCGGCTTCTGCGTTTATAACACAGATTCGCTCCTTAAACTTCGTGAAGCGGTAGGCCCTGAAATCGGCGCAAACTTTGACCCAAGCCACCTTATTTGGCAAGGTATGGACCCCGTTGCTTGCATTAAGAAGATGGGCGATGCAATATTCCATTTCCATGCAAAAGACACTAAGATTGATTTACGCAACACCGCAATAAACGGCGTGCTTGATACAAAATCTTACGGCGATTTACTTAATCGTTCATGGGTGTTCCGCACAGTGGGCTACGGCAATGATTATGCTTACTGGAAAGATATTATCTCCGCTCTTCGTATGGTTGGATATGATTATGCAATCAGCATTGAGCATGAAGATTCACTTATGAGCCAGAATGAAGGCCTCACAAAGGCGGTTTCATTCCTTAAAGAAGTTCTTGTTAAAGAATCCACAGGCGATGCTTGGTGGTTCTGATATATTTTTAATTTCAAAAGAGGCAAATTATGGTTAACGGAAAAATCGGCTGTGCTGTTATCGGCTATGGCGGAATGGGCAGCTGGCACACAAGAAAAATCAAAAATGAAATGGGTGAATATGCCGAGCTTATCGGTATTTACGATATTAACCCTGAGAGAGGAAAAGAAGCCGAAAAGAACGGTATTCATGCCTTTGCAAGCCGTGAAGAGCTTCTTGCAGATGACAGAATTGACCTTGTAACAGTGGCAACACCAAACGACTTCCATAAAGAAATAGTTATTGCTGCCCTTGAAGCAGGCAAAAACGCCATCAGCGAAAAGCCTGTAGCCATGAATAGCGGCGAGCTTGAAGAAATGATTGCTGTTGCAAATAAATGCGGAAAACTTTTCACAGTGCACCAAAACAGACGTTGGGACGAAGATTATCTTACAATGAAGAAAATCCTTGACGACGGCACTATGGGCAACGTTTACCGTATTGAGTCAAGAGTACAAGGCTCAAGGGGTATCCCCGGCGACTGGCGTAACCAGCCCGAACACGGTGGCGGTATGGTGCTTGATTGGGGTATTCATCTTCTTGACCAAGCTCTTATGATGACATTACCGCGTAAGCTTAAAACCGTTTATGCCGAGCTTACAAATGTAACTAACGAAAAATGCGATGACGGCTTCAGAACAACTCTTATATTTGATGACGGTCTTTCATTCTATGTTGAGGTTACCACAAGCAACTTTATAGAGCTTCCTCTTTGGTATATGCTGGGTGAAAACGGCACTGCCGTTATTGATAACTGGGATTGTGACGGTAAAATCGTTATGGTTTCCGATTGGGAAAACAGAGATGCTGTTCCCATAGTTGCCGGTGCCGGTATCACAAAAACCATGGCTCCAAGAACCGATGATTCCATTAAAGAATATCCTCTTCCCAAGCAAAATGCCGATTGGGGCGAGTATTATAAAAATGTATTTGCTTATCTCAGAGGTGAGCAGGATATTATTGTAACTCATGATCAGCAAAGAAGGCTTATGAAGCTTGTTGAAGCTATTTTTGAATCCGGCAAAACAAATAAAGTTGTTGAATTTAATGACATTATCTAAGATAGGAAATTATGATGCGTAGAAATGATGATGATATAAAAATCTTCCATCCTAAAAAGAAGGAAGTAGCAGGCTCTGATCTAACAAGCCTTGCGGGTATAATGGATAAGCACAGAGCAAACGGAAACAGCACCAAGGCTATATTTTTAGGGGAAAGGCTTGCAGACCTTACCCCTGAAGAACTGTGCCCGGAGGATGCAAAAAAGCTAAAAAATAATGAACTTTTACAGCTCCGTGCCCTTATGGTGTTTTCATCGCAAATAGCTCTCACAAAATATCTGCCCCACACAATTTTATCATCACAAGCCGTTAATGCCATGTATTCAAAGCTTGAGCAGACGGTCCCCGGGTTCTTTGCAAATATTTCAGATGGCTCTTCCTTCAGTTTTTATTATCTTACTGTAAGAAAAGACGAAAATGTTGAAGAGGAAATAGGCAAAAATTTTGCCATGCTTTGCGACAAGGACGATGATGCCTATCTTGCTGCTCTTGGCACAAGAATTTTCAACGAAACAGAGGATAAAGTTCTTTCGCTCATAGAAACGTTTGAATTTGAATATTGATAGCTCTTTGCTTATTCAACACAAACAAAATAAGCTATATCACTTTTGAAAATTCTCGGTGATATAGCTTTTCTTTTTTATAAAATATTACTTTTAGTTTGTTCCTTCATAAAGAACTTCCGGCTCTGTGGTGGTGTTATCATCAAACGAAAACGGTACATCGCCACTATCATCTGTTTCTCCTGTTTCGGTTTCCGCAACAAAGACTTGGAGAGTAACTTGAGTGCCTTTTTCGTAGCTTTGCTCCGCAGCAAGAGACATTCTGACAACTTCATTATCTGCATAAGTGCCGTCTGTGGTTTCGGTTTTAACAACGTCAAAGCCAAGGTCTGTAAGCTTTTGGAAAGCTTCATCATAAGTTGAACCAACAACATTTGGAAGCACTATTTTTTCAGTGCCCTTGCTTACATAAAGAATTATCTCTGTGCCCTTATTTACAAGGGTATCTGCAGCAATGCTTTGAGAAATAATATAACCGGATGCTACATCGGAACTGTAAACCTCTTCCTCTTTAAGCTTGAAGTTTTCGCTGAAAACAGGGTTTGCGGCTATATCATAGTAGCTACGGCCCTCAAACGTGGGCACTGCAACTTGATCATCACTTTCGGCAACAGTGGTGCTTTCACTGTTTGCACTGGGAAGAGTAAACTTATCTTTAAACACCGTTAATGCAAGTATGCTGAAAATCAATATGCCTACAAGAGCAATACTGCCTGCTGTGATACCGATAATTGCGCCCGGTTTCATCTTTTTCTTTTTTGGAGGCTGAGGCTTTATTGTTTGCTTAGGCTGAACGCTTGCAGCCTGCCTTTGCCTGTTGTATTGAACGCTTGAAGCTGTGGCTGCAGGAGAGGCAGAAAGATCTGCTCTAAGCTGCTCAACGGTTTTTGTTCTGTCTTGGGGTAAAATTTGAAGTGCATTTATAAGTCCATTAATAACATAAGCCGGAAGTGCCTCGGCAAACTTGCCCGGAACCATAAGCCTGTCATTAACAATTCTTTCCTTTGAAGGAATCGGGTCGCTGCCGATAAGAGTACGATAAAGCACAGCGGCAAAAGCATAAATATCAGTCCACGGACCTTGCTGATAATCCTGCCCGCATTGTTCAATTGCTGCGTAGCCGTCGTAAATTTGAGCTGAAAGCCTGCCGCCTTCCGTCCTAACTTCACCAATTGAAAAACCGGTTATTTTAATTTTCCCGTCTTCGCCTATTATGAGAGTTGTAGGAGAAATTCCTCTGTGAATAACGCCGTTTTTGTGAAGGGTTCCGATGGTTGAAAGAGTAGGCATAAGCAGTTGACGAGCTTTTTCCCATGTGATATATCCCGTCTTGCTTCTGAGAAGGAAATCTCTTAAAGAAATGCCGTCAAAATGGTCGTATATTGCATAGGACGTGCTGAAATCTTCCACCACATTGGTAACATTTATAAGTGCGGAAAGTCCACTGAGCTTAGCAAGTTTTGACCATAACTCCTCAAATGAACGACGAAGCTCGGCAAAGGCACCTTCAGAGCCAAGCATAACCTGAAGGTTAAGATTTGCATCCGTTCTTGTGGTAAATGCATCAGGCATAAATTCTCTGATGTTTATCGCTTTTCTGTCTTTTATATCCCACCCTATATAGGTGACGCCTTCGCCATTATACTCAACAACTGCTCCAACAAGATATCTGTTGGCAATAACAGTACGTATGGGAAGGTATGGCATAGGCTGAACGGTATCTACATGGAATCCGCAATGAGGGCATTTTTTCTCCGTGCCGATTTCACGCATACAATTCATACATAAGTTATCAGAACTGATCATATACATTAACTCCTATAAAAAAGAAGATAAAAGTTTCCTATTATTACAGTATTCTATCAAAACCATAATGCACTGTCAACGAAATATACAAAATTGTAATTTTTTTTGTCATTTTTATCAAATTTTTTGATGATAATTTGTAACCAAATGTAACTATAAAACTCTTGAAGAGGATAAATCACACTGTTATAATATACTATGTATAATAAGGTTAATGTTACCAATTCACTATAGATTACTACAGATAAGGATGTTAAGATATGGCAAATAAAACCAACCTTCCCCTTTATCTTTTTCATGAGGGCACAAACGCCAAAGCTTATGAATATTTAGGCTCACACCCCAAAGGCAATAAAACTGTTTTCAGAGTATGGGCGCCCAATGCCGCTAATGTTTGTGTAACCGGCGATTTTAACGAATGGGATCCTCAGCAGGGCCAAATGAAAAAAGTAAGTGACGGTGTATGGGAATGCACTTTGCCCGGCGTTAAACAGTATGATGCCTATAAGTATTTCATAACCGCTGCTGACGGCCGTACTTTCTACAAAGCTGACCCATATGCTTTCCATGCCGAAACAAGGCCCGGCACAGCTTCAAAATATTATAAGTCCCTTGATTTTAAGTGGAATGACGCTAAGTGGATGGATAAAAGAAAACACACGGATATTTATTCATCCCCCGTTAACATATATGAAGTTCATGCAGGCTCTTGGCAAATGTATGATGACGGCAATTTACTTCCTTACCGTGAGCTCGCCGCAAGGCTTATCCCGTACGTTAAGGAAATGGGCTACACTCACATAGAATTATTGCCCATTATGGAGCATCCATTTGATGGCTCTTGGGGCTATCAGGTAACAGGTTATTTTGCTCCCACCTCCCGTTATGGTACACCCGAGGATTTTGCGGCTTTCGTCAATGCTGCCCATGAAGCAGGAATAGGCGTTATAATGGACTGGGTACCGGCTCATTTTCCGAAGGACGCTTTCGGCCTTTATGAATTTGACGGTACTGCCTGTTATGAATACAAAGACCCACGCAAGGGCGAGCATTACGAATGGGGCACAAGAGTTTTTGACTACGGCAGAACAGAAGTGCAAAGCTTTCTTATGTCCAGCGCAATGTTTTGGATTGAAAAATATCATATAGACGGTCTTCGCGTTGATGCTGTTGCCTCAATGCTCTATCTTGATTATGCAAGAGAAGACGGTCAATGGCTCCCAAATGTTAACGGTGGCAGAGAAAATCTTGAAGCTGTGGCTTTCCTCAGAAAATTAAACGAGGCAATTTTCCGTGAATACGGTGATGTGCTTATGATAGCCGAGGAAAGTACATCTTGGCCTATGGTTTCAAAGCCCACTTACAGCGGCGGACTCGGATTTAATTTCAAGTGGAATATGGGCTGGATGAATGATTGCCTTAGATATTTTTCACTTGACGGCATATTCAGAAAGTTTAATCACGATTGTCTTACATTCTCGTTCTTTTATGCTTTTTCCGAAAATTTCGTTCTACCCATTTCTCATGATGAGGTTGTTCACGGCAAGTGTTCGCTCATAAATAAAATGCCCGGCACTTACGAAGAAAAATTTGCGGGAGTTCGCTCATTTTTAGGCTATATGATGTCCCATCCCGGCAAAAAGCTCTTGTTTATGGGCAGCGAGTTCGGTCAGTTTATTGAGTGGAATTATAAGCAAGGTCTTGATTGGCTTCTTCTTGATTATGAAAGCCACAGGCAGCTTAAACAGTACACTGCCGACCTCAATAAATTTTACCTTGATAATCCTGCTTTTTGGGAAGTTGATTACAGCTGGGAAGGCTTTAAGTGGATAGTCAGCGATGACTGTGTAAACTCCGTTGTTGCCTACCTTCGCTATGATAAACAAGGCAAGGGAATTATCTCAATTTGCAATTTTACAAACAGAAGTCGCCAGGGTTACAGGATCGGCGTTCCGGATCCCGGTACTTACAGAGTTGTATTCTCATCGGCCGATTCAAAATACGGCGGCAAAGGTGAAAGCACCGTTGGAAGCGTAAAAGCAAAGAAAATACCCATGCACGGATTTGAGTACAGCATTGAGCTGGATATTGAAGGCTTGAGCTGTATGTATATAAAAAATACCTCAAGAAAAAAATCTGCTAAGGAGGAAAAATAAAATGGCAAAGAAACCCGAATGTGTTGCTATGCTTCTTGCAGGCGGTCAGGGAAGCCGTCTTGGAATACTTACAAAAAACATAGCTAAACCGGCAGTACCCTATGGCGGCAAATATCGTATAATTGACTTTCCCCTTTCAAACTGTGTAAATTCCGGAATCTACACGGTTGGTGTGCTTACTCAGTATCAGCCTCTTGAGCTGAATGGCTATATAGGCAACGGTCAGCCTTGGGACCTTGACCGCGTAAACGGCGGTGTCCACATTCTTTCACCTTATCAGCAGATAAAAGGTACAGAATGGTACAAGGGCACAGCAAATGCAATCTATCAAAACATCAATTTCATTGAAAGATATGAGCCCGAGTATGTGCTTGTACTTTCAGGTGACCATATTTACAAGATGGATTATTCAAAAATGATTGATTATCATAAAGAAAAGAATGCAGACTGCACCATAGCTATGCTTGAGGTTCCATGGGAAGAGGCAAGCCGTTTCGGCCTTATGATAGTTAATGATGACGGCAGTATTTCCGAATTTGAAGAAAAGCCGAAAAATCCGAGAAGCAACAAAGCCTCTATGGGCGTCTATGTGTTCAATTGGCAAAAGCTTCGTAAATATCTTATTGAAGATGAAGCAGATCCCAACTCCGGCAACGACTTCGGCCATAATGTTATTCCCACAATGAAAGCGGCAGGCGAAAGAATGTTTGCTTATCAGTTTGACGGCTACTGGAAGGATGTTGGTACCATTGACAGCCTTTGGGATGCTAACCTTGACCTTCTCAATCCAAAGGTTGACCTTGACCTTGACGATGACAGCTGGAAAATTTATTCAAAGCCTCCTGTTGCAGCTCCTCACTATGTGGGCAGCAATGCAAAAATTGAAAATTCAATGATAACAGAGGGATGTGAAGTATACGGCAATGTAGATTTCTCCGTTCTTTTCGCAAATGTTACCGTTGAAGAAGGGGCAAATGTTAAATATTCAATTATAATGCCCGGCACAACAATCAAAAAAGGTGCTGCCGTTCAGTATTCTATAGTAGCGGAAAACGCTGTTATAGATGAGGGCGCAACCGTAGGTAAGAGCCCTGAAGAAATGGCAGATGTAACTAATTGGGGTGTTTCCGTTATCGGCAACGGGGTACACATTGGCAAAAATGCAATCGTTGAGCCTAAAGCAATGGTTGATACAGATATAGGAGGTGCAGAATAATGGCAATTAACAGTGCACTTGGTATTATTTTTCCGAATTCCTATGATGAAGTAGTGCCCGATCTTACAGCACTCAGAGCGATGGGTTCCGTGCCTTATGCAGGCCGCTATCGTCTTATAGATTTACCTTTATCTGCCATGGTTAATGCAGGTATCACTCAAGTTGGCGTAATCACTAACAGTAATTATCGTTCCCTTATGGACCATTTAGGAAACGGTAAGCCTTGGGATTTATCAAGAAAAAATGAAGGGCTAACCATTTTGCCTCCTTTCAGCAATCCCGATGTTGGTATGTCCATAAATAAGCTCTCTGCTCTTTACGGCAGTATTGAATATATCACAAGGTCAAACAAAGATTATGTTGTGCTTTCAGACTGTAATGTAGTTTGCGGAATTGATTTGGAAGATATGATTAAATTCTGCAGCAGAAAAAATGCGGATATTGCTTTTGCAACCGCAAACGGTTTGCCTGCAAATATTAAAAACGCTACAGAAATTATTTGTGATGATACGGGAAAAATCTCAGAGCTTAAACGCCTTGACTATTTCAGCAAAGCAGTTGATTACTCAATGAAGATTTGTGTTATCAGAAGAGTATTGCTTGAAAGACTTCTTCACGAGGCAAATGCTAAGAGAATTGCAACATTTGAGGATCTTTTCATTACTAATATGACGAACCTTAATATGTACGCATATAAGTTTGAAGGCTATTGTAAGGTTATAGCATCCACTGCATCTTATTATGAAGCTTGCATGGATTTGCTTAACCCCGAAATCAGAAAGTCTCTTTTCTGCCCGGACAGACCTGTTTACACCAAAACCGGTGACAGAGCACCTGCAATTTACGGTATAAGCGCAAGTGTTAAAAATTCACTTATTGCCGATGGCTGTAAAATTGAAGGTGAGGTTGAAAATTGCATAATCTTCAGAGGCGTTCATATCGGAAAAGGCGCAAAAGTTAAAAATTCAATTATTATGCAAGATTCTGTTATAGATAATAACACAGAGGTTGAATGTGTTATAACAGATAAAAATGTTACCATCAGACCAAACAAAAAGCTTTGCGGAGCATCTAATTATCCTGTCTATATAGGAAAGGGCATAGTAATCTAAGAAAGTGTGAAGCCTATGGCAATGGACAAGCGCAAAACTCAAAACATAATAACAATAGTTGTAGGGTGCCTTGCTTTGGTACTTGCCGGTGTGGTAATTCTCGTTAAAACCGGTGTTATCAACACAAGCAATTTTACTACAACTGCAGAAATGGTAACAGAATCTACAATTATCACCGTGGCTCAAACCGATGCAAACGGTGATGAAGTTACAGATGCAAATGGTGATGTTGTTTATTACACAATGGTAGATTATTACACAAAGCCGAGCCATTCATCAAACCATAGATACCCCACAACCACCACAAAAGAGGCTGTAACAACCACAACCGAAAAAGAATATTATATTGAGGTGTCTTCTGTTGAAGCTCAAACCGATGAAAACGGTGAAGCAGTAACCGATGCAGATGGAAAAGCGGTAACAAAAATTGTCAGTAAAACCAAAAAGACCGATGAGAATGGTAATGTTATTGAAAACGGTACCACCGCCGAGCCTACTACGGTTACCACAAGCCAGCAAACCACAAGCATTGTTTACAAAACCGATCCTATCAGTAAGAAACCTATCAAGAATATAAAGGGTGAATACATTACTGCCGGTATTGTTACGGAAGCACCTACCACAACTACCACCACCACAAAGCCCATAGTGCATGTGAAGGGTGAAACAACCACAAAGAAGAAAACTACTACAAAGAAAACCACCACTACTTCTACCACGGCATCTACTGTATCTGTTACGGAAGCTACCGTAAATGATGATACTACGGTTACAACAGTGCCTGATGATACTACCGAATCAGCGACTTTAGCCGACACACAATAATGAGAGGGAACAAATATGAAAATTTTATATGTAGCAAGTGAAGCATATCCTTTTGCAGCAAGCGGCGGCCTTGCAGATGTTGCGGGCTCACTTCCTGTTGCCCTTCGTAAACATAAAGTAAATGCAAGAGTAATTATGCCTCTTTATGGCACAATCAGTAATGAGCTTCGTTCCAAAATGAATTTTATTACAAGCATTATGGTGCCTGTTTCATGGCGCATGCAGTATTGCGGTATTTTTGAGGCAGAGGCAAACGGTGTTACCTATTATTTGCTTGATAATGAATATTACTTCAAGAGAAATACTCTTTACGGCCACTATGATGATGGTGAAAGATTTGCTTTCTTTTCAAGAGCTGTTCTTGAGGCAATTCCTCACCTTGGTTTTAAGCCAGATATAATTCATTGTAATGATTGGCAGAGCGCACTTGTGCCTGTTTATTACTCCACAATGTATGCAAACAGAGGGGAATATTTAGGCATCAAAACCGTGTTTACAATTCATAATATTCAGTATCAAGGCATTTACGGCAAAGAAATTCTCGGTGATGTTTTCGGCCTTGGAGAAGAGCATTTAAGCCTTGTGGAATTCGGCAATTGCATTAACCTTATGAAAGGCGGCATTGAATGTGCCGATAAGGTTACCACAGTCAGTAAAACCTATGCAGAGGAAATTCTTGACCCATGGTTTAGCCACGGCCTTCATCCTATTCTTCAAGAGAGAAGCTATAAGCTCAGCGGAATTCTTAATGGTATAGATACGGATAATTATGATCCTGCTACAGATAAAAATATATTCTTCAATTATTCAGCTAAAGATTTCTCCGCAAAAGCCAAAAATAAAGCAGAGCTTCAAAAATATATGGATTTGCCTGTAAGAGCAGATGTTCCCATTCTCAGCATTATTTCAAGGCTTGTATCTCATAAGGGATTTGATCTTGTTAAGAGAGTGATTTGGGATTTAATTGCTCAAACAGATATGCAGCTTATTATTCTCGGCTCAGGCGATTGGGAGTATGAAAACTTCTTTAGAGAGCTTGCAAGCACATTCCCCGATAAAGTATCTCTCAGCGTTGGATTTATTCCCGAACTTGCCCGTAAAATTTATGCCGGCTCTGATTTATTCTTAATGCCTTCAAAGAGTGAGCCCTGCGGTCTTTCGCAGATGGTTGCGTTAAGATACGGCACTATCCCCATCGTAAGAGAAACAGGCGGGCTTAAAGATACTATCACCGACAGCGGTGACGGTAAAGGCAACGGATTTACTTTTAAGAGCTATGATGCTTATGATATGCTTGATGCAATTAGAAGAGCTCTTGATGCTTACTATAACAGAGAATACTTCCCAACACTTGTTGAAAGAGCACTTAAATGTGACAACAGTTGGGGCAAATCAGCAAAGGAATATATTGAACTTTACAAGTCAATAATTTAATATGAGAAGTTACAAAATACATTTAATTCGCAACGCTCCCGGTGAAGGCTTTGATGAGGGAAGATATATAGGCCACACGGATGTGCCGCTGTCGGAAGAAGGCAGAGCGCAAGCCGAACAAATGCACGATGATTATCTTTATCCCAACGCAAATGTAGTGTTTACAAGCCCTCTGAAAAGATGCACCGAAACAGCAAAAATCCTTTATCCGAACAAAGAAGCGATTGTTATAGACGGACTTATTGAATGTAATTTCGGTGAGTTTGAAAATAAAACCGCCGATGAGCTTAAAGGTAATGAGATTTTTTCTCAGTGGCTTGAAGGTAAAACTCCCCCACCCTTTGGTGAAAGCAGCAGAGATTTCGGCAAAAGAATTTGCAACACCTTTGAAAAAATCGCCAACGGTATGATGAAAAGCGAAGTTTTTGATGTTGCCATAATTACCCATGGAGGCGTAATAAGTGCTATATGCTCAGCCTACGGATTGCCCGAAGCTCCAATGCATCAATGGATGGCTCCGGATTGCTGTGGCTACACATTACGCCTTGATGCAGCTCTTTGGATGAGAAATAAAAAGCTGGAAGTGGCAGAGCTTATTCCACAAATGTAAATAATACGAACTATCGGCTCCTTCGGGAGCCGATTTTAATTAGAATTACGTTTTATTCATAATTTTGAAATAGTTTTCATGTAAAATGTGTATGAGGTGGTATGATGGCAATCATAAAAGGTGAAAATAATATTTTAGAAAAAGTAATTCTTTCTCAAATTGACAATAAAAATGTAATGAATCTTGTGGACGAACGGACTTTGCCTTATCGAGAGCTTATGACTTATTATAAATGTGCTCTTATGGAGGTTGAAACGAAGTTTAAGGTGCTTAACGAAGCGCTTTCCGTTCAATATGATACTAACCCCATTGAGTCCATAAAAACACGTATTAAATCACTTGAAAGCATACTTGAAAAGCTTAACAGAAAAGGGTATCCTCTTTCTGTTGAAAGCATTGAGAGAAATCTTAACGATATTGCAGGAATCAGAATTATATGTTCTCACCCTCAAGAAATATACGATCTTGCAGAGGCTTTTTTAAAGCAAGATGATATACAGCTCATAAAGACAAAAGATTATATTAAAAATCCCAAAGAAAACGGTTATCGCTCTTTACATCTTATAGTAGGTGTTCCTATTTTCCTTCATGACAATAAAAGAGTTATGAAGGTTGAAGTGCAATTTCGAACTATTTCTATGGATTTTTGGGCAAGCCTTGAGCACAAAATCAAATATAAAAAGGACTTGCCGCAAATGGCATTCATAGAGCGTGAGCTCAGAGACTGTGCGGAAATGAGTGCGGAACTTGACATGAGGATGCAAAAATTACAAATGATAGCAAACAATATTAAAACAAAATAGGATTAATTTATGGAAATTGATAAGATTTTTAATGAAAGATATTCAGTGAGAAAATACAGCTCTAAGCCCGTTGAAAATGATAAAATTCAGCAGATTATTAATACCGGAATGAAAGCACCTACAGGTAAAAATCACCAACCCCAACGAATATTTGTTGTGAAAAGCGCCGAAAGTATGTCAAAACTTAAGTCTGTTTGTAAATGCACTTTTGATGCTCCCGTGGCTTTGCTTGTTTGCTATAATGAGAATGAGGCGTGGCACAGTCGATTTGAAGAAAATTATAATTGTGGTGAGATGGATGTTACAATTGTAACAACATTTATGATGCTTAAAGCATGGGAACTTGGCATTGGCTCTTGTTGGGTAAGATATTTTGATTCCCGTGAGGTTGCAAAAGTTTTTAACTTACCGGAAGAAATACATCCTGCTTGCATTCTTGACCTCGGTTACGCGGCAGAGGACTGTAAGCCCCTTGAAACTATGCATAACAAGCCGAGAGCACAGAATGAAGTAATAAAATTTATTTGATTATCCCCGAAAAAATCAATAAAATCAGAAGAACGGCAGCAATTGAAAAAACTTGCTGCCGATATTTTTTTCTATGTATAAATTCAGCAAATTCAAAAGCCACTAAATTCGAAGGTGTCATAGTATTTTCATCGCAACATAAAAGCAACATTTCAAAGGTAAAATTGCTCAATTATTTTGTTAGTCACAGCTAACCGTTTGAGCAGTATGACGAATTTTTGTTTTATGAAAAATATTTTTTGCAAATCTATTGACATATTTTAAAAAGAGTTGTATCTTTATGTAAAGTTAGCGGGTGCTAATTGCTGCTTATATAGTTAGCCTCAGCTGATTTTTTAATAGATTATGGGTTAGCAGATGCTAATCGGGAGAATGAGAGGTAATAAATATGATGCCTTTGGTGTTAGCAGATGTTGGCAAAGAAAGCATTATAAAAAAAGTAGGCGGCAGCCCCGAAACAAAGAAACACCTTGAAAACTTAGGCTTTGTTGTGGGTGGAACCGTTACGATAATCACTTCACTTGGTGGCAATGTAATAGTAAATGTTAAAGAATCAAGAGTTGCTATCAGTGAAGAAATGGCACGAAAGATTATGGTGTAAACCATATTACAAAAGGAGGATATAGGCAATGAAAACTCTGAAAGAGGTAAAGGTTGGCGAAACCGCTAAGGTTGTTAAGTTACACGGTGAGGGCGCAATTAAGCGCCGTATTATGGATATGGGCCTTACAAAAGGTGTAGAGGTTTATGTTCGTAAAGTTGCTCCTTTGGGAGATCCCATTGAAGTTACGGTAAGAGGCTATGAGCTTTCACTCAGAAAAGCAGATGCCGAAAGCATTGAAGTTGAATAATTTATTTAATTGTTTATTGTTTGCCTTATGTTTATCATAAGTGCAGAAAGAGAGGATACAGTAATGGATCTTAGAATTGCTCTTGCAGGCAACCCGAACTGTGGTAAAACCACATTGTTCAATGCTCTGACAGGTTCTAACCAATTTGTAGGTAACTGGCCCGGCGTTACCGTTGAGAAAAAAGAGGGTAAGCTTAAAAAGCACGATGGTGTTGTTGTAACAGACCTTCCCGGTATTTATTCACTTTCACCTTACACACTTGAAGAAGTTGTTGCAAGAAATTATCTTATTGATGAACGCCCGAATGCTATCCTTAATATTATCGACGGCACAAACCTTGAGCGCAACCTTTATCTTACCACTCAGCTCACAGAGCTTGGTATTCCAGTTGTTGTTGCAATCAACATGATGGATGTTGTTAAGAAAAACGGTGATAAGATCGATACAGAAGAGCTTTCCCGTCAGCTCGGCTGCAAGGTTGTTGAAATTTCAGCTCTTAAAGAAACAGGCATTAAAGAGGCTGCCGAGGCTGCCATTGAGGCTGCAAAGAACGGAAAAACCCTTCCTCAGCACAGTTTCTCGGGCTGTGTTGAGCATGCAATAGCTCATATTGAAGAAGCTGCCGTTCACAGTATGCCCGAAGAACAGCAAAGATGGTACGCCATCAAGATTTTTGAGCGTGATGATAAAGTTCTTGAAAAGCTCAATATTGAAGAATCAACTCTTGAACATATTGAAAATGATATTAAAGCCGCAGAGGCAGAAATGGATGATGATGCAGAATCCATTATTACCAATGAAAGATATATTTATATTGCTTCGGTAATCAAAGCTTGCTACAAAAAGAAAAAAGTCGGCGGACTTTCAACATCAGATAAGATTGATAAAATCGTTACAAACCGCTGGCTCGGTCTTCCTATTTTTGCGGTTATAATGTTCCTTGTTTACTATATTTCAATGGTAACAGTCGGTTCAGCTGCTACGGATTGGATGAATGACGGCGTATTCGGTGACGGTTGGCACCTTTTCGGCATTGGTTCATCCGCTTATACAGAGGATGCAGATAATTATACAGCCGCATCACAGGCAGTTAACGCCTTTACCGGCATTGACATCAGCGATGAAGAGCTTGACGCTGATACTGCTCTTGCAGAAATGAAGAGCTTTACCACATCCGAAGAAACAGCTACTGTTGATGTTGAAGATGAAGAAACCCTTGCTGTTAATGAAATGACAGCTTATTATTCGGAAATTCCCACAGATGCAGATGAAGACAGCACAGTCGCAATGAGCTATACAGATGCTGTTACTTATCTTGAAGAAAACGGATTTGAAGAACCTGATACCTCAACTTACGGCGTATGGGTTCCCGGTATTCCCACACTCATCAGTTCATTACTTGATAAAGCAGGCGCAGCTGATTGGCTTAGCGGACTTATCCTTGACGGTATTGTAGCAGGTGTTGGTGCTGTCCTCGGTTTCGTTCCTCAGATGCTTGTTCTTTTCCTTCTCCTTGCATTCCTTGAAGCATGCGGTTATATGGCTCGTATAGCATTCGTTCTTGATAGAATTTTCCGCCGCTTCGGTCTTTCCGGTAAATCATTTATTCCTATGCTTATAGGCACAGGCTGCGGTATCCCCGGTATTATGGCTTCCCGTACAATTGAAAATGAGCGTGACCGCAGAATGACAATTATGACCACCACATTTATTCCCTGCGGTGCAAAAGTTCCCTTTATTGCAATGATTGCAGGTGCTATCTTCGGTGGCTCGGCAATAGTTTCAACCTCCGCTTACTTTATCGGTATGGCTGCAATTATTTGCTCAGGTATTATTCTTAAGAAAACAAAGATGTTTGCCGGTGACCCTGCTCCCTTTGTTATGGAGCTTCCCGCATACCACCTTCCCACCGTTGGCAATGTTCTTCGCTCCATGTGGGAGCGTGGCTGGTCATTCATTAAGAAAGCCGGCACAATAATCCTTCTTTCAACCATCTTCGTTTGGTTCGCAACATACTTTGGCTGGGTTGATGGCACATTCCAGATGCTTTCAGATGAGCAAATTGATTCTTCAATTCTTGCAAAAATCGGTAATGCAATCGCTTGGATTTTCGCACCACTTGGTTGGGGCACATGGCAGGCAACTGTTGCATCTATCACAGGACTTGTTGCAAAAGAAAACATCGTTGGTACCCTTGGTGTTCTCTATGGTGGCGGTGAAGGCACTGTTTATGACGCAATCGCAAGTGCATTCACAGGAATTACCGCATATTCATTCCTCGTATTCAACCTTCTTTGTGCTCCCTGCTTTGCAGCAATCGGTGCCATCAAGCGTGAAATGAACAACACAAAGTGGACATGGTTTGCAATAGCATATCAATGCGGATTTGCTTATTGTATCTCTCTTATGATTAACCAGTTCGGTAAGCTCTTTACCGGCAACGTAAGTGTTATCGGCCTTATCTTTGCAATAGCAGTGCTTGCAGGTATGATCTATATGCTTGTTCGCCCATACAAAGAGGCTACAAAGCTTACAACAAAGGCTAACTCAAATAAATAATAAAGCAAAATAAATTTTGAAAGGAGCCATTACAATGCTTACATGGATAACGGAAAATTTATCAACCATTATTATCAGCCTTGTGCTTGCACTCATAGTAGCTGCAATCATTTACAGCTTGGTTAAAGATAAGAAAAAAGGCAAATCTTCCTGTGGTTGCAACTGTGCTCATTGTGCAATGTCAGGCTCCTGCCATAGTGCAAAAAAACAGTAAACATTCGGGGGTACAGTTAATCTGTGCCCCTATTACTGTTATATGGAGGCGAGATATATGGTAAAAACAACTCTGAAAATTGACGGTATGATGTGTGGAATGTGTGAATCTCATATCAATGATGCTATTCACAATGCTTTTACAGTCAAAAAAGTATCGTCTTCTCACGCAAAAGGGGAAACAATCATAATCAGCGAAAACGCTCTTGATGAGGAAAAAATCCGAGAAGTGATTTCAAAAACAGGATATGAGCTTAAATCAATTGAGAGCGAGCCTTATGAGAAAAAAGGCGGATTCTTGGGAATTTTTAAGAAATAATTTTATTTTTTGATAAAAACATTACACCAAAACCAAACATTTTCGTCTTGTTGTACATTGTAATCATTTTGAGATAATGGTAAAATAAGCCCATAAATTACATGAAAGGAGTTTCATTATGAAAAAAATTATTTGCAAAAGAGAATACGACACAGCTACAGCTGAGCTTATAAAGAAGCATACTGAGGGCAATTTCGGCGACCCTGCAGGATATGAAGAAACTCTTTACAAGACAGAGAAAGGCTATTTCTTCCTCTATGTTAACGGTGGTGAAGAATCCCCCTACAAAAAGGAAGATATTAAGAGCATCTCAGCTGCAAAAGCAGAAGATTGGCTTAAGAACAACTGAGAACTAAGTCACAAAGCCATGGCAAAATTCAGCCATGGCTTTAATATTTTATTGACATTTTTGTAAAATAAGAGTATTATATTCCCCGATAAAAGCGTTGATAGAGAATGAATCTGTGATTTTTCCAAAGAGAGATACTCCGTAGGCTGAAAGAGTATTGTAAATAGCAGAGAATACCGCTCTTGAGCTGCGTGCAAGAAAGGCTTTTGCCATAAGTATCGCCGTGTTGCCTGCGTTAAAGGTTTTGAGTTAAAGATCAAGGTGGAACCGTGCTTATTATGCACCCTTGGAGTTATTCCGAGGGTGTTTTATATTTATAAATTATTCCGTAAAGGAGACTGAATATGAAGATTATTTACAGAGACGGCACTGTAGCAGAGTGTCCTGCAGAAGAAGTACAGCATGTGCTTCGCCATTCAACTGCCCATGTAATGGCTCAAGCTATTCAAAGGCTTTATCCCGATGCAGATTTTGCATACGGCCCTGCCACAGAAAAAGGCTTTTACTATGATGTGGATTTAGGCGACAGAAAGCTCACCGACGAAGACCTTGCGGCAATCGAAAAAGAAATGAAAAAGATTGTTAAGGAAAACATCCCCATCAAGCCTTTCATTCTTCCAAGAGATGAAGCTGTTAAGCTTATGCATGAACGCCATGCTAAATATAAAGAGGAGCATATCGGTGATTTACCGGAGGATGCCGTAATCAGCTTTTATCAGCAGGGCGATTACATTGATATGTGTATCGGCCCTCATGTAACTTACACAAAGGCTCTTAAAGCATTCAAAATTACTCAGCAGTCCGGTGCATACTGGAAAGATAATTCAAACAACAAGATGCTCACCCGTATTAACGGCGTTGCTTTTGCAACCCAGGAAGAGCTTGATGAATACGAAAAGAAAATGGAAGAGGCTCGTGCCCGTGATCACCGTAAAATCGGTAAAGAAATGGGCTTGTTTATGACAGATGACCTTGTAGGCCGCGGACTTCCCATGTTCCTTCCAAAAGGCTATATTGTATGGCAAGAGCTTGAAAATTACATTAAAGAAAAAGAACGCAAGTTAGGTTATCAGCATGTTATGACTCCTTGCGTTGGTACAGTTCAGCTTTATAAGACTTCAGGTCACTGGGACCATTACAAGGAAAATATGTTCCCTGCAATGGAAGTTGAAGGCGAAAGCTTTGTCCTTCGCCCCATGAACTGCCCTCATCACATGATGATTTATGCTAACAAACCCCACTCATACAAAGAACTTCCCATCCGTATAGGTGAAATTGCTCACGATTTCCGTTTTGAATCCTCAGGCACTCTTAAAGGAATTGAAAGAGGCCGTCATTTCTGCCAAAACGATGCCCACCTTTTTGTTACTCCCGAACAAATCAAAGACGAAGTAAGCAAAGTTGTTGCCCTTATAGCAGATGTTTATAAGGATTTTGGCATTACAAATTATCGCTGCGTTCTTTCACTTCGTGATCCCGAAGATAAAGTTAAATATCATCAGGATGATGAAATGTGGAATAAGGCAGAAAATGCACTTAGAGAGGTTATGACCGAGCTTAAACTTGACTTTACCGAGGAAATAGGTGAAGCTGCATTCTACGGTCCCAAACTTGATGTTAATGTTACTCCCGCAGTTGGTGCAGAATATACTCTTTCTACCTGCCAGCTTGACTTCTGCCTTCCAATGAAGTTTAACCTTAAATACATAGACAGCGACCAGAGCGAAAAAACTCCCGTTGTTCTTCACCGTGCAATTCTCGGTTCTCTTGACAGATTTATGGCTTATATTATTGAAGAAACAAAGGGTAAATTCCCCGTTTGGCTTGCGCCTCTTCAGGTTAAAGTTCTTCCCGTTTCAGAGAAAACCATTGACTATGCAACAGAGGTTTACAAGGCTATTGATAAAGCCGGCATCCGTGTACAACTTGATGCCCGTAACGAAAAAATCGGCTATAAGATTCGTGAGGCACAGCAGATTGACCGTGCTCCTTATATGCTTGTTATCGGTGCAAAAGAGGCTGAAAACGGCAATATCAGCGTAAGAAGCCGTGACACCGGTGAAACAACCGAGATGAGCCTTGACGAGTTTATAGCAAAAGTTAAAGACGAAATCGCAAATAAAACAAGATAACTAAACAAAAAAGGCCTTGATTTTCAAGGCCCTTTTTTATGTCTTATAAAAGGTTTAATATTTAATAGAATAACTGTTTTCACAGGCAAGAGCAAATTTAACTGTTAAATTACTGCCTGCTACTTTAACGCCTAAATCAAGGACATCGGTATTTGTGAAAATAATCTTTGTAATGTTTCCGGATGCTTTATCAACGGTGCAAACAATTTTGCCGTTTATTCCTTTAATTTTTACGCTTTCAAATTTTGTTCCCGGCACATTTATATCTTCAAATGTAGAGGCAGATACGGTGTTGAAAACTCCTGCATATCCTGAGCCTTTTTTGGGGCTTTCAATTTTATCATCGTAAAGGTTTATTGTGATTTCATAAGCCTTGCCTGTATCCTTAAGAGTGGCGGATTTAACCATATCTTCTGTTAAATGAGATGTGTAGCTTTCACCGCTTACGGGGAAATTAGCTTTTATATCATCTTTTGTTTCAAATGTGACAGGCTCATCAGAGCCTTTTACAAACTTGTTTATAGCCCAGCTACCGAGACTTTCAATAGCCGAGGGAAGTTCAAGATACTCAGGAAGGCTTTGCATTTTTGAGTAATTTCTTGTGATTGATTTTGCATTTGACTTTATTTTGTTTGCCGATGTGTTGTAAATCTCAACAATTTCAGCTGTGGATTTTTTTGCCGTAGTAGTTTTATCATCTGCTTTACTTTCCTGTTCACTTGCAGATGAGGTTGAAGTTTCATCTTTTTCTGTATCCTTGGTTGTTTCTTCAATTTCGGTTACTTCTGTGGTTTCGTCAGAGCTTAAATCGGTAACTTCGTCTGTAATTGTTGTTTCTTCCGTTGTTGTTTCATTGCCGACATCGTTCTTGTTACCCACTAATTTGATTACCGCAAATATAACAGCGAGCAGGCAGATAATCACAATAATAATTATGGGCAATTTTTTCTTTGATGATTTTTCCTTTTCCATACTAATCCTCCTACGCCTTCAAACTATAACATCCGGCTTTAACGTATTCATTCTTACCATTTGGTAGAATAATCTCAGCCGTACAGTTTGAGGGAATTTCAATTTCATAAGTATATTTATCATTTTCCTTTTTCCAGCCGGATTTTACGGTGCCGAAAATGCTTTTATATTCGGCATTTGCAAAAGTAAAGTTCCCGCCTGGTAAAGGCCTGATAACAAAATGATTCTCGCCATCAATGCTTATTCCGCACATTGATGAAAACAGCCACTCACAAAGAGCACCTTTAGAATAGTGATTAAGGGATGCTATACCGCCCTGAGCCTCTGTTCCCTCCCAAGATTCCCAAACAGTTGTTGCACCCATTTTTGTCATAAACAACCAGCCGGGCATCTGCTCGTTTTCAAGAAGTTTATATGCATAATCAATGTTAATATCGGCAAGCACATCAAGGATGAGAGGCGTTGACAAAAATCCTGTTCCGAGCTTCCAATCGTAGTTTTCAAGGGCTTTTACAAGCCTTTTCTTTGCAAATTCCTTTTGCTCTTTATTGAGCAGGTCAAAAGCAAGCGGGCGAACAAGTTTAGCTTGCCTGTCTGTATCTATACCGTATTTTTTTGTGCTGACGAGTTTTGAATAACCGAGCTTTGCTTTATTTGCGTATTTCTTATAACGCAAATTGTCATCTTTTTTATTCAAGGCATCGGCAACATCAGACATACAGTTAAGCATATAAGCAAGATATGCTGTAGTTTCTTCCGGATGAGGTGAAATAAAATCTGAAACGGCAAAGGCTTTAACATCTTTTGGCTCTGCCCACTCGCCGTAAGACTGACCGTAATTTGAAATATATCTTGCGTATTTCAGGCCGACTCCTGTGGGAATGGCAGTTGGGTACCATTTGCCGAGGGTTTTTATTTTGTACTCGGCATACTTTTTCATATTCGGGTAAAACTTTTCAAGAATGGTTTTATCGTTGTATTTCTTATAAAGCCTATAAGGAATGAGCACACCTGCATCACTCCAGCCCGGTGAGCCGTCCATGGCGGTCATATAAAAATCAACACCGCCTTTCGGAGCAATTTGCCTGAAACATCCGTTTCTCTTTTGCTCGTCACACAAGTCTTGCTCAAATTTTTCGGCAAAAGTATAGTAGTCAAACAAATAACTTGCAGAGTTTATGAAGATTTGCGCATCTCCTGTCCACCCGTGGCGTTCTCTTGTGGGGCAATCTGTGGGAAGGTCTGTACTGTTGGATTTTGTAGACCACTTTGTTGCAGTAACAAATTCATTGAGAAGCTCATTTGATGAATTAAAAAATCCTGCTTCTTCCATATCGGAATATACTGCAATTGCCGTAAAATCATCGGCTGAAACGTTTATATCCGTGTCAATTTCCATATATTTGAAACCGAAAATCGCAAAGGAAGTCTTGTATTCATTTAATCCGTCTTTGCAGATATATTCAATTTTTTGCAGAGGAGTTGTGACTCTTTTATTTGAGCATTGAATGTTTTTAAGAGTTAATTCTCCCTTATCATCAAGCATCTCGCCAAAACGAAGGGTAATCTTTTTTCCCTTTTTTGCATTAATTTTGAATGATACATATCCTGCCGAGTTTTGCTTAAAATCTATAATTTTTTTGCCGCTTGGGGCTGTTATCATTTCGCCCTTGAATGTTTCTTTTTCAGCAATGGGAACGTTGTTTGATGCAGTTGGTGTGACATTATGATTTGTTACCTTTGCTTTGCCAGAATAACTCGGTGCTTTATTTGTATCAACAATTTCACCGTCTTTATTATCTGCAAAAGATATTGGCCCGTCATTTGACCAAAGCCAGCTTTCATCGGTGATAACAGTATCACATTCACCGTTTTGGTATGTAATTTCAAGCTGAGCAAGAATTTTTGTTTCAGTTCCGTATTGATTTTTTAATCCCCAAGCACCCACCGAGCCACGATACCAACCATCCGCAAGGTCAATGGAGATAATGTTTTTTTCTTTAATAAGAGATGTTACATCATAAGTTTGGTATTGCACACGCTTTTTGTAATCGGTTACGCCGGGGGCAAGGGGCATTGACACTTTTTCACCGTTTATATATGCCGAATAAATACCACAGGCGGTGGCGTAAAGTCTTGCGAATTTGATATTTTTGCTTGCTGAAAATTCCTTCTTAAAGCAGTCAACAGGGTATCTTTTAGTTCTTTGCACTGTATAATTTCCCGTTATCCATTTTGCCTTAAAATCCTCGGCTTTTTTCAGGCCGATTTCAAAAAATGCTTTTTCACTGAATTCTTCTGCATTGCCATTTTCATCCCAGAGTTTAACCTGCCAATAAATTCGTGTTTTTGAAGGAGCATCAAGCGGATAGACAAATCTCATTGAGCTTGAATTGATTTTTCCGCTGTCATAAATCAAATTATTATCTATATCAAAAGCATTGATTTGAAAAGCACTTTGAGTTATACCACCATCACAGTTCCACATAAGCCTTGGCTTTTCTATATCAATACCCAACGGATTTTTTAGATATTCCGTTTTTAAGTTAATTGCTTTCATTCTCATTTTCCTTTTCTTTTCGAGCTTTAATTTGTGCCTGTTCGGATTCTATATGCTTTTCTACATTGAGGAAAGCAAGAATTACAATAAGAATAATTGCCGTGATAGTTTCAAGGCCTACAAAGGAGAATGTGATTGCATTTTTGGTAGCGGCACTTTGAACTGCTGCCACGGTTTCACCGTTAATAAGAGAAGGGGCAACATATCCACTCTTTGAAAGAAGCAAATTGAAAAGACCTGTTACAATACCCACACTTGTTACGGCAATGATATTGTAAATTGACATTGCAATTCCGTCACATCTGAACTTGTTCTTATATTCAAGATGGTCAAGGACGTCTGCAAAAAGAGCCATAAACACATAGGAACAAGGTAGACCGCCTATGTTCTTTATAAATTGACCTATAAGCACAATTACCATATTGGTTGGGCAAATCCAGCAAATTGCACTACCGACGGAATAGAATATAAATCCGATTAAAGTTAGGTTTCTCTTTCCGAATTTCTTTGCAAGGGGCCAAACGGCAAATACTCCTATACCCATGGGAATACCGCCGATAACAGAAAGCAAAGTTTGAGTTTTGCCGTCATTATAGGTGCCTAAAACGTAATTGCAAAAGTAAACAAGGCCGAGATTCTTAAACTGAGTGCCGATGGTGTAAATTAAGAAATAAAGCAAAATAAGCACCATATATTTATCCGTAAAAATAGCTTTAAGCAAATTTTTGTAGGGCAGTTTTTCTTCTTGAGGCTTATCTATATCTTCAAGAGTTACACGCTCTTTTGTAAAATAATATTCCATCATGGTAAGGGGCAGGGCAATGCAGGATAAAACGCTCATGGTTATTATCCACTTGGACTTATCAACCCCAAGCTGAGGCATAATTACCATCGGGAATACAAGAGCCACAAGTATACCGCTCATCATAATTGTGGAAATCTGATTAAAAACGGAAAGAGAACCTCTTTGTTCGCTGTTTCTGGTTGAGAGAGGCACCATAAGATTATGACTCATATTGTAAATTGTATATGAGAATGAGTAGAAAAGATTATAAGAGAGCATTACCCAAATAACCTGTATTGTTTGGCTGCTTTGAGGCACAGTAAAAAGCAAAATACCGCTGATTAAAAGCAGAGGTGCCGAGAGCAAAAGCCAAGGCCTTGCTTTACCCTGTGCCGTTTTGGTATGGTCAATAATATAGCCCATTATCACATTTGTGATAGCATCAATTATTTTGGAAATAATGGGGAATATTGTTAAAAATGCACCACCCCAAATAGTAGTGAGTTTAAGCACATCCGTGTAGTAAACATTAAGATAAGTTGCCAGCACGGCGTTAAGCAAAAGAGCACCGGAAGGCCCGATTAAATAGCCAAGCCATTTTTCACTTGCTTTTACATCATCGTTTTTAATTTTGCTGTTAAAAAACGGTGAAGAAAGTTTTTTCGTCATATAGATAACCCCTTTCAAAATGAAATTTCACCTTGACAATTTCACTTTGTTATATTACACTCTAATTATAACAACATTGTGTCGGATTAACAATCATCAGTTTACTTAATAGCTGATATAAAACCGACAAGTTTCAGCTAAAATGGTGGTTTAATATGAATACGGTAAATAACCAACGAACAAGGCTTTCAAAGCTTCTTCTCAAAAATGCACTTATGGATTTACTTAGGGAAAAAGGCTCTGTTGAAAAAATCTCCGTAAGAGAGCTTTGCGATAAAGCTGAATTAAATCGCTCTACATTTTATGCTCATTATACCGAGCCCAAAGATTTACTATATGAGATTGAAACCGAATTGCTTAATGAAACAGAGGAACATCTTAAAAAAATCGGCAAAGAGAATGATGCAGGAGCGCATAAATATATTCTGTCATTTTTACAATATATAAAGAGAAATGATAAGCAGTTCAGAACTCTCCTTGTTGACAGCGCGGACCCTGTATTTCGTTCTCGCTTTATGCAGCAGTCTATTATTCAATTTGTTGAAAATTTGCGTATAGAGTTGTCGAAAAATATGGAGCAATATATTTTCTCTTATATACTGAACGGCAGCACGGGAATTATCATTCAATGGATTCGTTCCGATTATGCGGCAAATGAAAACGAAATTGTAAATTTGCTTTTTTCCATAAATCAAAGCGCTCTTGTAAATCTTGATTTGAAGTGATTTTAAGCAAAGAAAAAGCCTTGAACAGCTTTAATAAGCATAAGTTCAAGGCTTAATATGTATTTAGTTGAAGATAAAATTATTTATTCTTTTCAAGTTCAAGGTATTCATCGTATGTAATCTTCTTATCAAAATGGCTGCCTGTGGTGATGTCTATAATTCTGTCTGCAACTGTTTCCACAAACTGATGGTCGTGAGATGTAAATAAAATAGTCTGTGGGAATTTAATAAGGCCGTTGTTAAGAGATGCGATAGATTCAAGGTCAAGGTGGTTTGTAGGCTCATCAAAAATAAGCACATTAGCGCCTGAAAGCATCATTTTACAAAGCATACAGCGTACTCTTTCGCCACCGGATAAAACTTTTGCCTGTTTTAAGGCATCATCCCCGGAAAACATCATTCTGCCCAGCCAGCCTCTTACATCGGTTTCAAAAATCAAATTTGAATAGTTACGAAGCCAATCTATAAGATTATCTTCAACTCCGTCAAAGAAAGCGGAGTTATCCGATGGGAAATATGCATGTGATGTGGTAACGCCCCACTTGATTGTGCCTTCATCCGGTTCCATTTCGCCTGCAAGTATTTTGAAAAGTGTGGTTTTCGCAACCGCATCCGTGCCAACAAAGGCAACTTTTTCGCAGGGAAGAATTGTGAACGAAACATTATCCAAAACTTTACGGTCACCGATAGTTTTACTAAGGCCTGTAACAGTTAATAAGTCGTTGCCAACCTCTCTGTCAGGCTTAAAATCCACAAAGGGAAAGCGACGTGACGAAACGGGCATATCTTCAAGGTCAAGAGAATCAAGGAGTTTTTTACGGCTTGTAGCCTGCTTATGTTTAGAAGCGTTTGCAGAGAACCTTTCAATAAACTTTTTAAGTTCTTCGGCTTTTGCCTCATTCTTTTTATTTTGCTCTTTAAGCTGTCTTTGGCGAATTTGAGTATACTCATACCAAAAGTCGTAGTTACCGGTGTAAAGCTCCATTTTGCCGTAATCTATATCAACAATATGGGTGCATACCGCATTAAGAAAATGACGGTCATGGGATACAACAATTACCGTGCTTTCAAGATCCATAAGGAACTCTTCAAGCCAAGAAATCGCATCTATGTCAAGGTGGTTTGTAGGCTCATCCATAAGGAGAATATCAGGGTTTCCGAAAAGAGCCTGTGCAAGAAGAACTTTAACTTTAAGGTCGTTTGGCAATTCGGACATAAGCATTTCGTGGTATTCGTTTGTAACACCAAGACCATTAAGAAGTATCTCCGCATTGCTTTCGGCGCTCCAGCCGTCCATTTCGGCAAATTCTTCTTCAAGCTCGCTTACTCTAATACCATCCTCTTGTGAAAAATCTTCTTTCATATAGATGGCTTCTTTTTCGTCCATTATATCGCAAAGGTGTTTATTTCCGAGAAGAACCGTGCGTAAAACCGTGCAATCGTCAAATGCAAAGTGGTCTTGACGCAAAACGGAAATTCTTTCACCGGGAGTAACGCTGATTTTACCTGCCGTAGGCTCAAGCTCACCGGAAAGAATTTTCAAAAATGTGGATTTACCTGCTCCGTTTGCACCTATAAGACCGTAGCAATTGCCTCTTGTAAATGTAATATCCGCATGTTTGAACAAGGGCTTGCCCGAATATGAAAGTTCAACATCAATTGCTGCTATCATCTGTTTTCCTCCACTATTAGAAATTACCACAGTATTATGTCACGAATTCCCTTATAATTCAATAGATTAAATGTTGAAAAATATTTCTTTAGGTGATACAATTAAATGGTAAAAATATACAATAGAGGTGTTTATCATGCTTGAAAATCCCGCATTTAACGGCAATAACGAAAAGATACTTTGCGAAATGGGCGGTAAAAACGCCGATATGCTTATGAATATTAAAGTTAAGCGCCTTTTAAAAGGTGAAAAGTATGAGCTTAATGATGATAAAAACGAAACAGCATTTCTTTTGCTTAAAGGTCAGGTGTCATTTACCTATAATGGCAAAACAGTTGAAACAGCCGTAAGAGAAAATCCATTTAAGAAAACTCCTTATGCTCTTCACGTATGCAAAAGTACAGCCGTAACAGTTACAGCTCTTATGGACAGTGAAATTATTATTCAGCAGACAGATAATGAACGCACTTTTGAACCTGTTTATTACACACCGGAAAATTGCCTTTATCAAGAATTCGGTCAATCCCAATGGGGCGGAGCAGGTCAAAGAACAGTTGCTACAATGTTTGACCTTTCAAATGCTCCTTATTCAAATATGGTGCTTGGCGAGGTATTTCATAATCCTGGCAAATGGTCATCTTATCCCCCTCATTTTCATCCACAGCCTGAGGTCTATTATTATCAGTTTGATTACCCCGAAGGCTTCGGCGCTGCATTCATGGGCGATGATGTTCAAAAGAGTACAGATGGCTCAGTTCTTTGCATTAAACCTTTCCATGCTCATCAGCAGGTTTGTGCCCCCGGTTACACCATGTATTATGTGTGGATGATTCGTCACCTTGACGGTGATCCTTGGGATAAAACAAGAATTTATGTTAAAGAACATGAATGGCTTGCAAATGCCGATTAAAAAAATTTGCTTTTTAGTTTAACATATAATATAATAAATTTGTTACACGGATTGCAGGGCAGAAGAATATGATTCTTTTGCAAATATTATGATTAAGAGGTGAACGCCGTAAAGTCCGACGGCAGATAGCATGAAAAAATCTTTATCAGCATTGATTCTCAGCATAATTATGATATTTTCACTTGTTGCCACACCTGTTTTTGCTTCTTCAGTCAAAGAGGTTAAAGCTGAGCTTCCCGTTATTACAGCTGAGGTAAAAGCACCTGCGGGCACTTTTGAAAATTTAGATAAATCCGCAATTAAAGCAGCCCTTGATGGTACAAAGCTTTCCACAGACGATGTAAAGCTGGAATCATCTTCTACCGAATGGATTGTTATGCTTGACACATCTCTTTCCCTTTCCGCAGAACACTTTACTGCAGAAAAATCAGCAATAAAAGCCGTTTATAATTCTCTTGGAGAAGATGATAAACTTTCTCTTTACACTTTTGATACCAAAACAAAGGAAATTCTTTCCGGTGACGAATCAAAAGATGACGCCATTAAAAAGATTGATTCAATAAAAGCCAGCGGTCAAGATACTGCCTTTTATGATGCAGCAGTTGCGCTTGCAAAAGCCGCAAAGAGCAGCGATGCTGACAGCTGTGTAGCGATTATATACACAGACGGTGTTGAAACTCTTAATAAATCGGACAAATCAAAAGCTGTTGAAGCCCTTAAATCATCAAACATTCCCGTTTACGGTCTTTATCCCGATGTAACTGCTGCAGCAGATTCAAAAGAGCTTAATTCAATCCTTTCTCAGTCCGGTGGCGGAGCAGAGGCATTTACAGTAAAAAATGCAAGCGACAAGCTCAAAGCATACAGCAGCAAGGCAGATGAAACCATTGAATTAACTTTTACAGCTTCAAGTGATATAGAGGCAAATGAAAAAGCCGTGCTTTCAATCGACCTTGGTGACGGTAAAGCAATCACTTACAATACCGCCGTTGAATCTTACAGCGATGAAAACCAAACAACCACAAAGCCTGCCGAAACAGGCGAAGGAACTACAGAAAACGCCGGAACAACCGTTTTGTCCGGTGACGAAGATGAAGGCGGGCTTAATATCACAACTATTGCAATTCCCGTAATTGCCGTGCTTGTTATAGCTTTAATTCTTATCGCTGTTCTTAAAAAGAAGAAACCTGCAAAGGATAAGAAAAAGGCAGAAAAGGCAGAAGGAATTGAAACTCCCGCACCGATTACAGAGGCTCAAGAAACATCTGAGCCTGAAATAGAAGAAGAGCCCGTTGCAGAACCGGAGCCTCAACCTGAACCCGAACCTAAGGTGGAAGAAACTACTGCTCCTACAGAAGAAATTGAAGAAGCAAAAGAACCTGCCGAGAGTGAACAAGTCGAAGAAAAAGAGGAAGAGCCCGAGGCAGAAGAGCACGAAGAAACAGAAGAAGAAAGACTTGCAAGAGAAGAAAAAGAACGCAAAATGGCCGAGGCCGAAAAGGCAAGACTCGCCGCCCTTGAATCTGCAAGAGAAAAAGCTGCAGCAAGAGCCGCAACCGTAGCAAGAGCCGCAAAAGAAGCAAGAGCTTCCGCAGAGGCAAAAGCTGCCCTTGAGGCTGAAGAAAAAGCGAAACTTGAGGCAGAAGAAAAAGCCAAAGCAAAAGCTGCAAAAGAACGTGCAAAGAAAGAAAAATCCGCAAAGAAGAAAATGAAAGAAGAAGGCGTACAATTCTACTTTGTAGATAAATAATAATTGCTTATCAGCTCCTCATGAGAGGGGCTGATTTTTTTGCTGTAAATAGGCAATATCTTGTGTTTTTCTTGACAAGAGCATACTATATATAATATAATTATAATGTATAGTTATATGTATTTTACCTTTTCAAGAAGGATGATGATAAATGAAAAATATCAAGTCGTTATTTGCTTTAGTACTTTCTTTGATTATGATTTTCAGCTCTCTGCCGGTTGCTTTTGCCGCAGATAATTCCGAGTTTGTAAACAGTGATAGTGAAAATTATGTTGACGGCTTGCTCTATGCTGTAAACAGTGATAACAACCGTGTTTACCGTGGTAAATCCGAATCCGGTGATATGGATTTCTTTACATCTTATGCTGTAAATGATTTAGCTGTATTTGACGGTAAAATTTATGTTTCTACCGGCAGATACATTCGCACTGTTGATATATCTACCCGTGAGGATGTTGCATTCTATAAAGCGGATGCAATTATCGAGCGTTTTGCCGTTACCGATAAGGGCGTTTATATTCTCGCAAATGGAAAGATTTCTTTTGTAAACAAAAACGGCAACGCATCTGTTATTGTAGATTCCGATGAAATTCAAAATTTTTGGCTTGAAGATATAAATTCCCTTGCTTACATATTAGATGAAAACTATATTTATATTAAAAATTTAGAGGATGGCACCGTTGCAAGAGAAATGAATAACTTGTCATCTTTCGGTGAGGAAATCCCCGTTAAAACTAAGCCATCGGGTAAGCTCGTAAGCAGCACTGCTTCAATTACAGACCTTAGGTCAAAATTCCCTGCGGGAAAATATTGGAACCATGTAGGTTCATCGTCAAATAATCCCGATGGATATACATCAAATCCTTGTACTCACCACGGAAACTGTGAATATAACGGTTCATGTGGATGCAACTCTTTTTCAAGTGCAATTCAGTGTATGGGTTATGCCTTCAAATGCGGATATGATGTTTATGGCTCAGATCCGAGAAAATGGGAAAATATATATACTAACTCATCTGCTATTGACAGCGTCAAAGCCGGTGATGTTATCAGATATAGAAGCGACCACCACTCTATTTTTGTTATCGGCGTAAGCGGAGATACCATTATTTACACCGACTGTAACTGGAACAGCACATGCGTTATTCGCTGGAATTGTACTGTATCAAAATCTACAGTGAAATCAACCTTCACCAAGCTCTATTCCGCACCATACGCTGCTGCGGGAAATACAAACTCAGCAACGATTTATACAGTTAAATTCAATGCGGGTGCAGGCAAATCGGAATATGACTCCTTCAAAATTTATGCCGGCAATGAATACGGAGAACTTCCCAATGCCACAAGAGAGGGCTATCAATTAGCGGGGTGGTATACTGCTCCATCCGGTGGAACACTGATCACATCATCAACCATTTGCAATTCAAATATTACCCTTTATGCTCATTGGAATGCAAATACATATACTGTTTCTTTTGATTCCAACGGAGGCTCAAGCCGTGTTCCAAGCTCTTTTACCATAAAGCATAACGGAAGCCAAAACATAGGAAGCGAAAAGCCCACAAGAACCGGTTATAAATTCCTTTACTGGAACACTAAAGCTGACGGCACCGGTAAAACATATAAATCTGGCGCTGTTTACAGTGAAAATACCGGTGCGGTTCTTTATGCTATTTGGGAGGGTGAAACTTATACCGTTTGGTTTAAACCGATGGGTGGTACCGTTTCCGTAAAGTCTATGGAAGTTACATACGGCTCGCCCTATGGAGATTTACCTGTTCCCACGTGTGAAGGCTTTGACTTTGGAGGATGGTATACTGATTCATCTTTAAAAAATATCGCATCCGGATCTATTGTTTCCATAGCCCATGACCATGATCTATATGCTAAATGGACAGAAAAAATATATTATATAATTTTTAACTCAAATGGCGGCTTAGGCGAAGACTCACAATCCAAAAAATATGGGGAAACCGTAATTCTCAGTGCCTCAACACCTACAAGAGCAGGCTTTAACTTTACAGGCTGGTATACTAGCTCAAACGGCACAGGGGTCAAATATTCAAATGGCGATAGTTACTCTGATAATGCCGATATTGTTCTTTATGCCGGATGGGAAAGGCAAAAATATACTATAACCTTTGACGCAAACGGAGGAACTAACGCTCCGGAAGGCGAAACGAAAGAATACGAAATAGATTTAACCTTGCCTGCTACTGTTCCAACAAAAACAGGTTACACTTGCACAGGCTGGAACACATCAAAAGACGGCACGGGAAAAAGTTTTTCAGTTGGCGGAAGCTTTAATTTAAACGCCACCACAACACTTTATGCTCAATGGGCAGAAAGAAGTTATAATATTACATATGATGCAAACGGCGGCACTGGTGCTCCTGCATCTCAAAGCAAAAAACATTTCTCTCAGGAATCAATTACTCTCAGCACTGTAAGACCCACAAGAGTTGGTTATACTTTTGCTTCGTGGAATACAAAAAAAAATGCTACCGGCACATCCTACACTCCCGGAGCAACCTATAACACAAATGCAGATGTTACTCTTTATGCTGTTTGGTCTGCAAATACTTATACCGTGAGCTTTGATTCTAACTGTGATGTTTCTTCACCGTCTGACATAAGTGTAAGATATGATTCAACTTATGCTTCTTTGCCGTCAATTTCAAGGACAGGATATACATTTAACGGCTGGTACACCTCAGCTATTGGCGGCACAATGATAAACTATAACGATACGGTAAAAATCACAAAAGATATTACTCTTTATGCTCACTGGTCTGCAAACACCTATACCGTTTCTTTTGATTCAAACGGAGCAGATGCTGAAATTGATGACGGAAAATATATATATGATTCCGTTTACGGCACTTTGCCCACAATTTCAAGGGAAGGCTACACTTTTGATGGCTGGTATACTGCAAAAACAGGCGGCACAAAGATAAATTCATCCGATGTAATGAAAATTCCGTATGATACTACTTTTTACGCAGTTTGGAGCCCCATAGTTTATACAGTCACTCTTGATTACGGCACAGGCAAAACAGAAACAAAGAAAGTTACTTTTGATAGCGAATATGGCACATTGCCGGAACCTACAAGAGAAGGATATATTTTCACAGGATGGTATACACAAAAAAATGGAGATATGAGGGTAACAAGCTCCACAATCCTCAAAACCGCAAATAACCACACTCTTTATGCATCATGGGTTGCCGAAATAGCAACAGCAATTCTTGACTTCAAAGGCGGCACTTGCTCCGTTTCTTTTGCACAAATCACTTACGGTGAAGCTTTTGGCGCTCTGCCCACTCCCGTAAAAGAAGGTTATAACTTTGATGGATGGTATACCGAAAACGGCACACAGATAACAGAGAAAACCGTAAGCACTTATACAGATGCGTTCACTCTTTACGCAAAATGGTCAAAGGCCGAATATTCTATTACTTTTAATGCAGGCGAAGGCACTTGTGATACTGCAAATAAAAAAGTAAATTATGCGGAAATCGTCGGCACTTTACCCACACCCGTAAAAGAAAATTCGGAGTTTTTAGGCTGGTATGATTCCGAGGGAACGGAAATCACTGAAACATCAATTTATACTTACAGCAAAAATGTTTCGCTTAATGCAAAATATGCAGAGAAACAATCCGGATACGCAAAGTTTGTTGCAGGTGGCGAAGTTGTGGCCACAGTTTCATTCTCTGATTTACCGAATAGCAAGCCCGCCGTTCCCGAAAAAAAAGGATATAATGGTGCATGGGAAGCCTATACCGAAAGTGCAGACGGTGTAACAGTTAAAGCCGTTTACACTCCTAAAGAATATACGATAACTTGGGTAATAGGAGAAACAAGCACAAAAGACACATATAATTACCTTTCGCCTGTAACTGTGCCTACTGTTTCAAATAACGGCGATAATATTTTCACCGGCTGGAGTGTTGAAATTCCCACATTTATGACGGCAAATGATATAACCGTCACGGCCGAATACTCCCCTATTGAATACACGGCAAAGTTTATTTCGGATGGTAAGCTGTATAATACGGTGACTTATACAATGAGAGACACTTCCGTAGATGAGCCTGTCGTTCCCCAAAAAGCCGGATATATATATAAGTGGGATTCATATACTCTTAAAGATGGCGGCACTGATATTTATTCAAGCAGAACTCTTATTGATTATACTGCCGCATTTATTGCGGAAGGTAAAACCGTAGACGAGATAACATATAATGTTGAAACAAAATCCATAAAGAATCCTGCAATTCCGAATAAAAACGGATATACAGGCTCGTGGCCCGCTTATACACTGGATGTTGGCGGAATAGCTGTTAATGCAATTTACACCCCCAACATTTACACAGTGACATTTACTGCAGATAACAAGGTTGTAGATAGGGTAAGCTATGAATACGGTGCTAAGTCCATAACAGAGCCTGAAGTGCCCCAAAAAGCCGGATATACAGGCAAGTGGGGTGAGTATGTACTCAGCTATCAAAACACCGTTGCAACGGCTATTTATACTCCGATTACTTACACAGCGACATTCATAGCGGATGGCATAATTATAGGTACAGTTCCATTTACCATAGAAACGACAAACCTTAAAGAGCCGGCCGTTCCTTCAAAGCAAGGTGCAAAAGGCAGCTGGGCGAAATATACAATTATTCCCGGTGATTTAACAATAGAGGCTGTTTATACTTATAACACAAATGTCAGCATTATAGGATATTCAGCTCAAAGAAATCAAGGCTACCGCACCACAATTACATTCAGGCCAAAAGTTTCAAACACACCTAACGAATATGAAATTCACTGGTTTATAAACGGTGTTGATATGGGCACAGGTAATAGCGACGGCACATATACCGTTAAAGAGGCAAAATCCACTTATACGGTGCAAATTAAAGTTTACAGCAACGGCATTGAAACAGGTCACAGTGAAATTGAAACAGTTAATATTTCAAATGGATTTTTTGAAAGAATAATTGCATTTTTCAAAAGTCTGTTTAATAGCTTGACCACATTTACTCAGTAAGATTTTATCAAAATGTCATAATGCATAAATTAAAGCCTACCGAAAATCTCGGTAGGCTTTTTGCTGTATCAGCTTTGCTTAAATGATAACACCTCATGATGCGTGATCACGCCCAAAGGCGATAATCCTCAAGCGGGATTATGCCTTTCTTTTTGTGCATACAAAGGCTGCTGCAGCCGCAACTGAGATAGCAGCAAATACTGCAATGCCTACATTTGCGGAACCGGTTTCTGCGGGTGCCTCTGCTTCTGTTATTTCAACAGTAGTTTCTTTATTTCCTGAATATAAGTCCTTAATCTTTTGCTTTATTGTATTGATAATTGATTTTACCGTATCAATAAAGCCGGCAAGAACTGTTCCGGAAAGGTCTACGCTATTAGCGGTAGATTCAAGATCCGTCATAGCTCCCGCAACGTCTGACTCTGTGGTGTCACTAGCGGATGTGAGATCCATAAAAGTCATAATTGAGCTTGTAAGTGCACTAAAGAATGATTCAAGGTTTGTATATAAAATCTTATCAAATCCAAGATTATAAAGGCTCTCATAGAAATACTGAACGTAAGTCATAAGAGTTTGGAAAATCTCGGGGAGAGTTTGATTTACATACGTTTTCCAGTGCATATCTACGCCATTGTTGTGTGAATCAACACAGTCATTATAATCCTCAAGGCTTGTGTACCTTTTACCGCAACCGGGGCATTCATAGTAATTGGATGCTACATAGCCGCCATTTACTGCACTATCAAGAGCGGAACCGCTGCTTGATGATGAGCTTGTTGTTGTGGTGGTGGAGTCAGCTCCACCGTGTACACTTGCTACATGTGAATCATAACCAGACTTGTCAGTTGATAAATAATCACCAGCATCACAAATATAATATGTTGTGTTGTCAATCACACGAGTTGTGGCAAATGCCGGAACGCACATTGAAAATACCATGATCAGCGCTAATAAGACTGCATTTACTTTTTTCGTGTTAATCATTCCCTTCAGTATCCAAGGGATACGGGTTTATTACTGCTTAAAGCAGTTAAAAAGTTTTTAAGTGAGCTTTCCACAGCTCACTTTGTGAGCAAAAACGTGCAATAAAATTGCAAGAGTTTAGATAAAGGTTTAAAGAAGTGTTATCATTTAAGCAAAACCGATACTGAAAGTTTTAGCTTTTTTAAGAATTAAAAAGTAGTACCTCCTTCGTTTAAAAATTGTGTTTAAAATTAGGGTGTAATACACCATATTGTATACCTATAACATTGTATACCATATTTGCAATAAAATCAATAGTAAATTTTCACCTTTTTGTCAATTATGAGTAATATAAAGTATAAACATTAAAAAACAGCCCTAAACTTCGGTTTATATTTATGTTTTCGGCTCCCTTGCATTTGCGAGGGAGCCGATTTTGCACGGTTATTTGATTATTTAGGCAAGGTCATAAAGGCCTACTCTGCGGAAATGGATGTATTTGTATCCGCTTGCATAGTCTTTACTTTCGCCCGAAGTCTTAACTGTTGAAACAGCTTGAGCATACAACGTGTAAGAGCCGCTGCTTTCCGTGCCGGATTCATCCCCTGCCGTATTATTTGCAAGGGCCTTTTTGATATCTTCCGGTACTTTGAAATAGTAAACTACACCGCTCTTTACACTGTCATTTGCAACAGGTGTACCTGAGCAATCTTTGCTTTCATAAAGCTCTATGCCATCATAGGTCTTATATTCTCCGCTGTCATCCTTTGTAAAGAAGTTTACCGTGAGCTTTTCTTTCTTATAGTTGGGGTCATCAATTCTGATAGCCGCAATGCCGTCATCAACGGTAAATTCTTTTGTTACATTGCCGTCATCGTCTGTCTTTTCCGTTTCTTCGGCAGTAAGAAGAATGTAGCTTGATTGCTCGCCCTTATCATTAACAAAGTCAAGGTCGGGTTTTTCACCGGGAAGTCTGTAAGAAGCAACCAAGGTGTTAAGGAAGAGCTTTGCTTCTTCCTCGGAGAAGATATTTGAATGGCCTGCACCTGTGTATGTTACGTTACCAGATGTAAAGATGTAATAAGAGTTTACAACATCCTTAGAAATGGCATCATAATCATCACGGTAATCCGAATCATCAGCTTCTTCATCTGCACCGGCGAGAGTGTACCAAACAGTAGTATCATCGCCGTTTGTGTTAACCTGATATACCTGCTCATGAGTGGCTTTAATGGTAATTTTACCGTAACTGTTGGAGTATTCATCTGTGTTACCGGTAGTGCCGCCGAACTCTGCAGTATTAATATCATAAGGATAGGTTGTAATCTGTCCCTTATTAACCTGCTGAACTTTATTGGTCAAAATGGTATGGCCATCTGTGTTGGATTCAACAATACCTGCAGGTAAGAGCTGATTTTTAGTGCCTTCATCACCGTAACGAACTATTGACCATGTGGTGAAGCCCTGTGCGCTCTTGTCAATATCAACTGTTGACTTTTCACCTATATCGTCTGATTTTACTCTGTCCATATCAACTTTAGGCTCTTTATTAGAGTTATACTCAACATATTTAACACCGTTTTCACCTGTTGAAGTTACGGCAGATTTGCTCTTATAAATGATGCTGAAGTTTTTAGCCCTCATTGCGTCAACACTTGTTGATTCTCTTTGATAATAAGGAATACCATTGTATTTATAACCATCTGCCCAAGTGTTATTATCCATATTTTCACTTATATTATCTTCGCCGATGGTTTGCCTTATTGAATAAGTAATGCCAAAGCGATCGAGATTAAGTGAATCACGGAGCAAAATGTTATTATAATAGCCGTCTTTTATCTTACTGCTTTGAATATCTACCGTAAAGTTATCTTCATCAGGGAAATCTTTGCCGGTAAACCACTCTTTAATCTTATTCCACAAAGTTTCAACTTTATTGGCAAGCTTATTAAGTTCTTCTGTAATTGTGCTTAATGCATTTTGAGCAAAATAAGTAATGTAGTTGTTTGTAGTATTGGTTGTATCATGGCAGAAAAGAACGGGTTTATCGTCCTCAATAAATTTCTTTACTGCAAGAGCCGCACCAATGCTGAAGCCGAGGGTTGCCTTTGTTTTGGATTTATAGTTGAAGAATTCAAGCCATGAGGTCTGAGTCTCACATTTACCGTAAGAATCTCCGAATCCCAAAATAAGCATATCGTAACTATCAAGGAACTTACACTCAGAGCTCTTATAAAGATTATTAAGCTCATAAATATCAGTAAGTGCTATATCTACCTCAAAGTCACATTTTTCATACTCATAAATGGTATTGCCCTTTTTATCAACTTCAATTTGGCCGTTTTCGTCCTTGCGTGCAGTTTTTTCACCTTGGGGGCGCACCCAGAACACAACATGAGTTCTGTAGTCATTTTCTCCCGCACCCGTGGATTCATAATAAACCGTTCTGTCAAGGATAGAATCACTTGCGTTTACAAGTGAATAGAAAGCATCTGCATAAACCACTTTATATTGGCCGTCATCGGTTTTTTCAACTATCTTTGTGTCGCCGTCATCCCCGAGGAATACGCTGCCTATGTAAGCGTTACCGGTTATTTCATTAGCTCGCTCATTTTCGTATGCTGTTTTAAGCTCGCTGCTTGTGCCGGTTTCGCCAACCGCCAAACTGCCCGTGTATTCACTGTCTTTATAGCCGCTGTTTGTGTTGCGTTTCCACTGGCCGAAGGTAGACACATACCCATCTGTATCGCCTGATGAGCCGGAAGTCCACCAGTCTGCAGGTAGAACCTGAACAGCATTTATGGTCTTTTTCTCGCTTGTTTGAATATAGGAATAACCTGTATATGAGTCATAAACAGAGCTGTTATCTGTTCGAACTATTTCAAGCTTCCAAGAAACAAGGCCCATGTAGCTATCCGAAAGCTGTTTTGTAAACTTATATTCGTGCCACTGGCTTAAGTCCGAGGTGGTACTCTTTAAATTATCTTTGCTTACAGTATTCCCGCTTCCTGTTTCTATTAGTTTTGTGAAACCGATTTTTTCCGTATCCGTGAATTTTGCATCATGGTCTTGGTCAATATACAGCTCTGCTCTGTAGCTGTATGTGCCGTTTGTATCCATATCCGTATAGATTGCAAATTCACCTGAAATCTCAGTGCCTGAAAGCACCTGTGGATAAGATACAACAGAATTGTTAATCATACGAAGCTCGGGGTTATAAACTTTGCAAAGGTAATCAAAAAGATTTTGCTTTATTTCGCTTGTGTCTTTAGCATACTTAAATTGATTTTCGTTAAAGACATTATCTTTTCTTTTAAGCTCTGCACCGTCGCCTCTTTTAACATTACCGCCGTCTTTTGTTGTTACTGTATCATATACAGATGAAAGATACTGATAAAGCTTGGTGGTATTATCAACGGAAATAGTACTGATGGATGAAAGCTCAGCCGAAACAAGAATAGGCTGATTTATTTTGCTGTCATCGTAGTTGTACTTGCTGAGAGTTAAAACATTGTAATTCCAATAAAAAGTGCCGTTACCGGAAGCGCCTGTGCTTTTTAATCCTCTTTCATGTCCGCTATTTTGCTTTTGTGCATATGAACCATAGTTTTGTTCGGATGTAAGCTGAGTGGAGCCGTCGTTATCAAGGTTAACACTATAGCCTGTAGGATTTTGGCCCTCAACCGGAGTGGTAACATTTATCATGTTCTTATCATCTTTGAGGCCTTTTATTCTGCACTCAACATAAGACGCACGATTAGCGTTAGTGCTATGGGCACAGTAAGATATCATAGTTAAAGAGCCGGGATTCGTTTGATTACCGTTTTCATCCTTGTCTCTGCTGCCTGTAGATATGTATTTCTGCACCAATTTATTGCCATCATCTACATCATAGCCTTCCAAGGTAACGGTATTTCCGGATCTTGTGGAGGTAATCTTCACACCGCTTCCGTTTGTATAATTTATATTTGCGTCTGTTTTTGAAAACTGTGTAACACCATCCACTTCGGTTTTAGTGGTTACCTCTTGATGAGCCTGCCAAAGAGCCTCATGGTCTATGCGGTGAACCTTATCGTCTCCGTCATCTCCGTCTTCTTCCCACTTGTGACTACATTGTTTACCCAAAAACCAATAATCGCTACCTTCCCATTTTTTACTCTTCCACCAGAAAGAGAAGTTATCACCGATACCATCTGTGTAATATGGGTTTGGCGAAATAGTTACAGTCGAATTACCCGCCTCATTGCTGCCGCTAACAGTAACAGTAAGGGTTTTATCCTCAGTTTTTGACTGATAGATATCGCTGCGCCAGCTTGAATTGTTATAAGAGCTTAGTATGGGATCGCTCTTATAATCATCGTCCACCTCAAGAGTTGCAACGCAGAAATAGTAGCCGCCAACTGTCTTTTGATAGTCTTTTCCGCTTGAATCCGGAATAGTCATACCGGTGATGGCATCTTTGGTGTCATCATCATTCCAGTCATAATAATCAAAGCTTTGGTCAATATCACCAATGGTGCTGTACCAGTTATGTACATTCTTTTCAACCTGAACATCAACGGAATGCATAGGCTCCTCTGAGGTTCCTTTGCTTACGCCGAAAAGGTTTGTAGCCTGAACATCACCTATATTTTTTGTGCCCTGAGGCTCGCCGTTTTCATTGACGCTTGATGCGTAATACCAGCTGAAATTAACCTTAACGCCTGTGGGCAAATCACCATTTAACTTTGCAAGGAAGAAAGTGTAATATTGGTGCTTACTGTCTTTATCACGGCGGTAAACAGTCTTAGTATCCAAAGATACGGTATACTTGACTTGAAGTTTAAGGTCACCGTTTTCATCATATACATAGGTGCCGCCATCAACGCCGGTACCCTCGGCCGAGGTGGTTAAACTGTTTGCAATAACAACGGGAAGGCCTGCATTGGTAAAAGCTTCGAGCTTTTCTTTAACGGTATCTGTAATATCATTACCGGTGGTACGAACGGTACTTGTTTCACCGGATACCATGTATCTGATGGTTTTGCCGAACAACGTAACAGATTTGGTATAATCCTCTGTGTTGAGGCCTAAAAGGGTATCGCCGTTAATAACATTGGCGTTGTTGCCTATAACATAGGTATCGCCCATACCGCTGTATATAAGGCCATCCATATCCGTATCATTATAATGGGTTTGCTTTGTGCCGTTTAAGCTGTTAGCCTGGTTAAAATTCTCAAGGGAATCGCCGAAATAAACAAGATCGTAATTACCTATAAGGTCTTCATTATGGCCTACAAACTCGGCAACGGACATTGTGGTAATATCAACATATTTTGCGGCTTCTTCCTCGGTGCTGTTCTCTGTAATGGGGTTGCCGGAGGAATCCGTAAAGGTGCCGGAGGGAAGCCAGCTGATAACATCTAAAGCCTTAAGGCAGTCCGTTTTGCTGTATTTTTTGCTTGCATAAGCATAAACTTCGTCTGTTATAACAGCTGTGCGGTGGTCAACACTTATGTAAGGCTCTATATCAAGAACTTTAACTTTATCTTTTGTGTTTTTAACACGTCTGCCTGCGTAGTTAATTATGCAGCGCAAGCATGTAGCCTCTGAAATAAAGGAAGAAGGAAGCTCATCGCTTGAATAAGTGTAAGTATCTAACTTTCTGTAAACATTTTCTTCGTATATTTCGGCATAAACATCATAATATGGTGAAGAAATGCTGCTGACAGTTTGATTTACAGCAGTGTTAAATTTGGTGGTAGCCATAGAACTGCTGCCAACATGGGCAGAGTTGAAAATATAAACGTTTTGAGCTACGCCACCCTCCTTTGTGCTGACGCCTTCATCTGTGGAGCGGTCAACAAGGGCATTAACAAGCTTTGCAAGCTGTGAATCCGCATCTACCATATTAAGAATTTGAAGGTCAACGGCAATGGGAATATTATAATCCGAGCCTACGCATTCAAGAATAGCCTCTCTCATTTCAGAAGAAATATCCGATGAGAAAGATGTGTAGTTAACTTGAGTGCCGGCAGATAAAACGATTAAATCTCTGGATTTAACAAGGGAAAGGAATTGCTCCTCGTTATCAGATATATTTTTCGGGCTGTAAGCACTTGATGTAATGAAGAAGTTGTAACTATCTTCATCGTATCTGTCAAGAACTTTATATTTGAACCACTCATTGCTTGTAAGGCCCTTATCATAATAGAAATTTTGAGTGTAAACAGTTACGGTGCTTGTAGCCTTCTTGGTGTTATCATAATTATAGTTACCACCGGAACCAACGTAGGAATAGTTAATACTTTGAGTAATAAAATATGAATTTGTGCCGCTGTAATAGCCTGAAGTATCATCCTCAACCTTGATAAACGAAAGGTCCCCTGCATTGTTATAAACGGGAACGGCATGATAAAAATGCTCTGCATCGGGAGACTCTTTGACTACTGTATCTGCGCTTTCATTAATTGAAAGCTTACCGTAGCCACCGGCTTTAAGCTTTGTATCTGAATATTCAGCATCACCGGAAACGTCATCTGTACTGAAAAGAAGCTGATAAGCGGGCACTTTTGTGCCTTCGGTTTCCGTATCTTCTGTTACAAGTTCACTTTCAATTGTGCCATCTTCATTCAATACATAATAAAGAGGCTTATTATCGGAGCTCCATACCTGCTCATAGATAACTGCATCACTTGTAAACTCATCAACGCTTGTAATAGGTGTAAAGTTTACGGCATAGTAATAATCATCAGCCGTATTTTCTTCAACCTTTGTTGCAGGCTCAAAAGTTGAAATTTCCTGAACCATATCGGGAACTTCATTTACATTTCTCAAATGGATGTTTGAAAAAGTTACAGAGCCTGTATTGCCGTAGCCCTGATGCCAAGTGCCGAAACTTACTTGAAGATAATACACATCATCGGGAACGGTGAAGGTATAAGCGTAATGGCCCGTATATTCATCATAAAGGCCGGTTGTGACGCCCTGAGCGCTTAAAATATAAGTTGATGAGGCTTTTGTTGTGCCCGTAGATTGAGCCTGCTTGCCATCTTTGGCATTTTCATCTTTAGTGTAATTGAGAGTATATGATGTGCTTCCGATTTTTGGAGTTTTGGTTTTACCGTAGGCATAAAGAGTTACCTGGCCGTCAACACCGTTTGTTTTAGTGGTGCTGTAATCGGTATCAAAGTCAAAGGAAAAACAATAAGTTTCGCCGGGAGTTACAGTTATACCATAGTAATTGTCATAGCCGATTGCGGTTAAAGCGTAACCGGTGTGATAGTCGCTTGTTATGGTGGAGTTGTCGGTGTTAGTCAGCTTAATATATGATTTTTTATCTGTTTCAATTGAAAGGTTGCTGCTCGCCTCACTCGTTGTGTAGGGGTTAGTTGCCCATGAATTCAAATCAAAATATTCTGTTGGCAGCACATAAACGCCGTGGCTTTGATATTCACCGTCATTTTCAGAATCAGCAACAAATTTATCGGGAACATCTGTATATTTTTCTTCCTCTTTGGATGTGAGCATAGCCTGATTATTTACAAGGTCCTCGGGAACATCATCTGCCCAAGGCACATACTCTACATAGCCTGTTGAAGATTTAGTCATGGGGTAAGCATCTGTTGTGCCGATAATATCCGTAAGCTTGCTGTTATAAATATTATTTATGGCAGTTTGCCTGTTGGCGCTGTCATATCCCTGCTCAACGGCAGCGGAAATATAATAACTGATAGGATCATTACCGCCTACATAGTAACCCATAGTAGTTTCGGAAGCGTCGGGAACAATCTCAAATATATTGAAGCCTGTGCCTTGATCTGTTTTGTCCTGCTTAAGTTCTTCAATATATTGGAAAGACTTGGAATTTGCGCTTACCAAAACAGAAAGAGGCCCCATGGCTGTCGCGGCAAGCACCACAGCCATCAAGCCTGTAAATGTTCGTTTAGCAGCTTTGGGTATTTTCCTAAGTTTCATAATTATACCTCCTACGCCGCAACTGAACCCTCCTCTGCTAACTTTTTAAGCATTGTTTCCAGTTTGGTAAGCCCCTCATCAGCTGTACCAATATACAATGGTCTGTTTCTAAATGAAAATGTTTGACTTGTTGTGTACGTTTTTGAGCTGTTCTTTCCGTTTGTTACCGTAAGAGAAATAACAGCGGATTTTGCATTTGTGCCTGTGTGAATTACCTTCACGCTGAATGCCGATACATCGGAGCAAAAAGGAGATGTTATGTTATCTAATGCAAGCTCCGTCCCGGCATTTGCAATGGTCGACTCGCCAAAATAGATTTTTTGCTCTTCCTCGCAAAATCTGAATGCGTACACCGTGTTTTCATCTACCACATACGCCACAAATTCCCCGTCAATATCTTGATTTTCTTCTGTGGTTTCGGTTGACTCCGTGGTTGAAGTTGCCGAAGAGCTTTCTTCCGCTTCTAAGCTCGAATAATCCTGAACACAGATGCCCTGACTGCAGCCTATAAAATATTGCTGAAACTGCGCCATTGCAATTTGCGATTTACTTTGCAGGTTTATTTCGCTATCTACCGTGTTGAACATTGAAGTGCCTGCGTTCATTACACTCAGCACGGCAATTGCAACGAAGCCCAAGATAGCAAAGGATACTATTAGCTCCATTAGCGAATAACCTTTATTATTCATTTTTCGCCTTTTGAACATTAATCCCATCCCAATCATTGATAAGTTTGGTTTCCTGTTGATTTATATAACGTGACTGTATGATTTGATATCGAATTAAGTGTAAAGGTGATTTCCTTTACGCCTGTTGTTTCTGAATTAATCAGATCTGTAGATGTTTCACCTTGGATTACAGAAACTCTTTTAACCGCACCGGTATCAAGGTTAAATTCAATTTCTATTTTATCAACCTGTACGGCTGTGCTGCCGTCCTCCGGCTCAATTAAAGTGTAGGTTGTATTTTTATCCGTTGGAGAATTAACAGATATTCTTAAGCTGTCATTGCCTACGGCCTGAGTTTCATAAGCTTCATCAGATACTGTATTGTTTGCATTAATATAATGGAGCTCGCAAAAATATGCTTCCTTTGTTTCGCCGCTGTTTGGGTCTTTATCTTCTTTAAAAGTAATGGTCATCACATTTTTTTTGCCGCTCATGGCATTAACTTTGCTTTGAGACATAACGGCGGAAACGGTTTCTGCGGCTTTTTTGCTTCTTGCGCTGTAAATTGTGGAAAGAGAATTATATGTTAAACCACCGGCAATGGCAAGAATAGCTATAACTACAACTAACTCAATAAGGGAAAAACCTTTATTGTTGTTTTTTTCCATTCTCACCATTCCTTTCATAATTATTTAATTATTCGGTAGTTCTCTTCCAGTTATCGTAACCGACTAGGGTTGATACATTCCAAGCGTCTGATGCTTTTTCATCGCCTGTAATTGCATCTTCACTCATGTAATCTGTAATAGTATCCGAAGTGCCGTCGCCCTTTTCTGCTTCATAGGCTTTAACAACACTATCTGAGGATTTGTTAAGAGTTATGCCTTTTTCTATTTCCAGATCACCCTCTGAAATTATAAGGCCGTAAAAATCTCTTTTAACGGTAATTTTACCGTTTTCATTTACTTGAATTACAAGATTCAGCTTTGGATTTTTATCATCTATTACAAAGTCCGCTTTATTTGTTACCACTGCAACAATTTCGCCGTCTGTATTTTTGAACTCTATGGTTGAATCTTCTGCAATTTTAATTTTCTTGTTGCCGTTTTCATCTAATACGGGGTTACCGTCTTTATCGGTGTAATAAATATCCTGATTAAGAATATAATCTACCGCATCTTCATATTTATCGTTTTCGTCCTTCGGAGCCTGAGAAAGAGTTTTGCAAAGGCTTTCGTATTCGGACCTGTAATCTTCTGAGGATGAAGTATCTGTCATCTTGCCTGTAACGGCAGAATCATTATAAACATAAGAGCCTTTTGAAAGCACGGAGCTTGTGCCGGGTAATTTATACTCCGTAAAGTACTCATTAAGGTAGCCTTCTATTTCATCGGAATTATTTTTGAAATAATCCTTGAAATACTGATTTGCGTGTGCTGTTGTGTCAAAAGACATAAACACGTAAGTAACATTTTCACCGTAAACGTTATCGTTTATTGGGTGAACGTCAATACCGTAATCTGAAAGCTTTTTATTATCCCAAAGCACTTCATCAACATAGCTGAAATCTATATTACGGAATTCGCTTGCAGTCATTTTAATGGGGTTACTTGAAATAACAACTTTTTCGCCGGCTGCCTTTTGACCGTTAGCTTCTTCGCTGCCGTTTGTTTTGCCGGTGATATATGATGCGGGCATAAGATAAAGGCGCTGATTTTCTTTAACGGAAATTGATTCACCCATTTGAACATCATTTTCTGCCTTATCGCTGCCGGATTTATCAATTGAACTTGAAGTATCGGTTGAAACATCAACAAAGGAGAAACCTGCAAGGCTCACCAATGTGGCTTTGCTCATATCAAGTTTTACCTGTTTGCCGTTAACTATAATTGAGGAGCTCTTAGATGAATCTGTTGTGCTGTCGCCAAAGCCGTAATACTCGCCGGATATAGTGGCGCTTGCACCTGTGCCGGAAAGCTTAAGGTCATTTGAAACATAAGTTTTACCTTGAAGGTCAACACCACTTTGTATATGGACATCAATGTTATCGGTCCAAAGCTGGGAGCTTTTATCAAGAGTAAATCTTGCCATTGTGCCTGTTTCACTGCTGTTGTCGGTTACAAGCTTACCGTTTACATCCAATGTGTCTGTGCAAATGAATGTTCCGCTGTTAAAGTGAAGTGAGCCCTCCCCTTTAAGCTCTACGTTTTTAAAATATGCGTTGCCGTTAATTGCGGCAGATTCGTCAGATTTCAGTTCGCCGCCATCGTGGATAAGTGTGCCTTTAACTATGCAGGCATACTGCGTAATGCCGGAGGTGGAGTAACCGTTTGATCTGTAACCTACACTTGGGTAGTTTATAGTTATATCGGAAACAACTCTTGTGGCTCTGCCGTCTTTTTTATAGTAAACGGAAAGGCCTTTAAGAGTAATGGGTTTAAGGTTATCGCTTTTATAATCATCGTCACTTGCGTAGTCAAGATTTTGAATTGCACATTCGCTTGTGGAAGAGAGAAGAATATAATCTACACCCGCATTTTCAATATCATTTTCATAATTTAAATCTGTTTTCTTCTGCCAAAGCTCATTATGATTTGTTGCGTTTTCGTTATATTCATAAATTTCATACTTTTCAGTGCTGAGCGAGGCATCATTTTTCACAACCACATAGTCAACATCTTTTCTGTCAACTATCATAAGCCTTATGGCGTTAAGATAATAAGTGTTTAAGGTGTCATTGATTAATTTGCTCGTGCCCTGAATTGTTTCGTCAAAATTAACTTTATTTACAGTGTCACTTGCGGTAGTGGTGGAAGTGCTTGCGCTTGTAGTGGTGGTTTCACTTTCAATTGGGAAAGTTTTAACTTGCCATTTTATAATTTCATCATGATAATTTTTACGGAATCTGGCAGAAACAGAAGTTACGGACTCGTTAAAGTGAACAAGCACATCTGCATAAGTTGAAACGATAGCATCGGAGCAGGCCTCTTGAACACCTGCGTTTATTTCTTCCATAACGGCAGATGCATCATAAAGGTTTTGCTTGCTTTCACGGTCTGAAACTCTCATTTCAAAGCCACTGTAACTTAAAATAAGCAGCAAGGAACCAAAGGCGGTAAGGAACAGAATACCGATCATAACGGTAATTATACCTGCACCGCGGTTATTAAGTTTTAATTTTGACTTAATATTCATAGTTTCCTCCCACAGTTATGTGAGCTTATTTGCCTCAAGGGTATGAACGGCTTTTCCGTCGTCTATTTTGCCGCTGTCATAAATTTCTATTTTAACACTATAAAATCTGTCCTCTTTTTCGTGCTTAACGAGGGCATCCTCATATCTGATTTCATCATTAACCTTAACATCATAAAGGGTATAGTTCTTATCTAATATTGTAAAGGTTTTTGCCGGAAGCCTTACTTTATAGGCAAACCTACTGTTAAAATCGCCGGTGTCATACAATTTACCGGTATCAAGATTACAACGAACGTTTGTATACAAACGGATACCCATTTTTAGAATGTTATTGTCAAACTCATTCTTTACATAATTATTATATGTTTTATTACGGGTTTCTATAATATTAACTCTATAGTTGCTGTCTTTGTTTCCCAGCTCTACCGGCTTCCAGTTTATAACTTTGGAAGTGTCGCTGCTGCCTGAAGCCGAAGTTTCATCTACGGTTTCTCTTTCAAGAGGCCACATTTTAACCACGAAAAACTGAGTATTTAAAGGAGCATTCTCTTGATTATCATCGTTGGTATCAATTAAAAACTCAATATAGTCATCATCTAATGTGGTTATGCCGTTTGTGCTGTCATTTTGGAATGAATAATAGGGATAATACATAAGATATGCGGTGTAGGTGTCTTTATAAGCACCTTCATCATCCTTTTCAAGGCTCATTTCATGGCCGTTGGGGAACATATCATAGTCTATTTCCACATCAACGCCATCATAGTAGGTTGATGTAGGGTCGTCTTCTTTATAATTCGAATTTCGCTTAATATTGTTAACATTTTTACCGCCGTTGGTACTTGGTTGGGGGTTGGTTGCGGTGTAACCCTTATTCCCGTAAATGTAGCAGAATGACACCTTTTCATAAACAAGGAGAACGTTTCTTTCGGTGTCCTCTTCTGTTTTGATTTCCACAACGATTCTGCGGGATTTGGTTTTTATGCTGTCATTATCTTTTTTGTACTTATCGGTGGTCATATATTCGGTATCGGCTTGATCATCCGGGTTTTTATCAAGGCCGGTGGAGCCACACTGAACAAATGCCGTTTCAAGATTAGTATATTTTGCTATATCCGTATTATTGATAATGCCAATGCCGGAATAATTTTCACTGCCGAGGGAGAAAGTGACTTTTGCATCATAAGTGCCGGAGCCGGATTTAAGATTTGTAACGGTCATAGAGGTTGAACCGTCACTGTTTTCGGTAGTCCCGCTGCGCTCCACACTGTCACCCATGGTTTCAAGCATGCTTGCAACATTTTTATTATCGAGATTTTGGAAATCTTTAACGGATAAAGCTTCAATTGTTTCTTGAATATTTTGAGCCGCTGCCGTTGCCTCACCTATCTTTTTAGCCTTTGATGTAAGGCTTGCGGAGGTGGTGAATGCCTGCAAAAGAGGGATAACGACAATCATTAGGATTGCAACTGCCGCTACAAGCTCTATAAGGGAGAAGCCCTTATTATTCTTTTTATTTCTCTTCAAGGGTTTCCCCTCCTTTTCTTAAAGCTTAGTCTGTGCCGAACGGGTCGGAAACGCCCAGCGATACATCGGGAACTTCAACAGGTACATAATTTGCGCCCTCATAAGTGAGATAAAATTTGCTGATTGCTATTGAGGAGCTGAGGGATGCGGATTCAGCATCATAAGTAAGTGAAATTGAATCAAGGAATGTTACCTGCTTTGTATCCTCATAAAGGTAATCAAAGAATTCTTTAAACTGGTCATAGGTCATATTACAGCTGTAGCTGACGCTTGTGCTCATTGCCGTGGCGTTAACCTGCTTCATAGCACCCTTTTCATCCTCAACGGTGCAGCCGAATTCGCCTATAGTTGTGTCACCGCCGAAGGAGAGATTCAAGAATTCAACGCCTAAATCCTCATTCATTGTTTTAACATACATAAGGAAATCTTCTTCCTCAATGCCGAGGGGAAGGCGTGAAAGGCAATCCGAAATAGTTGCCTTTGATTCTGCAATGCCCGTTTCGTAGGTAGTTATATTGTCATAATAATTTTTTAATTCTGCCACTCTTTGGCTCTGGGTTGTGATTTCTTCATTGATTGCGGTTGTGGATTCATTCAGCTTTTGATAGCCTAACATATAGGAGCCAATGAAAATTGCGATGCCCAAAATCACGAAAATCAAGTTTTTGGTTTTAACAGGTAAAGCCTTATATTTTGCAATAAGGTCTTTAAATTTTAAATCTTTCATTTTCTCGCCCCCTTATTAAGATTCGGTTGTTGTTTCGGTGGTTGTTTCTGTGGTGGGTGCCTCTGTGGTTGTGGGCACCGGGTAGAGACAAGAAATTGAGAAGCTTACACTGCCGAGGCCTTCATCACCGCTGGATCTTGAAAGGTCTGAAACCTCAATAACATCAATGGTATCAAAGCTTCTGAATTGCCTTATAACTACTGCCGCTTCATCGAAGCTTGGCACGGTAATGTTAAGTGAAATACCGTCTGTGGTGCAATCTGCGGAAAGAACGGTAATTGCGGATGGCATTTTTTCTTCAAGCTCTTCAAAGAATGCTTTTAACTTTTCGTTATTGTTCTTTGAGCTGTCAATGAATTCCTGAAGGCTGCTGACGCCGTTATTGTAAAGAACATATTGATTATATGTATCCTCTGCGTACTGGAGTGATGAAGCGCTTACATTAAGGTCGTTAAGCTCTTTCTTTGCCATAAAATTCTGGAAGAATGAAAAACCTACCATAAGAACCGAGAGACCTACAAACACGCCGATAACGATTTTACCCAGGTTTTGGTCGCCCATGATGGCGCCTGTGCCGCTTTGGCCTGTTTTTTCAAGGTATTCTTTGGGCAAGAAGCTCATTGGGGCAAGTCTTGCACCGAGGCAGCTGATAAATACAGCTATGTCGTTAACGCTGTTTGCAAGGCCCTGAATATCTTGAAGTTCCTCAAGCCAAAAGCTCTCTGCACCAACTGCGGCGGAGATTTGCTCTTTAAGGCCGATAAGGTGGCCGCAGGAGCCCATAAGCACAACTCTGTTTATCTCTTTTGTGCCGTAGTCGCCACTGTGGAAGAAGTCCACACTTCTTGCAATACCCATAACAAGGCGGCGCATTGCATCATCAAGGTCTTCAACATTTGCATCAACGGTGAGCTTTTCAGCTGAAACGCTGAGCTCGTGGAGAGATTCTATATAAGTGTCTTCGTCTTTTTCGTTAATTCCCATATAGCGACTGATCATTTCGTCGCCGCCAACGTTTAAAGTACGCTGCATAAGGAGTTTATGGTCTTCCATAAATGTAACATAGGCAGAGTCCGAATCAATGGTGATGAACATATTAACGCCCTCACCGCCTATGCCTTTAAGCACTTGATACTGGGAATTACCGCTGAAGTCTATTTTATTTACGATTAAGCCTGCTGCATCCGCAAGTGTTGTGTAGCCCTCAATAATGGTTGTGGGAACGGCTGCAACAAGGATTCTTGCATTTTCACTGCCCTTGGTTTTATCCTTTTCAAGAACGGTGTGAGAAACTGTATATTTAGAAATATCAACGGGGAAATAATCCGATGCGTTGGTATTTACGATGCTCTTGATTTGGTCATCTTTAATAGCGGGAATGTTGATTTCACGCACCGCAATTTTAGATGATGCAACGGAAAAAACACAATTTGTAAGGTCAATGCTGTGAAGGTTAAATTCATCACGAAGAGCCTCGCCCAAAATGGCGGGGTTAATGATTTGGCCGTCAACAACAGCACCGTCGGGAGTGGCAAACACAAAGCTGTCACTAACCTGGAATGCCTTACCCTTGCTTACGGTAATGCAAACCTTGCTAAGCCTTTTGCCTATCTCAATATTCAACACTTTTTGAGCCATAACAGATACATCCTTTTTCACTTTTATGAGTAATGAATTGCTCATATAATGAGTAATGAGTAATGAGTTCTTCATCTAATGAGTAATGAGTAATGAGTAATGAGTAATGATGGGGATTTTGCGGAGCAAAATCCGATTATATTTTTTGACAAAACTTTTAGCTTTATCTTCTAAATATACTTCTTCTTACTTTTAACTCTATTTACTTTTCATTACAGATTTAATGAGTTTAGTAATGAAAGGCGGGTTTCGTCTTCCATACAATTTCATTACTATTAACTTTTTACTCTATATTTCATTACTTTATTTTTTCTTTTTTGATGATAATTTTTGCGATTTATGAGCAATCAGTAATAACTAACGATGGTAGTAAAGTAACATATGAGCGAAGCAACATAAAATCGGAGCGTAGCGACCCGACATTACTCATTACTCATTACTCATTGAAATGAGCAACGGCTCATTTCACTTTCTGAAGCTCCGCTTCAGAAAGTGAGAAACTTTGTAACATACCAGTTTATCATTTCATTACCCCAGAGGGCAGAAATGGCGAAGCCGGCGCCGAGGTAAGGGCCAAAGGCAAGCTCTCTGCCTTTTTTCTTAACAATCATTAAAATAACATGGATAACAGAGCCGATTACGCACCCGAGGACTAAACCGAGGGCAACCTGTTTTAAGCCTAAGAATAAACCGGCGGCAATGGCGAGTTTATAATCCCCGCCGCCCATGGCTCTGCCGTTTGAAATAAATATAATCAATCCGAAAAGCACCATCATTGCGATAGGGCCAAAGACGATATTCCACCAATTTGCCGTAAAGGTTTTATAATTCACGGCTATGCGAATTGCACCCAAAATGCCTATAAACACTACTACGGGGAAGGGAATTTCAAAGGTGCGCGCGTCAATTACGCCTATAACAAGAAGGGCGGATATTAAAAGCTGAATTAAAATTGTATCTGCCGTAATTCCTTTTACGAACAATACAAGCACGAAAAGAACGCCTGTTATAAACTCCACAATAAAGTATTGCGGGCTGATTTTTGCCTTACAGCCGTGGCATTTTCCACGGAGGAATAAAAAGCTGAAAAGCGGCACGAGCTCATACCACATGAGTTTCCTGCCGCAAGACATGCAGTGGCTCGGCACCACCACAATGGATTCATGTTTAGGTAAGCGATAGATGCAAACGTTAAGAAAGCTACCTATCACTGCGCCGAAAATAAATGTGAAAACATACACCGCTGCCGGTGCTGAGGAAAAGATTAGTTCAATTGAATCTTTCATTGGTTCACCTTCTTGTAAAAAATGACGGAGTCATTTTTTAATGAGTAATGAGTAATGAGTAATGAGCAATGAGTAATGAAGGGGATTTTTCTTTGAAAAATCCGATTGTATGGTTCCCACGCAACAATTAGCAATATAAAAAAGTTCATTCCATACAATTTCATTACTATTAACTTTTTACTCTATTTTTCATTACTTTATTTTTGCTGATAATTTTTGCGACTTATAAATATGCTTTATGAGTATGATTTATGAGAAAATGATGTATGAGTAACAACAATAATATGAGCAAAGCAACACAAAATCGGCACGAAGTACCCCACCATTACTCATTACTCATTAAAATGAGCCAACGGCTCATTTTCAGAGGCTACGCTTCTGAAAGCGACGAGTACATACTCATCATCGGCATAAGAAGCGCTATAACGATAGGGCCGACAACGCCGGCAAGTGCTACGATAACCAGAGGTTCAAGGAGGGCGGTTAAGGACTCTGTGGCTGCTTTAACCTCTTCGTCATAATAATCCGCCGTGGTATCAAACATCTGCACAAGGTTACCTGTTTCTTCGCCGATGCTTGCCATGTGGAAAACCATATCGGGAAATACTTTTGTATGCTCCAAACTTTCGGAAAGAGGTGTACCCATGGCAACTTCCTCTTTAACCTTGGCAAGAGCTTCTTTATAATAAACATTGGTCATAGTGGCGCCGGTAATCTCTATGGCGTCAACCATGTTAATGCCTGTTGCAAGCAAGGTGGAAAGGGTGCGCATAAGGTTTGCGCAAGCGGTTTTAACGGTTAAATTTTTAACAATAGGGGCTTTCATTGAAATCTTGCCGAAAATGTGCTTGCCTAAATTGGTCTTTTTGAATCTCTTAATTCCAAACACAAGCAAAGCAGCACCGGCAACTATATATACTACATTATTCTTACAGAAGTTACCGGCTGAAACCAGCATCTTTGTGAAAGCGGGAAGGTCACTGCCCAAACCTGAAAGGAAGCTCTCAAACTTAGGAACGATGAATGTGAGCATTACAAAAACAACCACTACAACAACTATGCCCAAAACCATGGGGTACATAGTGGATTTTTTAATAAGTGCTTTTAAGCTGGCTGTTTTCTCTGCGCTCTCACCCATACGGGTAAAAGATATATCCAAAGAGCCGGACTCTTCGCCTGCGGCAACCATGGTGCAAAAAACATCTTCAAAAGCTTTGGGATACTCCCTCATTGCCTCGGAAAGAGAAGAACCTTGCTCAATCTTTTCACGGCAGCCGCTGATAGCTTCTTGCAGCACTTTATTTTCGGTCTGCCCGGCAACCATGCCCAAAGCATCACTCATACCAACGCCTGCGCCGAGAATTGAAACCATCTGGCGACAGAAAACGGAAGTATCACGAGGCTTGGGGCCCTTTTGCATAAAGCTCAAATTTATATCTGAGTTAAGGGCTGTACCTTTTGCAACACTTATGGGGGTTACGCCCAGTTCTTTAACTTTTAAGGTAGCGGCATCTTGGGTATCTGCCGCAACGGAACCCTTAACCTGCTTACCGGTAGGGTCAATGGCGGTATAAACAAAGGTTGCCAAAATATCAACACCTTTCGGTCTTTGCCTTTGGCAAAGACAAATGAGCTTTGCTCATTGATTTTTTGTAAAAAAATCAGAAAATCTTTCTGCTCATCGCTTCGCGGTCTTGGGCGAAGTACAATGCGCTGTCTCCGCTGATTTTACCGTGGAGATACAAGTCATACAGTGAATCATCCATAAGGTGCATACCGAGTTTACGGGATGTAGCGATAGTTTGAGGAATTTGGTAAGTTTTGCCATCACGGATATTTGCTCTGATGGCGGGAACGGCGGTCATAATCTCTGTGGCAACGCATCTGCCAACGCCGTCAATTTTAGGAACGAGCTGCTGTGAAACAACACATTCTATAACATCTGCAAGCTGGGTACGAACCTGATCTTGCTGTGCAGGTGGGAAAGTGTCAAGTATACGGTCTATGGATGCGGCTGCATTCATAGTGTGAAGGGTGGAAAGAACAAGGTGGCCTGTTTCAGCGGCTGAAATAGCGGTCTGCATAGTTTCCAAATCTCTCATTTCGCCCAGAAGAATAACATCCGGGTCTTCACGAAGGGATGCACGAAGGGCTGCAGCAAAGCTCTTGGAATCCGAGCCGATTTCACGCTGATTTACAACGCTTCTGCCACGGGGGTAAACATATTCAATAGGCTCTTCAATGGTAAGAATGTGATGGTCATGGCGCATATTGATATTTTGAATAAGCGCTGCCAAGGTGGTGGACTTACCTGAGCCGGTAATACCTGTAACAAGGATAAGGCCTCTCTTTTTATCACACATATCGGAAAGAATCTCCGGAAGGCCTAAGCTCTTGAGGTTGGGGATACGGTCATTGAGGATACGGCCGCAGGTTGCAACGGAACCGGTCTGGCTATAGATATTCATACGAAGGCGGGCGGTATCTTTAATAGCATAAGCAAAGTCAACTTCACCTGCATTAACGAGGGTGTCTTTTTGCCTTTCATTCATAATTGAATCTGCTATGGCGTTTGCCTCCTCGGCAGTAAGCTCTGCCTCTTCATAAAGGGGACGAATGCCGCCGTCTACTCTAACATTAACGGGGTAGCCTGCGCACACATGAATATCAGATGCTCTGGCTGCGATTGCATCACGGACTATATCATCAAAACTATGTATCATATAATGAATTGCTCCCTCTCTTTGCACAATTATTTTGCTATGGGGTACAAATATCCCGCAATTAGCGGATACTATATCCTGTGTAAATTATATGACATTGATTTATAAAATGCAAGTATTTTTGAAAATATGACAAAAATTTGACGAAATATTACAAAATTGTAGTAATTTTTATAGGAATTATGAACAAATTGTGAACAATCGCTTCGCAAAATTTATTCCTTCGGAACTCAATCCCCCAGTCTGCTCCGCAGACAGCCCCCCATTTACACAAAGGGGAGGCCACAACTCTCTGTCAATTCCTACGTTTCTATACTATCGGAGCGAAGCGACCCAACATTACTCATTACTCATTACTCCTTTGAGCGAAGCGCCTGCACAGGGGGAGCCGAAAAGCTCTCATTCAGCTTACTTTCTGTTTTCCTTATTGCTTTTTTCGGCAATCGCTTACATATCATTTAATAATCTTTTTATTGAAAAAATGCACAAAAATCAGCCCTTAAATTTATTGAATATGTACCTAACTCCGAAAATTGTGAACAGTTTTTGATTTTGTTTGACTTTATACAGAAAATAATATAATATTACCGTAGTAATAAAGGGATGCGTTAGCATCTCAATCTATATATGAAAGAGGTTATGCATAATGGCAAAAGTAGATTTAACAAAGTACGGCATCACCGGCACAACCGAAATCGTGTACAATCCTTCTTATGAAGATTTGTACAAGGAAGAAACAAAGCCCGAACTTACCGGCTATGATGTAGGCGTTGATACCGAACTCGGTGCAGTAAATGTAATGACCGGCATTTATACCGGCCGTTCCCCCAAAGACAAATACATCGTTGTTGACGAAAATTCAAAAGACACAGTTTGGTGGACTACCGATGGTTACCCCAATGACAACCATCCCCTTTCACAAGAGAACTGGGCTATACTTAAAGAAATTGCAAAGAAAGAGCTTTCAAATAAAAGACTTTTCGTTGTAGATGCATTCTGCGGCGCTAACCGTGACACAAGAATGGCTATCCGTTTTGTTGTTGAGGTTGCATGGCAGGCACACTTCATCAAAAATATGTTCATCCAGCCCACAGCTGAGGAACTTGACAGCTTTGAGCCTGATTTTGTAGTTTACAATGCTTCAAAAGCAAAGGTTGAAAATTACAAAGAGATGGGCCTTAACAGCGAAACAGCTGTTGCATTCAATATCACAAGCCGTGAGCAAGTTATCATTAACACATGGTACGGCGGCGAAATGAAGAAGGGTATGTTCTCAATGATGAACTACTATCTTCCTCTTAAAGGCATTGCTGCTATGCATTGCTCCGCAAACACAGATATGGAAGGCAAAAACACAGCTATCTTTTTTGGCCTTTCAGGCACAGGCAAAACCACACTTTCAACCGACCCCAAGCGTTTGCTTGTAGGCGATGACGAACACGGCTGGGATGATAACGGCGTTTTCAACTTTGAAGGCGGCTGCTACGCAAAGGTAATTAACCTTGATAAAGACTCCGAGCCTGACATTTACAACGCAATCAAGAGAGATGCTTTGCTTGAAAATGTTACCGTTGATAAAGACGGCAAGATTGACTTTAACGATAAATCCGTTACAGAAAATACCAGAGTTTCCTACCCGATTAACCACATTACAAACATTGTAAAGCCCATTTCATCAGCTCCCGCAGCAAACAATGTTATCTTCCTTTCAGCTGATGCTTTCGGCGTTCTTCCTCCCGTTTCAATTCTTACACCTGAACAGACTAAATATTACTTCCTTTCAGGCTTCACAGCAAAACTTGCAGGCACAGAGCGTGGAATTACCGAGCCCACACCTACATTCTCAGCTTGCTTCGGCCAGGCATTCCTTGAGCTTCATCCCACAAAGTATGCCGAGGAACTTGTTAAGAGAATGCAGCAGAGCGGCGCAAAGGCTTACCTTGTAAACACCGGCTGGAACGGCACAGGCAAGCGTATTTCCATCAAAGATACAAGAGGAATTATTGACGGAATCCTCAGCGGTGCTATCAAGACTGCTCCCACAAAGACTATTCCTTACTTCAACTTTGAAGTCCCCACAGAGCTTGAAGGCGTTGATTCAGCAATCCTTGACCCAAGAGATACTTACGCAGATGCATCCCAGTGGGATGAAAAAGCAAAAGACCTTGCTTCAAGATTCATTAAGAACTTTGCTAAATATGAAACAAACGATGCAGGTAAAGCTCTTGTTGCAGCAGGCCCTCAGCTTTAATCAAAACCTATAATATATAATGAAAAGGCTATATCACCGAGGTTTCAAAGTGATATAGCCTTAATTTATGGGGTTGATTATTTATGATTTTCAATCCAGTATTTGTAGTATTTTACGCCTTCGGCAACGGCATCCGTGCAAATATTTTCATTTGCTGCGTGCATAGCCGCAAGCTGTTGCGGATCCATTCTGATAGGTGTAAATCTAAGGCAATTATCGGTAACTGCCTGCATCTCTCTGCAATCCGTGCCACCTGTTTGCATATAAGGGGTAAAGCAATGAGTGGGAAATACATCTTTAACGCACTGCCCCACATAAGCAAGCTCTTCGCTGTTAAGGCTTGTAACATTGGATGCGCTCTTGCCCATAACAAGCTCTGCTTCAATATCATACTTTGCGGCAATCTTCTTGAGAATTTCAAAACATTCTTCGCAATTTTGTTGAATTGACGGACGAATATTTGCCACAACATAGGCTTCTTCGGGGATAACATTATGTGCCGCACTACCACCGCTCATTGTGAATACATAAGTTGTTTTAACAAGTGCTTTGGTGGTTGGGGAAATAATCGGCATTGCAACGAAAAGAAGTGGCTTGAAAAGCCATAAATTACCGAGAACAAATCTTAATGGAAATGAAAGATAAGGTGAAACATTCTTAAACATACCTATAACAGGGTCTGTGAGCTTTGTTTTGAATGGGTCGTGCTTTTCAACATCGGTTACAAAAGCGCTGAGCCTTGCGATAGGATTGTTTTTAGCGGGAGTAGAGGAGTGACCACCGTTGCCTTTTGCAGTAAATTTAATTACTCCAACGCCCTTTTCACAGATACCGACAGCGGCTGTAAGGGTGGACAATCCGGGCAAAACATCCTTAACTATTGCTCCGCCTTCATCCATGGCACAAGCAAGCCTTATGCCGTTATCTTTAAGATATTTAACAATAAGCTGAACTCCGCCACCGGAAACTTCTTCATTGGTAGAACAGGCAAGGTAAACATCTCTCTCAGGAACAAAGCCTTCTTCAAGAAGCTCCTCCACGGCTGCCCATTCTGCACAAACGGTACATTTACAGTCCATAGCGCCTCTGCCGTGAACTCTGCCGTCTTCTATATCACCTGAAAAAGGCTCATGCTTCCATGTGGTTTCAACAGCGGGAACAACATCTTGATGGCCCATAAGAAGAATCGGCTCTTTTGTGCTGTCTTTGCCCTTCCAATGCATAAGCAAATTGCCGTTAAGGTCAATCTTTTCCAGCTTTTCAAAAACAAGAGGAAAATTCTCTTTCATTACGGCGTGAAGCTCATAAAAGACAGATTTATCTTCGCCCTCTTTTGCCGACACGGTGGGAACCTGCACCATTTTTGAAAGCATTTTTGCATATTTTTGCTCCTCCTCAGGCGTGAAGGGAGCGGCAGATTCTTTGTTTGTGGGTTTAGCCTTGATTTTGAAAGTTCTTATGAGCGCAATAAGCAACAAAACGCAAATAACAGCAAGCAAGGCATAAAGAAAATATCTCATTTTATTTTCCTCCGTCTGTTAGTTTATAAATTTATTATATGTTAGTTTACTCTCTATTTCAAGAATAATTTGAATTGATTTTGAGCCGACACTCCGTAAAGTTAACATTTATATTGTTGATTTACAATCTTTACTATGATATAATACAGTGATTATAATGGAGAAGTATTACGATAAAACGAAAGGGAGATTTTTGATGATTAAAATATCACCATCTGTGCTTGCCTGCGATTTTTCACGCTTAGGCGATGAGGCAAAAAAAGTTGAAAAAGGCGGAGCTGAATATTTGCATCTTGATGTAATGGACGGCCATTTTGTGCCAAATATCAGCTTTGGCGCACCGGTAATTTCATCTATTCGTTCCCTTACAAATTTATTTTTTGATGTTCATTTGATGATTTCAAACCCACTTAAATATATTGACGATTTCAAAAAAGCAGGTGCGGATTTAATAACTTTTCACATTGAAAGCGACTCCCCTGTTGAAGAAACCTTGGATAAAATCCACGCCGTTGGGTGTAAAACAGGGCTTTCAATTAAGCCTGCAACCCCCGCATCAGCTGTATTTCCATATCTTGATAAAATTGATATGGTGCTTGTGATGACAGTTGAGCCGGGCTTTGGCGGTCAATCCTTTATGTATGACACAATGGACAAGGTTACAGCAATTAGAGAAGAAATAAACCGCCGTAATCTTACTGTGGATATTGAAGTAGACGGCGGAATAAACCCCGAAACAGTGAAAGTTGCCGCAAAAGCAGGAGCAAATGTATTTGTTGCCGGCAGTGCCGTATTCAAGGCAGAAAATCCTGCACAAATGATTAGCACACTTAAAAAGAACGCAGAAATTAACTGAGGTGAAATAATTGGCAAAGGAATCAGGCGCTCCTGCCCTTAAATCAACAAGGGTTTTCGGAGATTATCTGTTAATGTTAATAGTTCCGGCTGTAATGTCTATATGGTATTACGGCTCTGCTGCCGTATTCACTTTACTCACCTGCGTAGTCACATCAATAGTTGCGGACTTCATAGCAAGTATGATTATTTACAGGCAATATTATATTGCTGATTTCAGTGCCCCCGTAACAGGAGCCATGATAGCACTTATGATGCCTGCATCCTGCCCGTATTATGTTGAAATGTTAGCTTGTCTTTTTGCTGTATTGGTAATAAAAATTCCCTTTGGCGGAGGAATGAGAGCACCATTTGTGCCTGCAGCGGCAGGATTTGCCTCGGCTGCAGTTTGCTTTAAGGATTTGGTATTTACATATAGTGGCGGCAGAGATTATATGAACACCGCCTCTATTGCGTCAACCTTACTTTCAAACGGCTCAATGAAATTAACGGCATCCACCGTATTGGATATATTGACCGGCAATTTTTACGGCCCTATGGGTACAAGTTGCGTAATTATCTTTTTAGGATGTATTGTATTTTTGCTTATACGCAGAAAAGACTCATTACTTTCAACAGCAGGATTTATTGTGGTTGTGATTATAAGCGCCCTTGTTTTTCCGAGAACAAGCGGCACAAGAATATCAAGCCTTGTTTTAGAGCTTTCATCCGGCTCTTTGCTTTTTGCATCCGTTTTTCTTATGACAGATTACTCCACTCTGCCAAAACACAACATCAACAGAGTGGTTTACGGCGCATTTACCGGCATACTTTGTATGGTTATGAGGCACCTCGGTGCATACGAAGAACCTGTATGTTTCGCAATTTTGCTCGGAAACGCTTTTAGCCCTGTGCTTGATATACTTACGGATTATGTATTAAATCTTATCTCCTCAAAAAGCAAAAAGAAGGAGGTAAATGCAAATTGAAATTAAAATTTAGCGATGTTCTCTTTAAGGGAGCGATTGAATATAACCCCGCTTTAATACAATGCGTAGGTCTATGCCCGATTATCTTAGCATCCACAAGCCTTAAAGACTCTTTTTTAATGTCTGCGGTTATAATTGCAGACCTGCTTGTTACAAGTTTTATTGCAAGCGCCCTGCTTAAAAATGTTGCAAGATATATAAGAGTTGCTCTTTACCTTGTGATAGGCCTTGTTTTGATTGTGCCTATTCTTTGGTTTATTGAAAGCAAAACTTTAATGAATATGACTCTTGGTATGAGAGTTTTCATTCCGCTTATTGCCGTTAACTCAATTACAGCGGTTCATTGTGAGCAATTCGCCGTAAAAAACGATGTACGCATAGCCGTTTATGACTCTTTGGCTGCGGGAATCGGTGCATCAATAGTTATGATAATTTGCGGTGCCATGCGTGAGGTTATGGGCAGCGGCTCAATCCTCGGCTATAATCTTGGACTTTCCTTTAAGCTCATCGGTATGGCTATGCCCTACGGTTGCCTTATTATCCTCGGTTTTATGGCAGCTATTTTGAAAGCTGTTTTTTCTTCCGGCAAAAAGAAAGCTAAGAAGCCCCGTGAAAACGTACAGCCCGAAGAAATTGCTCTCAATATAGAAAACGAACTTGAACCCGAAGCAGTAGACCTTGATTTATCCATTGAGGAAAATGACGATGAATATGCCTATCTTCTTGCTTCCGTAAATGAGCTTATAGACTCCTTCTCAAAGAATGAAAAGAACGATGAAGGAGGTAGCGAAGAATGAAAATTATAGCAGAACTTCTTGTGACAGCTCTATATACAATATTTGTTCAAAACCTTGTTATGTGCTCAGGCCTCGGAATGAGTGAAGCAATAAGAATAGCCTCAAAGCCCGGCACATTCTTAAAATTTGCCTTTATGATTTCCGGCTTTTCCACGGTGACAAGTTTGCTGTGCAGTCTTATCGGAAATTATACAAGCCTGCTTACCTCTTACGCTGTTAAAGCAGCGGTATATGGCGGCGTTCTTGCTCTTGTTTACATAATCGTTGCGGCTTTCATAAGCATCGTAACAGGAGATAAAGAACTTCTCGGCACACTCGGTATAGCGGCCTTAAATACTTTGGTTTTTGCCGTTCCATACATCAACGATACAGCAGCTTATTCCCTTTCAAACAGTATAGGCTCAGGCCTCGGAGCAGGTTTTGCATTTGTGCTTGCGGCTTTACTCATCGGAAGCGGAGCGAAAATCATTGATCAAAACAAACATATTCCTAATTTCTTTAAAGGGACCCCCGCTATGTTCCTCTATGTTGGCATTATTTCCCTTGGATTTGTAGGATTCACAGGCACTACATTATTCTGATAAATTATTGAAAGAAGTGATATGATGAAAAGCGGAAAAACTCAAAAAGCCGAAAAAGCTCTTAAGCCCTCACAGAGAAAAAGCATAACCGATTTTTCATCATCATTCGGCACAAGCTCAGATTTTAAGAGCAAGGCAAGGCGCAGAAAAATTGTAAGAATAATAATATTTGCCATTTGCATAATAGCACTTGTTTATTTTGGATTTTTTGTTATGGATGTTCTAATAAGAATTTCGGAAATTCCCACCGACACCTCAACTACTGCAGCTCATATTTCCCCGGAGGCAACATTATCATGGATTTTATCCCTTTCAATTCACGGTTAACCTATCATAAATATCCCTTTGGTGCTGTTGCCGAAGGAACTGAAATTACTTTACGCATTATTATACCTCGAAACTACGGCTGCACCGGTGCTGTTTTACGATTGCATAAAGACGGGGAATATTCAAAGGATTTTCCAATGGTATGGGACTGTATGCAAGGCGATAGTGAGGAATGGTGGCGTGTTGCATATACTCCCGAATCATCCGGACTTTATTATTATCATTTTTGTATTTTTAATCAATACGGTGAAAGCATAATCACAAGATTTGAAAATTCCATAGGTCTTATAAGTGCTGAAGGCGGAGAATTCTTTTTTACCGCTTACGATAAAGATTTCAAAACTCCGGATAAAATCAAAGGCTCAGTAATTTATCAAATTTTCCCCGATAGATTTTGCTTTTCCGGCGAAGAAAAGAATGGAGATTTTTCGTCTCGTATTCTCCGTTCGGACTGGGGCAACAAGCCCATGTGGGAGCCTGAGGCTGACGGAAAAATAACAAAATATGATTTTTTCAAAGGTGACTTTAAGGGAATAGAGAGTAAACTTGATTACATTGCTTCCTTAGGGGTAGGATGTATATACCTAAATCCTATTTTCCTTGCAGAATCAAATCACAGATATGATACAGCCGATTACGAAACTCCCGACCCTCTGTTAGGCACAGAAAAAGATTTTTCCCATCTTTGCAAAAAAGCAAAAAAATTAGGCATAGATATTATTCTTGACGGTGTATTCAGTCACACGGGTTCTGACAGTAAATACTTTAACAAAGGCAAGCACTTCGGAGAAGGCGGAGCATATAACGATAAAAATTCCCCCTATTTCAGCTGGTACAAATTTACGGATTACCCCGATAAATATGACTGCTGGTGGGGCGTAGATATATTGCCCGAAATAGACGAAGAAAACGACAGCTACATTGAATATATTTCCGGCATTTTGAAAAAATGGCAAAAGCTCGGTGCTGCAGGATGGCGCCTTGATGTGGCCGATGAATTGCCGGATAAATTTCTTGATGCACTCAGAAAAGCCGTAAAAGAATACGACAGCGAAGCTCTTGTTCTCGGTGAGGTTTGGGAAGATGCATCAATTAAGATAAGCTACGGTCAAAGAAGAAGATACTTGCAGGGTAAGCAACTTGATTCTGTTATGAATTATCCCTTTGCCGATGTGCTCATAAAATTTGCCGTAAACGGTGTGGCAGAAGGATTTAATGACAAAATCTGTGAAATAACCGAAAATTATCCCCAATGTGTTGTTGATTGCCTTATGAACCATATCGGCACCCATGACACTTGCCGAGTATTAAACAGGCTTGGCACACTTGATAATTACAAATCTGACCACATTAACAGATACTCCGGTGATATGACCGAAGAAGAAAAAAGCAGAGGAAAAAGGCTTTTGAAGATGCTTTCCGTTATGCAGTTTACACTACCCGGAGTCCCAAGTATTTATTACGGTGACGAAGTCGGAGAAGCAGGTGGAGTTGACCCATTCAACAGAGGCTGTTATCCTTACGGTAAAGAAGATTTTGATTTATTGGAGCATTACAGACTTCTCGGCAAAATACGAAAAGAGCATCCTGCTTTTATTGACGGTAAATTTGTACCTATATCATCCTGTCTTGGCTGCGTTGCTTATGAAAGGCAAGGCAGGGGTGAAAGAGTTATAACGGTTGCAAATCGTAATGTTCATTCCATAACATACACGTTACCTGATGAGAATTTTATTTCTCTTACCGGCCATAAGGTTGAAGGCAAAAATCTTTACCTTGAAGGTGAAGACGGAGCAATTTTATATAAGAAATGTGATTAAAAAATGAAAAATAATACAGTTTTTAATTCTCGCAAGGCAAAATTTGATGGTGGAAATAAAAAATTCAATATTATATTCGCAGCTTCGGTTATATTAATTCTTATAATTTCCTGTGTTGCAATTTTGGCAAAAAATGACTTTAATCTTAAAGCTGCCGTAGGCGGCGATATTGAAGTTTCAACCGAAACGACAGAAGAGACATCCACAGCAAATTTAGCAAAAAGTGATAAATATTATCTTCTTTGGTGTGCTGATCAGGATGAGAAAGAGCTTAAATTCCTTTGGATTGCAAGAATGATCACCCCGAAGGTTCAGTTAAAAGTCTATGCTCCATCAACAGATGACATGGTTGAATATGAGGGGCAGTACTATACAATCGGTAACTTATATTCTATTTACGGCGAAAAAATCTTTATTGATACACTCGAAAGTTATTATGGAGTTGATTTCAGCGCCTATATAGGTTCAAGCCCAGAAACTTTTAAGCAAATGATAAATTACTTTGGCGGTATAACAGTCGACCTTGAAGAACAAATAGAATATAAAGGCACCTTCAATCTTATTCTTATGAAAGGTACAAATACTCTTAAGGGAGAGCTTGCTTATAAATACCTAATGTATGCAGGTTTCGGCTCAAGCACAGAGCTTTCAGACCGCAGTGAGGCATTTATCCAGCTAATAGAAAAGGTGTTTACGCAAGATTATTCTCAAAAAGCAGATACAATATTCTCACGAATTGTAAATAATATGACTACAAACATAACGGTTATGCAATATTCGGAAAATTCCGAATTATTAAATTACTTATTTAACAACGGTTTTTCCTCTGCAAAGGCCTATGATAATATAACTGACTTAAAGAAATAAAACTATGAAGAAAAGAATTATTCTGCTCATAATAGCCATTGTTGTTATCTTTTTATCCTTGCACCACTTAAAGCAAGAATTTCCTGATTTAACATGGCCTGTTATAAGTGCAACAAAAGACCCGGAGTCACCAAGTGAAAACGGAAGTCCATATAAATTTTACTACGAAAAGTTAACAAGTGTTGAGAAGCAGGCGTATAACATGGTTCTTGATGAAATTTATGATATGCCCGATAGGATTCTTGTGCCTGAATTAAATGAAGAACAGCTTGATAACGTTTTTCGTGCTTTGCTCTATGATAATCCGGATTTGTTTTTTATTGGTCGTAAATGCACCTTAAAGGCAGAACTTTGGAATAATTATTTAAGCATTGATTACATAGTTACAAAAGATGAATATCTTAAACAAAAAGAAGAACTTGAAACAAAGTGCAATGAAATAATTGCTTCCCTGTCAAATCTGCAAAGTGATTACCAAACGGAGCTTGAAATTCACAACTATATCATAGACCACTGCACTTATAAGATAGTTGATAAAGAATATGTTTACTCTTCTTCCTACGGCTGCCTTATCAATGGTGTAGCTGCTTGCGAAGGTTATTCTAAAGCGGCAAAATTGCTTTTTGACAAAGTCGGCATTGAAAGTGCTCTTATAAGCGGCACAGCTACCGCTTCAAAGGAATCCGGTGGTGCTCACATGTGGAATGTGGTAAAAATTGATGGCAACTATTATCACTTGGACATTACTTGGGACGACCCTGTTACAACCGGTAAGAATTTAAGATTATACACTTATTTTAATGTAAGCGACGAAGAAATAAGCAAAAATCATTTTGATTTTTCAATTGATTTGGGCTGTTCATCCTCAGGTGCTGATTATTACAGCAAAAACAGCCTTACATTTTCAAATTACAGCACAAATGATAATGATAAATTAGGCTCAATTTTAGCCGAGCAATATAAATCCGGTGAAAAACAAATTCAAATAAACTTTGATAATGAAACATCATATAACAGAGCTAAAAAGCTGTTGATTGAACAAAGCGGTATTTATCAAGTTCTTAAAAATGTTACCGTAAACGGCAATAGTTTATGGAACAAATTTGAAGGATACCTTGATGGCGACAGTGGTTCTTACACTCTGACATTTATTTTTAAGTAACTGAAAGGCGGATGCCATAATGGATAAAGAAAGAATTGAAAATGCGGTAAGGGAAATATTGCTTGCAGTAGGTGAAGACCCGGACAGGCCGGGCTTAGTTGAAACCCCTGCAAGGGTTGCCCGCATGTATGAAGAAGTATTTTCAGGTCTTGAAGATGACCCTACAAAGCACCTTAAACTCTTTGACGAAAAAAGCGATGAGATGGTAGTGGTGCGTGATATTCCTCTTTACTCCATGTGTGAGCATCATTTATTGCCGTTTATAGGCAAAGCACATATAGCTTATATCCCTTCTGATGGAAAGGTTCTCGGTCTTTCAAAACTTGCAAGAATTGTTGATTCTTTTGCCAAAAGGCCGCAACTTCAAGAAAGGCTCACAAGCCAAATAGCAGATTTTCTAAATGACAGTATTCACCCCTTAGGTGTCGCAGTTGTGATAGAAGCAGAGCATCTTTGCATGACAATGAGAGGCGCAAGAGCTTCCGGAGCACAAACCCGCACATCAGCTTTAAGGGGTGTTATGAGAAATAACTCTACCACAAGAGCAGAAGCTCTCTCCCTGCTTACCGGAGGCAGAAACTGATGTTTAAAGCAGGCAAATTTTCTTTTTCCCTTGGTTCAAGAACCTACATAATGGGAATACTAAATTATACGCCGGATTCTTTTTCGGATGGTGGCAAATATAATTTCCCCGAAAAAGCTTTAAGCCGTGGTTTAGAACTTAAAAGTCAAGGTGCAGATATAATAGATTTGGGCGCAAATTCCACAAGGCCCGGTGCAAATATTCTTGACGAAAAAGAAGAGCTGAAAAGGCTTAAAGAAGTTTTCGGCACCATTGAGAATAAAATTTCAGCTCCTATTTCAATTGATACATTTTACCCGACTTGTGCAGAATACGCTTTGAATCACGGTGCAGTAATTATAAATGATGTTAGCGGCACTTTTAATAATGAAATTGCTCAGCTTGTAAAAGAATTTAACGGAGCATATATCGTAACCCACAACCCTTGTGGTGCCGATAATGTAATTGATTATCCAAATGGCATAGTTTTTGCTGTAAGAGAATTTTTTGATAAATGTATTAACAGTGCCCAAAAGATCGGATTAAGTTTAGATAATCTTTGCCTTGATATAGGTCTCGGTTTTGGTAAAACAAATGATGAAAATTATGAGCTTGTCCGCAGAATGAATGAGCTCAAATATAACTCTATCGCATTACTTGCCGGAGCTTCAAGAAAGCGAATAACGAATATAAAAGGTAACACTCCTCCAGAGAAAAGAGATACTGCCACCGGGGCAATACACTCCCTTTGTATAATGGGCGGAGCGGACATAATAAGAGTGCATAATGTGCCCATGGCTGTTGAATATGCCGGTGCGGCAGATGCAGTATGCAGAAAAAACGGGTAGAAATATGGATAAAATTATTGTTAAAAATTTAAAATTATTTGCTTATCATGGAGTTAATCCGGAAGAAAAAGAAGACGGTCAAAATTTCATTATGGATATCACTGCAGATGTGGATTTATCTGTGCCATGCACTACAGATAACATAGAGGATACTGTAAGCTACGCAAAAATCATCAAAGAAGCTCGCCGAGTTTTTCTTTTGCAAAAGGATGATTTGATTGAAAGGGTTGCAAGGCGTGTGGCTGAGGCTTTACTTATTTCTTTTGAGAAAATACAAAGAGTTACAATACTTTTAAAAAAACCGGAAGCACCGATAAAGGCGGATTTTGAATATGTTGCGGTTGAAATCAGCCTTGGGAGAGATGAATTATGAGCAAAGCGGTAATAGCACTCGGTACGAACATGGGCGACAGAATCGGAAACATTAACCTTGCAATAAGAGCCTTATCAAGGCTCCCGAAAGTTAAAATAATAGCCGGCTCTAAGGTGTATGAAACCGAGCCTGTCGGAAAAACAGATCAAAACAAGTTTTATAACGCTGTTGTACTTGTTGAAACAAGCGAAACGCCGTCACTCTTATTGGGTGGTTGCCTTGGAATAGAGGCTGCCATGGGAAGAGTAAGGGCCGAATTAAACGGCCCACGAATCATAGATTTGGATTTATTACTTTATGAGGATTTTAAGAGTGAAAGTTTTGAACTTACACTCCCCCACCCACGCATATTAGAGAGAGCTTTTGTAATGAAGCCTCTTCTTGATATTTTTCCCTCCGGCAGAGCATTAGGCTTAGTTTTCGGGCCTGCTCTTCGTGATATAGGAGAAAGCGGAATATATGAGACAAGCTATGAGCTTGTAATCCCCGAATAAAAGAGGTAATCAAATGATTTGCGATAATTGTGCTTATTATGATTATGATGAAGAATATGAATGTTACACATGCAGTGTAAACCTTGATGAAGATGAGCTGTATAAATTTATGGAGGGCGGAAATTTTGAACGTCCATACTATAATCCATATGATGAATATAAAATTGTCGGCAAGCAAAAATGAGGTAAATTTATGAGCAAAGAAAAGAAAGTTCGTGAGCCTAAGTCTGAGAGAAAAAGAATAATCACATTTAAGAGAGTGGTTATAGTTCTTTTAATTGCAGCCTGTGTTGCTGCCTTATCATTTGTAAGCATAAAATTCATCATACCCAAAGCAAAACAAACTCTCGGTATTGAGCCTGAGACAAGTTATACTTATGTTAAATACGGTAAGGGCAAGCTTCCGTCAGAGCTTGCCGATATGCTTAAGGCGGCAGGCACCGCCGAAAAAAGTGCCTGTGATGAATACGGCACAGCTTTAACAATCGGTAACAGATCAATTTCATACCCTACCATGGTAATGGCTTACATTGATGCTTATAATCGTGAGCTTTTACCTGCTTATGAAAACTATTCAAATTATGGGTATTTCCCCGATAATTTTCCAATACAAATGTACCCGGAATATGTTGACTATTCTGATGATACAACTTGGTCTGAATATCTCATAAATGAAGCAAGCAACTATCTTGCACAGCATTTTTACCTTTTTGATAAAGCACTTGAAGAAGGGTATATGGCAGATGACAGTACCATTGAAAATATAATAAATCAATATGAAAGCCTCAATGATTATGCATCAGGCTATGACAACGGTGTTCAGGGACTCCTTGAAGCGAACTATGCCGAGGGTGTAACCTATGAATCCTACGCCGGCTATTTAATTATGCAGCTTTTTGCCGAGAGTTATTCTGAATCTGTAAAAGATGATTTATCAGAGGAAATCACGGAATCCGAAATTGAGGATCATATTGAAGGCAACGAAATAAATTACCAAGTTTTTTGCGGCTATATATATCCCATAACCGGTGGCAGCGAAGGCTATGATAAAGTAACAACAAAAGATGAATTTTTCAGTTTTGCAATAAAAGACCAAGGCGATGAAGATTACGATGCTGAAAACGGAACGCTGGCATATTACACATCCTACGAAACCGTATCAAAAGCCTATGGAGATATTGTGGCCGATTATGTTTTCTCCGCCGACAGAAAAGCTGGAGAAATAGGATATGTGGACAACGGAAAATATGTTTTCCTCGTTTGCGTTGACGAGCCCACTCACTTTGAAACAAGCGTATCTTGTGTTTTCTATTATCAATTTTACAGCAGCACAGATGAGGATACGATGGCAACCGAAAAAGAAGAATATACTAAGACTTATGACGAGTGGGTTGCCGCAGGCGCAACAAAGGATGGTTTGATATCCATCTGTGATTCAAATCCGACAACCTATGACAGTTTTCCCTATGGCGAAACAAATATGAGAGTTAACACCTTCCATGTGGATGTTGATAAATGGCTTAGAGACCCTTCACGAAAAGAAGGCGATTATAAAATTTTCTACCTTGAAAATAATGTTGCAATAGCTTATTTTGAGAAAAGCAATCCCGACGATTACGATTATTTTGAAACAGGCAAAGAAGAAATTGCCGAAGAGAAGTTTGACGAAGAATACAGCTGTGAAGGCAAAGAACTTTACACAACAACTTTGACCGAAGATATGCTCTCCGATATTTATTCTGACGCTCACGATCCAATCAATAATCTTGTTGGTGTAGTATTGGGAATAAACACATCATCAACAGTCACAGCAGAAACAACAGCTGAATAATCAACCAATCGGCTCCGTTAACGGGGCCGATTTCAGTTAATATCTACAATAATTTTATTTACACTAAGTTTTCTCTTTACATAATAAAATAAAGTGATAAAATGGTTTGTTGAAAAAGGAGGCAATAAATGTGAAACTTGTAATTATAATTCTTAACAAAATTGAATGCCTTGAAAAAATTCTTGAATCTTTCAAGCTGCAAAACATCCCCGGTGCTACCATAATCGACAGTAAAGGTATGATTCAAGAGCTTAACGACAACAGCGAAGATTACCGTATAATCGGCTCACTGCGTGAGCTTTTCACGCCATCACACACAGAAAATAAAACAATTATTATGGCTGCCCGTGATGAAGATGTTAAAAAGATTTCCGCCATTGTAAACGAAGCAACCGGTGGGCTTGATAACCCTGACACAGGTGTACTCTTTACTCTGCCGATAGACTATATGGAGGGTTTGAAACACTGATGTTGGATTTAGCAAGTAAAATACAGTTAAACACCTTTACCGATCTTGCCATTATGATATTTTTCGGTATGGCAATGGGCAGATTGGTAAAGAAAATAAAGCTTCCCAACGTTACCGGTTACCTTTTGGCAGGATTAATCTTAGGGCCGAGTATACTTGGACTTTTAAGTGATGATTTTATTGACACCACCTCAATAATTTCCGATTGTGCTTTAGGATTTATAGCTTTTTCAATAGGTAATGAATTTAAGATTTCATACATAAAAAGAGTTGGAGCAACTCCCATTGTAATCGCCATACTTGAATCACTTTTTGCAGTGGTATTTGTAGCAGCGGTTCTTATTCCCGTAACGAAAGATATACAATTTTCTCTTGTGCTTTCATCTATTGCCGCAGCCACAGCTCCGGCAGCAACAATAATGGTAATAAAGCAATATAAAGCAAAAGGCCCTGTAAGCGAAACTCTGCTTTCCGTTGTTGCTCTTGACGATGCAACCGCTCTTATAATGTATTCAATTGCTACCGCTGCAGCCGGGCTTTTTGCAAGCAAAGAAGCCTCTGTAAAAGACTTGGTTCTCTCCCCCATGATTGAAATTTTCGGTGCGCTTATAGTAGGTGCAATTTTAGGATTTGTATTCTTAATTCCCCTTAAGTATTTCAAAAAAGACAGCAACAGAATGGCCCTCATAGTTGCCTTTATCTTTATAGGCCTCGGGGTTTCCGATTTATGCGGATTTTCGTCACTTCTGTTATGTATGGCTCTCGGTGCAATAATCGCAAACTATTCACCGGATGTAAATAAGCTTATGGATTTGTCGGATAAAATTACGCCGCCCATATTTGTTCTCTTCTTCGTTTCTTCCGGTGCTGCTCTTAACATAAAAGTATTGCCCACAGTAGGCGTTGCAGGTGCAATATATATTATATTTAGGGTGTTAGGTAAAATGTTCGGCTCAACTCTCGGTGCAATTGTATGCAAAGCAGAAACAAACATCAAGAAATATCTTGGGCCCGCGCTTATTCCTCAAGCCGGCGTTGCAATCGGCTTATCTCTTGCAGCAGGCAAAGCTTACCCTGAATATGCAGCACAAATTCGTGCTATAATTCTTTCAGGCACATTAATTTATGAGCTTATCGGTCCCGGCGTAACTAAAGTATGCTTGAAAAAGGCCGGCGAGATAAAAGAAAATCAATAAATGTAAAAGAGAGGAACTACGTTCCTCTCTTTTTTGTGGCTCTTTGTCAATAGTTGGGGTAGAAAAAACCAAATCAAAACCACTAGTGAACTAGTGGTTTGCTCGAACCGATTCGGCACACGCATGATAATCTCAGTGGGCTTTAATTGTATAGAAATTGTCTTCCGTTTGCTTTTTATGATGTTTACCGGAAGACCGTTGAATTCCAGATTCATAGGAGGGCTGTTCCTTTATTCTTTGTTTATCCTCTCCGCCGCACGGCGAACCATATCCTCATACTGCTTCTTGACATTCTCGGGGCCTTTGATTTTAACCAGCCCCTCAAACTCGAAAATCCAGTTGAAGAACACCTTACCGACGGCGATCTTGTTCCGTTCACCGTTATCACGGTTTATTGCCACACGTCCCGAATCCATTTCACGCATTCGCTGCCCATGGTCTCGCGTTCCGCAAAGCAGGCGTTGGGGTCTTTCTTTTCGGACTTTATAAAGTACTTGATCTCTTTTCCGCAGTATTCCAGCATCATATGGCTCATATGCTCAAAGGCTATGTGCTTATAAGGATAAGAAAACCGATTCTCTTTCAGATGCTCGCAGATTTTTTCACAGCTTTCCGTTGACGGCCAGATCGTATCGACCTTTGTTGAAAACATGAGAATCGGTGCGTGAATCTGTTCCACGGGAATGACGGACTCCGGCAGCACATTCTTTCCGGTGTTAACCGAAAGTATGTTATACTCCCTCGCTTTCCAAATCATTCCGAGCATATGAATTTTTCTGTCCTTATACGGGGTAAACGGCAGGGGCTGCCCTTCGTACGCCCAGCAGCTGTTCCCGGACGGCTGTCCTCCCGCAAGGCCTTCACTGTAAAACCATGACGGCGTTTTTATGATCACGCAGGAGATATCGGAATACCGGATTGCCGCAGCCAGAGCCAATTCGGCGCCTTTGGAAACGCCTTCGACTCCAATCTTGCGGTAACCAATGGCCTTCAGCTTTTGCGTTACTTCGCCGAAAATCTCCACCGGAATTTGATCGAGCTTCTTTGATGAATGTTTCGTTTTGTAATATCCGAGAGCGAAAGAGGCGATGCCGTTATCCTGAAGATACCGGCAGCATTTTCCCGCATGCTCCAAACCGCCTTCGCTTCCGCTGAAAACGATCATGATTTTTTCTTTGTCGGTTCCGGCAGGATAAAGAATTCCGTCCCATCCCGCTCCGTAAAAAGTGTTCATAAGCAACCTCCTCTGAAAATATCGGTTTTATCGTTTATCTCACATCTGCGCCGCTGCACCGTTTTCTCTCGACCTATGCGGCGTTATCCGGGAAGCATTATATAGCTTCAGCGTATTTTCCCGCAACCATATTATATTTTCGCATTCGGATTCAGATACTGTCCGTGTCTTTTCGTCTTGTCTCCGTACTGTATGGCAAATTTGGGGCAGCGATGAAGGCATCCGAGGCACATCAC
>CAVJRM010000004.1:0-107309 GCA_963652165.1 bacterium | reverse complement strand
TGGAGCAGGCCACACAGCGCATTACCAAACTGGACAGCATCATCCAGCGGCTCTACGAGGATAACCTCGACGGGAAAATCAGTGATGAGCGTTTTGCCAAGATGACTGCCACCTATGAGCAGGAGCAGAAAGACCTCTCGGCACGGGTAATTATCCTGCGTGATACCATCGCCAAGGCAAAGACGCAGCGGCTCAACATCGACTCTTTCCTCACACAGGTCAAAAAGTACACTGAGGTCAAAGAACTGGATGCGGAAATCATCCGCGCCTTGGTAGAGCGCATCGATGTGTTCAAGCCGGAGAAGATACCGGGTACCAGAACGAAAAAGCAGACCATCCTCATTCATTGGAACTTCATCGGAGCGGTTGAGCTGCCCAATGAATAGAAAAATCGGCATAGCCGGATTTCTCCAAACTATGCCGATATTTTTCCAAGGTTTAAAACCCCTTAGTGAGACTCCCTTCGGGGAGCTTTTTTATGGTGCTAACATATTAACAGCTGCGGCGAGCTGTGTATCTTCTGTTTCGGAAAGAAGAAGGAGATTTGAATCATCTACGGAAAGAGTAACTTCCATAGTAGGCTTAACGCCTTTATTTTCCGTGCCTGCGCTACTATCATAAACAGCATCTTCACCTGCATAAGGAATTACAAGTGCCGTTGTAAGAAGTATAGCACCACCATCGGAAAGGGTGAAAATTTCTTGCATTGTGCCTACACCGGCAGTTGTGGTGCCGATAAGCTGAGCCATTTTTATATCACGCATATCACATGCGAAAAGCTCCGCAGCACCTTTTGTGCCACCGTTAATAAGAACGGCAAAATTCATATTTGAGCTGTTATTGCTTGTGGAAGCAATGGATTCTGTAGTGTTATCCGCATATTTAAGCACGGCAATGCTGCCGTTATTTATGCTTGACACAATCATATCAAGAGCTTTTGCAGCGTATCTGATTGTACCCTCGGCGGTGTTTCTCAAATCTATAACAACAGAGGTGATACTATTTGATTTATATGTGCTGAGCATCTCTTTAAGCTCATCAGCGGTATTTTTATAAAATCCGCTGATTCTGATATATCCCACACCGTTTACGGTTTTGCCGGTAACAGATGGAATCGTAAAAGAGCTGATCGGCTGCACAACTTTGGTTACATCATCTCGTTCATACTCAATTTGAACACTGCCGAGCATCGTGCCTGTAAACTGGCTTTGAATCAAGGAATAATTTGCACGGGTAACAGTTACATTGCCAACAGCTGTAATAACATCCCCGGCTTTTAAACCTTCGCTTTCGGCAGATGAGCCCTCATAAACATAGGTGATTTTAAGCACATCATCTGTATAATCATAAGCTGTTTCAATGCCTATTCCTTTAACTCCGCTTTCCATTCTTTCGGAATACTCGGTATACTCGGAGGCGGTCATATAGTAGCTGTTGTCATCATTTAGGCCGTTTACATAACCCTCGGCAAGAGAGGCGCTTAAACTGTTATTGAAACTGCTTAAATCGCCGTAAAAGTTATTGGAAATAATTTGGTTTATCTCCTCAACATTTTCATAGCTTTGTGAACGTTGAGAAATGTTACTTATGATGCCGTTATAAATCTGCTTTGAAAATACCATTGTAATTGAGAAGGTTGCGGCAATGGCAATAATTACAAGGGCAAGGCAAAGCCCGACAGATATTTTTTTGTTCATGGCTTGCCTCCTTCTCAGAGCTGTCGCTCAATGAGTAATGAATAATGAGTAATGAGTAATTGTGGGGATTTTGCAAAGCAAAATCCGATTGTATAATATAGATGGTTCTGACAGTAGGCAATCGCCTCTCCTGTGTAAGGAGAGGTGGCAAGGCGATTGTCCTATACAATCGTTGCGTAGCAACCCTTCATTGCTAATTGCTCATTGCTAATTGCTAATTGATTTAAGCATATGGATTGGTTACATAGTTGGTGGGGTTAACTCTGCTTACGCTGCCGTCAGAGTTTTTAACTCTGACTTCAAAGTGAAGGTGGGGGCCGGTCACGTTACCGGTGGCACCGATAATGCCGATTTGTTCACCCTTCTTTACAACTTGGCCAACGGATACTTGAATATTATCCGAATGGGCATAAAGAGTTTGAGTACCGTCACCGTGGTCAATAACGCAGTAGTTACCGAAACCATAGTTCCAGTTACCGTCATTAACGGCAATAATTACTTCACCGCCCTGGGCTGCATTAAAGGCTCTGCCTCTTGTGTTGCCGCCCTTAGCGCAAATATCAATACCCCAGTGGGCTGAACCGTTTGAATATGCAGGATAACCTGCGGTAATATAGCTTTCAAATTTAACAGGCCAAGCCATGTCGCCGTCATTTTCATAAGATTCTTTCGGCGTATCACCTACAGAAGAACCGTGAGCGGCAATATAATCATCAATCTGTGATGATAATTCTTCCATTTCAGCCTCTTGACGCTTGATTGTTGCTTTGTATTCATCGCTGTCTTCATCAAGGTCATTTATGATTTCCTGAACCTCTTTTTGCTTTGAGGTTACCTCGGATTTTTTACTTTGCTCCGTGCTCTTGCTGCTTTGAAGATCTGTTTGGCGCTCACTAAGCTCTGCTTTTTCTTCTTCTAGAGTCACGCTTTTTTCTTGGAGCTCTGTTTTATTTGATTCAAGCTGTTTTTGCAATAAATCAAGCTCATTAAGCTTATCTTCAAGCTCGTTAATAAGCTCTGCATCGTTTTCGGATACTCTTTGCATAAGCTCTATACGGGTGAAATAAGATGAAATATCATCGCTTGAAAACAGGATTTCAAGGGAAGAAGCCTCCCCTGCCATGTAATTTTCGCGGATTCTACCGAGAAGAAGCTCTCTTGTATCCTGCATAGTGGCTTTGATTTCATCCATTTGCAAGGTTGTGCTTGAAATTTGATTATTTATAGTTTCAATCTCAGTGTTTATTTCTTCAATACTTGATTCTTTAGCAGCAATATCTGAGTTAAGGGTATTGATTCTGCTTTGCAAAATATTGATTTGGCTGTTGATTGATTCTATTTCGGAATTAAGAGATTTTAATTTTTTGTTTTGGTCGCTGATTTTACCTTGAACTTTATTAAGCTCTTCTTTATTTTGAGCTATCTTTTCTTCAAGGTCATCATACTGCTGTTGCAAGTCATCAAGTTCTTCATCAGCAGATACTTTCGGAGAGGAAAACAGAAGAGATGAGAAGACGCAGCTCAATGCTAAAAGTGCCGCAAGAATTTTTGTAAATAATTTCTTGTTAATCTTCAATCTCAACAAACTTCCTTTCTTTAAGATATTTTCTGATAGATGTAAGAGAGCCGAACACACCTGCAAATACGCCTATGCAAACGAATATTATTGCAAGGTAAGGTGCGTAATCAAGGAATGAAACAGCCTCTACGCTTACGAATGCATCAAACAAATAGAGAAGCTCTTTAAGAGCAATTTGATAGAGCCCCCATACGGCTCCGGTTGCAAGCACGCCTGCAATTATGCCGATTATAATTCCTTCCACAACGAAAGGCCATTTAATGAAGGAGTTAGTAGCACCAACGCTCTTCATAATGCTGATTTCAAGTCGCCTTGAGAACATTGTAACTTTGATTGTGTTTGAGATAATAAACAAGGAAACCAAAAGAAGCAATATTATAATACCAAGGCTTATATACTGAACAGCATCTCTGAGGGATGCCATTTGACGAGCAAGATCACTGTTTTCGTGCACTCTTAGAACGTTATCAAGAAGTTTAAGGTTATTGACAACATCTTCAAAGTGATCCATATCCCCTACGGTAACTTTATAAGCATCGGGAAGGGGGTTTTCATCAACGCTTTCAAGATAAGTTCTTAAGCTGTCATCAAGCTCTGAAAGCACTTGCTCATAAGCAGCGTCTTTTTCAACAGCCTCAACATTTTCAACATAATCCATGGCGTTTATTTCAGCGCCCATTCTTGCATAATCATAAGAGGAAATGTCTGTGTTGGCATAAACCATAATAACGTTTTCACTCTCAATTTCGGTTATGAAAGACTGAATATTAACAAGAAGCATAAAGGCTACGCCTACAAGCAAAAGGCAGCTGAAAAGCACGGTGATTGAAGCCAGAGTCATAAGCTTATTTACTCTTAAATTGCGGAAGCCTTCTTTGGTAAGATACCTTAGCTTAGTCATTGCTTTCACCTCCGCTTGTAACATCATCAAATCCCATTAAGGATTCGGGTGCGGGAAGGTCCTCAAAGCGTACAATCTCTTCCTGCTTTTCGTTATTTTCTTTTTTATCTATATTTTCGATTTTTTCCTCTGCAGGCTTACTTTCTTCTTTAGGCTCCTCAGCAGGAGCATCTGCAACATCGGCAGGCGCATCCTCAATTGAAAAGTCTGCTGCAAAATCATCAACAGGCACTTCCTTGGGCGCATCATCTTCAGCAGATGAAGAGCTTATATCTTCATGCTTTTTGGAATAAACAGAATAATCTTCCTCAGGGGAAATATTATATTCACTTGAAATTTCGCTTGCGGGGTTAATGTGAGCCGTAGCAGCCTCGTGATTAAGCACTGCGCCGTCAGACACAACAGTACCCTTATCAAGAATAATAACACGCTTATCAAAGCATCTTACAAGGCTATGCTCATGGGTTACCATTATAACGGTAGTGCCCGCTTCATTAAGGCGCATAAGCAAATCAACGATTTCATAGCTCATTTGAGGGTCAACATTACCTGTAGGCTCATCGGCTATAATAATTTCCGCATCGTTTGCAAGAGCTCTTGCAAGAGCAATTCTCTGCTGTTCGCCACCGGAAAGCTCACGGGGCAAATTCCTTGATTTATCGCTCAAGCCCATAAGAGAAAGCAAATAGGGCACTCTGCGGCGAATTTTCTTTTCCTTAGTACCTATAACACGCATGGCAAAAGCAACATTGTCAAACACGGTCATAGTGGGAATAAGTCTGAAATCTTGGAACACTATGCCAAGCTTTCTGCGGAACTTAGGTATATTTCTCTTTTTGATTTTTGTTAAGTCTATGCCATCAACAACTATGGAGCCCGATGTGGGAACTTCTTCTCTCATCATCAGCTTTAAGAAGGTACTTTTACCTGCGCCGGATGAGCCGACAACAAACACAAACTCGCCCTTGTCAATGGAAATATTCACATCACTTAAGGCAGTTGTTTTATTATCGTATTTTTTGGTGACATTTTTAAATTCTATCACAGTATCATTCCTTACTTGGTACAGGTGCCGAAAGGCACGGGTTGATTGCGGTAAATATCAGTAATTAATATTTAACCGGTTTTGCATCAAGATACTTCTTAACCATGAGAGCCACTTTGAAAACAATAGCATCATCAAACTCTCTCAGGTCAAGGCCGGTAATCTTTTTGATTTTTTCAAGTCTGTAAACAAGAGTGTTTCTGTGAACAAAAAGTTTTCTCGATGTTTCGGAAACATTAAGATTATTTTCAAAGAAACGCTGAATTGTGAAAAGAGTTTCTTGGTCAAGGCTTTCAATTGAGCCCCTCTTGAATATTTCGCCTAAGAACATTTCACAAAGAGTTGTGGGAAGCTGATAAATAAGCCTTGCTATGCCAAGATTATCATAAGAAACAATGGTTTTTTCTGTGTCGAATACTTTGCCGACCTCAAGGGCAATTTGTGCCTCTTTAAAGGAACGTGCTAAATCTCTAATACCTTCAACCATTGTGCCGATACCCACAAGCACATGAGTGTAAAGCTCTGTGCTCAAGGAGTCGGAAACAGAACGTGCAAGTTTTTTAAGATCCTTGCTGTCTGTATTATTGCGAACTTCTTTAACAATGGCTATATCTGTTTCGTTTATATTTATAACAAAATCCTTTGTTTTATCGGGGAACAAATTTGCCACTGCATCAAAAACGGCAACATCGTTATGGTCAATAATTCTCACAAGAAGAACTGCTCTGTGAACATCCATATTAAATCTCAGTTCTCTGGACTTAATGTAAATATCACCGGGCAAAATATTATCAAGTATAACATTCTTTACAAAGTTTACCCTGTCATACTTTTCTTCATAATATTGTTTGATATTCTCGAGAGCTACACAACATACCCCTGCAAATCTTTCTGCGATTTCATCTGTGCCTTCAACAAAAACGGCATAATCATTTTGAGTGTGAGTGCCGAAATTACAGAAGGTATAACCATCAACAATGTGCATTTCGTTATCTGCAAACACATCTACTGCTGAGGAGAATACCTCACTTATTTTGCTGAGCTCACTGCATGCAATAATAGTACCGGTTTCGTCGATTACGCCAAGAGTCCTACCGACGGCATCACGCATTTGATGAACAAGCCCCTGAAAGATTCTGTTTGACATAAGTATACCCCTCATTCTATATTTGTTTGGGTTGGTAGTAAAATTTCTTTTGATATGGAGAAAATAACCATACGAGTATGTATATTTTACACAATTTCAGGCATTATTGCAATACTTGATTGGCTATTTTTTGACATTTTTTTCAATTTATTAACAATTTTATAGGTCATTTTCACGAAAATTAACAAATCATTTACAATTTAACCGTCTCTTTTTTGAATTGCTCAAAAATTTTTATTTAACTATTTCGCCTAAAAATCGGGCCGTATTTTGTGCAATTTACACCATTGAAATGCCGTTTTTATCTCAATTTACTTCATTTGTAACTTTTGCCAAATTTGGGTTTGTGCAAAATCACATTCTCTATTTGCACAAAAAACAGCAGCAAAATTTTCTGTTTTCTCCAAAAAAATATATTTATCTACTTTTCAAACTCAAAATCGTGTGGTATAATAGCACCGTATGTGGCTGCAAAGCACATATTATAACTACGAAAGAGGGATAACAGCTTGGAAAAATTTGTTATCAACGGCGGCACTCCCCTAAGAGGCGAAGTTACCGTCAGCGGTGCTAAAAATGCCGCTCTCGCTATAATCCCGGCAGCTATCTTATCCCAAGATGTCTGCGTAATTGAAAACCTTCCCGTTTCAATAAGCGATGTAAACTACATGATGAAGACACTGAAATATATCGGTGCCGATGTCAGACTTATAGATAAAAACACAATTGAGGTAGATTCTCGCCGTGTAAGCTCCTATGTAATATCTCACGATATGACTAAATATTTGAGAGCTTCATATTATTTCATCGGTGCTCTTCTCGGCAGATTCGGCAGAGCAAGAGTTGCCATGCCCGGCGGTTGTTACCTTGGTCCAAGACCCATTGACCAACATATTAAAGGCTTCGAAGCTTTAGGTGCAAAGGTTTCCGTTGACGATAATGCCATAGTTGAAGCCGTGGCAGATAAACTTGTAGGAAGCCCCGTTTATCTTGATGTTGTTTCCGTTGGCGCAACGGTTAATATTATGCTTGCCGCAGTCAGAGCAGAAGGCCTCACGGTTATAGAGAACGCAGCTAAAGAGCCTCACATTGTTGACCTTGCAAACTTTCTTAACTCCATGGGAGCAGATGTAAGAGGTGCAGGTACTGACGTTATCAAAATCCGCGGTGTGGAAAATATGCACGGTTGCACTTATTCTATAATTCCCGATCAAATAGAAGCCGGCACTTTCATGGTTGCCGCAGCGGCAACAAAAGGAAATGTTCTTATTAAGAATGTTATTCCAAAGCACCTTGAATCCATTTCCTCCAAACTTATTGAGTGCGGAGCTGAGATAGAAGAATTTGACGAGGCTGTTCGAGTTTCAATGAATAAGCGCCCGGGCAAGTGCAACATTAAGACTATGCCCCATCCGGGTTTCCCGACAGATATGCAGCCCCAAATCGGCGTTCTTCTTGCCCTTGCAGACGGCACAAGCATTATATCCGAAAGTATTTGGTCAAACCGTTTCAGATACACAGATCAGCTTATAAGAATGGGCGCGGATATTAACGTTGACGGTCAGCTTGCCGTTATTCACGGTGTGGAGCAGCTTAGAGGTGCTCCCGTAAAGGCAGACGATTTAAGAGCAGGTGCGGCAATGATTATTGCGGGCCTTGCAGCAAAAGGCAGGACCGAAATAGAAGACATTTTACATATTGACAGAGGATACGAAAACGTTGTTGAAAAATTCGGCAACCTTGACGGTGACATTCGCCGTGTTTACTGCGTTGAGCCTTTCAGCATATCCGATGTAGGATAAAATACAATATAAGGTGGGGCTGTCCTTTTGGGGCAGCCTTTTAGGTAATTACTATGGCAAAATTTTGCTCTCTTTACTCTTCAAGCAGCGGAAACTCCACATACATAGGAACCTCGGCGGGAGGAATTCTCATCGATGTGGGTGTAAGTGCAAAGAAAACAGTTGATGCCCTAAAGAACATTGATGTAGATCCTTCGGAAATTTCCGGAATCTTCATAACCCACGAGCACAGCGATCATATAAACGGCGTAAGAGTATTCGCATCAAAATATAATATTCCCGTTTACGCAACAGAGGGCACTCTTGACGGTATGTCCGATTACGGAGTTTTCAAATCAAGAGTCAATGCTTATATTGTTCCTGAAAGCGGTATGGAATCTTCCGGAATTTTCATAAGGCCTTTCAAGACTTCCCATGACAGCAGAGAATCCTGCGGATACAGTCTTGTTACCCCCGACGGAAAAAGAATTGCCATTGCAACGGATACCGGAATTGTTACCGATGATATGGATAAAGCCGTTTGCGGCTGTGACCTTGTATTGCTTGAATCAAATCATGATATTCGTATGCTTAAAATGGGTCCATATCCCTTTTCACTAAAGCAGAGAATTCTTTCGGACAGAGGGCATCTTAATAATGATGATTCTGCTGAATTTGCAAAGAAACTTGTCGGTTCCGGCACCACAAGACTTGTTCTCGGCCATTTAAGTAAAGAAAACAATATACCTTCCCTTGCTTATGAAACAGCAAAAGCCGCTATAACCGAAATCGGAGCAGAAGAAAATACGGATTACATGCTTACCGTTGCCGGCGACCTTAACGCCCCCATTTGTTTTTGAGGAAAAACCTATGATGAATGTAAATATTATCTGTATAGGAAAATTAAAGGAAAAATATCTTCGCGATGCCTGTGCAGAGTACGAAAAAAGATTAAGTGCTTTTTGCAAATTAAACATAATCGAGCTCCAGCCATCAAAGCTTCCCGAAAGCCCGAATCAAAGTCAAATAGATGCCGCTCTTGAGGAAGAAAGTGCAAAAATTTTATCTAAAATCCCATCAAGCAGTGCCGTTTACCCAATGTGCATAGAGGGGAAAATGCTTTCATCGGAAGCACTGTCAAAAGAAATAGAAAATTGCGGAATAACGGGCTTCGGAAACATAACTTTTATTATTGGCGGTTCTCACGGGCTTTCCGAAAAAGTTAAGCAAAAAGCGAAAATTAGGCTTTCCATGAGCCCTATGACATTCCCGCATCAGCTTGCAAGAGTAATGCTTCTTGAGCAAATTTACCGTGCTTTTATGATTTCAAACGGCGGAAAATATCACAAATAGAAGTGTTAAAAGTAATAAATTATTCATATTATTCGGCATTTTTTCATTGTTTTTATCTAACTGCACTCGATTTTTGTTCACATTACCAAAATTTGCAAAATAACCAAAAAAATGTTGCAAATTTCGTTGAAAACATATAAAATATATTCGGTCAAAAATTATATTTTTCTAACATGGAGGTTAATTACTATGTCAGTTAAAGTTGCAATTAACGGTTTCGGTCGTATCGGCCGTCTCGCATTCCGTCAGATGTTTGGTGCAGAAGGCTATGATGTTGTTGCTATCAACGACCTTACAAAGCCCTCAATGCTTGCTAACCTTCTTAAGTACGACACCGCTCAGGGTGGCTACTGCGGCAAAATCGGTGAAGGTCTTCACACTGTAAGTGCTGATGACGAAGCAGGCACAATCACTGTTGACGGCAAAACTCTTAAAATTTATGCTATTACAGATGCTAACAACTGCCCTTGGGGTGAGCTTGGCGTAGATGTAGTTCTTGAGTGCACAGGTTTCTACTGCTCCAAAGAGAAGAGCATGGCTCATATCAATGCCGGCGCAAAGAAAGTTGTTATTTCCGCTCCTGCAGGCAGCGATCTTAAGACTATCGTTTTCTCAGTTAACGAAAAGACTCTTACTGCTGATGATCAGATCATTTCCGCTGCATCCTGCACCACTAACTGCCTTGCTCCTATGGCAAAGGCTCTTAACGATTATGCTCCTATCCAGAGCGGTATCATGAGCACAATTCACGCATACACAGGCGATCAGATGATTCTTGACGGTCCTCACAGAAAGGGTGACCTCAGAAGAGCACGTGCAGGCGCTGCAAACATCGTTCCCAACTCAACAGGCGCCGCAAAGGCTATCGGCCTTGTTATCCCCGAACTTAACGGCAAACTTATCGGTTCTGCTCAGAGAGTTCCCGTTCCCACAGGTTCAACCACAATCCTTACAGCTGTTGTTAAGGGTGCAGACGTTACCAAGGAAGGCATCAATGCTGCTATGAAGGCTGCTGCAAGCGAATCCTTCGGTTATAACGAAGATCCTATCGTTTCCAGCGATGTTATCGGTATGAGATATGGTTCACTCTTTGATGCAACACAGACCATGGTTGCTAAGATTGCTGATGATCTCTATGAGGTTCAGGTTGTTTCATGGTATGACAATGAAAACAGCTACACAAGCCAGATGGTTCGTACAATTAAGTACTTTGCTGAGCTTGCATAATCAAATTTGATTATAAACGGAGGTCGGCCCAACGGTCGGCCTCTTAAATTTTAATGGGTAGAGTGATAAATTTATGGGACTTAAACGTCTTGACAAGTTAATAGCTCTAAACTGTAATGTTTCAAGAAAAGAAGCAAGGCAGCTTATTAAGGATGCTAAAGTTACGGTAAACGATCGTCTTGTGCTCAGGGCGGAAGAACTCATAGATTCTGATACTGATAACGTGAATGTAAAGGGTTATCGCTTTACATTAAAAGATCACATTTACATCATGCTCAATAAGCCCGAAGGAGTTATAAGTGCCACAGAAGATCCACATAAAAAAACAGTGATAGATTTAATTCCGGAAGGTCTTGCAAGGCGTTCTTTATTCCCCTGCGGCAGACTTGACAGAGACACAACAGGCCTTTTAATTATTACAGATGACGGTGCTTTGGCACATAAAATCATGAGCCCCGCCCACCATGTTTACAAAACATATATTGCCCAGCTCGAATTTCCTCTTTATGATGAAGATATCACAAAACTTGAGAGCGGAATAACGCTTGGTGACGGTACAATTTGTCTTCCTGCAAAGGTTAAAGCCTTTACAGATGATGAAGGAGTGAATTTTGCCGAAATCAAAATAAGAGAAGGCAAATATCACCAGGTTAAGCGAATGTTTGCGGCAGTTGGCAACAATGTTGTACATCTCCACAGAGAGCAAATCGGTCGTTTAAAACTTGATAAAGATTTGCCCAAAGGCGAGTGCAGAGAGCTTAACGAAGAAGAGCTGAAATTAATATTCCAGGATGAGTAAAACGGTATCTTTTATGATGCCGTTTTTTTGCTTTTTTGTCAAGTTGTTCACATAGCCAAAAAAGAATATTGACATTTTAAGGACAATAAACTATAATAATTTAGCTATACGCATATTTTATTTTATAAATTATAATACTCTTAAAGGAGATTTTATTATGGCAAGACAGGTTACAAAAGCTGAATTTGAAAGAATGACCAAAAAGCTCGCTTACCTCAAAAAAGAAGGCAGAGAAGAAATTGCCGCAAAACTTCAGGAAGCTCGTTCACACGGCGACCTTTCCGAAAACGCCGAATATGATGAGGCAAGAAACGACCAAGCTAAACTTGAAGAAGAAATTGCCCAACTTGAAAAAGATTTAGATTCCATTGAGATTGTTGAGGATGATTCTTTTGAACATGGTGTTGTTCATATCGGTTCAACAGTGGAAATCGAAGATCAAGGCGAAATTCTCAAATGTATCGTCGGCAGCACTTCCGACGACCAAACCGTTATTGTTATTTCCGATGATTCTCCTGTTGGAAAAGCTATTATCGGCAAAAAGCCGGGTGAAGAATTCAATGTGCTTCTTCCATCCGGTGAAACCGCAACAATGAAAGTTATTTCCACAGAGTATAAGAGAGGTTAATTATGGCTGAAAAGGTTAATACTCCGCAAACTGAGGAGGCAGACGTTAATTCTCTGCGTCAAATCAGGATTGAAAAGCTCGAAGTACTTCAAAGTGCCGGCAACGATCCTTTCGTTATCACAAAATATAATCAAACTCATCATTCCGATGAAATAAAAGCCGCTTATATTGCTCATGAGGAAGAGCTCCTTTCAGGCAGAGAAGCTGTAAATACAGACGGCATGGACGAAGAAACAGCAAAGCAAGCTGTTAATGCAGACTATAATGAGCGCAGAGCAATTATGGATGCAAGCCCGATTGTTGCATCAATTGCCGGCCGTATGATGTTCAAGAGAGTTATGGGCAAAGCAGCATTCTTTAACCTTCGCGATCGCAATGGAAATATTCAAGTTTATGTTTCCAAAGATTCAGTTGGTGAAGAAGCTTATGCTGCTTTCAAAAAGTCCGATATAGGCGATATTTTCGGCGTTACGGGCTATGCTTTCAGAACAAAAACAGGTGAAATTTCAATTCATGCAAGTGAAATAATTTTGCTTTCAAAGTCTCTTCTTCCCCTTCCGGAAAAATTCCACGGCATTACAGATACAGACACCCGCTACAGAAGGCGTTACCTTGACCTTATCATGAATACCGAGGTTAGAGATACTTTCTTCAAGCGCTCCAAGATTATAAGCGAAATCAGGAAATATCTTGATGCGCAGGGATTTATTGAGGTTGAAACTCCTCAGCTTGTTCCCAATGCAGGCGGTGCTGCTGCAAGACCTTTCGAAACCCATTTCAACGCTCTTAACGAGGATGTTAAGCTTCGTATTTCTCTTGAGCTTTACCTTAAGAGACTTATCGTAGGCGGTATGGAAAGAGTATACGAAATCGGCAGAGTATTCAGAAACGAGGGAGTAGACACAAGACACAACCCTGAGTTTACCCTTATGGAGCTTTATCAGGCTTATACAGATTACCATGGTATGATGGACCTTACGGAAAATCTTTACCGTCACCTTGCTCAGACCGTTTTAGGCTCCACAAAAATAAGCTATAACGGCATTGATATGGATTTGGGCAAGCCCTTTGAGCGTCTCACAATGGTTGATGCCGTAAAGAAATATTCCGGCGTTGATTGGAATGAAATTCACAATCTTGAAGAAGCTCGTAAAGTTGCCGATGAGCATAAAATCGAGTACGAAGAGCGCCACGGAAAAGGCGATATTCTCAATCTCTTCTTTGAGGAGTATGTAGAAGAGCACCTCATTCAGCCCACATTCATTATGGACCACCCCATTGAGATTTCTCCTCTTACCAAGAAAAAGCCCGAAAATCCCGAATACGTTGAGCGCTTTGAGTTCTTCATGAACGGTTGGGAATTGGCAAACGCTTATTCAGAGCTTAATGACCCAATTGACCAAAGAGAAAGATTCAAGGCACAGGAAATTCTCCTTTCACAAGGTGACGAAGAAGCAAACACCACAGATGAAGATTTCCTTATGGCTCTTGAATACGGTATGCCACCAACAGGCGGTATCGGATTTGGTATTGACAGAATGGTAATGCTTCTCACAGATTCACAGGCTATCAGAGACGTTCTTTTATTCCCCACAATGAAGAGCCTTGACCCCTCTAAGAAGGAAGAAAAAGCGGCAGTTGCTGCAAATGAGGAGCCCGAAATCATAGATTTTTCAAAGGTTGAAATCGAACCTTTATTCAAAGATTACGTAGATTTTGATACCTTCAGCAAGAGTGATTTCAGAGCAGTAAAGGTTAAAGAATGTGTCAGTGTTCCCAAGAGCAAAAAGCTTTTGCAGTTTACCCTTGATGACGGCACAGGCAAGGACCGCACCATATTAAGCGGTATTCATGCTTACTATGAGCCTGATGAGCTTGTTGGTAAAACTCTTATTGCAATTGTAAATCTTCCTCCCCGCGCAATGATGGGTATTGATTCCTGCGGTATGCTTCTGAGCGCAATTCACTCGGAAGAGGGCGAAGAAAAGCTTCATCTTCTTATGGTAGACAATCACATTCCCGCAGGTGCAAAGCTTTATTGATATGAAAATATCTGTTGTTCTTGCAGCCTACAAGGGCGAAAAATATATTGCCGAGCAAATTTCTTCAATTCTTCCTCAACTTAAAGAAGACGATGAAATAATTGTTTCGGATGATTACCCACAGGGTGAAACGAAAAAAGCCGTTATGTCTTTTAACGACAACCGCATAAAATACATTGAAGGCCCCGGTAAAGGAGTTACCGCAAACTTTGAGTATGCAATAAAATGCTCAACCGGTGATGTTATATTCCTTTGCGACCAAGATGATGTATGGATGCCGAACAAAGTTCAAGAAGTTATGAAGCTTATTGAAAACGGCAGTGACCTTGTGCTCCATGATGCCTGCGTCACCGATTCGTTTCTTAACACCATTTCACCCTCTTTCTTTGCAATTCACTCATCAAATGCTTCATTTTTAAAGAATATCATTCGCAACTCTTTTGTCGGCTGCTGTATGGCTTTCACGAGAAATGTTGCCGATGCGGCACTCCCCTTCCCCAAGGATGTGCCAATGCACGACTGGTGGATTGCTTTAATCGCAATAAAAAAAGGCTTTAAGGTCAGCCTCTTAAACGAGCCTCTCATAAAATGGAGACGGCACGGTGACAATGTTACCGGTGGCAAAACCTCAGCCTTACAAAAATTAAAATGGCGCTTAAAAATTATCAGCTATCTTATTCCCTCGTGCCAAGGAAAGGATCAGTAAGATGAATAAAACAGTGACCGGATGTATAGTCACTTATAACAATATGCGAACAATTGACAATGCAATTCGTTCCATTTTGGATAATACATTTTGCAGCTTCCGTCTTTATGTTGTTGACAATGGGTCAACAGACGGAACTGTTGAATATATAAAAAGTACCTTCCCTGAAGTTACTCTTATTGAAACAGGCAAAAATATCGGTTTCGGTGCAGGCCATAATTTTATTATGGATAAACTTGATTCCGATTATCATGCTATAATAAATCCCGATGTTATAATCAAAGATGACATTATATCAAACATGGCATCATATCTTGACGAGCACCCTGATGTAGGCATGCTTTCCCCCGAAATTCGTTTTCCGGACGGTAGGCCTCAAATATTGGGCAAAAGAATTCCTCTGCCGCATTATCTTGTTGCAAGCAGATTAAGGGGCTCAGAGCCGTCAAGGTTTCTTCGTGATTATGCTATGCTTGATGAGGATTTAAGCTCCCCTACTCAAATTCAAAACGCTACAGGTTGCTTTATGTTTATACGCACCTCTTTATTCAAAGAGCTCGGCGGATTTGATAAACGTTACTTTATGTATTTTGAGGACTGTGATTTAACAAGAGCGGTAAACAAAGTAAGCAAAGTTATTTATTATCCCTTTGCTACCGTTTATCATGAATGGGGCAGAGAATCCAAAAAGAATTATAAGCTTAAACTTGTGCAGCTTTCTTCCATGTTTAAGTATTACTCAAAATGGGGTATTTCTTCAAAGGAATAACCTCGGAGGATTATATGAAGTTTAAATATCTGAAAAACTTTTATAAATACAGAAACCTGATGTATGAAATAGTCAGGAAAAATATAAAACTTCAATATCGTGACTCGGTGCTTGGTATTTTTTGGACTTTTTTACAGCCCTTAATGACCACCATAGTCCTTGTTTTTATCTTTGGTAATGTTTTCGGTAAAAGCAGCTCGGGGGTAGTAAATTACCCTATTTATCTTTTATGTGGCCGTTTGCTTTATGAATTTTATTCTCAAAGCACAAAAAGAGCCATGCGTTCCATAAGAAATAGTGCCTCGGTCATTAAGAAGGTTTATGTTCCGAAATACATTTATCCTTTGGCAAATGTATGTTCAAATTTCATTACATTTTGCATTTCTCTATTGGTGCTTTTGTGCTTCATAATATTCTTTGTGATTACGGGAAATAACCCCCCTCACATCACGCCCTATATTTTACTTTCACCAATTCCCATTATTATATTATGGTTACTTGCACTGGGCGTAGGTCTTATTCTTTGCACACTTGATGTATTTTTCAAGGATATTGACTATCTTTATGAAGTGTTTTGTCTGCTTCTTTTCTACATGACACCGATAGTTTATAAAATTGATTCTTTGCACATTCACAGCAAATTTTTCAGCTATGTGCTTATGGCAAACCCAATGTATTCAATTACGGAGATGTTCAGAAGCTGCGTGCTTTACGGGCAGATGTTTAACATTCATCACCTGCTTTACTCCTTGGGATTTTCCATTGTAATGTGCATTATCGGACTTTTTGTTTTCTATAAAAAGCAAGACAAATTCATCCTTCATATTTAATTGAAAGGTCATTTTATATGAGTAAACCGGCAATTGTTGTCAAGGATATGAGTATGCTGTTTAATTTAAACAGTGAAAAAATCGACAACTTAAAAGAATACTTCATAAAGCTTGTTACCCATAAGCTCCACTATACAGAGTTTTGGGCCTTGCAAGATATTAATCTCACCGTTGAAAAGGGTGACAGAGTGGGCATTTTAGGCTTTAACGGAGCAGGTAAATCCACCATGCTTAAAGTTATCGCCGGTGTCCTTAAGCCCACAAAAGGTACGGTAGAGGTGAACGGTGTCATTGCCCCCATGCTTGAGCTTGGTGCAGGCTTTGATATGAACTATTCCGGAAAAGAAAATATATATCTTTACGGCGCCACAATGGGCTATTCCAGAAAATATATCGATTCAAAATTTGATGAAATAGTTGAATTTTCGGAGCTTAAAGATTTTATAAATGTGCCTGTGAAAAATTATTCTTCAGGTATGAGAGCAAGGCTTGGCTTTGCCATTGCCTCGGCAGTTGAGCCGGAGGTGCTTATACTCGATGAAGTTCTTTCTGTCGGCGATGCAAAATTCAGAAAAAAGAGTGAAAATAAAATCCGCTCCATGTTTGATAAAAACATAACAGTTCTTTTTGTTTCCCATTCAGTTGATCAGGTGCTTAGAATTTGTAATAAAGCAATAATTCTTGACCACGGTAAAATTATTGCTCAAGGCAGTGCAGAAGAAATCTGTGCTCAATATGAAATAATGACTAACGGAGGTAAGAAATAATGGTTTTTGCAGCAATTTTCGCAGGCGGCAAAGGCAGCCGTATGGGTAACTCAGACACTCCCAAGCAATATCTTAAGCTTGGCTCAAAGCCCATAATAATTCACACTATCGAAAAATTCTTTGTAAACGACAAAATAGATGAAATTCTTGTTCTTTGCCCTAAGGCATGGGTTGCCCACACAAAGGATCTTGTTAAAAAATATATTCCCGAAGGTAAAAAAGTTACCGTAATTGAGGGCGGTGCCACAAGAAACGGCACCCTTGAAAATGCTCTTTCATTTATTGAATCCAATTATGAAATCAACGATGATACCATTATTGTTACCCACGATGCTGTTCGCCCCTTCCTCACTCACAGAATTATAAGCGATAATGTTGATGCAGCTATTAAATACGGCGCTTGCGATACTGTTATCCCCGCTACCGATACCATTGTAAGAAGTGAAGATGGCAAGCTCATCTCGGAAATTCCCGACCGTACAAAAATGTATCAAGGCCAAACGCCTCAATCCTTCAAAGTAAAAGAGCTTATCAGCGTTATAGGTTCCCTTACAGATGACGAAAAAGCCATCCTCACAGACGCTTGTAAAATATACACCATTAAGAATAAACCCGTTTACATGGTTGACGGCGAAGTATTTAATATTAAAATAACCTTCCCATATGATATGGAGGTTGCAACTACTCTTTTGAAAGGCAAGGATGCATAATGATTAATCAGGTTTACAGGCTGGTAAGCCCGGGTATGATTGATGTTGCCTGCACTGAACCGGACCTTACAAAAAGTGTGCTTCTCCGCCCATTGTATATGTCTATATGCAAGGCTGACCAGCGTTATTACCTTGGCAATCGCAGCAAAGAAGCCCTTAAAGCCAAGCTTCCCATGGCTCTTATCCATGAGTGCGTTTGCAAAGTTATATATGACCCTACAGGCCACTTTGTGAAAGGTGAGCTTGTAGTTCCCGTCCCCAATACTCCAACGGAAGATGATGATGTAATTGCCGAAAATTATCGCCTTACAAGTCATTTTTGCTCCAGCGGATGGGACGGCTTTTTAAGAGATTATGTTGATATCGATTACGGCAGGCTTGTAAGAGTTCCGGAAGGTCTCAATCTTCATGTGGCAGCCTTCACGGAGCTTATAAGTGTTGCTGTTCACGCTGTTTCAAGATTTGAAAAATTCTCTCACTGCCGCAAAAACTCCATAGGCGTATGGGGCGACGGCAATGTTGGATTTATTACCGCTTTAATTTTAAGAGCATGCTACCCGGATACAAAGCTTTGCATTTTCGGCACTGTTATGGAAAAGCTGAATTATTTTGCTTTTGCCGATGAGACATATCATGTGGATCATATTCCGGAAGACCTTAAGGTTGACCATGCCTTTGAATGTGTAGGCGGTGAGGCATCCAAATATGCCATAAATCAAATGATTGACCATATAAATCCCGAAGGTTCAATCGGTCTTATGGGCGTTAGTGAAATTCCCATCGCCATTAACACAAGAATGGTGCTTGAAAGAGGACTTAATTTGTTCGGCTCAAGCAGAAGCGGTGTTGCGGATTTTGAAAAGACCATGGAAATTCTCAGCAAAAATCCGGATATTCCCGCATACCTTGAAAATCTTGTTGGTGACGTTGTTGAAATTCACTCGATTCCCGATATACACAAAGCCTTTGCTTCGGATATAAGCCGCAGCTTCGGTAAAGCCATATTAAAGTGGGAAAAGTAATCTCTCACCCGACAAATTAACGCCTGCCCGAGACCTTTAATTGTATTCTCGGGCAGTCTTTGTATAAAGGAGCAAGCTTATGAATTCTTTAAAAAAGAAGCTTGTATTTCTCAGAAGACGGCTGTTTTTTTATGTTTTATGGCCTCTTTATTTTGACATTTTTAAGCTGTTACCCGTAAAGGAAAATTTAATAATTTTTGCTTATAACAAAAACTATGATAAGCTACCGGATAACATGGCTCCTCTCTATGATTTTTTTAGAGAAAAAGGCTATGAGTGCCTTATTATGGGCTCGCCGAAAAGCGGATTGAAACGAGTGCTTTTTAATTTCAAATTTGAAAAAGCTTATGCAAGAAGCAAATGTGTTTTCATAACAGATAACTTTGACCCGGTTTATGCTCATAAGCCCCGCAAAAATTCTTGCGTAGTTCAGCTTTGGCACGCCTGCGGAGCATTCAAAAAATGGGGGTACTCAACTCTTGATCTTGCCTGGGGCGGCAGCTCAAAAAACATGCTTTCTTTCCCCATTCACAAGACTTATACAGATATTTTTGTGTCCTCCGAAGAAGTAATTCCCCATTATGCAAATGCTTTTCACTGTGATGAAAACATTATAAAAGCTCTCGGTACTCCTCGAACAGATGTATTTTTTGATGATAATTTCGTTTTGGAACAAAAGCAAAAGATTAGTTTGCTTTTCCCAGATATAAATGGCAGAAAAATCATTTTATATGCTCCCACATTCCGAGGAAACAGCCCGGATGATTCTTTTAATGAAAATCATCTTGATTTTGAAAAATTATATAATTCTTTATCAAAAGATTATGTGATTATTCTGAAATTACATCCGTTTACGGCTAAAAAATTCGACTTAACGGAAGAAGAAAAATTTAAGTATAAAGATTTTATTTTCAACGCCTCAAATTTAATTAACATAGATACCGCCCTTTGTGCCGCGGATATTTTAATTGCCGATTATTCTTCATTGATTTTTGAATATTCAATTTTCAACAGACCTATGCTCTTTTTTGCATACGACCTGGAAGAATATGACCGTGACAGAAGTTTTTATTACGATTATAAAGATTTTATTCCCGGTAAACTTGTTAGAAGCAGTGATGAAATAATAAATTCAATCGTGAATAATGATTTTGAAACAGAAAAAATTGCTCCATTCAAGAACAAATTTATGAGTGCTTGCGATGGCCACAGCACTGAACGCATTGGAGAATACATCATTAAAAAGATGAATAAATAAAGGATATAAACAATGAAAAATCTGTTTTATTCCCTCTTTGCCCTGTTTTTTAACATAAGCAGAATATTTCCGGTAAAAGAAAATCGTGTTGCTTTGCTAGCTCCGCACAGAGGCGGCAATCATGATTCCTTGAGTGAAATAGGCTCTTATTTGGAAAATAAAGGCGGGTATGAAGTAAATTTAATATCCACTTCTCAGCTATCATCATTCGGTGGGGCTTTGGATTTTTTCATAAACAAGTCAAGGCTTCTTGCAACCTCAAAATACGTGTTTATGAACGATAATTTTATGCCCATGGCATCTCTTAATTTTTCAAAGAAAGCAATAATCACAATGCTTTGGCATGCGGAAGGGGCTTTCAAAAAGTTCGGACTTATGACTGATCTGCCCCCAAAAATTGAAGAAAAAATTAAGGCCTGTTCAAATAAACTTACTTATGTAATTTGCTCCTCAAAAAATGTTGCTCCGGTTTATGCAAAAGCCTTCGGAGTAAGTGAAAGCAAAGTTATTCCCCTCGGCTCTCCGAGAACAGATTTTCTTCTAAAAGAACATAATATTGATAAATTGCGCAGTGAATTTGATAATAAATTCCCGGAGTGCAAAGGCAAAAAATTAGTTCTTTACGCTCCCACTTTCAGAGATAATCCGGAAAGAGATAAAGATTTATTAAATCATATAAATTTCTCAAAATTTAATAGCGCTCTCGGCGATGAATATGCTCTTTTGATAAAGCTTCATCCACAGGTCCATTCTTCGGTTATTTCGGAAAATTTCACGGATGTTACAGCTTTGGATATTGCAAAGCTTACTCTCATCTGCGATATGGTTATCACGGATTACTCATCGGTGTGTATGGACTTTGCTTTGCTTTCAAAGCCGTGCATTTTCTATGCTTATGATCTTAAAGATTATGAAAATGAGCGTTCATTTTGCTTCGGATATAAAGGCTATGTTCCGGGCCCTGTTGTGGAAAATTTTGATGACGTAATAGAAAATATCAAAAATTCTCAAGGCATAGAAAAACTTCAAAAATTCAAAGAATTTAACTTTGATTATACTGACGATAAAAGCACCGAGAGAGTTGCTGAATTTATCATTTCACAAAGCAAATAGAATATTTTTTCATTTTTCATACACAAATTGAAAATTGACCAACGGTTTTAAACATTTTAAAACAAACTTTTCATTGTTTTATAAAATTTTGTATGATAAAATACGAAAAGTTTTTAATTTAGGGAAAGAGATGTAAAAAATGGAAAAGAAGAAAGTTTTACTCATAGTAAATCCCCGTTCGGGAAGGAATAAATCCAGAGTAGGCACCTTTGATATTGTGGATCGTTTTCCGCCCTCAAATTATGATTTTACCGTTAGAACAACCAAAGGCCCCGGCGATGCCACAAACATCGTAAAAGAGGAGATTGCTGATAACGATATGGTTGTTTGCTGCGGCGGTGACGGCACATTTAACGAAACAATCAACGGCGTTATGCAGCTGCCGCGCAGAGTACCCATCGGATATATTCCCGCAGGCTCAACCAATGACCTTGCCAAAACAATCGGCCTTCCCTGCAATATCGGTCTTGATTCCGACACCATTATCGAGGGCCACAAAAATGCTTATGATATAGGTCTTTTCAATAACAGATTTTTCTCATATATAGCATGCTTCGGTATCGGCGCCTCAATTTCATATTCCACTCCTCAATCAATGAAAAACGTTCTTGGCCACAGCGCATATATGATTAACGGCTTTGTGCTTAACTTAATTCCCATCCTCAAGAGCACTAAATCCGTTCACGCCAAAATAGAGTATGACGGCGGTGTTCTTGAAGACGATTTTATCTTCGGTTCAATTTCAAACTCCACCTCTGTTGCCGGCCTTTTCAGATTTGCGGAAAACGATGTAAAACTTGATGACGGCAAATTTGAGCTTCTTCTTGTAAGAGGAGTAAAATCACCTGTTGAATGTTTTGGTCTTTTAAACAAAGTCAGAAAAATGGATTATGACGGCGGTAAAATTCTTTATTTAAAGACCTCCTCATTAAAAATCACCTTTGATAAGCCAACGGACTGGTCCCTTGACGGTGAATTCGGCGGTTCTCAGAAAGAAGTATATTTCTCCGTGCTTAACAGAGCCATTGATATTTTTTCACCTGAAAACAAAATGTTCCTCGGCAATAAAATTGATATTCCCGCTTTTGATGTTGCCGATGCAAACAGCGAAGAAGCAAAAAAAGAAGAGCCTGCTGTTAGATACACAAGATTCAGGCGCAAAAAGAAATCGGAAAACTCTGAAGAAAAAGCGGTTTCCGACGAAGAAAATACCGAAAGTAAGTAAAATGTCCTTTTTATGGGACTGTTAATATGATATAATAAGACTGTCAAATCAGATAAATCACTGATTATGACAGTCTTTTGCTTTTGAGGAGAAAAATTATGCTTCATTTTATTTTTGCCGGTGTAAGCGGTGGAAAAACCACCGAAATAATGAAAAGAATAAAAGCAGATGCCGAAAGCGAAAACAATAGAATAACTTTGATTGTTCCGGAACAGTTTTCATTTACCTGCCAAAAAAATATACTTGCCTGCATTGGCCCTGAAAAAAAGACAAGGGTCGATGTGGATTCTTTTACCTCTTTGGGCGAAAGGCTTATCGGAAAGCCCGCTTTGCACGAAAGAAGAAGACTAAGTAAATCCTCCGCCGCCGTTTTAATGAGCATGACATTATCTGAGTTAAAAGATGATCTTAAGCTTTACGGCAAACACACTGAGCATCGCTCCACAATAAACAGTTTTCTTGCTCTGTCATCTGAGTTTAAGCAAAACGGAGTAACAACTGATAGGCTCAAAGATGCTATTGCCACTATGGAGGAAGGACTTCTTAAAACAAAACTGACGGATATTGCGGCTGTTCTCTCCGCTTATGAGCAAAAACTTGAAGGCAGTTATTTCAATCCGGATGATTTGTTGACAGAAGTTCTGTATTCAGCGGAGCTCGATGCATATTTCAGCGGCAGAAATGTATATATAGATTCCTTCAGAGGATTTACGGCTCAGGAATATGAAGTAATCAATCATATTTTAACCGTATCAAAAGATGTATATATCAGCCTCTGCTCAAAAGATGACAATGACTGTAATGACATTACGGATTTATTTGCAAAAACTAAAAATACAGCCTCAAGGATTAAGGCTATAGCAGAAAAAAATAACATTGCCATAGATTATATAGAACTGCCTAAGTTTACGCAATACTCCTGCCCGGAGCTTGCTCATCTTGAAAAATATATTTATGCACCTGTCTCTAAAACTTATGACAGAGAGTGTAATCACATTCGTCTTTATTCCGCACCGGATATTTATGCAGAGTGTGAATTTGTTGCCGCCTGCATAAAAAAGCTTATCAAAACAAATAATTACAGATGCCGTGACATTGCCGTTATTGCAAGGGATATGACCACATATGAAGGTCCTTTGCACTCTGCTTTAAAAAAATACGGTATAGATATTTATGAGGATTATCGAAAAAGCGCCGATGTATCCCCCATAATTAACATTGTAAGTGCCGCCATATCTGCGGTAGCTAAAAATTTTGACAGTGATTCCGTTATGCGCTATCTAAAAACCGGCCTTACCGGAATTGACGAATTAGATATTGCCAGAGTGGAAAATTACTGCTATATGTGGAAAATCAGCGGTAATAAATGGCTTAGTGACTGGGATATGAGCACCGAAGGCTTTAACGAACTTGATGAAAAGCAAAAGCAAAAATCCGAAGAATATCTTAAGAAACTTAATATAACAAGAGAAAAAATTATTACTCCCCTTTCAAAATTAAAAAAAGCTCTTAAAGGCGGAGTTGAGGGTGAAAAGGCTGTTTCGGCTTTGTGGGATTTTATTGATGATACAAAGTTAAGTGAAAGCTTGAAGGAAATGGCAAAACGACTTAACGATAATGGTGAAATCGGGGCTGCACTTGAGCTTGAAAGAATGTGGAAACTCCTCGTTGACATGCTGGATGAAATGCATGCTCTTTTGAGTAATGAAAAAATTACAGCAGAAAAGCTCAGTAATATTTTTGAACTTATGCTTTCCGTTCAAACAGTAGGCAACATTCCCCAAGGCCTTGATGAGGTTGTTATCGGCTCAGCAGATAGGATTCGTATAAGCGCACCGAAAGCCGCTTTTATAATCGGTGCAAATGAAGATGTGTTTCCTCCGGCAGTTACCACAAGCTCTTCCCTAACACTTAAAGATAGGGCAAAAATGGAAGAAATGGGAATTTCTCTTTCTGCAACAGGCGAATGGAAATTAGCCGACGAAAAAATTATTGCTTACAGCAGTGTTTGCTGCCCCAAAAATATTCTTACCGTTACTTGCAGCAAAAGCAGTGCCGGCGGTGATGAATTGGCTCCATGTGAGTTTTACAATAAAATTAAATTTTTATTTCCGACTGTTAAAGAATATACGGCACTTGATTTGCGGGAAATGTTCCTCGTGGAGGGTGTGCAACCCGCTTTTGAACAGCTGGCTAAATCCGAACCCGGTACATTTAAAGAATCACTTAATGAATATTTCGGCTCTAAAGAAGAATATGCCGGCAAGCTTGCCGCACTCGGCAGAGCAAGAGGAAACAGAAATTACGCAATTAAAAACACAGAAACCGCAAAAAAACTTTTCGGTTATCGTATGATGGTTTCCCCATCAAGAATCGAAACATATTATTCCTGCCCATTTGAGTATTTCTGCCGATATGGCATAAAAGCAAATTCTCGTAAAAGAGCGGAGCTCGACTCATCTCAAACAGGTAATATCAACCATCATGTGCTTGAAAAACTCATTTCCGGCTACGGGCGTGATAAATTGCTTAATATGAGTGAAGAAGAGCTGAAAAAAGCCATAAACGACATTATGGATGAGTACCTGAAAAATGTTTTAGGCTCTCCGGAGGATGAAAGATTTAATTATTTGTATGATATTTTAAGAGGCTCTCTTTTTGAAATTGCTTTAAGACTTATCAACGAATTTGAGCAGAGTGATTTTATCCCCGTAGCTTTCGAGCTTCCAATCGGTGAAAGTGAAGAGATAAAGCCATACATTCCCGAGGGAAGCAGTGGCAATATTGAAATTATCGGCCGTATTGACAGAGTAGATATCGCAAAGGACGGCGACACTGCTTACCTTAGAGTCATAGATTATAAAAAGAAGCAAAAGAAATTTTGGCTTGGGGATGTTATGTACGGCATAAATATGCAAATGCTTATTTATCTTTTTACTCTATGGAAAAACGGAAATAAAAAATTCGGAGATAATATTACACCGGCAGGGATTCTTTATTACAACGCCACGACTCCGATTGTGTCTGCAAACTCCGGTGATAACGAAGAAAAAATAGCAAAAGAACGCGTTGAGTCCCAGCTTATGACAGGCCTTATAGTCGGTGATGAGAAAATCGTTCGTCTTATGGAGCACGGTGCTCAAAAGCAATTTGTTCCCGTTGCCATTGATAAAGACGGAAAATTAAAAGGCAACATAATTAATATTAAAGCTTTAGAAAAACTGAAGAAAAAAGCAGACAGCCTTATAATACAAATGGCAGACTGCCTTCAGAGCGGCAAAATCGAAGCTGTCCCTGCTTACGCGGAAGGAAGTGCAGCACCTTGTAAATATTGCGATTATAAAAAGGTGTGCGGATATGAGGAAGGAATTCCCTCTGTAGAGCACGAAAAAAACTCAGCTAACAGAGAAAAAGAAATTATACAAAATCTTATGGAAGAGGGGGAGAACGAGAATGGAATGGAATAATGCTCAGCTTCAGGCAATTGAAGGAAAAGGCGGTACAATTCTTGTTTCCGCCGCAGCAGGCTCAGGTAAAACAGCTGTTCTTGTTGAAAGAATTTTGCGTAAGCTTTGTGATGAAAGCAAGCCTGTCAGCATTGAAGATTTTTTAGTTGTTACTTTCACAAAGGCCGCCGCTACTCAAATGAAAGAAAAAATTTCCAAAGCCCTTGCCGAAAAGGTTGCCGAAAATCCGAATAACATAGAGCTTCGCAGAAACCTCTTCATGCTCCCCTATGCAAATATTTGTACAATTGATTCTTTTTGCATTAATCTTGTTCGCGAGAATTTTCACAAATTGAATATTTCGCCGGATTTTCAAATCCTTGACGCCGGTGCCGAGAAAATTCTTGAAGAAAAAACAATGAATGAAATCATCACACGTTTTCATAAGGACAAAAAAGATGAATTTCGCAAACTGAACTCTCTGATAAACAAAAATGAAGGTGATAACGAAATCACAGGTATTATAAACAAGCTTCATACCACCTCAGAAGCCTATGTTTTCCCTCAAAAGTGGCTTGAAGGAATTTATGATACCTTTACAGACTCTGCTCCACTTGCGGAATCCAAAATCGGCAAAAAAATCATTGAGGATTTAAAATGCAGCATAGATGCCGTAAAATGTTCTATCGATAATTTTTTATCTTGGCTCCTGGAAGAAAGAAAACAGGGTGGCATAATCGAAGAAATTACCCAAAAATATATTGACGTTTATAATGACGATATGTCATATATAAATAAACTTTATTATGCTATTGAAAGCAATGACTGGGATACTATCTGTGAAGTCCTGGCTTCAGCTAAACTTCGTAACAATAATATTTCGAAAAAACAGGAAGGAAATTATATTAAAGAAAAAAGTGCCGCTATAAGAACTTACAACACAAAAGAAAACTCTTTCATATCAAAATTCCCCGCTTTTTACATTTCGGAGGAGGAGCACAAAGAAACCGTTAAAGACATTGCTCCGTCTTTGAAATTACTTACGGAAATTGTTATAGATTACAGCAAAGAGCTTATGAGCCTTAAAGCGGAAGAAAACTCATACTCTTTCTCGGATATTCTTCATTTCGCTCTTGATTTGCTGGTAGAAGAAAAAGACGGTGAAGCAGTTAAAACTCAATTTGCAAAAGAAATCAGCAATAATTATGAAGAAATACTTGTGGATGAATATCAAGATGTAAACAAGGCACAGGATACTGTATTTTGGGCTCTTTCAAAAGATGATACCAATCGTTTTTTGGTTGGCGATGTTAAGCAATGCATTTATTGCTTTAGGCAGGCTATGCCGGATATTTTCACTTCCTTGCGCAAAAAGATGTGTGATTATGACGGCACAAATTACCCGGCAAGGATAATTCTCAACAAAAATTATCGCAGCCGCAAAGGCGTTACCGATACCGCAAACTTTATTTTCTCTCAGATTATGAGTGAAGAAGCCGGGGGCGTTGATTACAACGAGAGCGAATATCTCAATGCCGCGGCTCAGTACCCCGAAAAAGATAAAAACGAATCAGATTTTGAGGTTTATCTTTTGGAAACCGAAGCAGATGGAGTTAAAACTCAAGCACAATTTGTTGCAAAATATATTAAAGATGCCGTAAACAATAAAATTCAAATTTCCGATAAAAGCGGCACCCACGATGCTTGCTACGGGGATTTTTGCATTCTTGCAAGAAGCGGTAAAAAATGCGCCAATGTTTTTGCGGAAGTCTTTGATGAAATGGGCATACCGATTATTGCAAACACAGAAAGCTTTTTGCTTTCTTCGCCGGAAGTTGCTTTTATTTCTTCCCTTCTTCGAGTGTTGGATAATCCTCTCAACGATATTCCCCTTGTTTCTGTTTTGCTTTCACCCGTTTACGGCTTTACAACAGATGAGCTTGCGGAAATGAGAACAAATTGCAGAAGTGGTTCGATTTATGATTGTCTTGTTAAAAGCAGTGATGTAAACGCGAAATCCGCTCAATTTTTGGAAGAAATCGAAAATCTCCGCCTTATAGCAGTTACCCAGCCTGCCGGAGAATTTGTTTCAAAAATAATAGACGAAACCGGCTACAAAGCAATTGTTTCTGCAATGATAAACGGAGAAATGCGTGTTGCAAATATCAATGCATTTATAAATCTTGCAAAGACTTATGAAAAAACAGGTGTTAAGGGCATATCCGGATTTATCAGATTTATTGATAAGCTTGAAGACAGTAGCGAAGACATTTCAGGGGCAAGCCGAAATATTTCTTCAAATTCCGTAAATCTAATGACAATTCACAAAAGTAAAGGCCTTGAATTTCCTTATGTATTCTTGGTAAATTGTGAAAAGAAGCACTATACCCCTGACACCGGAATGAATTATATAATTTCCAAAAAATCCGGAATTGGCCTTAAATGGATAAAAAATAAAACAGCCTATCACACAATTTCTTATGAGGTTGCCAAAAAAGAATTTTTGGAGGATTCTTATTCCGAAGAGCTTAGAGTTCTTTATGTGGCACTTACCCGTGCAAAAGAAAAAACCGTTGTTATATCTTCAAACAAAGATTGGGCAGATGCTTTATCCAAAATTAAAGAGAATTTATCTGATGGCTCCAAGATTTCTTCCGGCAAAATCATGTCCATGAACAGCTACAGTAAATATATTCTTACCGCATTGCTGAAGCATCCGGATGCACACCTTTTAAGGGATATGGCAGGCCTTGACTCCTCTGTGCATTTGCCCTGTGACACTTCTGTAAAATTTGAGCTGATATCGGATTTTGCTCTTGAAGAAGAAAAAGAGGAAGAAGCAATCATTTATAATTCTGATTCGGAATTAATTTCACAAATAGATAAAAATTTAAGCTATGTTTACCCGTATAGCAGCTTAAATAAAATTTTATCAAAACGAATTGCATCCGATCTTGAGGACGAGGGATTTAACGATACTTATTTTGCCTCTGAAATCCCTGCATTCAAAAATGAGGGTAAACTGACACCGGCTCAAAAAGGTACTGCAACCCACAGATTCATGCAATATGCGGATTATAAAAAAGCCTCTGAAAATCCGGAGAAAGAAAAACAAAAGCTTGTTAATGAGGGTATGCTTACCGAGCTTGAGGCAGAAGCAGTGGACAGCACAAAAATTAAAAAGTTCTTTGAATCAAATCTTGCAAAAAGAATACTCAATGCAGATAAAGTTTATAAGGAATATTCTTTCACCGTTTCAATGCCTGTAAAAGAGATTTACCCGGATATAGATGAAAAAATTGCAAAAGAAGATGTAGTAATAATTGAAGGCGTTGCAGACTGTGCCTTTGAAGAAAACGGCAAGCTTGTAATTGTGGATTACAAAACAGACAGAGCAAATCGTGCCGATGAGCTCAAAGAAAAATATTCAAAACAGCTTTCAATCTATGAAAAATCTTTATCTAAAGCTCTAAATATTGAAGTAAGTGAAAAAATTATTTATTCATTTGCTCTTTCGGAAGAAATTAAATTGTAAAAAAATTAAACCCGAACCTTCTAAAAAGGTTCGGGTTTAATGGTGCTGGTGACCGGACTTGAACCGGTACGGTGTTGCCACCGAGGGATTTTAAGTCCCTTGCGTCTGCCTATTTCGCCACACCAGCATTTTAACGCTTTAATATTATATGTTATTTTTCCGGCTTTGTCAACTGTTAATTGTTGATTGCTCAATGTCGCTAGCAAAGATATTGCTTCTGATTTTATTTCGTTCTTACCTAAACAAGCGCCCACTCTATTTTGAATAAAGGCCACACTGCCAAATTTTAAAAAGGCAGTGCGGCTTCCCGCTTAATTTTACTTATTAATAGTTTTCTTCGTGAACTTCAAAGAAGCTCTGAGGATGGTTGCAAACGGGACATTTTTCTGGAGCTTTTGTGCCTACTACAATGTGACCGCAATTACGGCATTCCCAAATTTTAACTTCACTCTTTTCAAATACCTGCTTTGTTTCAACATTTTTGAGAAGAGCACGGTATCTTTCTTCATGATGCTTTTCTATGGCAGCAACACCACGGAATTTTTCTGCAAGCTCATGGAAGCCTTCTTCATCGGCAGTCTTTGCGAAATCCTCGTACATGTCGGTCCACTCGTAGTTTTCGCCGGCGGCTGCAGCAGCAAGATTTTCAGCTGTGTTTCCTATACCGCCAAGCTCTTTAAACCACATTTTTGCATGCTCTTTTTCGTTATCGGCTGTTTTAAGGAAGAGCGCGGCAATTTGCTCGTAGCCTTCCTTTTTGGCTGTTGAGGCAAAATAAGTGTATTTATTTCTTGCCTGAGATTCACCTGCAAAAGCGGCTTGAAGATTTTTTTCGGTTTTTGTGCCTGCATAGGGATTAGCTCCTTTTAATTCTTCAAACTGTGATGCATCTACACCGCAGAGTGGGCAAATTTCCGGAGCAGAATCTCCTTCATGAACATATCCGCATACCTTACAAATAAATTTTTTCATAATAAATTTCCTCCTGAATGTTAGTTTTATAATTATTTATTAAATCTTGCTTTAAGCAAGGGATTTACAGCAATCGGGGCAATAGCCGCTGAAAATAACGGCTTTTGAAATAACCTTACCGTCAAAATTACAAATTGTTTCTTCACCTGTGGATTTATCAAGGGTAACATCTATTACTCTGCCACATTTAACGCAAACAAAATGGGGATGATTGGAAATATCCGCATCAAACCTATCGGATGTGCCGGATGTAATTCGCTGAATTTTGCCATCCTGCTCTAATTGAGTTAAATTGCGATAAACTGTGGCGAGGCTTAAATTGGGAATATTGTTTTTTACGCTGAAATACAAATCTTCAGCTGTGGGATGGTCTTTTCGTAAGCTGAGCTCATTATATATTGCATCTCTTTGCTTACTGTGTTTCATTCCGTTCATAAATATCCTCTTTCTAAGCTAATCAAAAGTGATAATCATTATCGTTATTGATAATATACACTATGTTTTATCGTTTGTCAACAGTTTTTTAAAATTTTTGAGAATTCGTAAAATTTAAGGAGTGCCTGCATTGCAGACACTCCTTCGCCATTATTGTATTTTAGCTTAATTTTAATATATTGATTGCACTTACAGGGCATACGCTGTTGCATTCGCCGCAGCCTACACACTTTTCATAATCTACTTTAGCACAGAAATTATCAATGGTAATTGCTTCGGATGGGCAAGCCTTAACGCACTTCATACAGCCTATACAACCGGCAGTACATTCTTTACGGGTTACAGCGCCCTTGTCGTGATTCTTACAAAGGACAGCTGCTTTTATTTCGTCCATGGGAAGCATTTCTATAAGGCCTTTAGGGCAAACTTTAACACATTTTCTGCAAGCCTTGCAAAGTGAAGGCTCAACATGCGCAACACCGTTAAGAATGGAAATTGCATTTTGCTCGCATACGCTTATACAGTCGCCGTAGCCGATGCAGCCGTAAATACATTCTTTGGGGCCGCCGAAAACCTGAGTAGCCATGCGGCAGCTCATATAACCGTCGTAAATAAGTTTATCGGTTGCGTTTTCTTTATAGCCTCTGCACATTACCGTTGCGGCAATGGGTTTAACCGTGCCGGACTCAACTCCGAGGATTTCGCTGATTGCTTTTGCTGTTTCATTTCCGCCGGGGTTACAAAGAGTTGTTTCTTTTGTTTCGCCGCTTGAAAGAGCAGCTGCATAACCGTCACAGCCGGAAAATCCGCAAGAGCCGCAGTTTGCACCGGGGAGGCACTCTCTGATTTGCTCTGCTTTTTCATCAACAGGCACTGCAAAAACTTTTGATGCGATTGAAAGGAGCAAAGCAGCCAAAGCACCGATAACGGCAAGAATTACAACGGCAAGAATAATAAGATGATAATTCATATTCACACCGCCTTTCTTAACCGAATATTCCGCTTACAACCCCTGAGAATCCCTGGAAAGAGAGGGAAACAAGGGAAGCGGCAATAAGGGTAATAGGTAAGCCTTGAAGTCCTTTCGGAATATCACAGCCTTCAAGTCTTTCACGAACGCCTGCAAACATTACCATGGCAACTAAGAAACCTACACCGCCGCCAACAGAGTTTACCATGCTTTGTGCAAATGTATAACCGCTTTCGATGTTAAGAAGAACAACGCCAAGCACAGCACAGTTGGTGGTAATAAGAGGGAGGTAAATTCCGAGAGCCTGATAAAGTGAAGGAATAAACTTTTTAAGCACTATTTCAACAAATTGAACAAGTGCGGCAATAACAAGAATGAATACTATTGTTTGAAGATATTCAAGATCATTCTTAACAAGCAAAAATTTATTTATTGGGTAGGTAACAGCTGTGGCAAGAGCCATAACAAATATAACCGCTAAGGACATACCCACTGCTGTGTTAAGCTTTTTGGAAACTCCGAGGAAGGGACAAATGCCGAGGAACTGGCAGAGAATATAGTTCTCTGTAAGAATGGCAGTAAGGAAAATTGCAATCATGCTTTAACATCCTCCTTTGCCTTTTTATCACAGGATTCATCGGTATCTTTAATACCGCAAGCACCTGCCATGGGGCAAGCTTGGCAGCCTTTAAGCTCTGCCTTGGGTTTGCCTTTGCCCTCTGCAACTTTATTTGCAAGAGCCATTACAAGACCGAATACCATAAAGCCGCCGGGAGCCATAACCAAAATACCGATTGGATTTTCAAAAATCGTAAAGCCGGTGAAACTTGTAGCACCGAAAAGCCCTGTTAAGCTGTCAATTCCGTCAAGGAATGTGCCGGAGCCTAAAATTTCACGAATTGTTGCCATAACGCAAAGAGCAAATGTAAATCCTATGCCCATTCCAAGGCCGTCAAGGAATGATGCGGGCACTGAATTTTTGCCTGCGAAGGCTTCTGCTCTGCCGAGAATAATGCAGTTAACAACAATCAAGGGAAGATAAACACCTAAAGCGTCATTAAGAGCGGGAACAAAGGCTTTAACAAGCATTTGAACTATTGTAACGAAAGATGCAATAACTACAATATATGCAGGAATTCTTATTTTTGAGGGTATAACCTTTCTGAGAGCGGAAATAACCACATTTGAGCAAATAAGAACCATTGTTGCAGCTATTCCCATACCGATGGAGTTGGTAACGGAAACAGAAGTTGCAAGGGTAGGACAGGTTCCGAGCACAAGGCGAAGAACCGGATTTTCTTTAATAAGGCCTTTTGTAAATTCATGACCTAAGCTTTTCTTTTCAGCCATTTGTGCTCACCTCCTTGGATATTTGTGAATAGCAAAGCAGTGCATTATTAACTGCATCTGTTATGCCTTGAGAAGTTTTTGTAGCGCCTGTAACAGCATCCACTGTGCCGCCGTTTTTAGTAAGAGCAGCCGAGCCTGTGAGCCCGATATACTGAGAAAGAAATTCAACTTTCTTTTTAAGCTTACCGCCTACGGAAGGAGTTTCACTCTCTTCAAGGAAGCTGAGGGCTGCACTTCCGCTTTCAAGCTCTTTAACAGCTCCATTTGCGTCAAGGCCGACCATTAAGGTAATGTCGCCGTCATATCCGCCTTTACCTGTGGCAGTAATCGCATAACCGATTACATTACCGTCGGCGTCATAGGCTTTGTAGCATGAGCCGTATTCGTTATCTGTACTTTCTTCGTCAAAATGATCTGCATCGGGAACAACAAATGACATAGCTTCTTGCTGAGTCTTTATTGCATTTTCCGCAATTTTCGGTGCGGTAACATCATTTGTTATTGCAAGAAGGAGAGCCGATATAAAGCAAATAACAAAAAGAACAAGGGTAGGAATTAAATATTCTTTTGCTTTTTTCATGCCTTTGCCGCCTCCTTTTCTTTCTTGGGAGTGCCGAAAGGCTTGGGAGTGGTAAATTTCTCAATAAGAGGTGTAAGCACGTTCATGAGGATAATCGAATAAGATACACCTTCGGGAAGAGAACCGAAAAGCCTTATAAGGCAAGTTAAAAGGCCGCAGCCGATGCCGTAAACGATTTTTCCCTTTGTACTTATGGGGCTTGTGGTATAATCTGTTGCCATGAATATTGCACCGAGGAATAAACCTCCTGAAAGAAGCTGATACCAAACGAATGACCAGCTTTCATTCTTAACGAACATTGCAATAATCATAATAACGGCAACAGTGCAAATATATGATACGGGAATTGTGGGCTTAATTACCCCACGGGCAACCAAATAAACGCCGCCGATTACAATGGCGATTATACAGGTTTCGCCAAGGCATCCGCCTCTAACGCCTAAAAGCATTTGAGTTAAAGTGGGAAGATCCGTTTCACCTGCTGCCATTTTTGCAAGAGGTGTTGCACCTGAAAGAGCCTCAACTCCGCTTAAATTCATAATTCCCGCAAGTGGCTCGCTCCATTCCATCATCTTGCCGAAAGAGAGAAGCATAAAAATTCTGCCTGCAATAGCCGGATTAACAAAGTTTTGACCTATTCCGCCAAAGCACTGTTTAACAATTATAATTGCGAATAAATCACCGATAATTACCATCCAAATAGGAATACCCGAAGGCATATTAAAGGCAAGAAGCATGCCCGTAACAACGGCACTTAAATCGCTGATTGTATTATTTCTCTTAAGAAGTTTTCTGAAAACATATTCGGTTAAAACACAAACAGCAACGGAAACAACGGTAATAAGCAGGGCACGAAGGCCGAATATTATAACCGATGCTATAAGTGAAGGAATAAGAGCAATAATAACATCAAGCATTATGCTTTGAGTGGTTGCCTTTGCCCTTTTGTGGGGAGATGCGCTTACATGAAGCATTTTACCGTCTATCATTTTTTAGCACTCTCCTCTCTGATAATAGCCTTAGCAAGCCTCATATACTGTACAAGGGGTTTGCCTGCAGGGCAAGAATAAGCACAACTGCCGCATTCCATACAAACCATTGCTCCGGCTTTGTTTAATTTTTCAACATCTTTTGCTTTTGCGGCCTTAACAATATTTACGGGTGTAAGGCTCAAGGGGCAAGCAGCAGCACATCTGCCGCAGCGAATACAATCTGTTTCTTCTTTAAGAAGTGCGTCTTCCTCGGAGAAAGCAAGAATTGCATTGTTTTGTTTTAATACGGGGAAATCCGTGCTCACAATGGCAAGGCCCATCATGGGGCCACCTGTAATAAGTTTGCCGGGGGCAGTCTTAAATCCGCCGCAAAATTCAATAATGTCGCCGATATTTGTACCGATTGGAACTCTGACGTTCTTAGGCTCGGCAATAGCGGAACCGTCAACAGTAAGTGAACGGCTTACAAGGGGCTTACCTGTTTTAAGATATCTTGAGATAAAGGCAACGGAGGCAACATTCATTACAACGCAGCCCACATCTGCCGGAAGTTTTCCGGGAGGCACCTGCCTGCCGGTAGCAGACTGAACCATCATTTTTTCAGCACCTTGTGGATATTTTGATTTAAGCACCATAAGGCGTACTTCATCATTTACATCGGTTTTATCATCGGCAATTCTTTTAAGAATTTTGAAAGCCTCGGGCTTATTATCCTCTGCGGCAATAATAACCTGCTTAAAGCCGAGAATTTCTTTAATTGTGTAAACAGCTGAAAGTATATCCCATGAATTTTCAATACATTCACGGTAGTCAACGGTGATATAAGGCTCGCACTCGGCAGCATTGATTATAAGAGTGTCAATGTTTTTGCTCGAGTCAAAACTCAGCTTAACATGAGTTGGGAAGCCTGCGCCGCCAAGGCCTACAAGGCCACTGTTGCGGACAGCTTTAATAAGATCTTCACGGGTTTCAACCACAGGGGGCTTAACGCCCTCCCACAGCCTCATTTCACCATCGGATTCAATGGTAACTGCTTTTGACATGGTACCGTTGGGCATTTTAATATTGCCCACAGCCGTAACTTTACCGGAAATGCTTGCGTGAATGGGTGCACTTACAAACTTATCCGTATCGCCGATAAGCTGGCCTACAGCAACCTCGTCACCGACTTTCACAACGGGCTCACAGGGGGCGCCGATGTGCATTGACATGGGGATTACTACCTTTGACGGTGTCGGTATTCTGACTACCTCTGTTTCAGCGGTGTTTTTGTTATGGTCAACCATTACACCGCCTCTGACTTTTTTAACGGCAGTCAATACGCCTTTGGGGATCTTGGACATTGTGCTCTCCTCCTATTGTGTATCAGACTTAAAAAAGAATTTCTTTTGCTTTTCAAGGGCAGGTAAAACTGCTCTGAATATAAAACCCGTAACAATTCCGGTTGCTATTCCGAATATTGCAAGCACGGGTGCATAATAAAAAGTTTTGGATGAGCCTGTTATTGCCACAGAGGTAATCAGCTGGCCTAAATTGTGGCAAAGGGCACTGATAACTGATATTCCCATAAGGCCCAAAATTTTTTGTGCATATTTTAATAAGAAGTACATTGCGAGAGTTGATAGAATTCCGCCGGAAAGGCTCATAGCTCCGGCAGTTACTCCTCTTGTGATAAAAGCAAATCCGCCTTTAATAAGGGTTATAACCATTGCCCATGGAAAGCCGAGGCTTTCCGCGGCAAACATTGTGATTATATTTGAAAATCCAGGTTTTGCACCGGGAGGCATAAAAGGCATAGCGGGTATTAAATTCTCAAGAAAGCTGAGTGCAAGAGCCTGAGCACAGAGAATTGCCCCTAAAGCCACTTTATAAGCTGTTTTATTTATCTTCATATCAGTAAGTTATTGCATCAACTGTGGAGCCGCTTATACTGACAACGGTTTTTGCAGGCAAGCACACAGCTGTATCCCCTTTCTTTGAAAGATGACCTGCCGATATGCAAATTTTGTCGCTGCACTCTGCCTTTTCAAACCATATTTCGCCGTTTTCCGCAACTATTGTAACCTTTGGGGAAGTATCCGGAGTTATTTCTTTTCTTTCTTTAATCTGATCAAGCTTAATTGTTTCAATTATTTCTCCGTCAACGGAAATTTCGGCCGTGAGAGATGATTCATCACAGGAGCGAATAAGCAAAAAAATCCCGGCAACAAAAATTACTATTGCAATAACTATAATATCTGCTTTTCGGATCAACTTAAGCTTCATCGGATTACCTCAAGGTATAATTATCATTGGTAATTTCAATTTTATCTTTAAGCCCGTCTGTTACGGTAACAAAACCTTCTGTGTCAATAAAAACAGCCTCGCAGTTATATTTTTTTGCAAGAGCAGCTCCCTTTTCGGCACCGAGAACAAAGCAGGCAGTTGAAAGAGCATCGGAAACAGTGCCGCTCTCCGAATAAATCGTAACACTTACAAGACCGCTTTGAGCGGGATAACCTGTTTTAGGGTCGAATATATGATGATACCGAACTCCGTCTTCTTCAAAATATCTTTCATAACTGCCTGAGGTGGAAACGCATCCTTCATTAACAGTAAGCACAGCCATATAATCATTTGATTCATCAGGGTTTCTTATGCCTACTGTAAAAGTGTCATTTTCTTTAGTGGAATAAAGCAATATGCTTCCCCCAAGGCTGAAAACAGCACGGCTGATTTTACTTTTTTCAAGATACTTCGTTTTTATTTCATCAAGAGCCATTCCCTTACCGGCAGCACCGAAATCAATGCTCATACCTTCGGGAATTGAGATTTTGCCGTTTTTATAGAAAATTTTGTCTACGCCGGAGCAAAATAAAACCGATTTAATTTCTTTATCTGTGGGGATTTTTGCATTTTCTGTCCCTATGCCCCACAAATCACTGAGAGCGCCGAGAGTAAAATCAAAAGCTCCGTCGCTCTCTCTTGATATTTCCAAGAGCAAATCGAAGTAATCTGAAATGCCGCTGCTGAAAGTGCCGCCCCCATTGGCATTTATTTTGGATACTTCGGATGTTTCAATATGCCTTGAAAGCACATTATCGCTATAATCTTTCACGAAATTTTCCACTTCATCAAGAGTATCCTTACAGCCGACTCCTTTTGCTTTTAGGGTAATATAAGTATCCATGGCGGTAAATGAAGACGAAAATTCCCGTGAATAAAGCCTGTATGTAAAAACAGTGCCTATAATTGCAATTACAATTACCGCTGCTATTATGGCTTTTGCGGTTTTGCCAACTGATTTTTTCATACAAGCTCCTTATGGGTGCAATCCCCATATTTTATAGTTGTATTATATAATATAACAATAAGCATAAAATTTCAACTGTAATTTTTATTTTTCTGTTGATTTTTACCATATTTTATTTATAATTACATTTAAGTAAAAAGGAGGCAGATTATGACATATAACGTTTTTATGCCTGCAAGGGTTATTTGGGGCAAGGATTCCGTAAGCGAAAATTCAAGCCTACTTAAAGGACTTGGCAAGAAATGCTTAATAGTAACAGGTAAAAGCGGAGCCGCAAAATCCGGTGCTCTCAAAGACGTGGAGCTTGCCCTAAAAAAAGAAAATATAGCTTATGAAATATTCAGCGAAATAGGCGAAAATCCTCTTATTTCTTCCTGCTATAATGCCGGAAAAATAGCAAGAGAATGCAGTGCCGAGTTTATCATAGGAATAGGCGGAGGCTCTGCTCAGGATTCATCAAAGGCTATTGCTTTTTATGCAACAAATCCCGATTTTATGCCCGTTGATATTTATAACAGAGAAGGTTGCAGCACTCCTTTGCCTGTTGCTCTTGTGGGTACCACTGCCGGCACCGGAAGCGAAGTTACTGCAGTTGCCGTGCTTACAAACGACGAAACCGGAATCAAAAAAAGCATAAAAGGCCCTGACTGCTATGCAAAAATTTCTTTTTGTGACCCTAAATATACTTATTCTCTCCCTTATAAATCAACTGTTTCAACGGCACTTGACGCCTTTGCCCATGCCACAGAAGGATTTTTTACCGAAAAATGCGAAGGCATAGAAAGACTATTTGCGGAAAAATGTATTCCCACTCTCTATAATTGCTTAAAACATATTTCAGAGGGAAAAGAAATTGATACCGAAATGAGAGATTCTCTATACTACGGCTCTATATATGCCGGCCTTGTAATTAACACCTGCGGCACAGGTTTTCCCCATCCTCTCGGATATGTTTTAACGGAAAATTACGGTGTTCCTCACGGCATGGCATGTGAAGCATTTTTCGGATTTTTTATAGACAGATGCAAAGAATTCAGCACCGAAAAAACAAAAGCTTTTGAAAAGATGACCGATAATATTGAAAATGTTAAAAGAGTTATCTCATCGTTAGTTGACCTCGGGAATATAAAAATTTCACCAGAAGAAGCCCATAAATATTCCGAAAGATGGAAAAATACAATTCCCGGCAATTTCACCGCATCCCCCGGCTCTCTTACAAGAGAAGAAGCGGAAAAAATGCTTTACTTATTATAATTTACAACAATTCCTAAAACTCCCGACAGCATAATTCACTGCCGGGATAATTTTATATTCCCGCAAAATTTTAGGAATACGTTCCTAATTTTTCACATTTTCGGTAATTTTTAGGATTACATTCCTAAAAATTTATGCTTTTACAGCACAAAACAGCTGCCGTCTGTGAGTGATTCATGGGCGGCAGCTTTAAATATTCAAAATTATTTATTTTTGTTTATATTTTTCTTGACATAGGGCTTTTTATCTGTTAAAATAGCCCCATAATCCTTTATCGCGTTAAAACGCTAACAGGTTAAAATGTTAAAACGCTAAAAGATAAACGGTTGCGGTTATCAAATTCCGAGTATTTTTCTGCCGTTCTCTCCTAAGATTTTTTTCTTATCCTCATCGGATAAATCATAAGAATTGATTATATCAATAAATTCTTCTTGTGGAGCCCACGGAGAATCGGTGGCAAACAAAATTTTATCAGCACCGTGTTTTTTAATGATTTCTTCACATCTGTAAGGCGTTTTCCATATTGTGTATGCAGTATCAAAATACACAGGCTTTCCGCAAAGCTTGTCTATAACCTCATCCGCAAGTTCGTTTGAACCCATGTGAGCAAGAATAAGTTTGTTGTCAATTATGCCTTTAAGCCTGTTAAGCACATTAAGGATCATATCCGGGGTGCAATGAACTTTTTCACGGTATGCGGCATCAATTCCTGCATGGGTAACGGTATAAATTCCGCGCTTTGCAGCCTCATACATAATTTTTATATATCTTTCATCGTCAAAATTTGCCCCTTGATAATCGGGATGAATTTTTATAACTTTAAGCCCTGCATTCTTTATAAAATCCAATATTACCTCAACATTTTCGGAATCCGGATGTATTGCGCCGGCAAAAATAACGTTGTCACGGCCGCTCATTTCTGCAGATAAATTGTTTATGTGCTCCACCTGAGAGGGTGATGTAGCAACAGGCAAAGAAAGAGAATAGTCTATACCGGATTTTTTTGTTGATTCAATAAGGCCTTCAAGTGTAGGCTCTCTGAAACAAGGAGTACCACCTAAATCATATAATTTTTTTACTGCTTTTTCAGCAACTTTATCCGGATAGGTGTGAGTATGAAAATCTATAATCATTTATATTTCATCTCCAATGGTGATTTTACAAAAGCATATATTACCACAAATTACACTTTAATTAAACACTTTTTATAAATTTTACGGAGGAACCCAAAATGAACACCACAATGATTTTAACAACAATTTTGATTGTGTGCTTCTTTTCCCTTATGGTATTTATAGGCATACACTCAAGAAAACATGCCACAGACATTAACGGCTTTGTGTTAGGCTCTCGCTCGGTTGGTCCATGGCTCAGCGCCTTTGCTTACGGCACATCGTATTTTTCAGCTGTTATATTTGTAGGTTATGCAGGTCAGTTCGGTTGGAATTTCGGTGTTGCTTCCACTTGGATAGGTCTCGGCAATGCATTTATAGGCTCCCTGCTTGCTTGGAGTGTTTTAGGCAGACGCACAAGAATTATGACTCAGTCCCTTTCTTCAAAAACCATGCCCGATTTCTTCGGTACGCGCTTTAAATCCAAAAATCTTAAAGTGCTTGCATCTGTAATTACTTTTATTTTTCTTATTCCATACACTGCATCCCTTTACAACGGCCTTTCAAGGCTTTTCCACATGGCATACCCCGGTATTCCATACGAAGTTTGCGTTATAACCATGGCAGTGCTTACGGCAATTTATGTTATCATAGGCGGATACATGGCAACGGCAACCAACGATTTTATTCAGGGAATTATAATGCTTGTGGGCATTGTGGCAGTTATACTTGCAGTGCTTAAAGAAAACGGCGGACTTATGGAGGCAATGAAATCTCTTTCCGCAATTTCTTCCACAACAGCAAACGGCAGCACATGGGAAGCAGGCGGATTTACATCCTTCCTCGGCCCTCAGCCATTATTCCTTCTCTTTGTTGTTATTCTTACATCTCTCGGCACTTGGGGACTTCCTCAAATGGTCGGCAAATTCTATGCAATTAAAAATGAAGAATCAATTAAAAAAGGCACAATCATTTCAACTCTTTTTGCCATTGTTGTTGCCGGCGGATGTTACTTCCTCGGCGGATTCGGCAGGCTCTATGCGGATAAAATCGGTGTTGATGACTCCGGCAAGCCCATCGGCGGTTTTGATTCAATAATTCCGGAAATGCTTTCAACCCTCGCTCCCGTGCTTATAGCTGTTGTAATCATTCTTGTACTTTCCGCATCCATGTCCACTCTTTCATCTTTGGTGCTTACAAGCGGCTCCACAATTACTCTTGATTTCATTCAGCCACTTTGCAAGAAAAAAATTGAAGAAAAGAAAAAAATGTTTATTATGAGATGCTTCATAGTTGTATTTATAGTAATTTCTTCTGTAATCGCAATTAAGCAGGCTAAGAGTGAAAATATGTTTATTGCTCAAATGATGGGCGTTTCTTGGGGCGCACTTGCAGGTGCATTCCTTGCTCCATTTCTCTATGGACTCTACTGGAAAAAAACATCAAAAGCGGGCGTTGTTTGCTCCTTTGTTTTCGGTGTGGCACTTGAGGTTATTCAGCTTTGCGTATCACTCGGATGGATTGATATTTCAAATAGTGAATTCCTTTCATTCGTATTCAGGAATTCCCTTTACTCCGGAGTTATAGCAATGGTTGCAGGCCTTATCATCGTGCCCGTTGTAAGCCTTATTTCGCAAAAGACCGTTCCTGAAGGTGCAGATGAAATGTTTGAATGTTACAATGCAACAAAGACTGTTGAAATAATCGACAGCCTCGGCGAATAATCACATAGATATAGCAAAGCTCTCCATGGTAAAAACAACTGTGGAGAGCATTTTTTTTGGAAAAAGTAAAAGACCCGCTTGCGGCAGCGGATCTTTTACTATGGGGTTGAATTGAGGAGGGGTATTTGCTGTAACGAACCGGGTTGCGGCTCCCGTTTCGTTGTCTATATAATGCACCGTAAATATGAACAAATTATGAACATCTTATAAATGTTTGATGAAAATTTTATAAAATTCATTAAAATTTGAGTATTTTTACAATGTTTCTTCCCTTTTTGCTCAGTTCATCGCAATTTTTAATAATAATTCTGCCTTTATGGCGAAAAGTTATTTTATCTCCGTTATTTATTTTTTTATCCGGCTTCACACATTCCAAATCATTCACAAAAACAAGGCCGTGCTCTATGGATTCGGCTGCCACATCTCTTGACACGCCGAAACCATTTTTAATTATGCTGTCAAGCCGTGGTGAAGAAACGGTAAATGAATCCGGCATACCCTCTTGTTTTGTAAAGTTTTTGATTTCAGATGGATATTTTACTTTTATTGTTAGCGTTCCCCTGCCCGCCTTGCTCATATTTTCGGCAATATAATCTGCCATATTTTCGGCTACCACCATAAAGCAGCCCATATCATTTACAATTATATCACCTATAACATCTCTGTTTACTCCAAGGCCCATTACTGCACCTAAATAATCACGATGACCTAATGGCTTTGAAAATTTATCTTTCGTAATTTCAAGAATTTTTATTGGGCAATCCTCGGGGTAACTCTCAAAATATTTCTCTGCATCCTCTGAAGAATTTACTTCTGCATAGTCGGGGAAAAAGACGGCAATCGATCTTTCCGAATCTTCAAATCCTCCGTAAAAAATTCTTTTTATGCCTTGCGGCAATTTCAGAGAAGATGCAAGGCTTCTTTCATGCATATCAAGAAATCGGCTGCAGGTAATCATATTGCAGTCGCTGCATTTAATTGCTTTCTCCTCAAGGAAGGAGAGCAAAATCTTATCATCTGCAATCAATTTTCGTACACCTTTATAATCTCACCAATATACATTTTATGTAAGTCACTGCCATCAGGCTTATAGTTGCTAGCAATTTCGGGTGCAATAAAAGAATCCGGTGTAATAATTTGAGAAGCGATTTTTTTGCATACTATTATATACTTTGCCTGTTCAAAAGTCACTGCACCGTCCACTGCAACAGGTGTAAGCCCTGTTTCTTTGGGCTTATCATAATCTCTGCCGCTTTTACTGCCGCAAAAGGCAAGGGCGGAATGATATTTCTTATCATAAAAAGAAAGGGTAAAAAGAGAATCTTTCTCCAAAAATTCATAAGTGTACCTATTTAAGCGAATGAAGGCAAAAACCGCATCCTTTGACCAAATTTCACCGAGAGCACCCCAGCTTACAGTCATAGTATTAAAGCTATCCGGTGTGCCTGCGGTTACAAGGCCCCAGCCGTCATTTATAAGCTCAACGGGGCTGATTTTTATATCTCTGATATTTATTTCTTTCATTTCAAAAACTCCTTTGTTTTAGTGATTTAATTATACCCTAACAAGAGAAAAATTACAATATTTCAAAAAAATATAAAAAAGTTCTTGACTTTAGTATGCTAATGTGATAAAGTTATGCCATACTTCAGAATCGGAGGATATTATGATGACTAAAAAGATTATTTCTCTCGTACTCGCAGTTCTTATGGCTGTTATGTGCTTCGGCTTCGCAGGCTGTGGTAGTGAAAAGGCTATTTCTGCCGCCGATACAAAAAAACTTATTGTCGGCTTTGATGCAGAGTTCCCTCCCTACGGTTTCGTAGCAGCAGACGGCTCTTATGACGGCTTTGACCTTGCACTTGCTCAAGAGGTTTGCTCAAGACTCGGCTGGGAATATGAAGCAGTTGCCATTGATTGGGATGCAAAAGACAGTGAGCTTGCTTCCGGTACCATTAACTGCATTTGGAACGGATTTACATATACAGGCCGTGAAAATGAATACACTTGGTCAGATGTTTACGTTGATAACTCAATCGTAGCTGTTGTTAAGGCTGACAGCGGTATAGCATCTCTTGCCGATCTTGCCGGCAAAACCGTTATGGTTCAAAAGGCTTCTTCAGGCTCCGATGCTCTTAATGCCAACACAGAACTTAAAAATTCTTTGAAAGAAACTATTGAGCTTGCAGATTACAACACAGGCTTTATGGAGCTTAAACAAGGCACAGTGGATGCTGTTATCGTTGACGTAGGTGTTGCAAAGTATAATATCGGTGACGAAACAGACAGCTACACAATTCTCTCAGAGGCTGTTTCCACAGAGCAATATGCTGTTGGTTTCCTTCTCGGAGATACAGCAAGTGCCGAAGCCGTTTCAACAACGCTTAAAGAAATGGCAGATGATGGCACAATGATGGAAATTGCAGAAAAATATGAGGCAGACGGCCTTGAACTTTCAAGCCTTACCATGTGCCAGTAATTCTTAATTTAACATTTAAGACGGGGCTGTCGTTTTGAATCTTCTGCGACGGCCCTCTTAAAATGTGAGGTGTATAAATGTCTATTCCCGTAATGATTGAGCAGTTGGCGATTTCCTTCGGAAATACTGCCCTTATATTTTTTATTACGCTCATTGGCTCTTTGCCCTTGGGCCTTGTTGTTTATTTTTGCAAAAAGAGCAAAATCAAAGTTCTTCACTGGTTTACCGAAATTTATATTTCAATCATGAGAGGCACCCCTCTTATGCTCCAGCTGATGGTAGTTTATTTTGTTCCCGGCCTTGTTCTCGGCGTGAGTGTCCCCTCAAATTGGCGTATGACAGCCACCATGCTTGCATTTATCATAAATTATGCGGCATATTGGGCAGAAATTTACAGGGGCGGTATTGAATCCATACCCGTAGGTCAATATGAAGCCGCTCAAGTGCTCGGGTACAGCAAATCTCAAACATTCTTTAAGATTATTTTGCCTCAGATGGTAAAAAGAATTATTCCTCCAACCACCAATGAGGTTATCACCCTTGTAAAAGATACCTCTCTTGCATCAACCCTCGGAGTTATTGAAATGTTCACAAAGGCAAAGCAAATTGCCGTTGCTCCCCAGTCACCGGGTATGCTCACTTTTGTTGCGGCAGCGGTTTTCTACTATGTTTTCAACACGGTAGTATCCTATGCTATGAAGAGATTTGAGAAAGCCCTCAGCTATTACAGGTAAAGGGGAGTGAAATTATGAATGTTTTAAGTATGCAAAATGTAAAAAAATCCTTTGACGGTCAAGAAGTACTTAAAGATATATCTTTCACCGTTGATAAAGGTGAAGTTGTTTCTATTATAGGCCCCTCCGGCTCCGGAAAATCCACCTTGCTCAGATGTGCAACTCTTCTTGAAACAATGGATTCCGGCACTCTTACTTATATGGGCGAAAATGCCGCATGGACCGAAAACGGTAAAATAAAATACGCAAAAGACCTCAAGCCTTTCCGTAAAACTTTCGGTTTGGTATTTCAGAATTTTAATCTCTTTCCTCATTATTCTGTTATAAAAAATATGATGGATGCCCCTGTTTCCGTACTTAAAAGAGATAAAAAAGAGGTTAGAGAGGAGTGCATGGCTCTCCTTGCAAAAATGGGCCTTGAAGATAAAGCGGATATGTATCCTTACCAGCTTTCAGGCGGTATGCAGCAAAGAGTTTCCATTGTAAGAGCTTTGGCAATGAAGCCTGAAATTCTCTTTTTTGACGAGCCGACATCTGCTCTTGACCCGGAGCTTACGGGAGAAGTGCTAAAAGTTATAAAGCAACTTGCAGAAGAAAAAATGACAATGGTTATCGTTACCCATGAAATGAATTTTGCAAGAGCCGTTTCGGATAAAGTAATCTTTATGGATAAAGGCTATATTGTAGAGCAAGGCGATCCGGAATCCGTTTTCGGCAACACTCAAAGCGAAAGAATGAAACAGTTTTTACAAAATTACAATAACGACTGAAAAACAGGCACCCGTCAAAAGGTGCCTGTTTTGAATTTATAACTGCTCTGTTAACAAAAAATCTGAAAGATGAACAATCTTTATACCATCTTCTATTCCCGTATCTAATTCATTAAGTGTAACAACATATTTGGGATAGTTGTCTTTGATAACTTTGAGGTTTTCAACTTCTCTTTCTGAGTTTTCCGGAATTTGCACGCATACTTGAACATAAATACATTCGTCAAATCGTTTTGCCACAAAGTCAATTTCTTTAGTGGCGAGCTTTCCTATATAAACATCATAACCTCTGCGCTTTAGCTCTAAAAAAACTATATTTTCAAGCACTCCGTCAAGCATTTTTCTATTATATCCAAGCAATGAGTATTTTAGGGAAATATCACCTAAATAATATTTTTCTTGAGTTTTTAACACGCTTTTTCCTTGAAGGTCATATCGTTCACAAGGATAAATAATGAAGGCTTGTTCAAGCCAGCGTAAATAGTTATATATGCTTTCTACGGAGATTTTTCTTTGCTCACTTTTTAAGAAATTTGAAATAGAATTAGCTGAAAAAGTTTTACCTACATTTTCAATTACGTATTTTACCACACGGTCAAATAAATCTTGCTTATTTATGCGATGCCTATTCACTATATCCTGTGAAACAACCGTATGATAAATTCCGTTTACGATTTGATAGGCAGGCTGGGCTTCATAGTTGCCTAAAGCAATTATAGGAAACCCTCCAAAGCGAATATATTCTTCCAGAAGTTCCTTTTGAGATAAATTACTTTCTTTTTTGAAATCAAGATATTCACAAAAAGAAAGGGTGTAAACAGGAATTGAAACATAACGCCCTGACAGATAGGTTGATATTTCGCTTGACATAAGTTTTGAGTTAGAGCCGGTAATATAAATATCGGCATTCGTTTTTTCAAGCAAGCTGTTAATAGCTCTTTCCCAATTTTTTATTTCTTGAACTTCATCTAATAAAAGACAGCAACGGTCTTTGCCTCTCATTTCTTCAAGAAGCTCATCATACATTTGCTTTGCGGTTATATTTTGTGGAATTTCCATTTCGGTATAACATTTGGATATAATGCAATTTTCGGGTATGCCTTGCTTAACAAGTTCAATTTTTAACATCTCAAAAATTGTAGATTTCCCACAGCGACGGATTCCGGCAAGTATTTTAACAACCGGGGAACCTATAAACGGTTTAATTGCATTGATGTAATCGGGTCTATTTATCATATTTTCGCCCCCCTTTTGCAATATTATAGTCGAAATACTTGATAAAATCAATAAGTTTTTCAAGTCTAACCCGAAAAACTTTGCAATTTTTAATACTTTTTAAGGTCTATCCTGAAAAACTTTTTTATAATAGTATAATTTAACTTAAAAATCTCCCCTGCATAAACAGAGGAGAAAATTATGTTTATTTGATTATTTTCATATCAAAGAGTTTCATATAAAATCCGCCGATATAATTTTTAATGAGTTCTTTATATTCTTCCGGCTCAACCTTACCGTTAACGCCCATAATACAATAAACCATATTTGCTTCTTTTAGCCTATAAGGTAAATCGGTAAGCCCGCAATTTATATAGAATTGATGACGCTTAATCCTTTGCTCACGGTTAGGTATATTTTCTTCGTCTTTATCTTCAAGAGCAAGAAACAATCTTTTACCGGCATATTTTTCTTTTAACGCATTTATGCCTGCGGTGCCGTAACCTTTGTCTCTTTCGGATTTGTCAATAGCAAAATAAAAAACATAAACAAGGTCTTTATATGTTATACAATAAGTCCAGCCTATCCATTTATTACCGTCAAACATATTCCAAAAATCTGCGCAGCCACTGTCGATTTTTCTTTTCATAATTGAAAATGGTGCTCTCTCTCCGCGGGGAAAAGCTTCAATATAGAGGGCTTTTGCTCTTTTTATGTCTTCTTTTTCTTTTGTTATTTTTTTGAGTTCCATTTTTATCTCCAAATTTTAAAATTATATATGTAAGCCGTTTGAAGTAACTTCTGCCACAAGATTTCCGAAACCGTCTGTGATTTTAACCTCATAAAAGCAGGCTCTTTTGCCATCCTTGAGGCACTTACATTCACCGGTAAGCTTATTATGTTTTGGCATACTTATAAAATTTATATTGCTGCTTACTGTTACGGTAAGCCGGCCCCCTGAATTTGCAGCAACGGCAAAGGCGAAATCCGCAAGGGTGAAAATTGCCCCTCCCATAACACTGCCGTGGGCAGCCACATCATCGGGGGTGATTTCAAAAGAACATTTTGAATATTTTTCACCGATTTCATCAATTTCTATGCCCGTTTTATAAGTTGCAAAACGGTCTTTTTTAAAAAATTCACGAGCTTCTTCAAGAGTCATATTCAGTTCCTCGATTTATGTTTAACTAAATGTAATTCTTAAACTTTTTCTTTTTTGTTGAGATTCTTTTTGCAAAGAAGTATACCTACAAGCAAAAGTATAGGAAAAATTATTCCAGCTAAAATTCCCATTTTTAAGTTTTCATTTAAACTGCTGGACACAAAGCCCACAAGCGACGGGCCGCCGGAGCATCCCAAATCCCCTGCAAGAGCAAGAAGGGCAAACATTGCAGTGCCGCCTTTAGGCAAAGCAGCGGCGGATTTACTGAAAGAGCCGGGCCACATAATCCCCACAGAAAGCCCGCATGCTCCGCAAAATATAAGGCTCATAATCGGGAGTGGAAGCAAAGAAATTCCAAGATAGGAAATTATGCAAAGCGAACAGCTACCAATCATAAATTTATCAAGATTGATTTTATCCCCGAATTTTCCGTAAAAAGCCCTTGATGTGCCCATAAGAGCTGCGAACATCATAGGCCCTGCAAGGTCACCGAGAGTTTTGCTTATGCCGAGGCCTTTTTCCGCAAAGGTTGATGCCCACTGGCTTACGGATTGCTCGCTCGCCCCTGCGCAAAGCATCATCATTAAAAGAACCCAGAAAGTCTTATTCTTCATAAGCTCTTTAATTTTCATTCCCTCTTCGCCCTCTTCTATCAAAGAACCGATGGGAACTTTTACAAAGAGGATGGAATTAAGTAAAGGCAAGGCAGTCCAAATAAGAGCCATAATTTTCCAATTGCTTATTCCGAAGACTTGAAAAAATATTGTGGATATAAGCACAACCGCCACTTGGCCCCAGCAATAAAAAGAGTGGAGCATACTCATTGTTTTTTCTTTATTATCCGAAGGGCAGGATTCTACCACAGGGCTTACAAGCACCTCAAGAAGTCCTCCTCCGATGGCGTAAATCATAACGGAAATGAGTATTCCCGCAAAAGCAGACGGAAGTATTTCCGGCAAAAATGTAAGTAAAATAAGGCCTGCTGCCGAAAGCAAGTGAGCAATTATCATTGATGCCCTGTAACCGATTTTATCAACAAATGTTACGGAAACCAAATCTATGATAAGCTGAATACCAAAATTAAATGTAATCAGCAATGTTATTTGCGAAAGGGGAATATTGTACTCTTTTTGGAATGTTAAAAAGAGCAATGGAACAAAATTATTTACAACTGCCTGCACGATGTAACCTAAAAAGCAGGCGGTTATTGTTTTGTTGTATTTGTTTTTTTCTGCCATAAATACCTCAAAATAAATTATAATACCATCAGTAAAGTGCCGGCACCTATTAGTATGCAACCGATTAAAGATTTTGCGTTAAACTCCTCATGCAAGAAAACAAAAGCAAGCACAAGAGTAATAACAACGCTCAGCTTATCAATGGGTACAACTTTTGACGCTTCGCCCATTTGTAATGCTTTATAGTAGCAAAGCCAAGACGCACCGGTTGCAAGGCCGGAAAGAACAAGAAAAATCCAGCTCTTCTTGCTTATATCCGAAAGACCGCTTTGGGCATTTGTAATAAATACCATAGCCCAGGACATAATCACCACAACAACCGTTCTTATGGCTGTTGCCAAGTTGGAATTAACACCATCTATACCTATTTTTGCAAGGATAGATGTAAGAGCCGCAAACACTGCGGAAAGAATTGCAAATGTAAACCACATAAAATCGCCTTCTGACTGTTAAAATTTTAATTTGCAATTTTTGTAAATTATGAGCCCCGTAATATCGGCTAAAATCCAACCGATGGGGATTGAAAGCTATATTGCCATAACGCCGAGAGAAGTATTCGGCGCCAAAGTATAAGAAAGCAGCACCCTTAACGCCCATATTAAGGCTTGTTACAAACCATATATCAAGTATTATATTCACAGCTGTGGAAATTGCAAGAAAAATAAGGGGAACTGCGGAATTTCCCATAGCCCTGAGCAAAAAGGCAAAGAAATTATAGAGAAAATAAAAATAATTCCGGCAAAAACTATTGTTACATAATCCCGTGTCATTTCCATAAGCTCCGAGGGAGTTTTTAAAAGAGCAAGGATAACATTCATTGCAGGGTAAATTGCAATATTTATCACAATCGCCACAAGGGATATAAAACGGAAGGACAGTGAAATATCCTCCCGAAGTGATTTTACGTTTTCGGCTCCGAAATCGGCAGAGAAAAACGCACCGCTGCCCATACACAGGCCGATTATAACAGAAGTTAAAAAGGACATGAGAGTATAAACGGAACCGACTGCTCCTAAAGCATCGGAGCCTATATATCTGCCTACAATTAAAGTGTCTGTAAGATTATATGCCTGCTGAAGAAGATTGCCTAAAATCATGGGAAGTGAAAACCAAATAAGCCTTTTGAATATAGGACCATCGGTTAGGCTCACCTCATTCATGATTTTTCGTTTTTGCATAGCAATCTCCCTCAGAGTAAAAAAGTCTTAATCAGCTGCTTTTTTATTTTTATCAAAGAAATGTGTAAAGTTAAGCATAAAGAGAAGAATATATGCTGCTGTTGTGGGAATATTCTCAATAACCGCACTCTTGTAACCTGCCACGGTAAGCACGCCGAGAGCAACAAGCACAAGGCCGAAAGCAATGAGTGCCCCAAGATATCTGCCTTTTTCTTTAATTGTTTTGCTCAAAAGGAAGATAATAAGAGGAGCGGCACAGCAGCCTGCAAATATAACGGCACCTGCCCAATGGCCTAAGCAACGCCACACGGTGAAATCTTTTTCAACGCCGTAGGAAGGGCAGTTAATTGTCATATAAATTGCGGCAGAGCCGAGAGAACCGAGGATAACGCAAAGCTTGCTGTTGTAATTATATTTACGGAAAGTATACATGGTATTCATAAAGATTGAAGCAGATGCGAATACGCCCCAGCCTCTGAAATGCCATGGATATTGAAGGCCTGTCATACTTGCGGTGATAAATGTAAGCTTGTCTTTGAAGGTTGCCTGTGTAACAGCTCCGTCTTTTACGATAGTAACATCAAAAAATCCATACCAATTTACGAAAACGCAGCCGAATATAAGCAAAATCATGCAAATAGTCGAAATCCCTTTTGTAAGTGTTTCGGCGTAAAGAATTTTTTTAATGTAAACGATGAATAAAAGAAGTGTAATGCAGGAAACAATAACCCAAATGGGGTAAAGCCAATGGCGGCCCATCATGCCCGTAATATCAGGCTGAATATAACCGTTATAGCAATCACCGGTAACAGAGCGAGCAGCTTCTGTTTCATAATTTACAAGAACAACATCCTTCATGATGAAGGTCATCCAGCAGCCGTAAATTGCCGTGATGATAATCCACATGATTGCGTAGCCTTTCGGCATCTGTCTTTTTTCAATTTCATTCATTTTAATTCTGTCTCCTCTTCTTATCACATATATGTTTCAGTTTGCGGCCATCCGCTTTGGCGGAAAGGCGTTTACATCTTTATACGCATTATATCATTATATAATTTTGCGGTCAATAAATTAAAATGCCTTATTTGTATTATTTTTACAAATCTATTGCAACAGACGTTATAATTTGATAAAATTCTATTGTAACAAATTCTTGAAGGAGGATTTACAATGGCAGTTTACAAAATATCCGAGTTTTATTGCAGAGCTTATCAGGCAGCTTTTCGTGAGGCCGTTAAAGTTCTCGACTGGTCGGAACCTCAACTTATAAAAGGTGAAGGAGCAATAAAAAAGCTCCCCGAAATTATTAAACAAAACGGTCACTACAGTATTCTTATTGTCACAGATAAAGGCCTTACCTCTTTGCATCTTCTTGATGACCTTTATGCAGGCCTTAAAGAGCAGGGCATAAATTATGTGGTGTATGACGGCGTTCAGCCAAACCCCACTATTGATAACATTGAAGAAGCTGTGAGAATTTATCAAAACCACAGATGCTCCGGCGTAGTCGCTTTCGGCGGCGGTTCTCCCATGGACTGTGCAAAGGTTTGTGCAGCAAGAATTGCAAGGCCGGGTACACCCGTTAAATATATGAGAGGCGTGCTTAAAGTTATTAAAAAATTGCCTCTCCTTTACGCTGTTCCCACCACTGCGGGTACAGGCAGCGAAACTACTGTTGCAGCTGTTGTTTCAGACCCGTCAACCCATGAAAAATATGCTATAAACGACCCTGTTTTAAGGCCCAAGTATGCAGTGCTTGACCCTGCTCTTACCATAGGACTTCCTCCTCATATTACATCTACTACGGGTATGGATGCTCTTACCCATGCCGTTGAAGCTTTTATCGGTCAAAGTAACACAGAGGGCACCGAAGAAGCAGCTAAAAAAGCAGTTAAACTCATTTTTGATAATCTTTATAAAGCTTATGAAAACGGTAAAGATATTGAAGCAAGAGAAAACATGCTTGAGGCTTCTTACCTTGCGGGCGTTGCTTTTACAAGAGCTTATGTAGGCTATGTTCACGCAATAGCCCATAACATCGGCGGACTTTACGGGACGCCTCACGGCCTTGCAAATGCTGTAATTTTGCCATATGTGCTTGAATATTACGGCGAGAGTGCATATCCTCGCCTTGCCATATTGGCAGACTGTGCGGGCCTTGATACTGCAGGACTTTCAGAGAACGAAAAAGGTAAGCTTTTCATCGAAGAAATCAAAAAGCTCAATGAAAAAATGAATATTCCCAAGCATCTTGACATTAAAGAAGAAGATTTAACAACTCTTGCTCAAAGAGCTCTCCACGAGGGCAACCCCCTTTATCCCGTTCCGAAGATTATGGATTTTAATGAGTGCTTGGAATTACTTGTAAAAATCGGCGACATTAAGTCATTAGAAGGAGAAGATTAATTCATGAAAAAGAATATTAGGGGAATATTATCTTTCGTAACGGTGCTTGTGATGCTTGTAGTTATGGCTGTTCCCGCCTTTGCCGCATCATCACCTTTCCAAAAGAGTGCCTACGCCACAATAATTACCGCTTCCGATTTTCAGGCAGAGGGTGAAAGCGCCTATGACAGATTTGAAAAAATCATTACTCTTATGAAAAAAGACGGACTTACAGACCCTTCAGCTGCCCTCATTGGCGGTGATTATTCAAAAACTTACCCGGATAACGCAACTCCCGGCGTTAAGATCGTTAAAGAGAAATATACAAAGGTTTATCCCAAGGAATCCGCTGATTCCGTAATTTGCATACAAGGTAACCATGATTTTGTATCCGCCGGCTTCACAAAATCCGGATTTTACGATATGGATACATTTTGTCTTTATGTAATAAATGAGAATGATTTTTGCTGGAATCAATTTGTGCGCACTCCCGTTACAATCAAAGCTACAGCCAATAAAGTTGAAAAAGCTCTTAATGAGATGATAGATAATAAAGATTACAGGCCGGTTATTATTCTTACCCATGTGCCTCTTCATCATTCGGGCAGATCCTCCGGCGGCGATAATATGTATTCATCATATCTCTTTAATGTTATCAACAAGGCAGCTGAAAAACTTGATATAGTTTTCCTTTTCGGTCACAACCATTCAGGAGCTTATGATGATTATATCGGCGGCTCCGTAAACTTCCTTAAACCCGGTGATACCATTCGCATACCGAAAGCAGGTAAAATCAGCTCAGATGACTATACGGAAGAAACCCTTAATTTCACTTATACAAACAGCGGATATGTAGGCTATTCAAATAACGGCACCGAAAACGGCAGCACAAATATCCTCACAGCCGGCGCAATCCAAATTTCAAAGAATAAAATTCGTTTTGTAAAATACAGCGAAAAAGGCCTTTACAAAACTTACGATGTTCAAAGAAAAAATAAATGCACAGACAGAAGCAACTCAACGGATATGCCTGAAATTCAAAGTGAATATATTTGGGATATTCTTGTAAATCTTCTTGAATTTATCAAAGAAAACACAGGCGTTACGGTTTTGCCCATGTTTGATAACATTAAAGCCGCATAAGCAAATATAAAAAGACTGCATATAAGCCGCTTAAGGTGAAAGCAGTCTTTATTTTGTTGGGGGTTCTAGAAGAAATTTCGGTAAGTTTTTGCTAAAATTTCTTTTACGCAGTCAAAAGTTCAGTTAAATAATGAGTAAAATAAAATATTTGTTCACACAAAATTTACACAATATTCCTGCTGTGAATCAAGAAAAAAGTTGCGTTATGAGAAATTATATAATATAATTATTTAGATTATGGCGTTTAACTGCTTTACAACGCTTACAGTAAAAAAATCTCTTAAAGAAAGGGAGAATCGCAATGAATATTACTATGGATAAAAACGGCAACAGCCTTAAAGTTGCCCTTGAGGGTAGGCTTGATACCACCACATCACCGGAGCTTGAAAACAAGCTGGAGGGTGAGCTTAACGAAATTACCGATCTTGTTTTTGATTTTGAAAAGCTTGAGTATCTTTCATCGGCAGGCCTTCGTGTGCTTCTTGCAGCGCAAAAAATCATGAATAAGCAGGGCAAAATGGTTATTCGCAACGCAAATAATACTATTAAAGAAATTTTTGAGGTTACAGGCTTCAGCAATATCCTGGTGGTAGAGTAATGAAATCATCAGACAATAAATCTCAAAAGCCGATTCAGCTTGCAGGCCCGGCCTTTAATCAATTTGTAATTTGGGGAATCTGCGGCTCTCTTGTTATTACTTTGAGTACCATTGTGGATTCCCTTCTTGTAGGTAACATAATCGGCAGCAACGGCCTTGCCGTTTCAAGTATGTCCACGCCTGTGTTTCTTATTTATGCCTTTTTAGGCTTCACTATAGGTTCAGGTGCAAGCATAAAAATAGGCCGATTACTCGGCGCATCGGATAAAGAAGAAGCAAACAGAGTATTTTCTGCCCAGTTGACTGTAGGTCTGATTGTTTCGGCAATTCTTCTTTTACCTCTTTTATTCAAGAAATCTTACCTGTCATTTCTTGGGGTAACAGATGAGCTTTACTCCATGGCAGAGCAATATATTACCGTTGCCTTATGGTGTGCCCCCATATTTATAATGTACTACATTCTCTCAAATTCCGTTCGTACAGACGGCGACCCCAAACGTGCAGCTGCAGCCTCCGGTGCTGTAATTGTTTTAAATCTTGTTTTGGATTTCGTCTTCATGAAAACATTGAATTTGGGTATTATCGGTGCATCTGCCTCTCTTTGTGTGGCAGATACCGTTGGCACGATTATTCTTTTAACTCACTTTCTTAAAAAGCAAAAACTTCTTAAATTAAGATTATCCATCCCTACATTAAAGGATATTAAAGACTTTTTCTGGGGTGGATTCAGCATGGGCTCCATGTATATTTCCATAGCAATTGTTATGGTTATGTTTAACACCTTGCTCCTTAAATATGGCGGCTCAAACGGCACAATGCTTGTAGCAATTTACGGAGTTCTCTATACAATCAGCACTGTCCCGAATGGGGTGTTTGAGGGCACATCCGGTGCTCTTACTACCGTTACTCCGTTTCTTGTAGGTGAATCCGATACAGAGGGCAGCAATTTTGTATTCAAAAGAGCTTTGAAGGTTGCTGTTATTGCCGGTGCCGGCATTACCGCAGTTTGCGAAGCAATCCCCGGACTTATAGCAAAGGCTTTCGGCATTACAAGTGAATTTGCTCCCGCTGCGGTTCGTATGTTCGCAATAAGCATTGTTTTTACAGCAATTAACACAATTGTTATGGGCTATTGGCAGTCTATCGGCCGCACACAGCTTGCAAATATTCTTGCACTTATGCGTAACTGCCTGCTTATTCTTGCCTTTGGCGCAATATTCATTCCGAAAATTGATATTCGCGGTGTGGGCGCATCATATATTTGCGCGGAAATTTTGTGCCTTATCGGAGTAATTGCGATAAAATTCGCAAAGCCCTCCAAAAAATATATTGCCGATAAATACGGCATTAAAGAGAGATATTTCAACAACGATTATGTTATTGAAAAAGAAAGTATGCAGCAGATTTCTTCGGATCTTGAAAAAGTTTGCGATGAATGGGAAATCGGCCCTGCACAGTCGTTCTTAATTAATTTTGTTTGTGAGGAATTGCTCCTCAATATTATTAAATTTGCCCTTGACGGTAAAAATAAAGGCTATTATATCTCTGTAAAGCTTATCGAAAAAGACGGAGAATATGTACTTTGCGTCAGAGATAATGTTAATCAATATAACCCCTTTGAATCAAAGGGCGATGAAATAGACAGCGGTGTGCTTAAGCTCATTGAAAATAAAGCCAAAAAGTGCGAATATCAGCGCAAGCTTACATTTAATTATCTTTACCTTGTTATCTGAGGAGAATATTTGTGATTACCCAAACCGTTTTTGAGAGTGAAAAAGAAATAAATCGCTTGCAAATTCAAAACGAAATGTTAGCCGAATACGAAAATAAAGGCTTTGGTGAGATTTTCAAAGGAAAATCCGATTTATGCGTTTTGGATATCGGCTGCTGTGACGGCGAAAAAACCGTTAGCCGTTTTGCAAACAGTGCTGTTTCAAAGGTTATAGGAATTGAATATAACGAAGAGCCTCTGAACAAAGCCAGAGAAGAACGCAGCAACGGCAAATTTTCTTTTTGCAGGCTTGATGTTGAAAGTGATATTTTCTTTGATGATTTAACGGAAATTATGAAATATCATAAAATCGACGGCTTTGATGTAATCTATCTTTCATTTGTGCTTATGCACCTTAAAAATCCCGTTAATCTTTTGAAAAAGCTTTTTCCATATATTAAGAACGACGGATATATTGTAATTGCCGAGGCAAACGAAAATTTAACTTGCCTTAAACCCGATAAAGATAAGCTTTGTGAAAAATTTGTTTATATGCTCGGCAATGATAAATATGCCGGCAACAGATATTTAGGTGAATTTTTACCGGAAGAACTTGTAAAATGCGGATATACCGAAAATTCCGTATGGTGCAACGGAGTATCTGCAAAAAAAGGTGAAAAAGACAGAAAAGAGAAAATTTTTGAAATATACTTTTCTTATCTTCCCGAAGATGTCAATCTGCTTTTATCGGAAGAACCGAAAAACGAAGAATATCAAAAATGGTCTGAGTGGATACAAAAAAACTACGGTAAATTGAAAGCTCAAATCATAGATACAGACAGTGAAATAACAATGGGTATAAAAATTATGTCCTTCAAAAAAGAGGAAAAATAATGGCTGATATAATTATTACCGGAAAAGAAGAAAATTTTTATCTTCGCCCCCTAAAAGAAGAAGATATTTCTTATACTCTTGATGCCTGTGACAAATTTGTAGGTAAAAAACTTTACACAAAAAAAGATTTAAAAGAAGCAATAAACGAAGACAACAGATATTTTTGGATTTTGGAAACGTCAAAGGGCGAATTTGCAGGATATATCTACTACTACCTAACAGATGTTGAAAGCATTGCAAAAGACGCAAAGCTCAGCACTGATGCAATTACAAAGGTATGTGGTAGCAACAATGCGTTAATAGGCAAAATTCAGTCATCCGCCGTTGTGGAAAAATTCCGCGGAGCAGAGCTTGCATTTTCGCTTATAAATTACGCAACAGAGCAGTTGTATAAATTAAAGGCAGATTATGTTTTTATAATTTGCTGGAAAAAGGGGGAGAAAGTTCCCCTTGCAAAATCCTGCATAAAGTGTGGATATGAGTTTCTCACAGAATCAAAAAATGTGTGGTATGACTTGGAAAATATGATTTGCCCCTATTGCAACGGCAGATGCAGATGCAGTGCCCACATTTACTATAAAAATTTGAAGGGAGAGAATATCCTTGAAAAAGAAAATTAAAAAGAAATTATCGTTAAAGATTGTTTTTTCCCTTGCAATTATGGGCGTTGTTTTAACTGTGGCAACTTCCGTTTTCAGCTTTGAAACCGCAAAATCCTACCTTGAAAGCACTTATGCAGAGCGTGTTGTTACCACAAGCACAGCCATTGCGGATATGATTTCGGCGGAAGACGTTAAAACCATTATATCCGAGGGCGGCGACCAAACAGAAGAATACAAAGAGATGGTCACACTCTTTAACAAGCTTAAAAAAGACGGTAATGTAACTTTTCTTTCTCTTGTTGTTCCGGATGAGGACAGTGTTACATTTTATATTGATTCCATGGTTGAAGAAATAGGCGACGACCCGGCAAATCAATTAGCTTACGGCACAGATGTTTTATACAAAGATGCCGCAAATCCGGACGACCCCGATGATTACCAAAAGTATATTACCATTTGGGAATTATACAAGCAAAATAAAGGCACAAATCCACCTCTTGTCACTGATAACGACTACGGTTACAATTACACTTGCGTTTCGGTTATATGTGATGAAACCGGTGAAGCAATAGCGGAAATTCAATATATTTTGGATATGAGCTCCGTTAGGTCAAATCTTTATTCATTCTTGAATAAGATGATTATAATTTCTTTGGGAATTGTAACTCTTGCCATTGTTGCTTACATTTTCTATGTCCGTAAAACCGTTACAAAACCCATCGGCGAGCTTTCCGAATTTACGCTCGATATTACAAACTCAAAGGATTTTGAAAGCAAACGTATAGCTCTTGAAACAGGGGATGAAATTCAGTCCCTTGCGGAATCCTTCAATTTTATGCTGGGAAAAATAGAGGATTATATTGAGAATCTCTCAAAAGTTACCGCTGAAAAAGAGAGAATCGGCGCAGAGCTTGACATTGCAAGCCATATTCAAACTTCTATGCTTCCCTGCATTTTCCCCGCATTCCCCGAAAGAGATGAATTCACCATTTTTGCCACAATGGACCCTGCAAAAGAGGTGGGCGGTGATTTCTACGATTTCTTTATGGTAGATGAGAAGCATATTGCAATAGTAATGGCAGATGTTTCCGGTAAAGGGGTTCCCGCAGCATTGTTTATGGTTATCGGTAAAACTCTTATTAAAGACCATACGGAGCCGGGCAAAGACCTTGGTGAAGTTTTCGGAAAAGTTAATAACATACTTTGCGAATCCAACAGTGAAGGCTTGTTTATCACTGCATTTGAGGGCGTCCTCGACCTTGAAACAGGCGAATTCAATTATGTAAATGCAGGCCATGAAAGACCGTTTATACTAAGCAACGGCACCTTTGAAGAATATAAAATCAAGCCCGGATTTGTGCTTGCCGGTATGGAAGATATGCATTACACTGCAGGTAAAACAAGTATTAACCCCGGAGATAAAATCTTTCTTTATACAGACGGTGTGCCTGAGGCTACAAATTCAAATAACGAGCTTTACGGCATGGAGCGTCTTAATAAAGTACTTAATAATGTTCAAAACGAAAATGCGGAAACAATACTTGCAAAGGTTAAAGAAGATGTTGACGCTTTTGTGGGCGAGGCAGATCAATTTGATGATCTTACAATGCTTTGCCTTGAATATAAAAAGAAAATGGGCGGTAGTGACAACGAACTAACCGTTGATGCAACCATTGAAAATATTGATAAAATTATGGCTTTTGCAGAGGAAAAGTTAGAATCCTTTAACGCTTCAATGAAATCAAAAACTCAGCTTGATATTGCCATTGACGAAATTTACAGCAATATTGCCCGCTATGCCTACGGTTCCGAAATCGGCAAAGCTACTGTAGAAATTGAACACGACGAAAAAGAAAACATGGCAATTCTCACCTTTATTGACAGCGGCGTTGCCTATAATCCTCTTGAAAAAGCAGATCCGGATGTTACTCTTTCCGCAGATGAAAGGCAGATAGGCGGCCTTGGAATTTTCCTTGTTAAGAATACAATGGACGATATGACATACGAATACAAAGACGGAAAGAACATTTTACAAATCAAGAAAAAATTATAATTACAAAAATTTCAACGGAAGCGGCCATCGGTCACTTCCGTTGTTTGCTGATATTCGGTTTACAAAATGTTTTTTATATTCGAAAGACTTTCTACAGTGTAATCAGCCGGTGAGTCTTTTATTTTTGGGCCGTCATAACAGAACAAGATAGTTTTCATTCCGTATTTTTTTGCGCCGGATATATCAGCGTTTATTGAATCCCCTATCATATATGTTTCTTTAGGCTCAGGGTTTCCTACTTTTTCAAAACAATAATCAAAGAATTCCTTTGAGGGCTTTGCAAAACCTATTTCTTCGGAAATAAAATAGTCTTTTATATTCTTTGCCATACCCGCTTTTGTAAGCCTATCCAACTGCTGATTTTTCGGTGCATTGCTTGCGGCATACACATCATATTTTGCTCCAAGATACTCTAAAAGTTCTTTTGCGCCGTCAACGGGAATCGCACTTTGAGTTAAATAAACTCTGTATCTATCCTCAAAAACAGGGCCATCCGCTTTTATTCCCAAGTTTTCAAACACAAGGTTAAAACGGATTTTCTTTAAGCCATCTATTGTAAGCTCGCCCTGCTCAATTCTGTGCCAAAGGCCGTCATTTATTTTTTTGAATTTAGGGTAATAGTTTTCGGGCATTTCTATTCCAAAATCTTTTGCAGCTGAATTTATTGAAAACTCCGAACATTTATTAAAATCCAGCAAAGTGTTATCTATATCAATAAAAATTACGCTCATATTTATTCATCCGTCTTTTCTTCATCGTCTTTATTACCGATATTGCCATTGTCATCATCATTATCGTCTTTACTCTTAACCGCCCATACGCCTATTACACCGAAAAGGAGCAAAGCGCAAATGCCCGTGATGATTTTATAGAGTGTGCTTCGGGATATATCACCAAGGCTGAAAGCCGATTTTTCCGTTTGAGTTTCCGTATTTGCGGTTTCGGTTACAGTCTGCAAGGTGGTAGTTTCTGCCAATGTGGTAGCCTCCACAATATATATTTCTTTCTCTTTTATAACCTTTGTGTAAGTTTTTTGTGTGGTCTTTACGGCTTTTGCTTTTGTTGTTTTGATTTTTGTCGTTTTTGCGGCGGTGGTGGTTTTCTTTGCCTTTACGGTAGTTGACTTTTTAGTGGTGGTGCGTTTCTTTACATTATCAACTCTATGAGTTTTTTCGGCACTTTTTTTGGTGGAGTAAGAATCCTTTGTTGTTTTTGCTTTTGTGGTTGCAGTCTTTTTGGTGGTAATATCTGTAACTGTAGTTGTCCTGTTTGCCCAATAATCAGGATTGTTAGGGGTCTTGAAAGAAAAGTTTGCTTTGCGAGAATATATCCCGTAACCATCTACAGTTTGAACAGTTATTGATGTGTTTTCTCCGTATCCATCGTTGTAAATTACTTCCATCTCTACATATGATATTCCATTTGACAAAAACACAGGATATGTTGTTACTGTATATTCCGGATAGGATTTTGTGCTTTTTTTATCAGTCGGATATAGTTCTAATTCATTCCCATCAGCAAATGAAATGATGATTCTAAGATTATTTTTTCCTTCTTCAGTGTATTTGCTGTATTCGTCAAACATTGTAACTATCAAAAAATAAGCAATATCATTTTTATCAAAAAGACATCTTGCGTCAATGTAATTTGAATCATTTTTTGGGCTTTCTTCTGTTAGTAAATATTCATTCTTTGGGTATTCTCCTATTGCCCACTCTTTATTATCCGAAACATTGCCATCAATTTCTATCTTATTTCCGAAAGCGGTTAGGGGTATGGATATAAAAATCAGCATAGCCGATATTAACGCAATCACCTTTTTCATACACTCACCTCAAAATCCCTATAGCAAAATTGCCGTACTTGTTTAGGGCACGGCAAAATTAAATTAATTGTTATTTCTGTTTGCAGGGTTTCCGCAGCACTTCTTGTACTTTTTACCGCTGCCGCAGGGGCATGGATCATTGGGCCCGATTTTTTTCTCGGTGTTGCGTACGGGACGTTTTTTTTCCGTATTATCCGTTGCTGCAGAAGTGCTTGTAATTGTAACGGTTTGAGTGCGTTTTGTGTCTTCTTCACTCTTAATAACAACCGTAAGAATCTGCCTTGCAGTGTCCTCGCGAATTTCGTCATTCATGGCATCAAACATATCGGAGCCCACTTCTCTGTAAGCTACAACAGGATCCGTTTGAGCATAAGCTCTAAGGCCGATACCTCTGCGAAGCTGATCCATGGCATCGATGTGATCCATCCAGTGCCTGTCAACATTGCGTAAAAGGATTTGCTTTTCAAGCTCACGCATAATAGGCTCGCCGTTTTCGTTAGTTCCAAGGATGGTTTCACGCTCTGCGTATCTTTCCTCTGCCCTTGTAAGGAGAAGTTCTCTTGCATCCTCTTTATCAAAATCTCCCTCAAGCTCGCCCTCTTTAAGAAGGTAATTGTATTTCTTTTTAAGGTCATCAACAGTCCAATTTTCTCTTGAAACATGCTCCGGGCAATGGAAATCAACAGATTCGTTAATGCTGTTTTCAATCATCTTTGTGATAATAGGCTTAAGGTCAACACCATCAAGCACTTGGTCACGCTGATTATAGATAAGCTCACGCTGACGGTTCATAACATCGTCATATTGAAGAACATTCTTTCTGATACCGAAGTTTCTGCCCTCAATCTTCTTTTGAGCATTTTCAATGGTATTTGAAATCATCTTTGCCTCTATGGGCATATTTTCATCAGTTTTAAGGGTATTCATTACGGCTGTAATTCTTTCGCCACCGAAAAGACGCATAAGATCATCTTCAAGGGAAAGGAAGAATCTGCTGCAGCCCGGGTCACCTTGACGGCCGGAACGGCCTCTGAGCTGGTTATCAATACGCCTTGATTCATGACGCTCTGTGCCGATTATGAATAAACCGCCTGCCTCACGGACTCTCTCTGCCTCAGGCTCGATTTCGGCGTCATATTTCTTTTCAAGCTCTGTATAAACTTTTCTTGCCTCAAGGATTTCTTCATCATCTGTTTCGGCAAAACCCGTTGCCTCATCAATAAGCTCTTCGGGGTACTGCATTCTGCGCATTTCGCTCTTTGCAAGGTATTCGGAGTTACCACCGAGTTTAATATCGGTACCACGGCCTGCCATATTGGTAGCGATGGTCACAGCGCCCTCTTTACCTGCCTGAGCGACGATTTCAGCCTCTTTATCGTGATATTTTGCATTCAAAACTTCGTGTTTAATGCCCTTGAGTTTAAGAAGATGTGAAAGTTCCTCGGATTTTTCAATGGAAACAGTACCGATAAGCACGGGCTGGCCCTTTGCGTGAGCTTCAATTACCGTGTCGATAACAGCATTATACTTAGCCTTTACGGTCTTATAAACCACATCCGGCATATCCTTACGGATCATGGGCTTGTTTGTGGGGATAGCTATAACATCAAGGCCGTAAATTGTATTAAATTCGCTTTCCTCCGTCATAGCGGTACCGGTCATACCGGAAAGCTTCTTATAAAGGCGGAAGAAGTTTTGGAAAGTGATTGTGGCAAGAGTTTTGCTCTCATGCTCAACCTTAACTCCCTCTTTTGCTTCAATAGCTTGGTGGAGGCCCTCATTGTAGCGCCTACCCATCATAATACGGCCGGTAAATTCGTCAACTATGAGAACTTGGTTATCTTTAACCACATAGTCAACATCTCTTCTCATAACACCGATAGCCTTAATTGCTTGGTTAATGTGATGCTGAATTGTCATATTCTCCGCATCCATAAGGTTTTCAAGGTTAAAGAATTTTTCTGCTTTTGCAACGCCTCTTGCGGTAAGAGTGGCGGATTTTGCTTTTTCGTCAACAACATAATCAATGGTATCATCTACAAGGTCATCAACATCAACCTTTGAATCAACCTCTTTAATTCTGAAACATTTTAAGGATTTCGCAAAGGTATCTGCCATCTTATAAAGGTCTGTGGATTTTTCACCGCGGCCGGAAATGATAAGAGGTGTTCTTGCCTCATCAATTAAGATAGAGTCCACCTCATCAACGATGGCAAAATTATGGCCTCTTTGAACTTTTTGCTCCTTATAAACAACCATGTTATCTCTAAGGTAGTCAAATCCCATTTCGTTATTTGTGCCATAAGTGATGTCCGCGGCATAAGCGGCTTTTCTTTCGTCCCCCATTTTGTCGTGGATAATAAGTCCTACAGTAAGGCCCATAAAACGATAAACTTTACCCATCCACTCACTGTCACGGCGGGCAAGATAATCATTAACGGTAACAATGTGAACACCATCACCGGAAAGAGCATTAAGGTAAGCCGGAAGGGTTGCTACGAGGGTTTTACCTTCACCTGTTTTCATTTCCGCAATACGGCCTTGGTGAAGGATAATACCGCCGATAATCTGAACGGGGAAATGCTTAAGACCGATTACACGCCACGAAGCCTCACGGCAGGCGGCAAATGCCTCGGGGAGAATATCATCCAAGGTTTCGCCGTTTGCAAGTCTCTCTTTAAACTCCGGAGTTTTCGCCTGAAGCTCTGCATCAGTTAATTTAGAATATTCTTCATCATAAGAAAGTACCTTATCACACAAAGGTTTTACTCTTTTTACTTCCTTAGCGGAATAATCGCCGAATATCTTTTTAAGTAAGCTCATTTTTCTCTCCTTAATAGGTGTAAATTACACTGCCTGTTGCAGTGCCGTCTTCGCTTGTAGCTCTAACACTCATGCAGTTGCTTGAATCAAGCCAAACAAAGCTGCCCTCTTCACTCCAAAGGAGAGGCTCCTCATAGGTCTTTGCCTCACTGCCGTCAACAGAGCAGTAAGTTACCTTTTGAATGGGAACACCATTTGAATTTTCTTCTCCTTTGCCTGCAAACACAGCTTTTGTGGCCTCTGAATTGAGTGAGAAAACAGAAGCGGAGGTTATATTAATTCCCTTAAAGGTTTTTGATTCACCTGTAAGCAAATTTGTCATTTCATTTGTATTTTTGTTCACAATGTAGTTACCGCTTCGGAGATAATCGGAGAAAAAGTCCCCTTCAAAAGTTGCAACTTCACTTGTTTTTTTATCTTTAACGGCAACAGATTTAAAACCGTTATCACTCTTAGTAAGATAATGTATGCCGTTATCGTCATTCACAAACCACTCACCGATTATATCCTCGGCAACTATTGTGGGCCTGTAAGCACTCGAATAAACCATTATATCCGTTCTTACGCCTGTTTCGGCCTCGGTATAATATCTGGAGCTCATAAAATATTTTGCGGAGCCGAGATTTGCGATAAATTCATCCGAAAGCATTGACCAATCCTGCCTGTAAGTACCGCTGTGGTCAATAAGACGGGTGTTTTGCGAAAGTTTTGTGCTGACGCTTGAAGATTTAAGATTATACTCATAAATTTCGTTATATGTTTTATCGGCAGAGTAAAAATCTTCTTTATCATAATCTGAAAGAATAAGATAGGATGAGCCGTAACCCGAAGGCATATTTCTAAGCTCAACGAAAGCATAATCATAAAGGTCAACGGAAGAATTCATATCCGAGGTAAAAAGTCCGTAACCGATTGTTTGACCGTTTACAACAATATAACTGATTTTAACGGGAATGCTTTCGGTTGATGCACTCATTTTAACGGATACGGTTTTCGTCTCATAGGATGAAGACAGAAATGCTCCGTTTATGTATTCATAAAAAGCTATATCTCCGCTTAAATTTGCGGTGTAATAGATACCGTTTATAGGTGTGGGGAGATAGATTTCTCCGTTATTTCCCACAACGGAAACAGCGTTGGTATATTCAGAGGCAGCATAGCTGTAATATGTTGTTTCCTCCTGCGTTGTACTTTCGGTTGTTTTCGGATTAAGCGTAAGCAAAAAAGCACCTAAACTTGCCACAAGAGCAACCGTTAAAAAAATTGCTATTACTTTTTTTGACATTTTCATTCCCCCTTAAATATCAATGTCAAGCTCAACCGGGCAATGGTCTGAGCCTAAAATATCCGAATGAATCTTTGCATCCATCATTTTATATTTTAGTTTTTCGGAGACAACGAAATAATCTATTCTCCAGCCTGCGTTCCTCTCCCTTGCCTTAAAGCGATAAGACCACCAAGAGTAAGCATCCGCAAGGTCGGGATAAAAATATCTGAATGAATCTATAAAGCCTTCCGACAGCACTTTACTGAATTTTTCTCTTTCTTCATCGGTAAAGCCCGCATTGTGATGATTGGTGGCGGGATTTTTAATATCTATTTCTTCATGGGCAACATTAAGATCTCCACAGTAAATAACAGGCTTGATTTTGTCAAGTTCTTTTATATAATCGAGAAAATCCTCTTCCCATTTCATTCTGTATTCAAGGCGTTTTAAGCCGTCTTGTGAATTAGGAACATAAACGGTTATAAAATAATAATCTTTAAATTCGGCGGTTATGACTCGACCCTCGTGGTCGTGTTCATCTATTCCTATGCCGTAAGTTACCTCAATAGGTTCTTCTTTTGTGAAAATTGCAGTGCCGGAATACCCTTTTTTCTCCGCATAATTCCAATACTGATAATAACCGGGAAGTTCAAGCTCCGCCTGCCCCTCCTGCATTTTGGTTTCCTGCAAGCAAAATATATCTGCATCAAGGGATTCAAAGCTCTTGTAAAAGTCTTTGCCAAGGCAAGCTCTTATCCCGTTTACATTCCAAGAAACAAATTTTTTCATTATGCACACTCTCCCAATATAAGCATAATCGAAATATAGTATAGCACATATAACAAAAAATGTCACTCCCATTTTGTAAAATATGTATGAATATTTTTTACCATCTTGACAAGATGACCATTATCATTTATGATAGTTTACATAGCGAAAGCTAAAATTAAAATTAAAACCTTACCAGGAGGAAAACCATGAAAAAGATTCTTGCAATTCTCCTCGCATTATCAATGGTATTTGCTTTTGCAGCTTGCGGCTCAAAAAGCACTGAAGATAACACCACTGATACAACTGCCGAGGAAACAACCGTAGCCGAAGACACCACAGAAGCTACATCCGCAGAAGACGCCACAGAAGCTACAGTCGCTACAAGCGCAGCTGATGATTCAACTGCAGCATCCGAAGATGCTTCCGAAAGCAAGAGTGATGAAGCTGAGTCCGAAACAGAAAAATCAAACGTTCCTCAGACTACCGAAGAAATCATTGCTTACTACAACAAAGCTCGTAAAGCAACAAATCCTGTTCCCAAGGGCAAACAGACAATGGCTCTTAAGGGCGACATCACAGGCGAAGGCGCTATCGGCACATTCTCAGGTATTCTTACAAGTGCTGCAAATAAGGCTCTTAGCAAGAACTCAAAAGAAACCGATTGGATTCCCGCTGCAGACCACGCTGACATTCTTGTATCCGATGTTAAATCAGCTACAGCTAAAGATGACGGCAAGGGCAATATCGTTATAACCATGACCTTCAAAGATCAGACTGACGGCTCAGACGGCGACAGCAACAACGGCGGCCCCGTAGCAAGAGGCGTTGGTACTCTCGGCAGCATTGACAGCGCTCTTTCAGAGCTCGGCGCAACCATTACCGAAGGCAGAGATACAGTTTCTCTTACTTACACAGACGCTTACCTTAAGAACGTTACAATTAACCAGAAGACCGGCAAAATCACCGGCGGTACATGGCATTATCTTGTAAAGGTTCATGTTGTTGATGCTAAAGCTAAGCTCGGTATCACAGCTCACCTTGAAAACCTTAAGGCACAGATCGACTACACAGTTGCTATCTAATCTTAATAAACGAAACGGCAGGAGCTTCGGCTCCTGCTTTTTTACTTGCATTTTTATCTGCTTAGTTTTATAATGTAACAAACATGGGTTGTAAAAAATCCCCCAAGGATTTGCCGACCCGCATTTTTAAGGAGGATGATTCCAATGAAAAAGTTACTTGCAATACTTCTTGCTCTTGCAATGGTATTCGCCCTTGCATCCTGCGGCTCATCAAGTGATGAAGAATCCACAACGGAAACCACAGCCGACATTTTTGCAGATATGGATGACGAAGAAACCACTGAAGCAACCGAAGCAGAAGAAACCGATGCCACAGACGCAGCAGAAACTTCAGAAACAACAACCGAAGTAAAAGAAGATGCTTCCGAGGCAAAGAGCGAAACATCAAAAGCCGACGAATCCACCAAAAAAGAAGAAACAACAAAATCCGCAGGCCTTGATAGCACAGACGCAGCAGAGGTAGTAGCATACTACAACGCAGCAGTTAAAAAGAATAATGATGCCGGCGAAACAAAAGGCCATCAGACCATGGCTCTTTCAGGTGAAATCACCGCTGACGGCGGTATCGGTGCTATTCTTAAAGTAGTGCAGCCTATTATCAAGAGCGCTCTTGAAAAGAACTCTTCCGATACAACTGTTGTTCCCGGTGAGGGCAAGCTTAAGGCTTCAGACGTCACAAAAGCAAAGGCAACATCAAAGAACGGTGTTACCACAATCGCAATTTCTCTTAAAGAACAAACAGACGGTGCAAGCGCAGATGCCCATGATGCAGGCCCCGTTTCCCGTGGTATTACCACTCTTGGCAGTGTAGATAAGGCTCTTTCAGAGCTTGGTGCAACCTTTGAAGAAGGCAAAGAAAATGTTAAGCTCACATATAAAGACGCTTATATCAAGTGCACTATCGATGAAAAAACCGGTAAAATTACCGGCGGCACATGGCACTATCTTGTAGATGTTAACATCAGCTACGCTAAAATCAATCTTAAGCTTAACTTCTCCGTTAACAATCTTCATGGCGGCGTTGATTACACTGTTTCAATCTAACATAATATAGATACTCATTAGCGACTTCTCCAAATGAGAGGTCGCTTTTCTTTTTGAAAAATCGTGATTGCTGCCAATATTTCTGCAGAATTGTTAATTTTTAAAAATCTCTTGCATTTTACAAAGTAACTATATATAATATTTATTATATAATTGGGTATTGTGCGATTATTTTCGCAAGTACAAGGAGGCACTCTGATGAAAAAATATGTTATTTCTTACGACATTGGTACCACAGGTGTAAAAACCTGCCTTTTTGAAATTGAAAATGAGATTAAGCTCATTTCCGCAGCTATGGAAGGCTATCAGCTTTATATTCTTCCCGGCGGCGGTGCCGAGCAAGATCCCGAGGAATGGTGGGCAGCTCTTTGCCACACAACAACCAAGGTTTTCTCTCAATGTGATATCAAGCCTAAGCAAATCGAGGGCATTTCCTTCTGCTCGCAGATGCAGGGTCTTGTGCTTGTAGATAAAGAGGGCAAACCCGTTCACAGAGCATTCAGTTACATGGATCAGCGTGCTACAGAGCAAATAAAAAAAGGTATTGCATACGGCCCTCAAATTGCAGGTGCAAATATTATTAAGCTCATCCCCTCTCTTATGATTACGGGCGCTGTTTCGAGCTCCGTAAAGGATCCTGTTTGGAAGTATAACTGGGTTAAAGATAATGAACCCGATAACTTCAAGAAGATTTACAAATGGCTTGATGTTAAAGAATATCTCATCAGCCGTATGACCGGAAAATTCATTATGACTAAGGATTCTGCTTTCGGCACTCTTCTTTACGATATTCGCAATGAATGCTGGAGCCCGAAGATTTGCAAAATTCTCGGTGTAAATCCGGATCATCTTGCAGATATAGTTGATTCAACAGATAATGTAGGCGGCCTTACAAAACAAGCTGCCGGGGAGCTCGGCCTTTGCGAAGGCACAGCTGTGTTCGGTGGCGGCGGTGATGCTTCACTTATCGGTGTCGGTGCCGGTGCCGTCGAACTTGGCGATACTCACATTTATCAGGGCACTTCCGGCTGGGTTTCAACCGTTGTTGACAAGAGCGTTGTTGATGCTTCCGCAATGATTGCCGCCATAGTAGGTGCGGAAAAAGGTAAATTTAATTATTTTGCAGAGCTTGAAACTGCAGGCAAATGTCTTGAATGGGTTAAGGATCACCTTGCTCTTGATGAAATTGATATTTACCTTGAAAAGAAGCATGTTGCAGAATCCAAAGAAACCGTTTACACTTCTCTTTATGATTATCTTTCAAAAATCATTTCCGAAACTCCCGCAGGTTGCGGCGGAGTAATTTTCACCCCATGGCTTCACGGCAACCGTTGCCCATTTGAAGATCCCAACTCAAGAGGAATGTTCTTTAATATCAGCCTTGACACAGGCAAAACCGAACTTATTCGTTCCGTTATTGAAGGCGTATGCTATCACCTTCGTTGGTTTATCGAAACTCAAGATAAGAAAATTAAGACTTCTCCTGTTATCCGTTTTGTGGGCGGTGGTGCTCTCAGTGACGTTACCTGCCAAATTCTTGCTGATATTACAGGCAGAACAATTGAAACCGTTGACAGCCCGCAGAATGTCGGTGCAGTAGGTGCAGCTGTTATTATGGCTGTAGGCCTTGGCATTATAAACGAAGTTGATGAGGCTAAAAAGCTTGTACCCGCAAAGAAAGTATTTAGGCCATCATCGGAAAATAAAGCAGTTTATGACCGCAACTTCTCAGTTTACAAAACTCTTTATTCAAATAACAAAGAGGCATTTAAAATTCTTAATTCAAACAAATAATTTCCTTAATGACGAAAGGAGATATTATTATGAAAAAAACTATTTCTATAGCAATTTCACTTTTACTCATAGTTTGCTGCCTTGCAGCTTGCGGAAACAGCAAGAAAATTGACGGTGCCGAATTGTATACAGATTTAGGCGGTGGAGAATATCAAGTATTAACCGATAAAGACGGCGGCATTGAAAGAGATTCAGATGGTAATCTTATAGTTGCCGTTACCGATGAAGACGGTAAACAGGTTACCGATGAGAATGGTGGAAAAGTTACCGAAACTTCAAAAATCGAACATGCTCTTGTAATAAATAACACCATTGAGCTGCAGGATTTTTATCTTACAATTCCCGAAGGATGGAGCAACAATTCAAGCTATCAGGGAATTCAGATAATAAAGGATAACAGCGAAGAAAGAATAACCATTGAGCTTCTTGAGGGCCAAAAAATGGAAGAGGCTCAAGAAAATTGTCAAAAGCTTATAGATGCCGTTAAATCAAGCAGCAATAATGCCGAGCCTATAAGCAAAACCGTTGAAATTGCCGGAGAAAATTGTTCTTATTTCGGAGTATATGCCCCGGGAGATGCAGACCGCAATCCCCTCTACTTTGTTTATACTCTTTATGAAACAGAGGACGGTGTTTACAGATTCATGATCACCGCCGAAGAAAATATTGATGCAAATGATTCTGAAATAATGTCTATAATAAGCTCCGTTCAGTTTAAGTAAGTATTAAGGGAGATAACCATGTTATTCACACAGGATATAGGTATAGATTTAGGCACCACCAATACTCTTGTTTATGTTAAGGGCAGGGGCATTGCTATAAGGGAACCTTCCGTGGTGGCAGTTGATCAAAAAAGTAATCCGCCAAAGGTGGTTGCCGTAGGCACGGAGGCGAAAGAAATGATCGGCCGCACTCCCGGTTCAATCGTTGCAATGCGTCCCCTTAAAGATGGTGTTATTGCAGATTTTGACATTACGGCCGAAATGATAGAAAATTTTATTCGCCGTATTATCAGAAAAAAACCCTTCTCAAAAATCAGAATACTTATTTGCATACCCTCAGGCGTTACCGAAGTTGAAAGAAAGGCTGTTCACGATGCCGCAAGAAGTGCAGGTGCAAGCCTTGTAAGCCTTATAGAAGCACCCATGGCAGCTGCAATCGGTGCCGGGCTTCCCGTAAGTGAAGCTACAGGTAACATGGTTATTGATATAGGTGGCGGCACATCAGAAGTCGCTGTAATATCATTAGGTGAAGTCGTTACGGCTTTTTCCTGCAGAATTGCCGGAGATGAGCTTGACGAATCAATCATTTCATACATTAAAAAGAAATATAACCTTCTAATAGGCGAAAGAACCGCAGAAGACATAAAAATAAAAATCGGCTCTGCTTATCCTTATGAGGGTGAAGGCTCTATGAACATAAAGGGCAGAAATATTATGGACGGTCTACCCAAAAATGTGGATGTTACAAGCGAAGAAATTCGTGAAGCCATGGCTGAGCCCGTCTCACAAATCGTTGACGCCATAAGAAACGCTCTTGAAAAGACTCCCCCGGAGCTTGCCTCGGATATTATGGACAGTGGCATTATGCTCACAGGTGGCGGAGCAATGCTCAGAGGCCTTGACAAGCTCATAGCAGAAGAAACAAAAATCCCCGTTAAAATTGCAAACAATCCTATTGACTGCGTTGCAGCAGGCACGGGAATTTGCCTTAATAATCAAAACACAAACAGCACTGAGAAAAAATATATTTAACTAAGGAGACACCCAATGGCTCGCTTCTTCAAAAGCACGGCATTTAAAATATTTGCAATTGTACTTGCTGCTCTTATTGCAGGAAGTGTTATTTCCGTTGCCTCAAGAAGCGGTTCATCACCTCTCACCAAAGTTACAAGTGTGGTTTTCGGCCCGGCTTCACGCCTTGCAAGCTCTGTTACATCCGCAATTAAGGGCTTACCTGTATCTTTCCGTTCATCATCATATCTAAAAAGAGAAAATGAAAAGCTCCAAGAAGAAATTGATGATTTAAAAGAACAAATCGTGGATTATGAGCAGGTTGTGCATGAAAATCAATTTTATGAAGAATTCCTTGAATTAAAAGAGGAGCACAGTGATTATACCTTTGCAAAAGCATCAATTATAGGCCGCGATGCTGCCGACAGATTCGGTACAATCACACTTAATATAGGCTCCTCAAAAGATATTGCCGTTAACGACCCTGTTATATACGGCAAATATCTCGTAGGCGTTGTTTCAAGCGTTACGCCCACTCAGTGTACAGTTAAAACTCTACTTAACCCCTCTTTTAATGTAAGCGCATACGAAACCCGCACAAGAGAGGTTAGTTATGTTACAACTACCGCCGAGCTTGCAGATGAAGGCAATTGCCGCATGAGTAATCTTGCAGCAGACACGGCTGTTTCAGACGGCGGTATAGTATGCACCGCCGGCGTTGGCGGAATTTTTCCCCGTGACCTCATAATCGGCACCGTTACGGATATTGTGGACTCCACTGTTGATATTTCCGCGAGTGCGATTATAGAGCCGGGTGTTGACTATTCACAGCTTACAGACGTTTTTATCCTCACATCCTTTGACGGCCAAGCAGAGCAATAATATATGACATACAAAACACAAAAAAATAAGATAATTTTCCGCAGAGTCTGGCTTGCAGTAGTGGTGCTCCTTCTGTCCGTTGTTCAAAACGGTCAGGGGCTATTTCCTCAAATATTCGGAGCTCGGGCTCTTATTCTCATACCCACTGTTGTTGCAATTGCCATGTATGAAAGAGATGTAGCCGGGATGTTTTTCGGCCTATTTGCAGGAGCACTGTGGGATATATTTGCCGGGGGCAATAACTTTAATGCCATCTTTTTGTTTGTCATCGGCTTTGCCTGCGGCTCATTGATAAATACGCTGATGAGAAATAATATAGTTACCCATTTTCTTTTATCGTCCGTTACTTCTTTCTTATATATACTCGGATATTGGCTTTACCACTATGTGTTTATAAATATGGATAAAGCTGCTCTTATGCTAATTAAATATTTTGTGCCAACGGCAATTTATACTATTATACTTTCCCCTGTTATTTTCTTGATTATCAGAGCTATTGAAAGAAAATTCAGAGTGGACGAATTTGCAAATCTTCAATAATATATACGGAGGTGCAGACTGATGCGAAGAAGAATCGTAAAAAGCAGACATATTGCGGCGGTCTGCGTTGTCCTTATATTTTTCAGTGCCCTTGTGGGAGATTTGATTAAGCTCCAAATAATAGATGGAGATTCTTATGCCGAGGCTGTTTCTTCCGTTTCCACACGCACGGCAACAATTACCGCCGCAAGAGGTGAAATAGTTGATACAAACGGCAACAAGCTCGTATATAATGAGCAAAATTACTCAATCGTGTTTAACGCCTCATATTTCCCGGCAGAGCAAGAAAAAAGAAATGAAATTATTATCAGCCTTATTAGACTTTTTGAAGATAACGGCCTTGAATGGATAGATAATGTTCCCCTTGTTTATGATTCGAAAGGGGTTATTCAGTTCAAAGAGGACAGCGACAGTCTTATAAAGCAAATGAAAAGCAGAAATATGCTTAACCTTAACGGTTATGCCACTGCCGAAGAATGCTATAATGCTTTAATAGAAGAATTTGAGCTTGAGTCTTTTGATAAATATGACGCACGCAAAGTAGCTTCCGTTTGTTTTGAAATGATGAGGCAGGAATTCAGTGTAAGCGCTCCCTATACTTTTGCCGAGGATGTACCGGAAGATATAAGTTCCTCAATTATGGAAAACAGCTCTTTCTATGAGGGCGTTGAAACAAAAGTTGTGCCTGTAAGAACTTACACAGACGGCACCCTTGCCCCTCATATTTTGGGAATGGTCGGCTCTATTGATGCCGAAGAATACTCGGAGCTTAAAGAAAAAGGCTATAAAATGAATGACACTGTCGGTAAAAGCGGAATCGAGCTTGCCATGGAAGATTATCTTAAAGGCACCGATGGTGAAGAAACAATATATACAGATGATGAGGGCAACCGCACATCCGAGGTTACTAAAGAGCCGGAGCAAGGCAACACTGTAGTGCTTACCATAGATTCAAATATGCAAAAGGTTGCCCAGGATGCTCTTAAAAGCGCCCTTGAAGATTACGCCGGCACTGTGGGAAATCAAGTGCCTAATGCCGGTGCAGTGGTAGTGCTCAGCTGTAAAGATTCATCAATTCTTGCCTGCGCATCCTACCCCACTTATGATATTTCAACTTATGCGGAAAATGCAGAGGAGCTTAATAAAGCCACGGGATCTCCCCTTTGGAACAGAGCCTTGATGTCCACTTATGCAACAGGTTCAACCGCTAAACCCTCTGTGGCTATTGCCGCCCTTGAAGAGGGAATTATTGACGAAGATTATACCGTTTATTGTAACGGCTCATATACATACCTCGGCCAGACGTTCAAATGTGAGCAGGCCCACGCAACCGCCTTTGTTAACGTGGTTAACGCTATTGATGAATCCTGTAATACTTTCTTTATGGAAGTTGGCAGGCTTTTAGGCATAGAAAAAATGAATGAATACCGTAACCTTCTGGGCCTCGGCTCAAAAACAGGCTGTGAATTAAATGAGGCTACCGGTGTTCTTGATAGCCCCGAATATCGCTCTACCCTCGGTCAAGACTGGCTCCCCGGCTACACCGTTCAGTCGGCAATAGGTCAGGCGGGTAACCTTTGGACTCCCATTCAGCTTGCAAACTACGTAAATACCATTGCAAACGGGGGCACCAGATACAGAACACATTTTGTTAAGTCCATAAAGAGTGCCGATTACACCGAAACAATACTTGAAAACAAAGCTGAGGTTGTTTGTGAAACAGGCATTTCGGAAGAAACCCTTGATATAGTTAAACGCGGTATGCGTGAGGTTGGTGTTACAGGCTACTGTGCAAAATACTTTTCACATTTACCCGTTGAGGTTGCCTGTAAAACAGGTACCAGCCAGGAATACAGAAAAATCGGCGGTGTTTCCACAAAGATAAACAACGGTTTTCTTATTGCTTTTGCACCCTATGACGACCCGCAAATTGCAATAGCTGTTGTAGGTGAAGGTATGGTTTCCGGCGTTTATGTTGCACCGGTAGTTGCAGCTATAGTTGAATACTATTGCGGCCTTTCGGACAGTTCCCCTGAAATCCAAACAGAAGGTCAGCTTATCCCATAATATACGTAAGGAGGCGAAAAAATGGCAGAAATATTTGTTGTGGCATCAGGCAAAGGCGGAGTAGGCAAATCCACGTTTGTGGCAGGCATTTCAAAAGGCCTTGCGGAATTAGGCAAAAAGGTTCTTGCCATTGACTGTGATATAGGTCTTCGCTCTCTTGATTTGCTTTTCGGTTACAGTGATAAAGTCCTTTTTGACTGGGGCGATGCCGTTCTCGGCAGATGCGCTCCTGAGGATACTGTAATTCGTGATGAGGTGGATTATATTGCCGCCCCACGCACTTATGACGATAACTTTACACCCGATAAGTTAAAAAATATTGTGGACTCATTAAAATGGAATTATGATTATATCTTTCTTGATGCGCCCGCAGGCATCGGCTCCGGATTTAGAATTGCCGCTACCTGTGCAGAAAAAGCCGTTGCGGTTACCACACCGGACAGCATCTGTGTTCGCAGCTGCTCAAGGGCAGCAGAAGAGCTTGAAAAAATGGGCATTACAGATATAAGACTTATTATAAATATGTTTGAAAAGAAGCCTGTTACAAAAAATAAACTTCTTAATATAGATGAATGTATAGATGAAACCTCTGTACAGCTCCTCGGAGTTATACCAATGGATAGAACCCTTGCCTTTGCAAGCGTTACGGGAGAAGCTCCGAGTGAGTTTTCCCCCTCTGAACAGGCATTTTTCAGAATATCAAAGCGCATAATCGGGGAAAGAGTCCCTCTTATATGCGAATAGGAGAATATAATGAATAATCCAACTATTGCCGCCGTCGCCACCCCGAATGCTCCCGGCGGCATCGGTATAATAAGAATATCCGGCGACAACGCTATTGAAATTGCAGATAAAATTTTTGTTGCCGCAAATAATAAAAAGCTCTCGGAAAGCAAGGGCTATGCTGCTCATTTCGGCTCTGTTATTTACAACGGCGAAAAGGTTGATGAAGCAGTTTGTCTTGTTTTTCGTGCCCCTCACAGCTATACAGGGGAAAACACCGTTGAAATAAATTGCCACGGCGGTCTCTATATTACAAGGCAGATTCTTCGTGCTGTTATTGAGGCTGGTGCAAAACCAGCCGGCCCGGGTGAATTTACAAAAAGAGCTTTTCTTAACGGCAAAATGGACCTTGCAAGCAGTGAAAGCGTTATGGCTCTTATCAGCGCCTCCGGAAAGCAAGCAGCAGATGCCGCTCTCAATACGCTTGAAGGCAATCTAAGCAAAAAAATCAAAGAATGTTGCAATAATATCATAGGCGTTTGTGCCTCCCTTGCCGCTTGGGTTGATTACCCCGATGATGATATTGAAGAAATCGGCAACGGTGAAATGCTTGAAACATTTATAAATACCAAAGCAGAGCTTGAAAATATTATAAAAAGATATGATTGTGGCAAAGCCGTTACAGGCGGTGTCGATACCGTTATTGTAGGCAAACCCAATGTAGGTAAATCCACAATTATGAATATGCTCACAGGCTATGAGCGCTCCATTGTTACGGATATTGCCGGCACCACTCGTGATGTGGTGGAAGAAAAAATAATCCTCGGAGATATTATTCTCAGAATTGCAGACACGGCAGGAATCCATGAAACCGAAAATACAGTTGAAAATTTAGGTGTTGACCTTGCAAAGAAACGCCTTGACCGTGCAGAGCTTGTACTTGCCGTTTTTGACGGAAGTGTAAATCTAAATGAAGACGACCGAAAAATCATAGAGCAATGCAAAAATAAAAAGAAAATTGCTCTCATCAATAAATCCGATTTACCTCTTAACGCAGACAGAAAAATAATTGAAAGCAACTTTGACAAAGTTGTTGAGCTTTCGGCAAAAACAGGTGAAGGCAGAGATGCCCTTGAAAACGCCGTTTCGGATATTCTTATGACAAACGAATTTGACCCGAGTGCCGCCTGCTTAACAGGTGAAAGGCAGAGAGAATGTTGCGTAAGAGCAATCAATCACCTTGGTGAAGCCATAAACGCTCTCAGCAGCGGAGTTACACTTGATGCTGTAAATGTTTGCGCCGATTGTGCTATTGACTCCCTCCTTGAATTAACGGGTGAAAAGGCATCCGCAGCCGTTGTTGACGAGGTTTTCTCAAGATTTTGCGTTGGTAAATAATTAAGGGGGTTTCTTATGGACCGATCCGAAAGCAAATATTTTAACACTGCCAAACGAATGGATGAAGCTATGCTTTCCCTCCTTCAAGAAAAAGATTTTGACTGTATTTCCATTACAGAGGTTTGCAAAAAAGCCGGAGTGAATCGCTCCACATTTTATCTTCACTATGAAAATATAATAGATTTGTATAACGAAACCATGGAATATGTAAATAATCGGTTTTTTGCATATTTCCAAACAACAGCAAAAGAAACTATTGATAAAATAAAAAACGACAAGGACGGCAATTTCACAATTCTTACCGCCGAATACCTTGACCCATATCTTGATTTTATTAAGAAAAATAAAGAGCTCGTTCGTGCAGCAATTCGTAAACCCATAAATATGGAATCAACCAAAAAATATGACAGCCTCTATAAATACATTATAGAGCCTGTAATGGCAAATTATAATGTGCCTGAAAAATATCGCCCCTATGTGAGTATATTTTTCATAAGAGGCATAATGGCAATAGTCGAGGAATGGCTCTGCAGGGACTGCGAAGAATCCGTTGAAAATATCAGAGATTTAATTCTTAGCCTATTCAAAATTGACAATCAAAAATAATATATAACATTAAAAGCCATATCACAGGAAATTCAAAGTGATATGGCTGATTTTTATAATTCAACAATGTGTTTGTTTCAGATTTCAACAAAAATAAAAAATGCTGTTGTTCAAATTAAGGCAACAAAAGATTATTATAAAATCACAAAATAAAACTGCTCAAAGCAAAAAGCGTCGGATGCGCTGTCATTGTAAGAGCAAAATTGTCTATTTGAAAGGAGACATTTTTATGTTAACATTCGTAACTCAGATTGTAACTGCGCTCACAGGTATTTTAGCAAGCCTTGAAGTTGCTCTCGGTGGAGCAAACTTTGTAAGCAACCTTTTCGGTAATGCAGACCTTTCTGCTATTATCACATCTCTTATGAACGGGGTCTGGCCCTTCTGATAGCAAACAATTCACTTTCTGAAAATATCAATCACAAAACGCCATCCGTACTATGTTTCCTGTGGTACGGATGGTGTTTTTTCAGCTTTATTTATTAAGTAATTTTTATTCCTCACGGTTATCAAGTGCATAAATCACACAGGCAAAGCCGTCAATCATTGAAAATAAAATTGCCCCGCCCATTGGCTCATCCAAAGATACGCCTATAAAAAAGCCGATAATTCCCGCAATAATCATTGTGATAACCGATACTACCGTTCTAAACTTATTCATTGTTTTTCTCCCCTGTAAGTTTAGTTTTTTCAATTTTTAAAACTATCTACCCACTCTGCAAGCTCTTTGCCGCTCACGTGGGAGTCAAATCTCTTACCGTCAAGCAACTTTGCACCTTTGCAGCTTGGAGCAAGATTTTCGTTTGTTTTTCCCATACCGCTGCTGCCGGAGGTTGCAAAGGGAATAATCGTTTTGCCTGTTAAATCATAGCTTTCAAGAAATGTGTTTATGATTGTTGGGGCAACATACCACCAAATCGGAAACCCCACAAAAACAATATCATAATCACCCATATTATCACATTTATTTGCAATTTCAGGGCGTGAGGATGAATCTTTCATCTCAACTGATGAACGGGAATTTTTATCCATCCAGTTAAGGTCTGCTTTTGTATATGGGATTTTAGGCTCAATTTCAAAAATATCCGCACCGATTGCCTCTGCAAGATTCTTTGCGAGAGCGGCTGTTACTCCGGATGCCGAAAAGTATGCTACAAGTGTTTTACTCATAATTTATCTTCCTTTCTTATTTTGTATAATCAAGGGATTGACGGCTGTCAAAGCCCTGCTTTTTGAAATCTGAAAACAATATATCCATTCTTATAGGCTCAATGCAAATGAGATACATCGGGTGCCCCTCTGCCGCCGGCTTTTGAAGGGCAGTAAGAGGAATTTTCTTATACTCTGCGTGGCTAATATATTCTTCACTCATAAGCTCAATGATTTTTGCTTTGCCCATCACCTGAACGCTTTTAAGCTCATTAAATTTCGGGCTTTTATCAAACACAGCAAGGCTGACGCTGTTATTATTTTCAAGGCCGATAAACTTTTCTCCGCCTTCTGTGAAAATCCAAAATTTGCCGTTATGAAAGCTGTATTCAAGCGGAGTGCAGCGAACAAAATTATCATATCCCGTTGCCAGTGCGCAAACCGAGCTGTTACCGAGGTAATCTTCAACTTCTGTTTTTAACTCCTCTATGGGCATTTCTTTTATTTCTTTCTGCTTCCAAAAATCAGCCGCTTTTTTATATTCTTCGCTATTCATATTTTTACCTTCTGTCACTAATTGTCTTTAACTGTATTTTAACACATTTTAGCGTTTTGTAAATACAAAAGTGCTTGCAGCCGAATTTGCCCCAAGCACAATAAGATACCATGACAAAGGGGGCTTGTTACCCTTTATAGAAAGAATGGAGTCCGTCTACAGAATTTTTACGGATAAAGACATCGCTACACTTAATATCATAAACTGTTTTAAAAAAACGGGTATGCCTATAAAGGAAATACATCAATTTTGTGAGTGAATGAAACAAGGCGACAATTCTCTGCAAAAGAGATACGAAATGTTTTTGGAGTGCAAAAGGATAGTTAAAAATGAAATGGCAGAGCTTCAGCAGACTTTAGATACAATCAACTATAAATGCCGGTATTATGAAACAGCTATTGCCGTGGGAACCGAAAAAATACATTAGGGAGAAAATTAAAGAGAAAAATACGCCTCCATTTTAAATTCAAAGCAGAAAGAAACAAGCGCTCAATAACCAATTAAAACAGTCAATTCTTTAATTTAGTTTTCTAAATGCAAAAAATGCAGTGAGTAAAAAACGGTTCCTTAAATGAGGAACCGTTTTAAAGTTTTATTTAAGCAAGAATACCCATATTTATGAATAGTGTTGCAATGCCGAAATAGATAAGAAGGGAAACGGCATCTACAATAGTAGTAATGAGCGGGCCTGCCATAAGGGCCGGGTCAAGGTGCACAAGTTTAGCAAGTATAGGCAAGGTGCAGCCGATGGTTTTCGCAATAATAACCGTAAATATCATTGATAAGCAAACCACAATCATAACCGGTGTGCTTGCACTGCTGATGCCTGTAGCCGTAAGAATTTGCATTCTGACAAAGTTTGCCACTGCAAGAATAACACCGCACATAACCGCAACTCTGACTTCTTTCCAAAGGATTTTAAGATAATCCGATGGTTTAACAGTGCCGAGGGCAAGGCCACGAATGATAAGGGTTGAAACCTGGCTGCCTGAGTTACCGCCTGTGTCCATAAGCATTGGAATGCAGGCAACAAGGCCTGTAATAGCGGCAAGTTTATCTTCAAATCCTTCAATAATTTGGCCTGTAAATGTGGCTGAAACCATAAGAATAAGCAGCCATACGATTCTGTTTTTTGTTAATGTGAAAACACTTGTTTTTAAGTAGCCGTCCTCTGATGGTAACAGCAAAGCCATTTTTTCAAAGTCTTCCGTGTTTTCTTCCTGGATAACATCAACGATATCGTCAATGGTGATGATACCTACAAGTCTGTTTTCATAATCCACCACGGGAACGGAAAGAAGGTCATACTTGCGTACTATCTCGGCAACTGTTTCTTGGTCGTCCATAGTTTTAACGGAAACGAGCTGGTCATCATCAAGCATAATATCTTTAAGCACGGTGCCACTCTTTGCAACAATGAGCTTACGAAGGGGAAGCATGCCCACAAGTTTGCGTGAAGAATCTATACAATAACATGTTTCAATGGATTCTTTATCTTGTGCCGTTTTGCGAAGCTCATCAATGGCTTCATCAACGGTAATGGACTCATGGAAAGCTGCCATTTCCACAGTCATAATACTGCCTGCGGAATCCTCGGGATAGCTTAAAAATTTGTTTATAATGTCGCGAGTTTCTTTGCTGGTTTGGGAAAGAACTCGCGTAACCACATTGGCCGGAACCTCTTCAAGGAAGTCAACGGCATCATCGATAAACATATCCTCAACAAGGTTGTGAATTTCAACATTGGTAATGGAATTGATAACCGTTTCCTGTGTATCCGAATCAAGATAAGAAAAAACTTCGGCCGATGAGTTTTTGGGAAGCAAACGGAAAATTTTAACCTGATTTTCCGAATCCGCTTCGGATATTGCCTGAGCAATATCAACAGTGTTCATCTCTCCTAAAATGTCTTTGAGAGTGGAAAACTTATTCTCGGAAAGCATTTTGGTAATGATGTTTAGTAATACTTCATTTTCCAAAAAAAGACGCCCTTTCTGCAAAAGCACAAGGGCGTTAATCACACGATATTAAAACCGTAAGGTACTAAAAAATTTCCCTGACAGCCACTGCACTTTCGCTTATTGAATTTTTTAACTGACATAATCGACCGTGACTACTGTCGCTACTCAAGGAATTTCACCTCACTGTAAATTGAATTTTTAACACAATATATAAACCCAAAAGGGATTATAATTAAATTTTTACTTTGCCGCTGCGGCTTTTCTCTTTTTAAGCTTTGTTTTATAACCTAAGAGAGCTTTAATATTTGCCTCGGGAGTGGAAATATCGCCGATACACAAAGGCTCCTTTGAATAAAAGCCCTTAAACTCAGTGCCGCCAACGCAAAGAAGATCATTTTTCTTGGCAATTTTAAGCAAAGTTTCTTTTTGCTCTTCTGTATTATCCGGATGCCAAACCTCAACGCCGTCAAGGCCGAGAGGAATAAGTTCCTCCAAAAGTTCAAAGCTCTTTCTTGCACCGGGATGGGCTAAAACGGCTATACCGCCGGCCTCGTGAATTGCTTCAACAATCTCAGAAGGCTCGGGATAATTTGCTATAACTATAACGTTTTCTTCACTTTCAGGTGAAAAAAGTTCATCATAAAGGTCGCCGTAAATTCCGCTTGTAAGGCCACACTCGGCAAGTGCATGCATAATGTGCTGCTCAAAAACAGCCGTAGAGCCTGTGGCAACCTTAGTAACAAGTTCGGGTGATATAGGATATTTGCGTGCAACTTTTAAGGTCATCATTTGGCTTGCTTTTTTTCTTGCCAAAATATTCCTGTGGCAAAGGCCCTCAAGCCTGTCGGGGCTGTCTGCAAGGTAACAAATTATTTCAGCATAAGCTTTTCTTTTTGAATCATAAGCCGAAATTTCAACCCCGGGTATAACATGAACGCCTTTTCGTTCACCGATAATTTTGCCTCTGACCGTACCCGCCTGACAGTCTCTGTCTGTGATGGCGATAGTATCTACTCCCCTTTTTTGGGCGAGCACTATAAGGTCATCTATGCCCATTGAGCTGTCAGAGAGCTTAGTGTGACAATGTAAATCTCCTACCATAATACTTAGTTAACCTCTTTCAAAAAGTCGCATATATCCGCAATTTACACCATTGATTATAACGCATTTTTTTTAAACGCGCAAGTATTTTTTCAAAAATAAATAACAAATGTATATTTTTTCATAATTTTGTGATAAAATAGGTAAAATTTTTAAAAAGGAGGAAGTGTATGTCGGCAAATAAAGAAGCAAAAAAGCAGCCCGAATTCAGGCAGCTTACGGTTATGTTTCTTATTACGGTTTTTCAGCTTATAACCTCCGCTTGTGTCATATTCAAAGACGAAGAAGTCAATATGAATCTCGTGTACATTTTCTTCGGATATATTTGCGTTGAATGGATATATATGATGTTTAACGTACTTATTACGGGCAATGATTATTTCGAGCTTGAAGCCATCGCCTTTTTCCTTTCGGGAATAGGCCTTACTATATGCGCTACTTTCAGTGAAAGCTATGCTCTTAAACAAGCTGTAGCCATAGGCCTTGGAATGATTACATATTTAATAATTCTGCTGCTGATAAAAGATGTAAGGGTAGCTTCATTTTTAAGATACCCTGCGGCAATAGGTTCGGTGCTTCTTTTGGCAGTAAACTTAGTGCTGGCAAAAACCACAAACGGTGCTCTTAACTGGATTGAAGTAGGCTCTGTTTCCATTCAGCCCTCCGAATTCGTAAAAGTTGCATTCATACTTGTGGGTGCCGTTTCTCTTGATAAACTTCTCTCTAATGCCAGCCTTACAAAATATATTATTTTCTCTCTCACCTGTGTAGGCGCCCTCTTTCTTATGAGAGATTTCGGCACTGCTTTAATATTCTTTTTCACATTTATTTTGATAGCTTATATGCGCTCGGGCGATGTTCGTACAATTTTCTTGATTTGTGCCGTTGCCTTAATGGGCGCCGTGCTTGTTATATATTTTAAGCCTTATGTTGCAAACAGATTTGCGGCTTACAGACACGTTTGGGAATATTCCGACACCACAGGCTATCAGCAAACAAAAGTGCTTATCTATTCCGCTAGCGGAGGCCTGCTTGGTCTTGGTATAGGTGAAGGATATTTGCGCAACGTTTTTGCCGCCTCAACAGATTTGATTTTCGGCGTTATATGCGAAGAGATGGGCCTTATAATCGGCGTTGCAGTGCTTGTGGCTTTTGCCTGCATTGCCATATTCGCAGTAAGAGCAGCAAAAGGCTCAGCCTCTTCATTCTATGCAATAGCCGCCGTTGCAGCCGCAGGTATGCTTTTATTCCAGTTGGCTTTGAATGTTTTCGGCGTTACGGATTTATTGCCCTTAACCGGGGTTACTCTCCCCTTTGTAAGCAGAGGCGGTTCAAGTATGATTTGCTCCTGGGGCCTGCTGGCATACATAAGAGCGGCGGGTGCCCCCTTCAAACTTCCTTCACCGGATGTGGCAATAAGCAAAAAACAACCTCAGCAAGTTAAACAATCTAAGAGAGGCGGTGCTTCAGTATGAAAAAAACCGTAAAAAGAGCCGCCATTCTTTATTTACTGATAATAGCCTTTTTAGGTGGAGTTATCTTTTTATGTGTTGAATTTGGGCTTTACGGCTCAACTTGGGCATCAAACAAAGGCAACAAACATATTTACTCCAACGGTACTGTTGCAAATGCCGGCACAATATATGACATTAACGGCGTGGAGCTTGCAAAAACGGAAAACGGCAAAAGAGTTTTTGCCTCCTCTGCCAAAGTCAGAAAAGCCGTTCTTCATGTAGTTGGTGACACTTCCGGCGTTATTTCAACAGGCACTCATTACCTATACAGAAGCGTTCTTTCAGGCTACAACATTGTTCAGGGAATTTTCAACTTAAAAAAGAACGGCACCGGAACAAGCATCACATTGAATATTGATTCCGAAGCAAACAAAATTGCCTATGAGGCTCTCGGTGATTACAACGGCACCGTTTTGGTTTGCAATTACAAAACAGGTCAGCTCCTTTGCAGTGTTTCAAAACCTGCTTATGATGTTAACGATGTTCCCTCGGATTTACGCACAAATTCAAAATATGAGGGGGTATTTCTTGACAAGGCCGTTTCAGGTCTTTACACTCCCGGTTCAATAATGAAAATCATAACTGCCGCCTGTGCAATAGAAAATATTCCTGATATTTACTCACAAACTTTTGAATGTGACGGAGAATATGAAACCGGTGACGGAACGGTAATTTGTAACGGTGTTCACGGCAAAATCAATTTTCAGCAAGCCATGAATCAAAGTTGTAACTGCGCTTTTGCAAAAATTTCTATAGAGCTTGGTGCGGATAAACTCCTTGCAACTGCCGAATCTTTGGGCTTTAACAAACAGCTTTACGCTAAAGAAGTTACCCTTGCGAAAAGCAGATTCAATCCCGATAAAACAAGCAAAACGGAACTTGGCTGGGCAGGCATCGGTCAAAGCACCACATACATAAATCCGGCTCATTTTCTCTCAATCATGAACGCCATTGCAAACGGCGGAGCAGGCTACGCCCCGGACAGAATCCGTTACCTCGGCTCTATTAGTACACTGGTAGGCAGAATGCCGGAAACTCTTGTAAAAATGAACTCGGATACAGCAAGTAAATTGAAGGCTCTTCTCCGCTCAAACGTTACGGATAAATACGGAGAAGATCGTTTTCCGAACCTTGAAATGTGCGGTAAAACAGGCACAGCGGAAATTGACGGGCAAAAGAGCAACTCCGTATTTGCAGGCTTCTCCCAAAGAAGTGATTTACCCCTTTCGGTTATAGTTATAGCAGAAAATGCCGGCTGGGGCTCAGGTGTAGCCTCAAGCACGGCAAATAAAGTATTGCAATATTTTCTTAAAAATTATACTTGAGAAATAAAATATTGCCCCGGCGGTGATAAAAACCGTCGGGGTTTCTCTGTTTTGCATATTTTTTATATTAATAACTATTTTTTTACAGCAGTCGGATATTCTCCGTTAAAGCAGGCTTTGCAATAGGTAAGGCCCTCTGCCATTTTATCCAAATCCTCAACTCGCATATACCCGAGCGAATCGGCACCTATCATTTCTTTTATTTCTTCCTGTGTCATTCGGTTTGCAATAAGCTGTGAATTATCCGGCACATCCGTTCCGTAATAGCAAGGATGTAAAAAGGGCGGAGAGCTTACCCTTACATGCACCTCTTTTGCACCTGCTTGCCTGAGCATTTTAATAAGATTTTTCATTGTGGTGCCTCTGACGATGGAGTCGTCAATAAGCACGATTTTTTTATCTTTTACAACGCTTCCTATAACATTAAGTTTTAGGTGAACGGCAGATTCTCTTTCGCTCTGTGTGGGTTTAATAAAAGTTCTGCCCATATAGCTGTTCTTTTGGAAAGCAAGAGTAAAAGGAATATTCGCTTCAGTGGCATATCCTGCGGCGGCGGTAAGGCCCGAATCCGGCACACCGGTAACTATATCCGCGTCAACGGGATAGGCCTTTGCAAGCAGTTTGCCTGAATTAAATCTTGCATCGTAAACACTTACTCCGTCAATTACGGAATCAAGCCTTGCAAAGTAAATATATTCAAATATACAATGAGCATGTTGCCTTCCGCACAGTTCTTTATCGGACTCAATGCCGTGGCGTGAAATTGTTATTATTTCCCCGGGCTCAACATCTCTTACATATTCCGCATCTATCGCCTTTAAGGCACAGGTTTCGGATGCCACAACCCAAGCATTTTCTCTTTTGCCAAGGCACATAGGTCTTAAGCCAAGAGGATCGCGCATGGCAATGAGCTTTCGGGGGCTCATAATGATTATCGAATAGCTGCCAATAAGTTTTTTTGCGGCATTTTTTGCTGCGGTTTGAATGTTAGGGGCGTTAGACCTTTCTTTTGCAATAAGGCAAGCTACGACTTCACTGTCCGTATCACTTCTGAAAACATCCCCGTTTTCAAACATTTGTTTGCGTAAAGAATCCGTATTTACTATGTTGCCGTTATGCACCATGGCAAGAGAGCCTTTAAGGTAATTAAAAACTACCGGCTGAGCATTTTCGATTTTACTGCCGCCCGTTGTAGAGTAACGAACATGGCCAACACCTATATTGCCCTTCATATTTTCAAGAGTGCTGTTTTTGAACACTTCACTCACAAGGCCCATTCCCTTATGGTAGCCCATATTTCCTCTTTCGCCTGCAGTATCCGTAACGGCAATACCTGCACTCTCCTGCCCCCTGTGTTGAAGGCTTATAAGACCGAAATATATGGACTTTGCAACATTTGTGCCGGGAAAATCCCATATACCGAACACGCCACACTCCTCGTGAAGTTTATCATTAAAATCGGACATAAAATCCCTCCATAAAAAAGGCATGGTGCCCCGGTAAAAACCGAAGCACCTTTGCTTACAAACAGAGTATAAACTTTTTGACTTAAAAAGTCAACACAATTAAATTATGATTTTTTCAGCTTGCATCAGCAAGAGTTGTGGATTCGTTTTCACTTTCGGCTTCTGCCTTTTCGTTAAGCTCTTTCCAGTGAATTTTACAGTAATATTTGCCGTCGATGGCCGGATAATCTTCATCATCGATTCTTGCTTTATTGTTGCAGTTATATTCCACGGCATAGGCACATTTTTCTTTTTCACTTTCTGTAAGTAAATTTCCGAATGAAATTCCAAGCACTGCAAGGCAAAATACTGTTATAACAGTAACTGCAGCCTTTGAATTTATGCCCTTCTTAAACAGCTTTTCGGCATCAATTTTATCAAGGAACTTGCTCTTTGAGAAAATATGAACAACAAGTTTTGCAAGGTAATAACCGCCTATGCCGGCAAGAGTTCCTACAATGGCGCCTGCTATAACATCCGAAGGGTAGTGAACCATAAGATAAATTCTTGAGCCCATTACACATACGGCACAAATGGGGAAAATCCAAGCAATTTTTTTCTTTTTGTCTGCCATAAGGCAAATAAACACGGCAATAGCCATTTCAAAAGCCGAAGTTGTATGGCCGGAGGGGAAAGAATAATCGGATTCCGAAAGGGAACCTACGCCCTCATACCAAACTTTATATTTATCCCAAAAAGCGGTAAGCTGCAAGGTGTTATACGGGCGTACCCTAAGCACCATAGGCTTAAGCACAACATTGGTTACAAGTGTGCCTATCATTACGGCAAAAAGAATTGAAAAGCCGTATTTTCTTGTTTTTTTAAAGAAGCAAAGGACAAAAGCAAGCACAACAATGGGCACCACAAAATTCTCATCGCCGAAGGATGTAAAAAGTTTTGCGATAATTGTTAAAAAGCTGTTTTGCATTGCTCCGAAAAAGCTGAATATAGCAGTGTCAAAGCCATAAAATAAAGAGTCAATCTTGTCACCGATGGTGAGAGTCAATCCAAGATCCATAGCGAAACCTCCCGCTCAATTATTTCCTATTAAATATAACAGATACGGGAAATAAATTCAATATATTTTCAATCATTAAAAATTTTGTGAAATTTTTTGTAATTTTATTGAAGTAATAAAAAAATCCTCGTATAATAAAATAAACGCAGAAATGCGAAATATAATTATAGGAGAGTGTATTATGAACAGATTCACACTTAACGAAACTTCGTACCATGGCGCAGGAGCAATTACTGCAGTTCCCGAAGAAATTAAAGCTCGTAGCTTCAAAAAAGCCTTTGTGGCATCTGACCCGGACCTTGTTAAATTCGGTGTAACCGCAAAAGTTACCGATCTTCTTGATAAGGCAGAAATTCCTTATACACTTTACTCGGATATTAAGCCCAACCCCACCATTGAAAATGTTAAGCACGGCGTTGAAGCATTCAAAGAGTGCGGTGCAGACTGCATTGTTGCCATTGGCGGCGGCTCATCAATGGATACCTCAAAAGCAATAGGCATCATTATCACTAACCCGGAATTTTCAGATGTTCGTTCTCTTGAAGGTGTAGCCCCCACAAAGAACCCATGCGTTCCCATTATTGCCGTTCCCACAACAGCAGGCACAGCAGCAGAGGTTACTATTAACTATGTTATTACCGATGTTGAAAAGAAGCGTAAATTTGTTTGCGTTGACGTTCACGATATCCCGGTTGTTGCCGTTGTTGATCCCGACATGATGTCCTCAATGCCCAAAGGCCTTACCGCTGCTACAGGTATGGACGCTCTTACCCACGCTATTGAAGGATATATTACCAAAGGTGCTTGGGAACTTTCGGATATGTTCCATCTTAAAGCAATTGAAATTATTGCCCGTTCACTCAGAGATGCCGTTAACAACGGTGCAGAGGGCCGCGAAGGTATGGCACTCGGCCAATATATAGCCGGCATGGGCTTCTCAAATGTTGGTCTCGGCGTTGACCATGCAATGGCTCACACCCTTTCAGCTTATTATGATATGCCTCACGGCAAGGCCTGCGCAACACTTCTTCCCTGCGTAATGGCATATAACGCTCCTTGCACCGGTGAAAAATACCGTGATATAGCAAAAGCTATGGGCGTTAAAGGCACAGAAAATATGACTCAGGAAGAATATCGCAAAGCTGCCGTTGATGCAGTTGATAAGCTGGCACAGGATGTTGGCATTGTAACATCCCTTAAAGGCGTTGTTAAAGAGGAAGACCTTCATCAGCTTGCAATAGATGCTTACGCAGATGCTTGCCGCCCCGGCAACCCCAGAGATACTTCCGTTGAAGAAATCGAGGAGCTTTATCGCTCACTTATGTAATATTTGCACCCTTCTTGTCAGGTGATGCACAGGGAGAATAAAATGCTTACTTATGATGATATAATCAAAGATAAAGACATACGAACATATATAACAAAAGCCGATGCAAACCTTGAGGTTATGGGCTACACAGAGCATAGTTTTGCCCATGTTTGCACCGTTGCCGAAAAAGCAGGGTACATTCTTGAAACTCTCGGTTATGATGAAAGAATGGTTGAAATTGCCAAGATAGCCGGATTTTTACACGATATAGGCAATATTGTAAACCGTGATGATCATCATCAAACCGGTGCGGTGCTCGCCTTTAATTTGCTTACCCAAAGAGGTATGGACCCTACTGAAATAGCTTATGTTGTGGCTGCCATAGGTAACCATAACGAAGGCACGGCGGTCCCCGTTGACCCGGTGGCAGCGGCGATTATAATAGCCGATAAAACCGATGTACGCAGAAGCAGAGTGAGAAATCAGGATTTCAACACTTTTGATATTCACGATAGAGTGAATTACTCGGTTATAAAATCGGAGCTGAAAATCAACAGTGCCCACACGCTTATAAAATTAAAGTTGACGGTTGATACCTATTACAGCTCGGTTATGGATTTCTTTGAGATATTTCTTACACGTATGAGCCTGTGCAGAGCCGCAGCGGAAAAACTTAATATGAAGTTTACCCTCATTATAAATGAGCAGCAACTGATATGAATTAAGGCTATATCATTGAGATTTTCTCGTGATATAGCCTTTTGCTTTGTTTAATTTTTATCTTGCAATGTTGAAAAGATTATAAAAGAATTTTCGTATTTTACCGAAGAATAAAAGCAAGTTATGGAAAAATCCCGTTTTTTCGGTGTTAGTTGTTTCGGTTAGCTTTTCCGTTGAATAACTATATGAAAGGAACTGGGAATATTTTGCGTTTTTAACAGTTACCTGCTCTGTTTGGTCGGCAAAATAAAAGATAAAATCGGAGCCGTCACCTACAGGATAATCCACATGGCCCATATCTCTTATAAACCAAGTTTTATCGGGGAACATACAGGTCGATGCGTCAATCTGACCATCGGGTGAAAGATAATTATAATCTGTATAAAGCTGCTGTTTATAGTCTTTTCCCAAGGTTTCGCCTAAATTTGAGCAAGTTGCTCCACCGCTTGCATAAATGCAGTCTATAAGATAATCGTTATTGCTCTTTGTGCAATTTGCGGAAACGGGAGTGCCCTGCATATTATACTGGGCAAAAATGTAAATATTTGTATCTTTCTGTGCTTCGGTTAAAATTTCTTTTGCTTTGCCCTGAACATTATAATGATACTCGTCAATGGATTTTATTAAAGATTCATCGACATTTCCTTTGAACATAAATTCTTTTGCTTCGTCATAGCTGTCATAATCGCAAAGCGCCCAAAGCCCCGGCATATAGCCGAAAATGGGTATTAAAAGCTCTCTGTAAACTCTTTCACCGATTTCGGAAATTAGATTATTTGCAAAATAGCTGAGATTATCATTAAATCCGTTAAGGGTAAGCCCCTCGTTTATGTAGTCCACAATTTCTTCAAGGGTATTATCTCTTGTAAGCATGGCAAGTCTGTTGAAAAGACCTTCCATATCAACCTCAAGAAGTCCGCGGAAAAGGTCACCTACTATGGATGTGCCTTGAAATGCCGTGGAGGCAAGCTCTATAACATCTACATTTTTACTGCCGTATTTGTAAAGATAAGCACATGTAACAGTACCGCCCATACTGAAAGCGGCAAGAGCAACTCTTGTGCAGCCTGTTTTTTCTTTAACATTTTTAATAAATTCATTAAGTCTATCTGCGTGCTCAAGAGGGTCAAGGCGCCAATCATAATTAAAAAAGAATGTGTTATCTATGCCGTATTTTTCTATTGCGGCATTTACAATGCCCTCTTCGTCTTTGGTTTTACCTTCAAAATAGCTTGTTTTGCCCTGAAGTCCATCATCAAAAAGGTCGGTATGTAAAGTGTAAGCGGATTCGCCGTCTTTATTGCAGGCAATAGGCTCAAAAGCATCATATACAATGGGAATTATCTTATCAGCAAGTTTATTACTATCCCCCGTTACAAGATATTCGCTTATATACGGTAACAACTTTGCGGCAAGTTTAACAATGGTATTTGTTGTGAGGGGATAAACTTTATTGTTATCCTCGTCATAAAGTGGAAAGGTATTCATTCCGCTTACCACGATAAAAGCAGTTTTTTCGCTTTCGGCAAACGCCGGTGCGGTAAAACTAACAAGGATTAAGGCACAAAGCAGTAAACTTATAACTTTTTTACATATCTTTTTCATTATTTTCTCCCTAAATGGCTTTATTTGAATTTATTACTTTATGATTTTTTCACCGTCAAACATAAACGCACCGCAGCCGTATCCGGTTTTATTCCCTGCAAGCATCCAATCTTTATAGGCTTTTCTCAGCTTTGTGTCTGCCGGTCTATCTTCAACAGGTAGCTGAGCATAATGGCCCCAAATACGCCAATCGTCATTAAAATAATCTTTTACAACCTCTTTGTAAATTTTGAAATCAGAGGCAAATTTCAATATGTTTGAACCCGGGTAAAGAAATTCTTTATGCCTTGGATTTAAAAGCCATGAGCCACAGCGGACAAGCAAGCATCCGTTATCAAGTCGCCTATCCGTAAAGAAATTATATGCCCTTTTATATGAATCATATCTTACATCATCAGTAAGCGGAATACCCATTGAAGGAATATGCATATTTACGCAAAGAGTGCCCTGCTCTATTTCTTTGCCGGCAAGGGTAACGGGAGCCTCTATTTCGTATTCTTCGTACTGAAAACGGCCGAGGGCAAATCTTTCCATGCTGAAAAACAAGTCATTCCAATCGGCAACAAAAGTGCCTGCAACGCCCTTACATTCAATACACTCCATCAATTTGCATCTGAAATCGATTGTGAAACCCCAAAAAATATCATCACTTACTCCCTTTGCCTTGTATCTTTCGTGCAATATTTCGCTGCATGCCATTAAAAAAATAAGGTCAAGGGTATATTTATGTACGCCGGATTCTTCATCAAGAGCTTCCAAATCCGGTAAAATTTTACTGCCTATATCGCAGGGGTAATCTGTCATATACTTTTTTACTAAAGCTTCAAATTTTTGATTTACAATTAAATTTTCATCCAATTTTTTTGCCGCTTCGTTTATTTCTTCACAAGCCTCACAGGGAAAACCTGCATTTTCCTCCACAGCAATAAAATGTTCGTTAAATATTTTCACTATATGCACCTCGGTTTTAATTTATGAGCTTGTTTCAACGCAAATTTGGGTATAACCCCTTCATTGCTAATTGCTACTTGCTAATTGCTAATTGCTAATTGAATTATACTCTTCTCTCGCCGATAGTGCAACGATTATCCTACGCCTTCTATAAACCATTTGCCTACAGGGGTGCCTCTGAGGGTGGAACCTCTTTCAAAGAAAAGATAACGGAGCCTTTCACAAACAGATATGGTGTATCTGTCTCCCCAGCCGCCGGATCTTGTTGAAGCTGCCGGGCGAATATCTAAAATGTAATCAATATCAAATTTTCTGCCATCATCCCAAATGATGGTTTTCGGCATCATTTTGCCGTTCTTATCAAAAACGGCATCAACACTTACATATGTTTTACCCATTTTTAATTTTAATACTCCTTAAAAAATTATTGTGTGAGTTAAGAGGAGGCTCGGGAACATTTATCCCTCTTTGTTTCATTATGCGAAATTTAAATTCAAGTAATTCCGCAGGCACTAAAAGCTGTGAAGCAAGCTCAAAAAAACCGACATTTTCATCACATAAGCTGAGAATGTCATTATCATCTATAAGAAGCTCCGCAGCAAAAATATTTGCCTCTTTTTCCATTTCCGACGTTTCATCAAACAGTGCGGAATCGCTGAAACTTGTTACCCTATCACTGCAATGTTTAAGGGCGTGGCACAGCTCATGGGCAACAATAAGCCTTTGGATATTCTCCGGCAAATCCGAATTTACAGTAACGGTAAAAACGCCGTCAACACCGATTACAAAGCCTTTTATGGCATTTTCATGGGTACCCATAGGCTGAAAAAGAAGGCATATTCCCAAATTTTCGCAAATTTCCATAGGATTTGCGGTTTGATATTTATTTTTAAGCTCATCTGCAAGCTTTGAAATATGAGAACACTTCATAAATTTTATTCCTGATTATTATTCGTGCTTTGCCTTGTAAATCTTGCCATGGACTCATCTTTGCATTTTATGTAAGCACGCATGACGGCCTCAAAGAATGTATCTTTCTCACTTTGAGAAATCTCTCCGCCGGCAAAAAGAGCAATATTATCATTAAGCAAGGCCTGAATATCTCTTGCTCCCTGCTCACCGTAACGGCTTGCAGCTTCATTTACATATTTTTCTTTATCCTCGTCGGATGGGTCATTTAAATTGTCGTCATTAAGATATTTTGCGCTTACGCCGAGGGCTTTTGCCAACTTAACAACAGTACCGGGGCGCGGAACTTTTTCCCCTGCCTCATAACCGAAAATTGACCTTGCGGACACGCCCACTTCTTGTGCAAGAGAATTTTGAGTGTAGCCATTTTCGGTGCGTAATTCTTTGATTTTTTGAGATATTTTTTTCATAAGACTGCCTCACAAATACATAATAGTTGTGTAGAAGTTCGTAATATTTTCTATAATTCCACAAGATATAGATATAAACTTATCGCACTTTGTAGAACTTTACTGATATTTTACTGTACTTTTATGAATTTGTCAATAGAACTTTTGGATTTTGCTTACATTTCTTGACAAATACCCTAAGGGGGTATATAATTCAGACAAAAGAAAAATACCAATCAGGGGTATAAGGAGAATATCATGTCTGAAAATAACATAATAAACAATACTAAAAATGAAGGCTGTCCCTGCTGTTGCCACAAGACAAAGGAGCGCACAGAGGATGAATATAAAAGCCTTATGAACCGCCTTAATCGTATTGAAGGTCAAGTAAGAGGCATTAAACGTATGCTTGAGGAAAGCGCCTATTGCACGGATATCATCACCCAAGTTGCCGCAATTAATGCCGCTCTTAATTCATTTAATAAAGAGTTACTTTCAAATCACATTCGAACCTGTGTAACAGATGACATAAAAGCAGGAAAGAGTGAAACAGTTGATGATTTGCTTAACACTCTTCAAAAGCTTATGAGGTAACGTTATGACACAATATAATGTAACGGGCATGAGCTGTGCCGCCTGCTCTGCCAGAGTAGAAAAAGCCGTAAACAGCGTGGAGGGTGTAACATCTTGTGCTGTAAGCTTGCTTACTAATTCCATGGGCGTGGAGGGCACTGCATCCCCTGATGCCATAATAAAAGCTGTTGCGGATGCAGGCTACGGTGCTTCTCTTAAATCAGATGGCAAAGCTCAAAAATCAACTACCGACGAACTGAAAGACACGGAAACTCCGCGGCTCATAAAAAGGCTTGTTTTTTCTTTAATATTTTTAGCTCCTCTTATGTATATTTCCATGGGGCACATGATGTGGAATTGGCCTTTACCGTCATTTATGAACAGCAATCACATCGCCATGGGAATTGCAGAGATGCTTTTTGCCATTATCGTAATGGTAATAAATCAAAAGTTCTTCATAAACGGATTTAAAGGAATAATTCACAAATCGCCTAATATGGACACTCTTGTTGCCCTTGGCTCCGGTGCATCCTTTATTTACAGCACCTATGCTCTTTTTGCCATGACTGTTGCGGAGATTAACGGAAACGCCGATAAAGTTTCAGAACTTATGGACAGTTTTTATTTTGAATCCGCAGCAATGATTTTGGCACTTATTACCGTTGGCAAAGCTCTTGAATCCTACTCAAAGGGCAAAACCACAGATGCCCTCAAAAGCCTTATATCCCTTGCTCCTAAAACTGCAACTTTAATTCGCGATAATAAAGAAACTGTTGTTCCCGTGGAGCAGGTTATGAAGGACGATATATTCATTGTAAAACCCGGCGAAAGCATTCCCGTTGACGGCGTTGTAATTGAGGGGGCAAGCAGTGCCGACGAATCCTCACTTACAGGGGAAAGCCTGCCAGTTGACAAAGCTGTCGGTGACAATGTTTCAGCCGCAACAATAAATCAAAGCGGATTTATAAAATGCAAAGCCTCAAGAGTCGGAGAAGATACCACATTATCACAGATTATAAAAATGGTTTCCGATGCTGCCGCAACAAAGGCGCCTATTGCAAAAATTGCGGATAAAGTTTCCGGCGTTTTCGTGCCTACGGTTATTTGTATTGCCCTTGTTACCTTTGCCGTGTGGCTCATAGCCGGCAAAGAATTCAGCTATGCTCTTTCAAGGGGAATATCCGTGCTTGTTATCAGTTGCCCTTGTTCTTTAGGCCTTGCCACACCTGTTGCGGTTATGGTAGGTAATGGAAAAGGTGCAAAAAACGGTATACTTTTTAAAACTGCCGCTTCCCTTGAAGAAACAGGAAGAGTTCAAATCGTAGCTCTTGATAAAACAGGTACTATCACCGAGGGAAAGCCTGTTGTAACAGATGTTATCCCTGCCGAAAATATAGATAAAAACGAGCTTTTATCCCTTGCCTATTCTCTTGAAAATAAAAGTGAACATCCTTTGGCAAAGGCTATTGTAAAATACGGAGAAGATAATAAAATCAATTGTGATGAAGTTTCGGATTTCAATGCGGTTGTGGGAAACGGACTTTCTGCAAGCCTTAATGGTGAAGAAATATTCGGCGGAAGTCTTAAATATATTTCGTCAAAAATATCTATTGGCGAAGAAATTAAAAAGCAAGCTGAAAGTTTGGCAGAAGAGGGCAAAACTCCTCTGCTATTTGCAAAAGGTGATAAATTACTCGGTACAATTGCCGTTGCTGATACAGTTAAAGAGGACAGTGCTAAGGCAATCAAACAAATGCAAAATATGGGCATAAAAACAGTTATGCTCACAGGCGATAACGGCAAGACGGCTAAGGCCATCGGCAAGCAAACAGGAGTTGATCTTGTTATATCGGATGTTCTCCCCGATGGTAAAGAGGCAGTTATTCGCTCACTTTCTAAATACGGCAAAGTTGCAATGGTCGGTGATGGCATAAATGATGCCCCTGCCCTTACAAGGGCAGATATAGGCATTGCCATAGGTGCCGGCACAGATGTGGCGATAGATACGGCGGACGTGGTGCTTATGAACAGCTGGCTTACAGATGCGGCAGCAGCCATAAGATTATCAAGACAAACCCTTAAAAATATAAAAGAAAATCTCTTCTGGGCATTTATTTATAATATTATAGGCATACCTCTTGCCGCCGGAGTGTGGATATCAATAACAGGCTGGACTTTGAGCCCTATGTTCGGAGCTGCTGCCATGAGTCTTTCAAGTTTTTGCGTCGTTACTAACGCTTTAAGGTTGAATCTTTTTAAAATTTACGATACAAAACATGATAAAATAAAAAATCCCGTCAATATTTCTTTGACGGAGTTTGAAAATAAGGAGAATGATACTATGACAAAAATTTTTAAAGTTGAAGGCATGATGTGCCCCCATTGTGAAAACAGAGTAAAAACAGCCCTTGAAGCTGTTGACGGCATTGAAAGCGCAGCCGCAAGCCATAGGGACAGCACCGCAACAGTAACTTTAAGTAAAGCCGTTTCAGATGACGAAATAATAAGAGTAATAACAGATGCAGGATATAAGGCAGCAAAAATGTAACTTATATATCCAAGTTTATCGGCAGTAAATTTTACAGCCGATTTTTCAAAATCATGTGGTATGTGCTTACAGTTTAGCTTGATGTTTTATACATCTTTTAAATGCATGAAAAGGAAATTAAATATAATATTATATAAATAATGTCTCTCGGATTCAGTTCCGAGAGATTTTTTATTTTTCCTTAAAATGTTAAGTTTTGAAAAATTCAAACCATATATATTAGTGAAGATAAGAAAAGGAGACAAATATGAATATTAAACAACTTACCGTTATTATTAACAACAAGATAGACTTAAATTTTAAATTCCCTAATTTAATAGAAATAAAAATAAAAAACTATGTTCCGGTTATTGGAGCATAAGAAAGGAGAAAATATGACTGCAAACGAAATTTACGCACAAGGTTACAAACAAGGAATGGAAAAAGGCTTCAAAGATGGCACCTATTTAGCCATAGAAAAATTGCAAAACTCAATGAAAAAAATATTTGCCTTTTTGGATGTTAAAGAAGTCATTTTTAACGAACCTGCAACTATTGTTTATTGGATGGACGGATCAAAAACAGTTGTAAAAACACAAAATGGAGAACATTTTGATAAAGAAAAAGGCCTTGCTATGGCTTATGTAAAAAATCTTTACGGAAATGCAGGAAACTATTACGAAATTTTCAAGGCCCATTGTAAAGAAAACTCAAAATCAAAAACAAATTAAGGATTGAAAGGAAGTAAAAGCTATGACAAATGAAGAATACCAAGCAAGAATCGGCAACATCACAGGCTCTCTTGAAGAACTCCGTGAGCAACTCATTAAATACAAAGCAGAACTTGCAAAAAAAATAGCCGAAGAAGAAGCCAAAGAAGCAAACAAATCCTCAGATGAGGCCAAATAATTCCGATTTTTCAAAAAGCGCCGGCATACCGCATTGTAGTATGCCCCTCCTAAAAACTAAAAGCATTAGAAAATTCGGAACATTCTCTCTGCAAAAGAGATTAATAAATACGGAAACGGCATAGTAACCCCATATATTTTTGATAAAAGGATAGAGAAAGTCAATGATGCGGCTGTTCTTATTCTCATTGATCAATCCGGTTCTATGAAAGGTGAGAATATAACTGAAGCCGCAGCGATGGCTTGTGAAATGGGCGTAGCTTTTGATAAACTTAAAATTCCTTTTGCCATAGCCGGACATAATTGGACATACAAGGTGGAATTTAATCTTTATAAACCTTTTGAGCAAAAGAATTGGCAATCTGTTGCCGGAATGAAAGCGGTTGGACGTAATGCTGACGGAGCGGCTATTAGAGTGGGTTATAAATATTTGAAATATAACACAAAAAGCAAACATAAAGTTTTAATTGTTATTACAGACGGATTATCCCACGATGTGGAAAATTGCAAAAAAGCAATTCAAGAAGCAAAAATAGTTGCAACAGTTATAGGTATTAGCTTGATGGTATCCGAAGCAGACAGAAAAGCTATTTCCGGAATGTATGGTGAATATAATCATATCGTTTGTAAAAAAATGGCAGATTTAAATCCGTTGCTAACTAAAAAACTTAGGCAATTATCTGTTAATTGGTAAAAAGGCAGAAAAATTAATTTAGTACTCCTGACCGCATTATCACTGCCGGAAATATTTAAAACTCCCTCGGCTTTCACCGAGGGAGCTTCTATTTAAGATTTAGAATTACCGGTTAGATTATTCTTCGTCTTTTTTCTTTTTTGTGAGTACATATGCTGCTGCAGCTGCAGAGGAGATTACTGCGAATGCTGCAAGGCCTGCTGTTGCGGAACCTGTATCGGGAATTTCATCGTCTACGTTGCCGCTCCATGTTGCATTGAACTCAAGGTCGTTTGCGGGCATCTTTTCGGGGATTTCGTTATCCCAGCCGGCGAATGTGTAACCATCCTTTGAAGGATCGTCAGGTGTAAGAACCTTTGTGCCTTCTACGCAGTAGTAAGTCTTGTAAACTTCGCCGTCAACATAGTAGGTTACCTTATGGGTGTGCTTTGCAAGTGCTGCTGCACCGGCAACTACTGCTACGCCGCCAACAACTGCGCCTGTAGTGATAAGTGCTGCGTTAGCTGCAAGAGCTGTGCCAACTACTGCACCGGAAACTACTACGCCGCCAACTGTAAGAGCAATAGCTGTTTCGTCAAGCTCATACTGTGCATAGAATTTTATGTTTCCATTGGGCATTTCGGTGTATTCATCAATTGATTTACCGTTTTCATCTGCCCAGCCTGTGAACTTATAGCCAAGCTTAAATGGGTTGTAGGAGTTGGTTCCATCGGGAGTCTTAATTGCTTCGCCAACGGTTTCTTCAACAGTCTCAAAGGTTACATATTCATCGCCCACTACCTTCTTCTTCATGAAGATTGCGTTTACATCATTGGAGGTAAAGTAAGGTGAGAATCTTAAATCCTTAGCGGGCATTACGCCGTAATCGTCAACCTTCTTGCCATCTGCATCGTTCCAGTACTGGAAGGTGTAACCGAGTTTTTCGGGATCATCAGGCTGATCGATTTCTGCACCGTATTTATATGTTGTTTGGTTGTAAACAGTTCCGTCTTCGTTAAGGAATGTAACTGTATACTCCTTAAGATCATAAACTGCATAGTAATTATTGCTTGTATCGCCAAGAGTACCGTTTAATGTAAGTACTTCTGTGTCATTGGCTTTAGCTGCCCAGCCCTTGAATTCGAAGGCATCGGCGTATTTTTCTGAAACAGCAACTTCTGCGCCGGGAACGGTATATGTTGTGCCGGTTTCATCCTTAACTGTCTGAACGGCAGTTGCTTCATAAGTGAAGTTACCGTCTTTGTCAACGCCATTTGCGATGAAGTAATTATCGGAAACAGTATAACGGGCAACTATGTTAAGAGGACTGCTGTATTTAATCTGGCCTTCAAGAGGTATGGTAAGATCAATCTTAGTCGTCTTTTTGCCGTTGTCGTCAACAGCATACCAGCCGTCAAATTCTTTGCCTTGTTGGCCGTTTTCTGTTATAGTTTCGGGAATTGCTTTATTGAAGTCTACACTACCTTTATATTTTTCAACGTCGCCATCTTTAATTGTGATTTCAACGCTCTTTACATCAAAAATAGGTTTAACAGTGAATCCTTTATCGGGCATCTTGACATTCTTATCATCTTCGTCAAAATCTCCGTCACCGTCAATATCCCAACCCTTGAAGGTATAACCGTCTTTTACAGGTAATGCAGTGGGTTCACCAACTGTTTCATTATACTCAAATGTGAGTGTCTTAGGACCTTTTTCCGAGCCATCGCTCCATTCAGTGTTTTCATCACCGTAGGTTACTGTATTGGTATGTGCAGTCCACTGAGCTACTGCTTTTACAGCTGCTGCGGGCATGGTAGAGGGCTTTTCTGTCAATTGAATATTGCCTTGGAAATATCTCCAACCTGCGAAGTCATAGCCGGCCTTTGTGGGGTTAGCTACTGTTGGGGCTGTAAGAGCATCGTTCTCCAAAAGCTCATAAGTTTCAGTTGGGGTTACATTGCCGTTATCATAATCATAGGTGAGTTTATACAATTGGCCATACAGAGCGGTAACAGTTACATCAGCATCAGGCATTGTTGCGGGTAATTCGGATACCTGATTGTCACCAACCATAATCTTCCAGCCGGTGAGTTTATGTTCACTCCAGGTGTCAGCATCTGTTACGGTGTTGCTGATAGCTGTGCCATAAGGTACACTTTCCTGAACAACATCCTGTTTACCTTGGTATTCACCATAGCTGATTGTGAATGTATGGGTATTAACTGTGCTCTTGATTGAAAGCTTTACGTTATTTGCAGGCATTTTGAATCCGTCACCGGCGGCAACAGTATTGTCATTAAGGCCTTCATCAACTGTCCATACAGAAGCGTAGGTGTAGCCTGTCTTAGTAGGAAGATTGTCTACTGTTACAGGGTCATTATAAGGAACGTCTTTTGAAGTTTCTTCTCCATCAATCACGTAAGTAAGTTTGTAATTGTTTATACTCCACTTAGCGCTGTAGCTGAGCTCTGATGTGCCCATCTTAGCGGGTATTGTAACAACATTTTGATTGCTATCACCTGTTACATACCAGCCCTCGAATGTATAGCCGGTCTTTGTGAGACCTGTGGGAGCCACGATATCTTCATTCTCTTTAAGCTGCTTAATTACAGCTGCAGAGCCATTATCGGGATTGAAGGTGATCTTATAAACAGGAGTCCACTGAGCGGGAACTGTGATAGTTCTGTTGTTTTCTTCTGTAATATCTAATACCTTGGTTACATCGATCTTCAAGCCCCAGCCTGTTGCTTCAATCTTGTCACCGGATGCATTGTCAGTGTATGAAGGATATGTGGGTATTGAACCGCCTACCTCGCTGAGCTTTTGACCGTATGTATAGGTAAAGCTGTAGTTTGGAATTGTTGTGTTTGCTGTAAAGCCGGAATCTGCAGGAGCATCGCCGTATGTGAAGTTAATGGTATAAGTGTTTGCAATCCAAAGAAGGTTAATGGTTAATCCGCCCTCTTTTAGTTCATAAATTGCAGGGTCACTTTCATCTTCGGCTTGGTTAGTATAGAAATATGTCTTTGCGAAATTCTCGTCAATATCAACACTGATTACGGAGTTAGAATATTCAGCTGTCTTGTCGTTAGTCAAATCTAAGCCGGCAAAGGTGTAACCTTTCTTTGCAATTTCGCTTACATTAAGTTCAATTTTATCACCGAGCTCATAAGTATTTGTTGTAGATGCTTTTGCGGCATCGCCGGCTACTGTATCTTCATTATTATAATTTACGGTAACCTTAAGTTCATCCTTTGTAACTGTGGGAACTGCAATAAGGTCATAGTCAGGCATGTTACTGCCTGTATATTCGGCATTTGTATTAGGTGTGCCGTCCTCATTTGCCTTATAGTATTTCCAAAGATTTTCAGCAGCACTTGAGCCGAAAGGTATTGTAAGATCTGTGTCTACAGGTGGTTGTTGGTTATAATTGTCTGCGTTATAAGATGTTATTACTGTGAATTCATCTAATTTTTTGCCATCTGTATCTAAATAATAAACATAGTGCGGTTTTGCAGTCCAAATAGCGGTTGTTGAAACGGTGTTTGCTTCAGTTGTATTGTTTTTAGCAGCTTCAACAAGTGCGGAACCGAATACAGCTTTTGTTACGGCACTTGTTTTATCTTCTGTGGCTCTTGTGATGGCATTTTCGATATTATTATCCCAGCCGTTGAAAGTATAACCTTCTCTTGCAGAGGGTGCCTGAAGGATCTCTTTAATATCTGTGCCGAATTGAACTTCTTTAGTTTTAACGGAATCTTCTTTTCCCTTGCCGTCATCTACTTTAAGGGTGTATGCTCCGCTTGTAGTATAAACCGCATAAAGAGTAGTGGGATTTGTGCTGTTATATGTGACAGCGGTTTTTCCTTCACAGAGAGTGCCATCAGCTGCATAAACAACATCTTCTACGCTTGTTTTGCCACCTTCTGTTGCCCAGCCTGCAAAGGTAAGGTTAGCAGAATCTGACGGTGTAACAACAGGAGCTTTAATTGCTGCGTCGGCAATGCCGTTTGCTGTGTAAACACCGCTGCCTGCTTTTGTTTCGTTGTAGCCTTCAGTTGAGATTGTACCGGTACCAAGACCGTTGTATGCGGAGTTGTTGGTGTCGAAGTTTACTGTGCCGGCAGTAAGAGAAAGGGATTCGGCGTATTTGTTGAGTGTGAGGTAATAATTGCCTGAATCAACCACTCCATACTCATCATATGATGTGATATATGTTTGCTTATCCCTGTTATTGCTTGTTGAAAGTGATTCATTATCTTTCAATATGGTTAGTACTGTTTTGGGAATTATCGAAACAGGTTCGCTAACTGTGTATGTTCCCATAGAAAGCGATAACTTAGAAACATCAATATCGTCTTTAACCTTAAATCTTATTTTAATAACAGAATTGCCGTTTATATCAGGATCCATCACATCCTCTTTTGTGGTATTGTTATCCACGTTAACTACTATATAAGACTTTCCATCCACAACAGCAAATTTATTTTCTCCTACTTCCTCACTTTTCCCATCTTCAGAATAATCAACACTCTCAAGATAATGAAGAAGATATTTGGCATCAAAATACTCAACATTACCATAAGAATAATATTCAGTGGCCGAAGAGTAAGTCACTCCATTTTCCGTTGCACCGGCATATTCCAAAACATCTGCATTAAACTGTAGAGCAAATCTCATTGAATAAACATTAAAACCGGGATACTCTTCATCTAGTGCAGGATACTTTTCAAGATCTGTCATATATGACTTAACGCTCATCGCCATTTCAATTATATCACCGGGTTGAACACCGGCGAGAGTTCCTGTTTTTTCAGTCCATTTGACGTCACCGCCGTAGCTGACAGGAATTTTCGTCTCATTACCGTTTTCACCCTTTTGAATTTTGGTAAGAGTAATGTAGCTATCCATGGTTCCGTGGTCGTTGTAAGTCAACGCATACACAGCAACAGAGATGCTGCTGACTACGATGAGCAGAGCCAACGCCAAAGCTAAAGGCTTTTTGAGTAATTTTTGAAGAAATTTCTTCATGTAATCTTCCTCCTCTTAAGAAAAATCACGGTTTGCATTTGTGAGTTTTTCAGACTTTCTGCCCCCTAAGAGCCAATTAGAGAGCATAAGACTATATTTTTTACTGTTGTATTTTAACATAGATATAAAGGGATGTCAACAATTTTTAGGAAATTGTTGACATATTAGTTTAATGAGTAATGAGTAATGAGCTTTATTTAATGAGTAATGAGTAATGAGTAATGAGTAATGTCGGGGATTTTGCCGTGCAAAATCCGATTGTATAGAATAGATGATACTGACAAGGAGCGGTTTCGGCTCCCCTGTGCAGTCGCTTCGCTCAATTAGCAATTATCAATGAGCAGTTAGCAATGAAAAGTAGATGTAGATGAGAGCAAAAAGCTAATAATTATAACGAGCTAAATGAGAGTGTTTCCGGCTCCCCTGTGTAAGGGGAGCTGTTTTTGAACGCTCGCCTTTTTGAGCGTTCAAAAACTGAGAGGTTGTAATGTGCGCAGCACATTGTTTGCTTTGCAAACGGTCAATCCCACCACCGCCATTATACAGCAATCCCTCAGTCAGCTATCGCTGACAGCTCCCTTTACACAAGGGCGCCAATTAAGGAAAAGCTTGCTACGCAAGCTTATTTATATTCGGATTTTGCACGGCAAAATCCCCTTCATTACTCATTACTCATTACTCATTACTCATTAAATAAAGCTCATTACTCATTGTACCTACGGGACTTTCATTGCTCATTGCTAATCATCTTGCTTTTCAGTAATCCTTTTTAATTCAAAAAATCTTCATTTAGGAGAAACTGTTCTATACCAATGTAAATAATTCCGTTTTCATCTTGTCTTGGGTTCAGATAATCCCGAACTACTACTATCTTTTCAAAAGAATCGGGTATTCTTTTAAGTGACTCTATTTCCTGCTCTTTCTTATCCGGGTCGGCTATGGATAAAGCGGACTGAATATAAAAGCGTTTACTGCCCCCGTTTGCAACAAAATCTACTTCCAATTGTTTCCGAATCTTTTTGCCATTTTCGTCTTTAGTATTTAATTCCACAGTCCCCACATCAACATTCATTCCTCTTCGAATAAGATCGTTATATAGCACATTTTCCATGATATGAGTTTCTTCAAGCTGCCTAAAGCCAAGCCTTGCGTTACGCAGTCCAAGATCAGAGTAATAGTATTTAACGGGAGTTCCTATATATTTTCTTCCTTTAACATCATAACGGGCAGCTTTCTCAATAATAAATGATTCCTCAAAATACCCAATATATTTATTAACTGTTTCTGAGTTTATGTCAATTTGTCGTTCGCTTTTAAAAGTATTGGATAGTTTGCTTGGATTTGTAAATGATCCTATTCCGGAAGCAAGAACATCCAACAACATTTCCAGCACTTCATCATTATTTTTTATTTTATGGCGCTCAAGCACATCCTTTATATAGGTTTGATTAAAGAGATCTTTTAAATATTTGCTTTTTTCTTCATGTGTTTCAAGTAAAGTGGCAAAAGGCATTCCGCCGTAGGTATAATAATCTTGCCATGCGCCCCGTTTATCTCCCTTGTATTCACTATAAAATTCGGTAAATGACAGTGGGTAAACCCGAATTTCATCCCCTCTGTCCCTAAACTGAGTCAATATATCTGAAGACAACATTTTTGAGTTGCTTCCGGTAATATATACATCGGCATTATCCATTTGCATAAAGCCGAGAATAACATCAATAAATGTAATTTTTGCGTCTTTATTATCTACATAGGGATTTTGAATTTCAGACACAAACTGTATTTCATCAATAAAAATATAATATTTCTTTTGTGGGTCAACCATCCGGCTGCGAATATATTTATCCAATTCCAGCGGATTACGATATTTTGCGTTTTCCAATATATCCAAAGCCAAAGCTATTATTTGATCTTCTTTTATTCCTTCTTCTAAAAGCCAACTTCGATAAAGTTGAAAGAGCAATATTGATTTTCCGCTTCTTCTAAGCCCTGTGATAATTTTTACGCGCCCGTTATCTTTTTTTGAAATTAACTTTTTCAAATATTGTTCTCTCGGATACATTTGAATACCTCACGATTTTTTTGCGGCTATCCGCACTTTTTTCTTGTAGAATATATCATTTTTAGGGGTTATTGTCAATGGTTTACAAGAAATTTTTGCGGCTATCCGCATTTTTTCGCGGTTGTGTGATTTGGTGCTTTGCGACGATTGTATTAGACAACCTCTCCGTCAAGGCTGCGCCTTGCCACCTCTCCAAAGTTCAGTGAAATAAATCCTTACGGATTTGTGAAATTCGCCTTACGGCGAGTGAAATTGCCTTCGGCAGTGAAATGTCTGCGGACGTGGGAAGATTTATTTTTTCATTGCTAATTGCTCATTGATAATTGCTAATTGAGCGAAGCGACACGCAATCCCCCAGTCAGCTATCGCTGACAGCCCCCTTTACACAAAGGGGGCCACCGCTCTCTGTCAGTTCCTGCAAAATTATACAATCGGATTTTGCACGGCAAAATCCCCTTCATTACTCATTACTCATTACT
>CAVJRM010000003.1:0-115504 GCA_963652165.1 bacterium | reverse complement strand
TCCGCTATGGATTATTTTATTTCAATATGTTCAACTTGATTATACAATCAGCCATTTAAAAAACTTCCCCAATTGTAGAACAATTGAGGAAGTTTATGTTTATACGGTATTAAAGGCCTGTTTTTTCTCTAATATAGTCTCTTGCTATAAGAGCATATTCATAAGGATTTGCTTTTGCAGGGTCTTGCTCAGCCTCAACAACAATCCAGCCTTCATAACCTGTTTCGTCAAGAATATCAAACACAGGGGTGAAATCAAAATCGCCGTCTCCCGGTACTGTAAATGCGCCTGCTCTTACACAATCAAGAAAGCTCCAGCCTTTTTCCTTGCCCTCGGCAATAACATCAAGGCGTGTGCTCTTAAGATGAACGTGTTTGATTCTCTTAGCATACTTTTTAAGAACACCTATTGTATCTTCACCACTGAATGCAAGATGGCCTGTATCAAAAAGAAGATAAACGAGATCTGGATCTGTAATTTCCATAAGTTTGTCAATTTCAGCCTCTGTTTGAACACCTGTACCCATGTGATGATGAATGGTGAAATACATACCCTTTTCCTTTGCAAGACGTCCCATTTCGTTAAAGCCTTTTCTGATAAGTTCCCACTGCTCATCGGTATAAACAGGCTTTTCTCCAAAAATGGACTTACTCGTGCCTTGGATTGAGTTGCCTTGCTCAGAAGCACCGATTACTCTTGCACCAAGATCATAAAGAAAATCCCTGTGTTTAATAAATGCGGCTATAGTTGCATCATATCCCTCTGAAAGAAGTAATGATGAAAACCAAGCGTTACAAATCTGAAGGCCTCTTACGTCAAGTTTATGTTTAAGGGTTGCAACATCTTTAGGATATTTGTTGCCGATTTCACTGCCCTTAAATCCCGCAAGAGCCATTTCGCTTACGCACTGCTCAAAGGTGTTTTCAGCACCTAAATCGGGAAGGTCATCATTAGTCCATGCAATAGGAGCAATAGCGAGTTTAACTTTGTTTTTATCAAGCATTTTGGTATCCTCCAAAAAAAAATAATTAATATAATCTTGCTTTTTTAATATTTGCCTGCATTTCTTCGTAAGCAGTCTGAACTGTTGGGCTTTCACTAACTTCAGCGACACCTACTCTCCACCAAGATTCATAGCCGTCACTCATACTCTTGTGTGCAACTTTAATATCAAAGAAACAAGGCTTTGTTTGAGTTTTTGAATCTTCAAGAGCATCACGCAATTCTTCAACGGTTTTAACTGAATATGCTTTACAGCCATAACCTTCGGCTATTTTTGCGAAATCTGCAATAACAAGGTCACCGTCAAGAGCGCCTGTTTGGGGGTTACGAGCGCAGAATCTTGTGCCGAATGTATCTGTACCTTGGGCATTTTGCAAGTTTTCAATACATCCCCAGCCCTGATTATCAAAGAGCATAACATTTATTTTTGCATTTTCTTGAACTGCAGTATAAAGCTCACTGTGAAGCATTAAGAAGCTGCCGTCACCACACATAGTATATACTTCTCTATTAGGACATGCAAGTTTAACACCAAGAGCGCCGCAAATTTCATAGCCCATGCAAGAGAACCCATATTCAACATGATATGAACCCGGTGTGGAAGATCTCCAAAGTCTTTGAAGGCAACCGGGAAGAGAACCGGCGGATCCAACTACAATAGCATCCTTAGCTATTGATTTATTAATTTCACCGAGAGCTCTTGTTTGTGAAAGGCCTTCATTAAGAATCACACTGTAATTACGGTCAATTTCTGTTTGATAAGAGTCTTTTGCATTTGGGATTTCATCGCCCCAATTTGATATATAATCTTTTTCGGAAAGATTTTTTGTAATAGCTTTAAGAGTAAGCTTTGCATCTGCTATAACTGATGTTGCATCCATCTTAAATGCATCAAATGGGCAAACATTAACCGAAAGCATTTTTACATTTGGATTTTGGAAAAGCCACTTTGATGATGTGGTAAAGTCTGTAAGCCTTGTGCCAACGGAAATAACAAGGTCTGCTTGCTTTGCAATTATATTTGCGGCAGCACCGCCTGTTACTCCGATACCTCCGAGGTTAAGAGGAACATCATAAGGAATGTTACCTTTACCTGCCTGTGTTTCGCCGATGGGGATATTAAACTTTTCGGCAAATTCTTTTGCTTCATTCCAAGCCTCTGAATATGTTACACCACCACCTACAATAAGAATAGGTTTTTCGGCTGCTTCTATCATTTTAGTTGCTATCTCTATTTCACGAGTTGTAGGGATTCGTCTATCAAGGTACCAAACTCTCTTTTTAAGAAAATGATCAGGGTAATCAAAAGCTTCTCCCTCAGTATCCTGAGGCATTGCAAGGCAAACAGCTCCTGTATCAGCGGGATCAGTAAGAACACGCATTGCATTAAGGCAAGCAGTCATAAGCTGCTCAGGACGAACAATTCTATCCCAGTACTTGCAAACAGCTTTGAAACTATCATTTGCAGTAATACTGTAACTAGTTGGCTGCTCAATCTGCTGAAGAACAGGATCAGGCTGACGGCAGGCAAAAGTGTCACCGGGAAGGACTAACAGAGGAATTCTATTTGCTGTAGCTGTACCACAAGCAGTAACCATATTAAGAGCTCCTGGGCCTATTGAAGATGTGCAAGCAATAATTTTACGTCTTTTATTTTGTTTTGCAAAGGCAGTGGCAGCGTGAGCCATACCTTGTTCATTATGACCTTGGTAAAATTTAAGGTTGTGTCCACCCTGCTCAAGAGCTTGACCTATACCAACAACACAACCGTGACCAAAAATGCCGAAAATACCATCTACAAATTTAGTTTCGACTCCGTCATAGCTGACGTATTGATTATCAAGGAACTTTACAAGTGCCTGAGCCATAGTAAGTTTCATAGTTTATTCCTCCTACAAAATCATGAAATAAAAGCATTATTTGTAATTTTATATAATATATAATAACAAAGGAAAATAAACAATTCAAGTGTAAAAGCAAGAAATTTTATGATTTTATTTTTAAGCAAAAATAAGCAGCTCACAAAAATGTGAGCTGCAAAAATCATTTAAGAAAAGCTTTTACATCTTTTTCATAATGGCCACTGTCTTGATAGCCATTTTCAGTTCTCTGACATTCGCCCCATTTGCGGGCAATCTCGACAGGACTGTCTTTTAAAATGTTTGCTCTTTCAAAGCCGTCTTTACTGCCTTTAAGGCACCAATCACTACTCCACATGCCGTGACCTGTGGCTTTATACGTCCAAAGGAACCAGCTCATACCACAATTTTCCATTGTATTAAAGCAATTTTTCCAAGTGGTTGACTTATGAGGATAGAACTCGCCCATCATAAGTGGTGAATTTAAATAATAAAGCCTTGTAAGATATACAAAAAGATTGAAAATAAAATCTGAATTTTGATAGAAATGAACTTGATAAACAACATTTTTCCAGCCTTTTATGGCTTTATGCGGTGCTGCAGCAGCTGTCCAAATACATTCAATAGAAATAAGATGGTCGTTGTCAACTTTTCTTACGGTGTTATAAAGACGAGTATAAATACTTTCGTTATTAATTCTTCTCTTAACCTCTGTACAATCAACATCGCACATTGGCTCATTAAGAAGGTCATACATCGCAACGGCAGGCTCATCTTTGAATCTTGTGGCAATAGCAGTCCAAAGCTCATCGGTAAGTTCACGGTAACGCTCGCCCTGCTCGGTGTCATCATAAAGACTGCAAGATTTAGTTTTACCACTGTGAGGTGCATCACTTTGGTAGCCTACTGCGCCATGCATGTCAAGCACAACATATATTTCTCTCTTTGAACATTCTTCTACGATCCAATCAAGGCATGAAAAGTCCCAATTTCCTTCTTCATCAAGAATTTTGGTGCCGTTATCATCATAATAGAAATTGCGATACCAAAACGGAACTCTTACACAGTTAAAGCCCATTTCCTTTATACAATCAAGGTCATACTCAGTAATGAAATTATCATAATAGATATTGAGAAGCTTATAGGCTGTTTCTTGATCGAAGCGTTCAGTTAAAGTTTCAATAACCTCATAGTTATCGCTAACGCCTTCATAAGGGCAAAGCCAATCCTCAAATATGAGCCATGCACCGAGGTTTACACCTCTGAGTGTAACCTTTTCACCTAAACGGTTTACTATATATCTGCCTTTAGATGTAAGAAAATCCAAATCTGTAAAGCCGGTAACTTCGCTGCCATCAATAGATTTGTCGTCTATTATCATATCTGCAAAAGATGTTAAGCATGAGGTAAAAATCATAGCTAAAGCTAAAATAAAAGATATAATCGGTCTTAATTTTTTCATATAAATAACTCCCCTTTTTTTAAAATAATATCACCTATTATTGATGTTGTCAACCGAAAAAGGTGACTGAAATTTAAACGTCAAATTTGTACAAAATACTTTACATAATCATTTTTACCGTACTATAATATTAGAAAAACATTGGAGGTAGATTATGAATAAAGAAGAATTTGAAAAAATAGATGCTTTTGGAATCGGAGAGCCAAATACTGCTTATGCTCAATACTTTATAGGCGAATCATTTCTTAAGCCTCTTACTGATGTAAAAAATGGTGAATTTCCTATTTTTAATGTTAGTTTTGAGCCGGGATGCAGAAACAACTGGCACATACATCATGCTACATACGGTGGGGGTCAAATTTTAATCTGTCAAGCAGGTGAAGGCTGGTATCAAGAATATGGAAAAGAGCCTGTAAGTCTTGTGCCGGGAACAGTAATCGTTATTCCCGCAAATGTTAAACATTGGCACGGAGCAAAAAAGAACAGCTGGTTTTCTCACATAACCTTTGAGCCACCCGGAGATAACAAATCCAATGAATGGCTTGAAGCAATAACAGACGATGAATATAATAAATTGGAGGGCTGATTATGAAAAAAATAGAACAGACTGCAGGTAGAGAGTCTTTAGGAGAATTTGCTCCTGATTTTGCACATTATAATGATGATGTACTTTTCGGAGAAAATTGGAACAATGAAGATATTGATATCAAAACAAGATGTATAATTACCGTTGTCGCTTTAATGAGTTCTGGTGTAACAGACTCATCTCTAAAATATCACTTGCAAAATGCAAAAAATAACGGTGTTACTCAAAAAGAAATTGCAGCAATAATCACTCATGTTGCTTTTTATGTGGGATGGCCAAAAGGCTGGGCCGTTTTTAACATGGCAAAAGAAATTTGGAAAATTGAAGAATGAAAAACGCCTCTGAGTTTAATTACAAGCTCAGAGGTTATTATTATCTGTATTTAGAAAGCAAATTGATTGCATCCTTACAATCAGTCTTAAAATCAAGAATATCGGCCTCTATAGTGCAGGTCTCTATTCCGGCTTCAATTAAAGGATTAAAGAATAAATCTTGATTAAATTCATCGGTTTCTTTAGGATAGATGCGCTTTTTATTAAGCTCCGGTGCTGGATATGGGTTTGAAGTGTGTGCGTGAACGATCCAATCTTTATAAACGGGAATAACAGAAAGAGGATCATCCGAAGCAAGCATATGCTTAACATCCGCAAGCACTTTAATATTATCAGACCCTGTTCTTTTGGCAATATCTATACCATGAGCAATTGTGTTTATTACATTGCATTCTTCTTTTCTTAAGGGCTCTATAGGAACTATTATACCCGTTTTTTCTGCAAGAGGGGCAACAAGCTCTTTAAGAAAATATACTATTTCTTCCCTTGCCGTCTCAACAGGAATAGTTAAATCATCCCTTTTTCTTGCTCCGGAAGAGCCGAAAACAAGATATTTAATGTTGAGAATTTCAGCACGATAAAAGAGCTTCTCGAGGTAATTTTTAATCTTTTCATAATTCTTTTCCGGACCAGTTACTTTCATTCCGACGAAACAATTTGCAGAAAGAATGGGAATACCAGCATTTTTAAACTTATTAAAAGTAACGTCATCCATTTTAACAATCTCTTGACAATTACTTTCAACGTAATCAAACCCCGCATTTTTAGCAATAAGCAAATTTTCATAATTTCCGCTGATACAAGCTCCGATTTTCATGTTAATTCTCCTTTGCCTTTTGCAGCATTTCTTTTGCGGTTTCAAGTTGAAGAGCTGTAACTGAATTTCCAGCTGTAATTCTTGCAATTTCAGCGGCGCTACCTTCAAAATCAAGGGGGATCACGTCTGTAAATGTTCCGGAATCGGTAACTTTTTTCTCGATTTTTAAATGGAAATCAGCTTGAGCGGCAATTCGTGGAAGGTGTGTCACGCAAATGACCTGCCTGCCTTTTGAAACCTGATAAAGCTTTAGAGCAATTTTCTCTGCTGCAGAACCGCTAACGCCTGTATCAATTTCATCAAAAATTAAAGTTTCAACGCCGTCCTTATCGGAAAGAACATTTTTTATGGCAAGCATAATTCTTGAAAGCTCACCACCGGAAGCGATTTTTGATATTGATTTTGGCTCTTGACCGGGATTTGCACTTATAAGAAATTCAACTGTTTCTGCGCCCTTTGAAGTCATTGGCGATTTTTTAATATCAACAACAAATTTCACATATGGCATATCAAGAAACTCAAGTTCTTTTGAAACCAGCTTTTCAAAAATTTCAGCTGCATTTTTTCTTGAGGTTGAAAGCTTGCCCGCAAGTTCTTTAACTAAATCAGATTCTTTATACAAATTCTCTTCAAGAATCGAAATCTTTTCATCAGAAACTTCTATAGAAGATTTTTCATCAACTGACTTTTTTAATGTATCAAGTATATCTTCTTCGGTTTTACCGTATTTCATGGATAAGCGGTATATAATATCAAGCCTATCATCTATTTCACTCATTCGTGAAGGAGAATAGCTAAATCCCTCAGAAAGTTCTCGCACAGAAGATGCGACATCAAAAAGCTCTATTGAAAGTCCTTTAATAGTTTTAGCTGTTTCTGAGGCTTTATCATAATATTCTGCTACTTTTTCAAGCTGTGAAGCACATTCGGATAAAGACTCTGATATGCCTCCGTCGGAGCATAAAGCAGAATAAGATTTTTCCAGTAATTTTTGTACTTTTAAGCTGTTTTCAAGCAAAACTTTTTCTTTTTTAAGAGACTCCGCTTCACCTATTTTGATATTCGCTTCATTTATTTCTTCAATGACATAATTAAGATAATCAAGCCTTGCTGCCTTTTCATCTCTTGAATCATAAAGAGAATCAAGCTCTTTTTTTGTTTTAATCAGCGAATGAAAAGCATTTTTATATTCATTCAAAAGTTCATTATTATCTGCCATACCGTCAAGATAAGACAGATGTTTTTCCGGATTAAGCAACGATTGACTGTCATGCTGACCGTGAATGTTTATTAAATTAGCTCCAAGCTCTCTTAACTGGCCCACAGTAACAGGCCAGCCGTTTACTCTGCAAGTATTTTTACCACTTAAGCTTATAGACCTGCTTATCGTTAAAGAATTATCATCTGTTTTTTCAATACCAAGGTCATCAAGGCACTTTATGACATCTTTACCAATATTGCAAAATGAAGCTACTACTTTAGCGTTATTAGTACCACTGCGAATAAGCTCTTTTGATGTTCTTTCGCCAAGAATTGCATTTATAGAATCAATAACAATAGACTTACCGGCACCTGTTTCTCCGGTAAGTACATTTAGACCTTTATCAAACCTAAGGCTTGAATTTTCAATAACTGCTATATTTTCAATTTTTAAGTCAAGCAGCATAATTTTATCCTCTTACAATTAAGAAATAATACTTTCAATTCTAGACTTGATACTTGATGCAGCATCAACGCTGCGGCAAACTATAAATATGGTATCATCCCCCGCGAGAGTACCGACAATCCCTTCCATCGCCATAGCATCTAAAGCTGCACATGCAGCATTTGCCATACCATTATAGCACTTTATAACAATCATATTTCCCGCAAAGTCAACAGATATCACACTGTGCTGAAATACGCTTTTATATTTGCCGTTAAGCTCGCCGTTCTCCCCTTTATTAATGGCATAGCAAGATCTGCCGAGCTCATCGGGCTTTTTAATAAGCCTTAAATCTTTTATATCTCTTGATATTGTTGCCTGAGTAGTATCGTAACCCTCGGCATTTAATTTTTCAAGAAGTTCGGTTTGAGTAGAAATGCAATTAGAATTTATAAGCCTTAATATTGCTTCATGTCTTTGTTTTTTCAAAACAATCTTCCTTTCATCTACCTTGGGCAAGTTTCTTATACAAAATATCAATAAAATTATCGGATTTAATTCTAATAAAGTCTGCAGTTATATCTGCGCTTGATACAACTATTTTACAATCACCGGTAATTTTAACAGGAGAAGCTCCGTCATTTGAATAATAAAGATTTTGCTTTTCACCGGAAGAAACTGTGATTATATCTTGGGGTTTAAAGATAATCGACCTGCCAAACAATGAATGAGGGCAAACCGGAGTATAAATAATACTTTCAAGCTCAGGGTCAACAACAGGACCTCCTGCAGAAAGTGAATAAGCAGTCGAGCCTGTGGGCGTAGCCAAAATAATGCCATCACAAAGAGAGCAGTTAAAAACATTGCCGTTTAATGCGATTTCTATATCGGACATTCTTTGCTTTTCTTCATTAGTGATAAAACAATCATTAAGAGCATAACCTTTTGAAATGAGATTATCTCCCTTATAGACCTCCGTTTTTAACATATGTCTTCTGTCAAGAACATAATCACCATCTATAAGTTTTGACAGCAAATTAAGCTCATCATCCTCAAGCCCGGCCATAAAAGCAAGTCTACCGGCGTTTATGCCGAGAATAGGTTTTCTGAATTTTACGGCTTCTTTTGCAGCGTGAATAATTGAACCGTCACCACCAACAGCGATTACAGCATCGCACTTTGGCAAAGTAATACTGTCATCTTCAAATACAACATCGGTATTTTCAAAATGTTTGGAATAAGCTGTATCAAGATAACATTCAGCTTTTAGCTCTTTAAGAATCTTGCAAATTTCAATTGTAATGTTTTTTGCCTCAGCTCTTGTGGTGTTAGGCATAAGTACAATTTTCAATTTAGCTCCCCCTCAATCAAGAGTGTTATGTGAATTTTCAACAAGAGTATGAACATCGCCCTGCCAAGCCATAGCAGGATTTTCTTTTTTGCAAATAAGCATTAAATATTCAATATTACCTTCAGGTCCTTTAATCGGAGAAAAATCCACTCCAACAACCTCAAAGCCTACTGATATAGCAAAATCGGTAATTTCTTTAACAACGTTTTCATGAACAGATTTATCACGAACGACGCCTTTTTTGCCTATATTTTCTCTACCCGCTTCAAACTGAGGCTTAATAAGACAAACAGCCTTACCGTTATCTTTTAAAAGTTCTCTCATTACAGGAAGAATTTTTTTGAGAGAAATAAAAGAAACATCAACGGATGCAAAATCAATTTGATCAGGAACTTGTTCTCTCGTAACATATCTGAAATTTGTACGTTCAAGATTAACAACTCTCTCGTCGGTGCGAAGTTTCCAAGCAAGTTGGCCATAGCCAACATCTATGGAATAAACCTTTACGGCACCGTTTTGCAGCATACAATCGGTAAAGCCACCGGTTGACGCCCCTATATCCATACATTTACAGCTATTTAGAGAGAGATTAAAAGATTTCATTGCTTTTTCAAGCTTTAATCCACCTCTGCTCACATAAGGATTAACAGATCCTCTAACCTCAATTTTATCTTCTGCTGTAACAGGTGTGCCTCCCTTTAGTTGCTTTTGGCCATTTAGATATACACTGCCAGCCATAATCATAGCCTTGGCTTTTTCTCTCGATTCGGCAAAGCCTCGCTCGAAAACGGCTATATCAAGCCTTAATTTATCACTCATTACGTGACCTCATTTTTAATAATTTCAGATATAGATTTAAAATCAAGCTTATATTTTCTCATTAAGCTGTCAACCGGTGCGTGGGGGACAAATTCATCATTAATTGCATTATGAAAATATTTGCCTTTATAATTATTTTCAAGAAGCATGGCACCGATCTTTTCGCCTATACTTCCGCCTTTCATACTTTCTTCAAAAAAGAAAATATTTTCACACTCAGACATAGCGTCAATGACTTCGGTTGAGATCGGTTTGATTTTATTAAGCTTGATAATTTTAATATCGATGCCTGCATTTTTAAAATCATTTTGAGTTTTTATCGCTTCAAAAAACATTCTCCCATAAGCGATAAGGGCAATCTTGGAATCGTAATTGCCAATAATTTCAAAATCTTCCTCACAAAGATTTTCTGTATTTTCATCCTTAGGCATCGAGCCTCTCGGATATCTGATAACAACAAGATTTTCATCCTTATAAAAAGCGTTATATAAATCCTTCTTTAAATCTTTATAGGTTGCAGGAGAATAAACAGTAGTATTGGGTAAAGATTGCAAAATTGAAATGTCAAATAATCCTTGGTGTGTTTCTCCGTCTTCACCTACAAATCCGGCTCTGTCAACAGCAATAACCATTTTCTTTCTTTGCAGAGCACCATCGTGAATCAGCTGATCTGCACATCTTTGAAGAAAAGTTGAATAAACCGCAAAAACAGGTAACATTCCTCCTGCAGCAAGACCGGAACAAAATGTAACAGCATGTTCCTCGGCTATACCTACATCATAAGCTCTTTGAGGAAATTCGTTAAAGAAAGTTTCAAGCCCTGTGCCAAGAGCCATAGCCGCAGTCACGGCGCATATTCTTTTATCTTTTGATGCAAACTCACAAATTGCTTTGCCAAATTCAGAAGAATAGCTATCCCCGCTATGTTTAGGTTCTCCGGTATCAATATCAAATTTTGAGATCCCGTGAAACAAATCAGGTGAATGCTCGGCGTAATCATACCCTTTGCCCTTAACGGTATTTACATGAATAAGAACCGGTTTATCTATCATCTTCGCAGAATCCATAGCTTCACAAAGAGTGGGTATGTCGTGACCATCCAATGGGCCAATATATCTGAATCCGAAATATTCGAAAATAGAGCTTCTGTATATAATCGATTTCAGTGTGTTTTTTATTTGAAATAAGAAATTTGAAAGGTGCTTACCAATAATGGGAATTCTGTTTAACGCTTTTTCTGTTCTTGCTTTAAATCTGTAATATTCGGGCTTTGCTCTAACAACCGCAAGATACCTTGCCATAGCACCCACATTTTCACTTATAGACATTTCATTATCATTAAGAATAACAATAAGTCTGTTTCCCTTTGTAGCTGCATTATTAAGAGCTTCGTAAACAAGCCCGTTGCCAAAAGCACCGTCACCGATAACTGCAATGGTATAATCTTTTTTTCCTTTAAGAGAATTTGAAGCGGCAATTCCCAAAGCCTCTGAAATAGAAGTTCCGGCGTGACCTTCATAAAAAATATCATGTTCACTTTCGTCAGGCCTTGTGAATCCGGAAATTCCATTTTCGGTTCTAATGGTATCAAACTTATCGTAACGTCCAGTCAAAAGTTTGTGGGTATAAGCTTGATGACTGACATCCCATATAATCTTATCCTCCGGAGAATTGAAAGAACGATGAAGAGCAACGGTCAACTCAACAGTGCCAAGGTTTGAAGCGAGGTGTCCGCCTGTTGCGGAAACAGTATTTACAAGTTTATCTCTAATTTCAACGCACAACTCATCAAGCTGTTTTTTATCTAGTTTTTTTACGTCATCGGGGCTATTTATAATATTAAGAATATGGTATTCCATAAATCATTTTTTCCTATTTGAAAGATTAAATGCTAATTCTTTTAAAAATTCAGCTTTATCACCGAACACATCAAGAGCTTTAATTGCATTTTCCGTTAAAGCATTTACTGTTTTTTTACATTCTTCAATACCTAATAAAGATACATACGTAGTTTTACTGTTTTCGCTGTCACTGTTAATAGGTTTGCCAAGAGTTTTCTCATCACTCGTAACATCAAGAATATCATCAACAATTTGAAAAGCAAGACCTATATCTTCACAATAAATTTCTGCTGCTTTAATAAATTCTTCACTTGCACCGGCTGCAACACATCCAAGGACGGCAGCTGCTTTAATCATTTCTCCGGTTTTAAGAGAATCAGTCTTTTTTACCTTTTCAATGTCTACTGCCTTGTTTTCATTTTCAAGATCCATAACCTGCCCTGCGATCATACCGGTAAAGCCGGCAGCAGTAGACAAAATTTTAACAGCCTTTACAATTTTATCACTATCTAAATTTGATTTTGTTATCTCTTCGAATGTAAGAGTGAGCAGCCCGTCACCGGCAAGAAGTGCATTTGCATAGCCGTAAACAATATGGTTTGAAGGTTTGCCTCTGCGCATATCATCATTATCCATACAGGGTAAATCATCATGGATCAAAGAATAAGTATGAACCATTTCAAGAGCAAGAGCAAAGTTTAAAGAAGACTTATAATCACCGCCGCAAGCATTGCAAAACTCCATTGTTAAAACAGGCCTAATTCTTTTGCCACCGTTTGATAATGAATAGCTCATCGCCCCCAGCATTTTAGCAGAGCCTTCGGATTCTCTATTAGTATACACAGAAGAATCCATTTCGCATTTTGCAAAAGAATTAAATTCCGAAACATATTTATTCAGTTTATCAGAATAATCACTCATTGTTTTCACCGCTGTCTGCAGAAATTTTAGTAATCTTTATTTGCGCCTCATTAAGAACCTTTGAGCATTTTTCAACAAGTTTTGTACCTTCCGCATATAATTTAATGCTTTCATCTAAAGAAACTTCACCTTTTTCAAGAATATCAGAAATTTCCTCAAGACGAGCTATGGATTTTTCGTAGTTAAAATTTTCCATTTATTCAATAACCTCACATTTTACGGAGCCTTTATTCATTTTTATATCGATACAATCACCGATATTAAGCTTTGATGAATCGGAAACAATTTTACCGTTTTTTTCGACGACGCTATAACCTTTTGACATAATTTTTAACGGACTTGAAGCATCTATTTTTAATATAAGCTGAGTTAATTTATTATTTGATTTTTCAAAATAAAGATTCATATTATTCTGAATTTTAGAAGAGAGCGAATCAAATTTAATAATTAAATTTTCAATGTAAACTGAAGGATTATGTTTTTGTAAGGACAAATTAATGTAGTCTATCTTACCTTTTTCATTTGACAATTTGGAATTTAAAGTTGAATACAAATTTTTCTTTAAAGCAAATAAATTTCCTAGTAATTCAGATACATCGGGAACAGCAAGCTCAGCAGCAGCTGAAGGAGTTGGCGCTCTTAAATCCGCAACAAAATCGCAAATAGTAAAATCTGTTTCGTGACCGACTGCTGAAATGACGGGAATTTTACTGTCATAAACAGCATAAGCGACAATTTCTTCGTTAAAAGCCCATAAATCTTCTATGGAGCCTCCGCCTCTGCCGGTAATAATAACATCTGCTGCATTCAAATTATTTATTAATTTAATTGCAGATGCAATTTCAGGGGCAGCATTCTCGCCTTGAACTGAAACAGGGCATAATGCAATTTCACACAAAGGATATCTTCTGGAAATAACATTTACAATATCTCTGACGGCTGCACCGGATTCAGATGTAACAACGGCAACTTTATTAGGAAATTTGGGAATAAGTTTTTTATGAGATTCATCAAAAAGCCCTTTTTCGGAAAGTCTTTTCTTAAGCTGTTCATAAGCAATAGCAAGTGCACCTGTGCCATCAGGTTGCATATCATCAATAATAAGCTGATATTCTCCTCCGGCTTCATAAAGAGAAACTTTACCTCGGACTATAACGCTCATACCGTTTTCAGGAATAAATTTAAGATGCTGATTTGAAAATTTAAACATTGCAGCCCTAATTTGAGCGTTTTCATCTTTAATTGTCATATAGTAGTGGCCACTGCTGAATTGTGCCTTAAAATTAGATATTTCACCTTTAACAAAAACCGTTTTAAGGTTTATATCACTTTCAAGTAATGACTTAACATATCTGTTAATAGCAGAAACTGTGAGAATAAAAGACTCAGCCATTATTCATACCTCTATAGTATGCAAGCAAAGCAGTACCTGCGGCATTATCACAGGAAAATTCAGGCTCTGCAAAATAAGCATTAAATTTATTTTCAAGATGATTTTTTATGATTTTATCTGACATAACGCCACCCGCAAAAACTATAGGCAAATTGCCGACAGTTTTGGTTGCATGTAAAGCCATTTCTTCAATAGTCTTTGCAACAAATTGAATACAAAAAGCTGAAACATTTTCAGGCATATCATGATTATCTATCATTTTTCTGCAAAGATTCTCAAGACCTGAAAGACTGCAATTACCGTCTTTTACACAAACTTTCGGATTATAATTTTCTTTAGATAATATAGCGAATTTTTCAATTTCTTTACCGCAGGGAAAATGCATTCCAAGCATTACACCGGCTCTGTCAATTGCCTGACCGCAGTTTAAATCAAGAGTTTTTCCGATTATTTCGGCTTTAAAAATTCGATCTTTATCCGGTGAGATATAAAGAGCTTCCGTTGTTCCGCCGGAAACATGAAATGCAATGAAATTTTCATTAATTAAATCTAATCTACCGCATGACCAAAGAGCTACCATAATGTGACCGCTTTGATGAGAAAAGCCATAAACAGGCCTTGAAATTATTGAAGAAATCGAATGAGCTGTGTTAATTCCAACAGTAAAGCAAGGCATATAAGAACCTTCTGCATCGCGAGGCTTTTCGGACACACCTACGGCATCAATGCTACAGGGGGATTCTTTCATAAGATCTTCTATTAAGGAATATAGCTGTTGTGTATGATGAAAAACGGCATCGCTCTGTCGAAGACCTTTTTCTCCGGCTTTCACCGGCAACAACTTCTTTTTTTGAATAATAAGATTTTTCTCAGAATCAAATAATGCACAGGAAGTAGTATAATTGCTTGTATCTATACCCAAAGAAATCATTGATTTTCTTCCTTTACAAAAGTACCAAGTAATCCGTTTACAAAAGTATATTCATCTTCTGATGCGTATTTTTTGCAAAGGTTTACAGCTTCATTGATAGCAACGGCGGCAGGAGTTTTCTCAAAGTATCTGATTTCGCAAATAGCAAGCCTTAAAACCGCTAAGGACACTTTACTTATTCTTGAAGTGCTCCAGCCTTTTGCATATTTGTTTATAAACTCATCAATAACAGGTAATTTATTACAAGTTTCAACAAAAAGATCTCTTGTAAGCGAAGAATCTTTAATAGCCTCACATTCAAGAGCCAAATCATAAATTTTTTCTATTTCTTCATTTTCATTAAATGATTTTTCAAAAAGCAATATAAATGCTTGCTCTCTTGATTCTGTACTGGTCATAAAAAATCCTCCAAATTGATTAAACGATAAATATCCATTTTATTGTATTATATCATGATTTATAAAATATGCAAGAAAAAATGAATATTATGTAAAATATACACAAATTTAACAAATAAATTAATTCAAAATATAAAAGTTCTTTATTTTTTGAAGGATTTATAATATAATGATTGAAATATTATTTCAGACTATAGGAGATATTATTAAAATGCAAGAAATTGACAAGCTTCTTAAAGAAGTAAAAAGAATACATTTCATAGGAATCGGCGGCTCGGGAATGTGCCCTCTTGCTGAAATTTTGCACAAGGAAGGCTATGAGCTAAGCGGTTCGGATAATAACGAAACAGATAACCTTGCAAGGATTCGTAAGTTAGGTATACCCGTTGTAATGGGCCAAAAAGCTGAAAATATAAGCGGAGCTGAAATGATTATTTACACCGCTGCGCTTCTTCCGGACAACCCGGAGCTTGTTGCGGCCAAAAATAGCGATATACCTACGTTTGAAAGGTCAAAGCTTCTCGGTGCAATCACAAAAATGTACTCAAATGCAATTTGCATAAGCGGCACTCACGGAAAAACTACAAGCTGTTCAATGGCAACTCAGATACTAATAGAAGCAGGAATGGACCCGACTGCTGTAATCGGCGGTAAACTTCCACTTACAAACAGTAACGGGCTTGTAGGCCATAGTGAACATATGGTATGCGAAAGTTGTGAATTTGTTGATACATTTCTTGATCTTACTCCCGATGTGGCAGTTATATTAAACATTGACGAAGACCATCTTGATTATTTCAAGACTCTTGAAAATCTCAAAGCATCATTCACAAAGTTTGCTGCTTCAGCAACAAAAGTAATAATCTATAACGGCGATGACGCAAATACAATTGATGCTGTAAAGCCAGCCTTAGAAAAAAGCAAAAAGCCGGGTATTACTTTCGGCTTGGGCAAAGATAATAATTACAGAGCGGAAAACATTAATGAAAAGAATGAATACTATTCTTTTGATTTGATAGAAAATAATAAAAATCTCGGCAGAGTTAAATTAAATATTCCGGGAAAACATAACATTTACAACGCTCTTGCCGTTATTGCAGCAACAATGTACTCAGGTGTATCTTTTGAAGATTGCGTAAAGGGTATTGCGGATTTCGGCGGTGCCGGAAGAAGATTTGAAAAGCTTGCCGAAATCAACGGTATAACTGTTCTTGATGATTATGCTCACCATCCCTTGGAACTTGAAGTTACACTTAATACTGCAATGAAAATGGGATTTGGAAAAGTTTATGCCATTTTCCAACCCTTCACATATTCAAGAACAGCTATGCTTTTTGATGATTTTGCAAGAGTGCTTCAAATTCCCGATCAATGTATTATGACAGAAATAATGGGTTCAAGAGAGGTTAACACATATAATATTTATACCTCTCAGCTTGCAGAAAAAATTCCCGGTAGTGTTTGGTTTAACAGTTTTGAGGAAGTTGCTAAATTTGCTGTTGATCATGCAAAGCCGGGTGACGCAATTATAACCCTCGGCTGCGGTGATATTTACAAAGCGGCAAAAATAGTTATTAAAATGCTTAAAGGAGAAAATGCATAATGAAATACACCATTGAGCGTAACAACTTTAATGATTTTTCGGTTTATGAAATTAATAAGCGCCCCGGCAGAGCATATATGATTCCTTACACAAGTAAAAATATACTTTCAAAAACTCCTTTTGCAAAAGAACGCACTTCATCTGATTTAGTTAGAGTATTATCTGGTGAATGGGATTTTAAGTATTTTGATTCAAATAAAAATCTGCCGGATGTAATTGACACAAATAAAACGGAATTTGATAAAATAAAAGTTCCCTGCACTTGGCAAAGAACTGGCTACGACTCCCCTGCATATATTAACTGCCCTTATGCCTTTGACGATGCACCGCCTCATGTACCATTTGAGCAGCCTGTTGCAATATACAGAAAGAAATTTGAAATAGAATCAAAAAGTGAAAATTATATTATTGCATTTCTCGGTGTTGTAGCTTGCCTTGATTTATATGTAAACGGAAAATTTATAGGTTACAGCGAAGGCGCACACAACACAGCTGAATTTGATATTACATCAAATATAAAAAAAGGCGAAAATGAAATTTTTGCCGTTGTTCATAAATGGTCTAACGGAACATTTCTTGAATGTCAGGATATGTTCAGAGAAAACGGAATTTTCAGAGATGTACTTCTTTATAAAATGCCGAAGGCTTTTGTGAATGATATTTATTACAAACCTTTAGAAACTTCTAAGGGGTGGAACCTTGATGTATTTTTTGAAATTGAAAACAGCAAAAAAGATTATTTTGCAAAAGTTGAAATATATGACGGTAAAAAGCTGATAGCAGAAAAAATTGCCGACGCAAGTGAAAACAAAATAACATTTAAATCTCTTAAAGTTCAAAGCTGGAATGCTGAAATTCCAAAGCTTTACACTGCATATTTTACCTTTTTTGATGGTAAAAATGAAGTTATGTCGGTTAGAAATTACATCGGATTTAAGACTGTAAAAATTAAAAAAGATGTGTTCACTGTCAACGGAAAAGCGATAAAAATAAAGGGCGTTAATCATCATGATACCCATTACACGAAAGGCTATGCAATGGGTTTTGAAGACATGAAAAAGGACATTGAGTTAATGAAATCACTTAATGTAAACGCTGTTAGGACTTCACATTATCCTCCTGACCCGCAGTTTTTAATTCTTTGTGATATTTACGGCCTTTATGTAGTTGATGAGGCAGATATAGAAACTCACGGCTGCGGTAATGCACCACATAATAACATTAATCTACTCAGTCACAACCCCGAGTGGAGCCCCAGATACTTAGATAGAGTTAAAAGAATGTATCTTCGTGACAGAAGCCGTGCAGGTATTATTCTTTGGTCTCTCGGTAACGAAGCGGGCGGCTATTGCAATCAAGATTTATGCTATGATTTTCTGCATAAAGAAAATCCTGAAATTCCCGTACATTATGAAGGTGTTATCGCTACTGAAAGGCACTCTTATAATGTTGTATCCGAAATGTACACAAATCATGAGCTTGTCGAAAAATGCGGCAAGCACACAAGAGGTAAAAAATATACACCTAAGCCCTTCTTCCTTTGTGAATATGCTCACGCTATGGGCGAAGGCCCCGGCGGACTTGAAGAATATTGGGATATTTTCTATAAGTACAAGAATCTTATGGGCGGTTGTATTTGGGAGTGGGCAGATCATTCTTATTACAATCCACGCGCAAAATATAAATATACATACGGCGGTGACCACGGTGAGTGGCGCCATGACGGCTGTTTCTGTGTAGATGGTCTTATGTACCCGGACAGAAGACTTCATACAGGTGCCAAAGAAATGAAAAATGTTTATAGGCCTGTAAGAGCATCTTATAGCAATAATGAAATTACATTTTTCAACACTAACAGATTCCGTAACACAAGCTACATTACAGCAGTTTTTGAGGTTGTTAAAAACGGTAATGTTTTACTTTCCGCTGAAGAAGCAGTACTTGACATTGAGCCTGAATGTTCAAAAAACTTCCCTTTAAATTTCAAAAAGCCGAAAGATAAATGTGATATACACATAAATGTTTACTATTATGATGGTGAAAATGAAATTGCATTTGAACAAATAGCGCTCGAAGAAAATTATAAAGTTCAAATTGAATCTGCAAATGATAAGCTAAAATTAGCAGAAACTTCAAATAACTATAATATTGAACTTTCAAATGGCTCAATTAGCATTTCAAAAGCTGACGGTCAAATTTCAAGCTATGTTATAAACGGAAAAGAGTTTATAAATCAATCCCCCGCTATTTCAAAAGGCTTTATCCCGAATATTTACAGAGCAGTTACCGATAATGATGTAAGACTTGTTGACGGCTGGAAAGAAGCAGGATATTCAGATTATATTTGTAAGCTTAAAAATGTTGAAACAGAAAAATCCGGTAAAAATATTAAAATTACAGTTAATTTTATTATTTCAAGTAAAATTGCCGGCAAAACAATTGCAAAATCAACAATCGAATATATCATTAAACCCAATGGCGTTATTTCCGTAAACACTTCATTTACTCCGTCTTACAAAAAGAATATTGCAAAGAATTTGCCGAGATTTGGTTTAACAGTTGAAATGCCGGAAAGCTTTGATAATATTGAGTATTACGGAATGGGGCCTGAAGAAAATCTTTCTGATTACTATGCTCAGTCAATTATCGGTATTTACGAAACGACAGTTGAAGAAATGTATGAGCCTTATATTAGGCCGCAAGAGCACGGAAATAGATGCAAGGTTAGATATGTTAAAGTTACAGATAGTGACGGCGCAGGGCTTGAATTTGCGTATGAGAAAAATTATTTCTCATTTAACGCAAGGAAATTCAGTCAAAAACTTCTTGACAATGCAAATCACATTGAGGATTTACATAGCGAGCATACCACAGTTGTAAACATTGACGGCTTCACAAGAGGAGCTGGCACTCAAAGCTGCGGCCCGGATGTACTTGATAATTATTTAATCGACGGTTCAAAAGGTCTCGAATTTTCATTTAGTATTATACCTATTGAAAACAAATAAATTTATCCCCATCACTTTGAAGTATTCTTTGTGATGGGGAATTTTATAAACCTTTTAAATAATAACTAAAATAAACTATAACGGCATTCTTAATTACTAAAATAAAAGCAATAACTAAAATTGAGCACAATAAATGTGTAAGATTATATTAAATTAATTTAAGAATGAAAAGAAACAAAATTATGCAAATGGATTTTCAGTAGGGTATGGTAAATTCTTAGGCTGATTATAAGCTATATCTTTAATGCCTAAGAATTTGAAAATTTCAAAGAGGGCTTTACCATAATGTCCAAAAGCAACGGCACCATGGTGTGGATAACGCTTTTGAATTAACACATGGCGATAAAATCTACCCATTTCGTTAATTGCGAAAATACCGATTCCACCGAAACTACCTGTTTTAACAGGCAAAACTTCACCCTGTGCAATATAACTTCTGAGATTGCCCTCGGAATCGCACTGCAAACGATAGAAAGTAATATCACTTGCGACTATATCCGCTTCAAGAGTACCACGAGTAAAGTCGGGTGTACCGCCCTTTTCAAGAATACGATTTTGAATAAGCTGATATTTAACAGCTCTATCTGAGCAAAGTTTACAAGCCGGAGTATTGCCACAATGGAAGCCCATAAATGTATCCGTAAGTTTATAATTAAATTTACCTTTGATTTCTGCATCAAAAAGTTGTGCGGGAACAGAATTGTTAATATCAAGAAGGGTTACCGCATCCTTTGAAACACAAGCACCGATATATTCACTGAGTGCGCCGTAAATATCTACCTCACAGGCAACGGGAATACCACGAGATGCAAGGCGTGAATTTACATAGCAAGGCTCAAAGCCGAACTGTTCGGGAAATGCAGGCCAGCATTTATCGGCAAAAGCAACATATTTACTAGCGCCTTTATGCTCCTGTGCCCAGTCAAGAAGTGTAAGCTCAAACTGTGCCATACGGGAAAGCAAGTCTTCGTAATAATTTCCTTCGCCAAGCTCATTTTTCATATCCTCGCAAACAGATGAGATTCTATCATCATTCTGATGAGCCTTGAATGAAACAAGCAAATCAAGCTCTGAATTTTCTTCAATTTCAACGCCTATTCCATAAAGTCCTTTAATGGGAGCATTGCAGGCAAAAAAGTCCTGAGGACGAGGGCCGAAAGTAATAATTTTGAGATTTTTTATGCCGATAATCGCACGGGCAATAGGCACAAAATCTTCAATCATTTTGGCAATATCATTTGCCGTTCCAACGGGATATTCAGGAATATAACCGTTAATGTGCCTCATTCCTAGATTATAGGAACAGTTGAGCATTCCACAATAAGCATCGCCACGGCCGTTAATTAAATCTCCGTCACCTTCGGCAGCAGCAACAAACATACAAGGACCGTCAAAATTTTTAGCTATAAGTGTTTCCGGTGTTTCCGGGCCGAAGTTTCCGAGGAAAATCACAAGGGCATTGCAATCTGCCTTTTTCACATCTTCAACAGCTTTAAGCATATCCCCTTCATTTTCAACGGTTACAGGGCATTCATAAATTTCGCCGTCATAGGATTTTGAAATATTGGCACGGCGCATTTCGGAAAGAACTCTCGGGAAGCAGTCACGAGAAACGGCAATCAAGCCCAGCTTAACATTTGGAATATTCTCAAACATGGTATCTTCTCCTCATATAAAAATTATTTTAACATTTTTGCCATGGGATATAATTTCAGATACTTTTCGTATTTTTTGTTATAGAAATCTACGTAATTTTCATCCGGATAAATTACTTCATTAACTGCGTAAAAATCATCAGTCACATTACATCCTACGCCTTTTGCGGCAAGGATAGAGGCACCTAACGCTCCACCGTGCTCATACTTTGGAATTTCAAGAGGAATATTCAAAACGGTTGCAAACACCTTGCAAAGCAATCTGTTTTTTACTCCCCCACCGCAAACTTTTGATTTTGTAATGGGAACGCCGTGGGATTTAATGAGTTCAATATTTTGTTTTAATGAAAATGCTACGCCCTCCAAAACAGCAAGGCTCATTTCTTCCCTTGCCGTATTCATAGAAAGATTTGCAAATATACCTCTAACAGCCGTATCATTTACAGGTGAGCGCTCGCCCATAAGATAAGGGAGAAAAAGCACATCACTTTTACCGAAATATTCTTTTGCTTTTTCTATGTAATTATAATCGGTGCAAAGAATATCCTCAATCCACCATTTTTGGCTACTTGCCGCTGTCAAAGTACAAGCAAGGTAATGATATTTATTGTTAGCAGAGCAGAAAGTGTGAATAGCATTATTCTCATCATAACGGCAGGCATCAGTACAAACGAACACCGTGCCCGAGGTGCCGAGGGAAATATTACAACCTCCGTCACAAACTGCGCCTGTTCCAATGGCAGATGCTGCATTATCCCCTGCTCCTATTATGATTTTTACATCTTTATTGAAGCCTAATTTTTCTGCAAAGTTCTCTTTAAGTGTGCCGACAGCTTCACTACTTTCATAAACTTTCGGCAACATATCTTCATTTATATGAAGAAGTGAAAGCATCTCTTTTGACCATTTTCTATTTACGGTATCAAAATAGAGAGTGCCTGCCGCATCGGAAACATCTGTTGCAAAGACACCGGACAGCATATAAGCAACATAATCCTTCGGAAGCATTATTTTTTTGATTTTATTGAAATTTTCAGGTTCATTATTGTAAACCCAAAGAAGTTTTGGAGCGGTAAATCCTGCAAATGCTATGTTTGCCGTGTGAGAAAGTAAAAAATCTTTACCTATGGTTTCATTAAAATACTTAACTTCCTGCTCGCTTCTTCCGTCATTCCACAAAATCGCAGGGCGAATTACTTTATCGTTTTTATCAAGAATAACAAGCCCGTGCATTTGCCCCGAAAAACTGATTGATTTAACAAAAGATTTGTCAATACCGCTTGTAAGCTCAAGCAAAGCCTCTACGCTTCTGTTATACCAATCCTCCGGATTTTGCTCGCTGTAACCGAGTTTCGGATAACTTACAGGATAATCTTTTGATACAATATTTATAATCTCATTTTCACTTATGAGCATTGTTTTAACCGATGAAGTACCTATATCAATGCCGATAAAATAATTCATAAATTCATCTCTCAGCTTTTGTAAATTTAATTGCTTTAACAGTTGCGGCAGCTACACTTACGGCAGATACGCCTGCAAGGGAGCAAATAAGAGCAAGTTTTTTCTTTTCGTTCTCATCGGAATCAAGGAAGAACTTTATTTTGCTTTTAAGAGAATTACCGCAAATGTCAAAATAATTGTGAAATTTTGTATCAAAACTGCCATCGGAGTTAATATCAATAACTCTTACGCCCCTTGCCTCTTTTGTGCCATAGCATCTGAAAGAAGCACACCCTGTTTGAAGAAATTTTACGCCTTTATAAGTGCCTTCAAAACAGTTTCTATGGTCGTGACCGGTTATTATCGCTTTAACATTACCCTCGCTTAAAACGGCATCAAAAAGCCCGTTATCAGTATCTACATCAGATATAGGCTCTGCCATTACGCCTTTTGCAATACAAGGATTTAATTTGCAGACTTTGCCGTTAAAATCAATAACAGCCTTGGAATCATTAGGGCAGCAAGGTTCTGTAAGCTCTTTTTGTGCTGGCAAAGGAATATGAATAAACATCAATGCAGGAACGGCTTTATTACTATTTTCTTTTTTTATGGCTTTATTTGTTTCAATAAACCATTTCACGGTTTCGGGCTTTATTTCGGTATGGCATTTACGCTCTCCATCATTATCTTGCCAAGCCGAATCAAGCATATAAAGAATATAAACGAGTTTTTCACCCGAATATATTTTCACGGCATAAGTATCACAGTCTACCTCGGGGCAATTTGTGTTCCCTTCAAGGCAATATGAATATGAGCGATAAATTTCCATTTGCTCATCTTTTGTAAGCAAATTCATATCATCGTGATTGCCGTAAATCATTGCAAAAGGAATTTCACGCCTTTGAACAGGCTCAAGAATATGCTCTAAAGCCTGTTTCATACTTTTTTCGGTTGCCTCTTTGCCCTCTGCGAAATGCTTTGAGCCAAAGCGCATATCAAGAAGATGATTGCCGAGAATGTTATCCCCTGTAAAAACCACCAAATCAGGCTCAAAAACCTCGTACGCTTTATCAAGCATTTCAGTCATGGCAGCACGAACATATTTAAGGTCCTGAGGGTCGCTTACCTGTAAAATTCTGATTTTGTCTTTACCAAATCTTAAACTGTTTGTCATTTTATAATCCTGTATTTTCCGATTATGGGCAATTCTTTGGCTTTACCGCTGAGTGCATTTATTATTCCCATAATGGTAAAAACAACGGCTAAAACTTCACCTATTGCGCCTACAATCCAGCCAACAATGGGTATTGCGCAAATAACAGCACATACCATTTCCATAATAAACAGCAGTAAGCCTTGATTTGCATGGAATTTTGCATAATAAGAATTAGGAGCAGCAATTAAAGGAATGATAAACAAAATACCGAGGTAAGATAAAAAGCTGATAACTTTTTTATTATCCTCAACATCTCTGTAGTCATAGCCTTCGGCATTAAACTGCTGTGAATTATTCTGCTGCTGATATTGGTTGTACTCATTATTTTGGTAATTAAAGTTACTGTTACCTTCATTATGCTCTTCAACTTTTTGACCGCATGAAGGGCAAAAAACAGCATCATCATCGATTTGTGCGCCACAATGTACACAGAATTTCATAATTTTCCTCCGAATAAAAATTTTATTTATTAAGGCCTCTATCTTTAAGATAAGACAAGCCTTTAGGAACTACAAATTTAACAGCTTTTTCAAGAAGCTCAAAATCTGCGTCGGTAACATACTGACATTCACCGTCAACATTTACGGCAGCAGGTGCTTCTGAATGAATATGTAATTTTTTAACTCTCTTAAATGTGGTTATATCCCAGTCAAGATGTTCCCCTCTCTTATACGGTTCAAGAAGAGTTGCAAGCTTTAATCTATTAAGAGAAGATTCAACAAGCACCACATCAAGTAGACCATCATCTGGAATAGCCTTCGGTGCTGCTCTGAAACCTCCACCATAGTAGCTGGCGTTACCGATAAAGCAAAAGAGTGCATCTTTTGTGATTGTTTCATTGTCATCGTAAGTTACGGTGAAGCGATTTTTGAATTTTCTGAAAAGAGAATAAATACACCCGATATAATAGGCTCCTTCACCTGTAACAAGAGGCCATTTCTTGATTTTACCCTGCATAGCACAAACCTCTGCATCCATACCCATAGAGCATTGATTTATGGCAAATTCATCACCGCATTTAATGAGGTCAAGCTCACAAGCAGTGCCTTCAATTTGGTCATCAAGTTTAAGAAAATCATCTCTTGTGCCGAAATATCTTATAAAGTCATTACCTGAGCCAAGAGGAATTGCGGCAATTTCAATATTTTTGTAGCCGTAAGAACCGTTTACAACCTCGTAAAGTGTGCCGTCACCACCGCAAGCGTAAATGCGTGCATCTTCACCACTTTCGCCTATTTTTTTAGTAAATTCTATGCCGTCACCTTGCTTGCCTGTGGGTAATATTTCATAATCAAAGCCGTATTTGGCTGCAGCTTTTTCAATTTCGGGTTTAATATAATCAAGGGCGCGATTTTTACCCTGACCTGCCTGTGGATTTACAATAAAATAATGTTTCATCTTTAACTCCTGTTTATTATTTGAAATACATAAATGCTTGGCATTTAATCATTCCATTATATAGTTTTCTGCGTTTATCGGCCTTTCTGCCAAAGGCAGCTTCAAATTCTTCATCCGGGCTGATAATCGTATAAGACCAACCGTTTCTTTTCTCAAAAGCTTTACCCATATCTCTGTATAAAGCCTCGCACTCACTTAAATCAAGCATTCTTTCGCCGTATGGCGGATTGCAAATGAGAGTGCCACACTCAGTGGATGGATTAAAATCACGAACGTTAGCAACTTTTAAATTTATTAAATTTGCAACTCCGGCTCTTTCTGCGTTGACTTTTGCAATTTCTATCGCTTTGGGGTCAATATCCGAGCCGAAAGCTTCAAAATCATTGGGTATTCTTTCAAGTGATTTTGCTCTTTCTCTTTCTTCCTGCCAAGCTTCACGGGGGATAATATCAAACCTTTCGGCAGAAAAATTACGATGAAGCCCCGGAGCTTTATTGCAAGCCATAAGAGCACCTTCAATAAGAATAGTGCCGCTGCCGCACATCGGATCATAAAATTTATGGTAAGGTTTAAGACGAGAAATATTGCAAAGAGCTGCCGCAAGGGTTTCTTTAATGGGCGCATCATTTGCATCAAGCCTGTAGCCTCTTTTATGTAGGCCACAACCGGATGTATCAATAAGCAAAGACACATTGTCTTTATTTATGGAAAACTGAATTTGATGAACAGGGCCGGTTTCATCGAACCATTCTATATGATGCTTTTGTTTCATTCTTTCAACAACGGCTTTTTTGATAATTGCCTGACAATCGCGAGTGCTGAAAAGAGTGGAGTTTATGGAATATCCTTTTACCGGAAAAGCATCATCGGCGTCTATCCATTTTTCCCATTCGAGAGCCTTTGTACCTTGAAAAAGTTCTTCAAATGTTTTTGCTTCAAAAGAGCCCACAAGAATTTGTACTCTTTCTGCATATCTTGAGCAAATATTAACGCGGGCAAGAATGTGCTCGTCACCGGAAAACAAAACTCTACCATTTTCGGCAAGAACATTTTCTGCACCTAAATCTTTAAGTTCACTTGAAATTAAGCCTTCTATACCCAAGAGACAAGGTATAACAAAATTTATCTTCATATATTCTCCCAAAATTCTTTATTACATATATAATATATATTATCAAAGATGCCACACATATTCAATAACGAATTTTTGGGCATTTTTACTATATTATCTAATTTAATAAGTATATTTACGATGAAAAAAGCCGTCGCACCTGTACGGTGCAACGGCCTTTGGTTTTAGGATTTAACTTTAGGCATTAAGAGCCTTATGATTATTGTGGTAAATTTGAATAAATACTTAAAGGCAGGTTTTATCTTTCTTGCAAAAGATACGGTAGCACTGTTGAAATAATTATCAAGATTTACCTTTTGAGTATCAACATCATAAGTAGATATGGTCTGTGTTGTAGTATCAAAATACAGATACTGAGGTAAATCCTTATATGTTTCCACAGTTATATCTTTTGTATTAACAATTGCAAAAAGAAGTTTATCTGCATATCTGTGGAAAGTACTGTGCTCAAAATTCTTTATGAACCATGTGGTATCTTTAAGGAATGTCGTAGAAGCATCAATACATAAATCAGGTGAAATATATTTTGCGGTGCCCTTGGCGACAGAATTTTTTATATAGTCATCACTGAAAGTTTCACCTAAAGGTGTGGTAGTAGCGCCCCAGCTTGCAAGCTCAACTCCACAAGTCCTGTCTGACTGCACATTGGGATTCTCAACATAAGGATAAATTTGGAAGCCGTATTTCACAATGTTTGAAACCTCAATGCCACTTTCCTCAGCACCTTTAAGTATTTCTTCGGTTCTCACCGCTATTTCATTATGATAACGGTCTATTTTTGCTATTAAACCTGCATATTTTTCTGTTTCGTCACCGAAAACCAGCTTTTTGGCCTCCTCATAATCCTCATCCGTAACCATAGTCCAATAGCCCGGGAAGGTGCCATAGCTATACCTAAGTGCTTCGGGAATTATATTAAAATATATTTGCGAATAAACATTATTAGCTGCCCAGCATCCAAGGTCAAGGCCATAGGCATTACTTACAATTGTAAGTATTTCTCTTAAGCTTTCATCTGTAAGATTCAAAGAGCCTATTTCTGTATCTAAGCCAAAATCGGTGTCATATACGAATCTTTCAACAGCATCTGCCTCTAAGTGCATTTTGCCTGAAAAAGCCGAAGAAACAGATTCTACGCCATTTGAAGCAGCAACAAACATAATAACATCTGTTATTCTTGGGTCATATTCGCCATTCTTATTCTTATAGTAATCAAGCCACTGGAGAACCGTGCTTGCGCCTTCGCACCTACCACAGATAGCATACTTATCACTGCCTGTAACCTCAAGAACTAAATTTATGTAGCTCTCAAGCTCATCCATATTTTCAAGTGGGTCAAGACGCCAGTCACTTTCAAATGTAAAAGTGGTTGAGCCTAAATCGCTGCCAACACTATATCTGTAACTGACGCTTTCTTTCGTAGGCTCAAAGGTTGAGCGAGAGCCATCCGTAGGCTCTCCGTTTTCGTCAAGACGGCAGTCATCAAAAATATCTTTCATAACATCAATCAAGACATCGCAGAAATCAGACCAATCCTGTGTAAGAAATGCCTTTATGAATACATCTTTATTTGCAAGAGCCGCATCCACAACCTTTTGCTTGTCAACTTCATAAGTAATATACTTCCAGCTACCGTCATCCTGCTTAATACCTAGCTCATGACCTGCACCGGTAACATAAATTAAAGGCACATTGCCGGGATAAGCAGCAAATGAATTTATCGAAAAGCAGAAGAAAGTAGAAACGATTACCGCAAATGTCATAAAAATTGACAAAAACTTTTTAAACGTTTTAATAACAATCCCCCCTAATAAAAATTCAGAAACACTAATATCTATATGAAATTTTTATGATTTAACTTTAGGCATCAAAATATTAATAACAAATGTAAGGGCCTTGAAGAAATATTTAAATGCCGGTTTAATTTTTCTTGCAAAAGATACAGCCGGATCGCTGAAATAATCATCAAGCTTCACCTTGTGATTCTCTACATCATAAGGAATAATCACATCGTTATCTTGATCGTAGTATAAATATTGAGGATAATCCTTGTAGGTATCTACGGTGATATCATCCGTATTAACAATAGTAAACACAAGTGGATCAGCACTATTGGGGAATTTTTTGTGTTCCAGATTTTTTATAAACCAAGTAGTGTCCTTAAGCCATGTGGTTGAGGCATCAATACAGTTATCAGGTGAAATATATTTTACCGTGCCCTTTTTGATAGCATCCTTAATATAATCTGCACTGAAAGTTTCGCCGAGATTTGTTGAAGAAACACCCCAGCCGGCACTGTAAACATCACAAATTTTGTCTGACTGAGTTTCACAATTTTCAACTACAGGATAGATTTGGAAGCCGTATTTTACAATATTTGAAACTTCTATGCCGTAAGATTGAGCTTCTTTAAGAATTTCCTCAGATCTGTTTTGGATATTGTAGTGATACTTGTCAATTTTTTCGATAAAGGTTGCATATTTATCTTCTTGGCCACCAAACATGGCTTGTTTAGCATCCTCATAGAATTTATCGGATACCATTGCCCAATAGCCCGGAAATGAAGCATAACTATTCTTTAAGGCTTCGGGTATTATGCTAAGATAAATTTGCTGATAAACATTATTGACAGCCCAGCAAGCAAGGTCAAGGCCGTAAGCATTGCTGAAAATCGTCATAATTTCTCTAAAACTTTCATCTGTAAGAGTAAATAATCCAAGATCTTTATCAATACCGAAATCGTTATCATAAACAAATCTTTCGAGAGCATCGGGATCAAGATAAAGCTTGCCGGTGAAGGCTTCACCCATTGGAGATGCACCAAGCACAGCAGATGAATACATAACAATATCGGTAATTCTTTCATCATATTGATTATTATGCTTTTCTTTGTAGTACTCAAGATATTGAAGAACAAGACATGAGCCTTCACATCTACCGCAAAGAGCGTATTTTTCGCTGCCTGTTACATCAAGGACAAGGTCTATATAGTTCTCAAGCTCATCCATATTTTCGTATGGGTCAAGGCGCCAGTCATAGTCAAAATAGAATGTTTCAAGACCGTCTGTGCCGCTTTTATATCTTTGTTCAACCTCTTCATAGGTTGGAGAAAAGTGAGATTTTGAGCCATCGGTCGGTTCACCTGTTTCATCAAGCTTACAGTCTTTAAATGAATCTGTTAAAATACCGGAAATAAGCTTACTGAAATCAGTCCAATCCTGTGTAAGAAAAGCCTTAATAAACACGTCTTTATTTTCAAGAGCAGTATTTAAAGCTTTGGAAATGTCAATTGAAAAGTTTACATTCTGCCTGCTCCCATCTTCATTTTCAATAACAAGGGTTGACCCTTGACCGCGAACGTAAACGATGGGCACTTTTCCTTCATACCCTGCAAAAGAATTTACTGAAAAACAAAAAAATGTAGAGATAATAATAGCCATCGTCATAAACAAAGCTATTATTTTACGAGATAATTTCATGATATACCCCTCAAATCACAAATTATTCTTTATTTTTGTTAAGAACGTAATCAACAAGGTCTGTTTCAGTTGCAACATGAGAGAAGAAATAATTTTCTCTATCTTTGCTGTTAATAACAGTAACAGGCTTAATTTGATTAAGAACTACACCCTTACTTGCAAGATAATCGTTGTAGCCGACATAGGTTTTTTCTTTAAGGAAAAGAACCTCGGGTCTGTTGAGCATACCCCAGCGTCTGTACTTATAGTATTTCTCGTTGATTTCATCAAACTCGTGGTCTAATGTATCAATGAATTTCTGCCTGTCCTCTTCATCAAGAGCGCCACCTTTAAGCTCACAAAGCATAGTATATCTTGGTGGTTTGGTTGAGAAATCTGGATAGAAGCTGAAGCCTTGATATTCAACGCCCATTTCTTTTGCAGCATTTTGAGCAGCTGCAATAACCATATCAGTGGAAGTTTTTTCATTGGCAACATTCATTGAAAGGTTTTGTCTGAAAAGAAGCTCAACCTCAGGAGTGTTATTATACATTCTTGTAACTCTTACAACATCCTGAATTCTGTATCTGTAAAGGCCGGAGAAGTTTGTAACAACCATCTCATAGCACTTACCGATTTCAAGCTCATTCATAAGGAGAGGTCTTACAGTGTCGTCAGCCTCATCTTCTTCATCATCGGAAATAGGAAGAAACTCAAGGAATGTGCACCAAGGAAGAAGAACATAATCACTTACATCGAGTTCTGTAGGTGCTGCAAAATATCCTTCCGCTGCCGCATAGCCCATATTATGCATAGGAACATCCGGGCCGATAGCCTTGCGGAGTTTTTCAACATATACAAGGAGGTTTGAACCCATCATGCCATAAGCCCACTGAAGATTTGGCCAGATACGAGGAGCGATTGGGTCATCAAATCCCTTTTCAAACTCTTTGCGAAGCTCAGCAGCTCTTTCGGGATTGGGTTTAAATCTCTTTTCAAACTTTTTACGAAGCTCGGGAGTAATATCAATATTGGGGTTAATAATACCCTTTTCAATATCATCACAAAGCATTTCCCAGTTATCCTCAAGGTAGTCAAACATACAAGTAAGAAGTGTAACTACCATTGAGCCGAGGTAACTTACCTTTTTGTTTTCAAGACAAAAACGAAGGTGAAGGTAAGAAGTATCGAGTTTATCCTCAAGGCTTGGGAAAAGAAGCTCTATGGGAGAGGTGCAGAAGAACGGAAGCAAAGGTTTAAGATACCTAAGAGGAATCTGACCTGCGCCGTTGCATTGTTTACCGTCTTTGAGCTTATGACCTGAAAGGTTAAGAGCAAGAGGGCCAACCTGATTTACCATTCTTACGCCTTTTTTATCTTTGAGATAATGAAAGGCAGTTGCAACAGAAGTTGAAAAGCCGAGGCATTGCATTTTCCAAAGGTCATTTAAGCCCTTGGGAAGAATTTTGGGTTTACCAACTGAGCCCGAAGAAGAAGCATAACGATAAGTTTTACCGGAAAACATAATTCTGTCTTCACCGTTATTTATCATACGCTCAACATAAGGCTCATAATCTGCATAGGTTGAAAAAGGAACCTTCTGCTGATAATCTTCAATAGAATGAACGTCTTTAAGATTAAGCTTTTTACCAAGCTCACAGTTTTTATTGCGTCTTATAATCTTTTTAAGCACCTGTTTTTGTGCTTTAAGAGGGTCTTTTGTATAGTGCTTAATCTCAGCACGAGATATATCACCTAAAAATACGCCGAAATCCGAAAAAGGCATAAGCACACTCCTTCATTAAAAAATTACTTATATATTATAAAAAAAACAGAAAATTGTCAACCAAACATTGTAGACAATGTTGTCAAGTTGTCCAATCAATCTTTGCACTTCTTGTTGATTTTAGACAAAGTAAAAGGCTATAGCCCACCAAGCCTTTCGGTTTATACGTGGATTATAGCCGCATTTTACATACTGCTTATTAAATTACTGCTCTACTGCGTAAACGCTTACTTTCTTGCGATCTTTGCCCATGCGTTCAAACTTAACAGTACCGTCAATAAGAGCAAAAAGAGTATCATCAGAACCGATACCTACATTGTTACCGGGATGAATCTTTGTGCCTCTCTGTCTTACAAGGATGTTGCCTGCAAGAACAAACTGGCCGTCAGCCCTTTTAGCACCGAGTCTTTTGGATTCGGAATCACGACCGTTACGGGTTGAACCCATACCTTTTTTATGAGCGAAAAGCTGAAGATTAATCTTAAGCATTCTGTACACCTCCGTGAATAATTTTGATGTTAGTTGGATACTGCTTTGAAATCTCTGTTAAGTGAAGTTTCAAACCTTCAAGCACTTGATAAGATGCTTTGCTGCCGTTCTTAATAGAAAAACTTAGATAACCATCTTCTACTTTGGCATCACCGTTATCACCGATTATTTCGGTAATGGTATTTACTGCCATAAGTGCCGCCGAAGAAATAGCAGAACAAACAATGTCACTGCCCTCATCAGCATAGTCTGAATGCCCACTTATTTCAAAACCGTTAAGCCGGTTGTCACCGAAAAAAAACTTAACAATAGTCATTTTAAGAACTTTATGCGTTGATTGATGAAATTTCAACCTTGGTGTAAGGCTGTCTGTGACCCATCTTACGCTTTTCATTCTTCTTTGCCTTGTAGGTCATAACAGTAACTTTCTTTGACTTACCGTTTTTAATAACCTTAGCAGAAACGCTTGCGCCATCAACATAGGGAACACCTACTTTGATGCCGTCATCGGTGCCAACTGCGATTACCTTATCAAAGGTGTATTCGCTTTCTTCATCTGCGCCAAGCTTTTCAACATAGATAACATCGCCTGCTTCTACCTTGTACTGCTTACCGCCTGTAACAATAATTGCGTACATTGGATAAACCATTCCTTTATTTAGACTCGCTATTTGGAGGCTCACATAAGTGATTTTGGGCATAATTCACCCGCCCCTAATATGCGGCATACAGGATTATATCACTAAAAACAAATCCTGTCAAACATTATTTTACATTTTTTGAAATTTTTTCTGCCGTAATTGTATTACGCATTAGCATCGTAATTGTCATAGGGCCTACTCCACCGGGAACGGGGGTAATCATTGAAGCAATTTTTTCACACTCTTCGAAGTTAACGTCACCGCAAAGCTTACCATCCGAATTACGATTTATGCCCACATCAAGAACTATTGCTCCCTCTTTTATCATATCAGCAGTAACAAAATTTGCCTTGCCCACAGCGGCAACAAGTATATCGGCTTGCTTTGTTATATCGGCAAGATTTTTTGTTTTAGAATGGCAAATAGTAACAGTTGCATTTCTTTGGAGCATAAGCATTGCCATGGGCTTGCCCACTATATCGCTTCTACCGATAATTACGCAGTGCTTACCGCTGATTTCAACGCCCATATAATCAAGCATTTCAACCATGCCGGCTGGGGTACAGGGAAGAAACACATTATTGCCTTGAACGAGCTTGCCTACATTATACGGATGGAAACAATCCACATCTTTATTAGGTCTTATATGTTCAAGAACAGCATTTGAATCTATATGCTTTGGCACGGGCATTTGGCAAAGAATACCGCTGACCGTATCATCATTATTAAGCTCATCTATCAAAGAGAGAAGCTGCTCTGTGGTTGTTTCTTCGGATAAAGCATACTCCCTTGAAACTATGCCGATATTTTCGCATGCCTTTTTCTTATTATTAACATAAACTCTTGAGGCTTGGTCATTGCCCACAATTATAACGGAAAGGCAAGGATAAACTCCCTTGTCATTAAGCTCGGCAACCTCTTTTTTCATAATCTCAAGGTTATGGTCTCTTACTTTTTTACCGTCAATTATAACTGCCATAATTATTTTGTCACTTCTTCTGTTTCTAAATTATCTTCTTCTGTATTTTCCTGTGATGAATCATCCGAAACTTCCTCATTCTCTACGGCTTCCGTTTCAGGTGCTTCTTCGGGCGTTTCCTCTTTTGGCAATTCCTCATCTGCTGTTTCGTCACTTTCGGGTGTTTCTTTTGAAGAATCGTCATTATTTTCGCTTTCGCCGATTTCTTCGGTTTCTTCTTTGGGTTTAAGCTCATCTTCAAGGAAGAAATCCACGCCATCAACGGGCTTAGGATTCTTTCTGTATTTATGGGTAAGAACTATTAAGAGAACCAAAGAAACAACAGCGACAATAATTGAAAGAAGCTGAGAAACTCTTATATTTGTGCTGCCGATGTAAAGACTGTCTGTTCTTAACCCTTCAACAACAGCTCTTTCGGCGCCGTACCATACTCCATACCAAAGGAACATTTGACCGCTGAATTTGCGGAATTTACGACACACAATATAAAGCACAAGTACACCTAAAAGGCACCAAATTGATTCATACAAAAATGTGGGATGCACAGGGGCTTTAGGTTCTACGGAAATGCCGTGAGCAGTTAATTCGGAATAATGAGATGCTAAGTAACTGCAAGTCTTTTCACTGTACATACCCCAAGGAAGAGTCGTATTTGTGCCGAAAGCTTCTTGGTTTGCATAGTTTCCCCAGCGACCTATTCCCTGACCTACAAGCAAAGCGATAGCTGCACAGTCAAGAAGGTTATAGAAATTCATCTTTCTAACTTTACAAACGATAAATGCAGCTATAAGTCCGCAAATAATGCCGCCGTAAATTGCGAGACCACCCTCCCAAATCTTAATTATTTCGGATGGGTGGGCGCTGTAATAATCCCACTTTGAAAATACATAGTAGAGGCGTGCGCCGATTATTGCAAATATAGTGCCGTAAATAAGCACATCTATCATTTTATCAAGGCTCATTTTCCATGTGTATGCAATTCTTCCGCCGAGAAGCACAGCAAGCAAAAATCCGAATGCAATAATGGCTCCATATGTGTGAATTGTGACATGCATCCCGAAAATAGAGAAATCCGCAAGAATAGCCGGCACTCTAAAGCCTTTATCAAGGCAAGAAAAATATACAGTTGTAAAATCTGACATATCTACTTCTCCTTTTTATTAGGCAGGTACAATAACGGAAAGTGCACTTCCATTTTCGTCAAGAACTTTAACACGTTCATTGACTTTTTCAAAGTTAAGATTTTCTATAGCTTTCATATCGTCAAAAGGCTTATAGTCATTAAAATATAAGGATGTAAGAAGGTTGGCTGTTGAATCTATATCATTATAACCCATAACCATTCTTCCGTAAAATTTGCGTTTAGCTCTCTCAAAGGCTGCAGAATCAATACCGTTTTTCTTTGCGTTTTTAATCTCTGCTTTGATGTACTCAACAACTTTTTCAGGCTCATCACTTGCTCCGCCGATCATAACGGCACTGAATCCGTAGCCGCAGAAAAGAGAGCCACCAAAATCCGTGCTAATAATACCTTCTTCAAGCAATTTCTTAAAGAACGGTGATGATTTACCAAAGAGAGCTTCAATCATAATCTCACTTGCATACTCTTCTTCAATGGTAAGAAGGGGCGATTGTATATTTTCCTTATAACCGAAAAGAAATGACTTTTGACCGACAGGTAATTTTTCTTCAATATAGCTTTGAACGGCTTTGGGGCTGTCAATCTCAAATTTCCTTTTTGGAACATCTTTTTTCTCACGAATAATCGCCTTATCAACCTGCTCAAATATTTTATCGGGCTCTACTGCACCCACAATGGAAAGCACCATATTTGAAGGATTGTAAAATTTTTCATAAAGGTCATAGAGCAATTTATCATCAATCTGTGCGATTGATTCCTGAGTGCCTGCAATATCTATTCTGACCGGATTATCTTTATAGAGAACTTTGAGGAGGTTAAACATAACTACCCAATCGGGAACATCTTGATACATTCTGATTTCCTGGCCGATAATCCCCTGCTCTTTTTGAACTGTTTCAGCAGTAAAATAAGGATTTTGAACGAAATTAAGAAGATAACCTAAAGACTCATCAATTCTTTCAGAGCCCTTGAATAAATATGCGGTTTGTTCAAAGCTTGTATAAGCATTTGAATAGGCACCTGTTCTTGCAAAAAGTTCAAATGCATCAAGTTCTTCACATTCAAAAAGTTTGTGTTCAAGAAAATGTGCTGTGCCCTCGGGAATAGGTTCAAAAGAGCCGTCTTCTTTTTCAAGAAAAGTATCAATTGAGCCGTATTTAACAGCAAAAAGTGCATAAGCTGAATCAATGCCCTTTTTGGGAAGAACTCTTATTTCAAGGCCCGATGAATGTTTACCGCAGTATACTTTTTCACCGAGTCTTTTATCTTCATAAACTTCAATCTTCATTTTTGTCATCCTCCTCTTCCGGTTCAGCGACAAGCATAAAGATTTTATCAAGGCACATTCTCGATGCTGCAGCACATATTTCTTCTTTAGTTACTTTTTCTATATTTTCCGCAAATTCTTCCGGAGTAATAATTTCGGATTTAAGAATTTGCGATGAATACCAAGAGCAATAGCTTTCAGGTGATGTAAAAGCAAGCCCTTCCTTAATGGATCTTTTACTTGCTGCAACTGTTTCGTCATCAAAAATGCCTTTTCTAACATCATTAAGTTGATTAATAACGCCGGCGGAAACAGCTTTTTCTTTATCTGTATCAATACCGCTTTGTACAAGTATAATACCTTTACTTGCAACAAGGCGAGCACTGCAATAATATGCAAGGCTCATTTTTTCACGGATATTCGCAAAGAGCTTTGAATATGTGCCACCGCCCAAAATATCAACCATAACGGTTTCTGCATATCTGCAATCCTCGGCATTTTCCATACCCGCTCTGTAACCCATAACAAGTTTTCCTTGATTTACAGGCTCTCTTTCTTCATATCTCATAAATCTACGAGGCTTTTTAAGGAATATAGTGTCAATTTTACAAGGCTGTCTGTCAATCTTTTTGAATTTCTCGGCAAAAAGGTCGGCAATAACTTCACCGTCTGTATTTCCTACAACAGTAATTTGGAACAAAGCAGTTGAAAGAAGTTTTTTCCAAGCAGCATAAACCTCTGCCATCTTAACTTTTTCTATCTGCTCAACTGTACCTATTCTGGGTATGCCGTAAGGCTCATTTTCACACATTGCTTCAACGCATTTCTTTAATGCGTAAGAGCGTTTATCGTCTTTTTCTTCAAGGACTTCTTGAATGAGAAGGCGTTTTTCCAAATTCAGCTTATCTGCTCCAAAGCTACAGCTTTTAACATTTGGATTAAAAATCATACCTGCGATGAGCTTTGCACATTCATCGCAAATTTTTTCGCCCGAAAATGAGAATTTATCATCAATGCAAGTTATAGAGAGAGATAAAACCTGAGCATCACCGTTTTTACTTACCCCTGCACCGAGGCTGGCTCCGTAAAGTTCATCAAGTTTTCCGTTAAGCTCTGTAAAATCGGGATATTCTTTGCACGAACGCTTTAACAAGTGAATAAGCAAAGCATTAACAGCATTATCTTCTCCCATGGGTACAGCCATGGAAACATCTATAATATCGGTTTTATAACTGTCAGTTTTTATGCTGACTATCTTTACACCCGAGGCAACATCAATCGATTGGAACATCAGTTCACATCCTATACAGTAAAATTACAAAGTAAAATCAAACATCACATTCGCAAATTTGTTCGTAAGTTTCACGTTTAACAACTTCTCTTGCCTTACCGTTTTTAACAAATACAACGGGGAGCTTGGGAATTCTGTTATAGTTTGATGCCATTGAATAGTTATATGCACCTGTTGAGAGAACAGCTAGTATATCACCGGGTTCAACAGGTTGAACTCTTGTCCATTCCTGAATAAGGTCACCGCTTTCGCAGCATTTACCTGCAACGGTAACGGTCCAGTCTCTCTTTTCGCCTGCTTTATTTGCACAAACCACTTCATAAGCAGACTGATAAAGAGCATATCTTGGGTTATCACCCATACCACCGTCAACAGAAATATATGTTCTTACATCGGGAATATCTTTTACACAGCCAACGGTATAAAGAGTAATACCTGCTGCACCGACAACGGAACGGCCGGGTTCAATAAGAATGAAAGGAGTCTTTAAACCGAGCTCTTGAGAGTAGCTGTTAACAGCTGTGCTGACCTTACGCATATAATCACTGTACGGTCTGGGACGATCGCTCTTAAGGTATTTAATGCCAAAGCCGCCGCCAAGATTAAGTTCTTCAAGCTCTACACCTGTTTCATCCTTAACTTGCTTAAAGAGGTCAAGCATAACTGTTGCGGCAAGTTCGAATGGGTCAAGGTCAAAAATTTGAGAACCGATATGGCAATGAAGACCTTTGAGCTTAATATTTTCCATAGAAAGAGCAGATTTGATGCCTTCCATAGCTTCACCGGTTTCAAGTGCAAAACCGAATTTTGAATCTATCTGACCTGTTTTAATAAATGAATGAGTATGAGCATCAATGCCGGGCTTAATTCTAAGCATAACGCCGATGGTCTTGCCCTTCTCCATAGCGATTTTATCAAGGGTTTCAAGCTCAACAAGATTATCTACAACAACTCTGCCTACATTATAATCAACAGCCATTTCAAGTTCTTCATAAGTTTTGTTATTGCCGTGAAATACAATATTTTCAGCAGGGAAATTAACAGACATAGCTGTGTAAAGCTCGCCGCCGGAAACGACGTCAACACCTGCGCCCTCTTGCTCGCAGATACGAATCATCTCTTTACAGCAAAAAGCCTTGGAAGCATAAACAACAAGCCCTTTTCCGTCATATTCATCATCAATGGATTTTTTGAACTCTCTGAGATTTTTACGAATTTCGTTTTCGTCAAAAGCATAAAGGGGACTGCCGAAATTTTTAATGAGCTCAACTGTATCATAGCTTCCTATGGTAAGATGGCCTCTTTCGTTTACTGAAATACAATCTGATACGTACATTTTATTTCACCTCTAAAGAATTATTTATACTTTCTTTCAGCTCTTCAACACCCTTTCCGGTAATTGAAGAAAACTCTATTTTTACAATGTTTTCATATTCCGAAAGCTCTTTTTTCAGCTCTTCTCTGCGTTTTTCCGTTTCGGATTTATTGAGCTTATCACTCTTTGTAAGAGCTATAACAAACGGAATACCTTTTTCTTTCATAAATGACAGCATAGTCATATCGTCTTTTGAAGGAGTGTGGCGCATATCAATAAGCTGAACAACAAGAGTTATATTTCTTTCGGATTGGAAATATCCTTCCATAAGGTCTGCCCAGCGTGCTTTTTCGCTTTTATCACGCTTTGCGTAACCATAACCGGGCAAGTCCACAAAATATACACCGTCACCCTTAAAAAAGTTTACTGTAATGGTCTTGCCGGGAACAGAGCTTACCCTTGCAAGATTTTTTCTGTTAAAAAGCTTGTTCATAAGAGAACTTTTGCCCACATTTGAACGCCCTGAAAATACTATTTCGGGCTTTGTACATATCGGCAACTGTTTTGAAGTACCATAAGACGCTTCAAAATCTATTATGTCAAATCTCATGTTGCACCTGCCTTATTGAAGCCTTCAACGGCAACGCTCCAAACTTGGTCAACTGTTTTAACAGGTTTGAAGGTGATTTTTTCTTTAACCTTGGAATCCACCTCATCTAAATCTGCTACATTACCGTAAGGAATGATAACGGTTTTCATACCCGCTCTGTAAGCAGCCATAGATTTTTCTTTAAGACCGCCGATGGGAAGCACCTTACCGCGAAGAGAAATTTCACCGGTCATTGCAACATCCTTACGAACTTTTTTGCCCGTGAGAGCAGATACAAGAGATGTTGAGATAGTTACACCTGCCGACGGTCCATCCTTGGGAACAGCACCTTCGGGAACATGAATATGAACATCTTTGTTCTTGTAAAAATCTTTATCAATATGCAAATCTTCCGCTTTTGAACGAATAAAGCTGACTGCTGCTTTTGCACTTTCTTGCATAACATCACCCAAAGAGCCTGTAAGCTGGAGTTTGCCCGAACCATCCAAAACAAGGGATTCAATTTCAAGCATTTCTCCGCCGACGCTTGTCCATGCAAGGCCATTGGCAACACCTACTTCATCTTTTTGCCCAAACTCTTCATCTTTAAATTTACGCGCGCCCAATAGCTCTTCAAGGTCATTTGGCTTTACTGAAACTTTTTGAGCATCACCGTTTACTATTTTTACAGCTGATTTTCGGCAAACCGTTGCAATATTTTGTTCAAGTGCTCTAACGCCTGCTTCTCTTGTGTAGCCTTCAATAATAAGTTTAATTGCAGCATCGGTAATTTTTAACTGTGATGCTTTAAGGCCGTGGCGTTTTATTTGTTTTGGAACAAGATATTTTTTTGCAATATTGAATTTTTCTTCGTAAGTGTAACTGCCAAGCTCTATAATTTCCATTCTGTCTTGAAGGGGAGCCGGTATATCCGAGCGAACATTGGCAGTTGTAATAAACAAAACTTTACTTAAATCAAAAGGTAACTCGACGTAGTGATCTGTAAACTCAAAGTTTTGCTCAGGATCAAGTACTTCAAGAAGAGCGGATGTGGGGTCGCCTTTATAATCGGATGAGAGTTTGTCTACCTCATCAAGAAGAATAAGAGGATTACTCGTCTTTGCTTTTTGCAGCGCTTCAATAATTCTGCCGGGCATTGCACCTATATATGTTTTTCTGTGGCCTCTGATTTCTGCTTCGTCTTTAACACCGCCGAGAGCGATTCTCACATACTCCCTGCCTGTTGCGCGTGCGATTGAACGAGCAACTGATGTTTTGCCCACACCCGGTGGGCCTACAAGGCAGATTATTTGACCTTTTATATCGGGGGCAATTGTTGATACAGCAAGATATTCAAGGATTCTTTCTTTAACTTTTTCAAGGCCGTAATGGTCGTTTTCAAGAATTTTCTTTGATTTTGCCAAATCCTTATTTTCTTTGGAATAAACACCCCAAGGCAAATCAAGGCAAGTTTCCAAATAATTTCTGATTACGGAAGCATCAGGAGAGGATGATGTCATTTTTTCAAGCCTTGAACATTCTTTATTGAGCTTTTCTTTGACAGCGTCCGATGCATTGAGAGCAGCAATTTTATTTCTGAAATCTTGAATTTCATCCACTTCGGAATAGCCGTTTAACTCCTCGGAAATAGTTTTCAGCTGTTCATTTAAATAATACTCTCGCTGATTTTTATCAATTTTTTCTTGAACTTTCTCGGAAATTTCAGATTCAAGAGATAAAATATTTGTTTCACCCGCTAAAATTACATCAACATCAATAAGCCTTTCAATAGGGTCTAATGCTTCCAGCACCTGCTGTCTTTCCTCAAACTCTATCATTATGTTGCCTGCAATATAATCAGCGAGCTTACCGGGATCATTCTCCTCAAGAATATTCGTAAACATATCATCGGGCATTCTCGGTGCTACGCCGGCATAATCTGCAAACAAATCCTTTGTTTCTCTTACAAGAGCAGCTGCATAATCAAAATCTGCTCTTTTAACTTTTTTTGGAGTTAAGGGAACAACTTCACCTTCAAAAAATTTGCCTGTGTCTGTAAAAGATAAAAGTTTAGCACGAGTTATTCCGCTTACCGAAATATGTATAAGTCCTTTTTTGCCGGGAATTTTAAGTATTTGCTCCACTTTGGCAATTACACCGTATTTGAAAACATTTTTATAGTTAGGAACTTCGTCTGAAATCTTTTTTTGACAAACAAGAAATACTGTATGGCCCGTCAAAGAAGCCTCATTAATTGCGTTGATTGATTTTTCCCTGCCTACATCAAAATGAATATGTTGATCGGGAAAAACCACTAAACCTCTAAGACTAACTACAGGCATTATTATGCTTTCGTTATGTTTTTCCATTTTTTGTCCTTTCATACTGCAAAAAGTATAAATGCATACTTCTCCATTTTATTATAACAATATAAAATAAAAATCACGAAATGTCAACATTAAAAATATACAAAAAGCCCTTCAAATAATGAAGAGCTAATTAATAATTAGTCTATTCTCTGATTTTTCTGAGATAGGAACCTGTGGGGATTTCGGTATCACATTCAAAAGAAAGAGCCATGGTGGCATGCGGAGCACTTTCAACAGGTTCGCCCTTACCGTTTTTAAGGCCTTTAACTTTAACAGCAACAGGTTCTTTCCCCTTAATCATAATTTCAAGGGTATCGCCCTCAAAAAATCTGTTACGCTGAGTTGCGTAAAGAATACCGTTTTCCCACTTTTCAGCAATGGCAACCACGTCCCATTCACGAACATAGCCACCATCGTAATAGATTTGAGCATCATCCATTGGAGAGGTAAAATAAAAGCCTGTGCAATACTGACGATTGCTTATTTTTGCAGGTTCTGATTTTAACCAATCGGGAATTTTATAATCGGGATTAAAACTGCTTTTTACAAAACCGTCAATGGCGCATCGATACATATTAACGGCAGCGGCAGTGTAATAGGCGGATTTTGCCCTACCTTCAATCTTAAAGCTATTTATGCCTGCGTTATAAAGCTCAGGAATATGCTCAATCATGCACATATCACGGGAATTCATAATATATGTGCCGGAATTATCCTGCTCTATGGGAAAATAATGATTTGGTCTTGTTTCTTCTTGCAAGGCGTATTTCCAGCGGCAAGGCTGAGCACAATCTCCTCTGTTTGAATCACGACCGGTTAAATAATTTGAGAGAAGGCATCTTCCACTAAACGAAACACAAATTGCCCCGTGCACAAAGCACTCAATTTCAAGATCTTTCGGGCATTTTGCTCTGATCCCCGCTATTTCTTCCAGACTGAGTTCGCGAGCTGTAACTACCCTTTTTGCGCCAAGATTATAAAGCTCTGTTGCGGTAACATAATTAGTTACTCCGGCTTGTGTGGAAATATGAATTTCCGCCTCAGGCCAAATTTTGAGAATTGAACGCATAACGCCTATATCAGCTACTATAAAAGCGTCAACTCCGCTGTCTTTGGCGTATTCAATAAAAGCAGGTAATTCGGATATTTCGTTATTTCTCGGAAGAGTATTGCAAGTAAGATGCACCCTGACATTATTCTCGTGAGCATAGTCACACGCTCTTTTTAAAGCTTCACCGCCAAAGGAAGCGGCAGCAGATCTCATTCCGAACCTGTCCGAGCCAAGATAGACAGCATCAGCTCCATATTCTATTGCGGTGTGTAATCTTTCCTCGTCACCAACAGGTGCGAGAAGCTCGGGAACAGGAAAAGAATTCATATTTTACTCCGATTATTTAGAATTTGCTCTGAGAACAAGGTTTGCATTTGCATCGTGCTCTGCCTGAGTTTTTGCAAGATAAATATTGCCCTTCTTATCGTGACGGAAGAAATAATAGCTTGTATCGTTTGGATAAAGGGCGGCGTGAATGGCGTCATCACCGGGGCTGCAAATCGGCCCTGGAGGAAGACCTTGATTATTGTATGTGTTATACTTTTGGGCATAAATTTGCGCCTGAGTTGCCGTAACATTCTCTGAAACATAATTTTTTACAAAAGTTTCCGTTGAGTCACAGTCAAGAGTGGGCCAAGATGCAGAATGTTTAAGCCTGTTGTGGATAACGGAAGAAATATCTGCCATTTGGTCTGTATTTGCGGCTTCACGCTGGATAATAGATGCTATTGTTATGATTTCATCCATGGTATAACCCAGCTCATCGGCACGTTTTTGATATTCATCGGTCCATTTAAGTTCAAATTCATCAAGGAATTTTCTGATAACACTGTTGGGATCGCTATCCACATAAAACTCATAAGTATTGGGGTAAAGATAGCCTTCAAGTTTTTGAGTTCTGTAGGAATTATCGGGAATATTTTTTATAAAATCATATTCGTATGTTGTACCGGAAATTGAGGACAAAAGCCTTGATTTTGAGCAAACTCCGAATTTTTCAAGCCTGTCAAAAATCTGATAAACAGTCCATCCCTCGGGAATTGAAACAGTTGTGGTTTCTTGACCTGTTTGAGTTTCACGGAACTGATAAAGATAACTTTCGAGGCCGTCATTTTTTTCAACATAATAAACACCACTAAGATAAACGGGATCACTTGACGAGCCGCTGCTTTTACCTTTCAAAACGGTTTCGAGCTGATAAAAGAGCTTGCAAAAAGTTTTTTGCTTTACAAGGCCTTCGTCTGCAAGAATATCTATAATTTCATTAGTTGTGGCATCAAGGGGAATGGTAACGGTAACGGTATCTTCACTTCTGTTGAAAGCCAAAATATCATTTATGCAAGAAATGCCATAAGCCGATACAACACTGGCGCAAATGATCATAACAGCAAGGAAAAGAGTTAATGCCCCATAAGAAGAATTTTTCTTGCCTTTTTTCTTAACATTTTGAGCATTTACATTGTTTGTGCGTACCGGTTTGGCATTCGAAAAATAAATTTCACCTTTGTATTCAAGAGGAGATTCATCCTGTACGGGCAAAGAATCGCCATCTTCATCAAGATGCACCTCAAACTTAGGCTTTGAATTAGAATTAAATTGAGGCACAGTAAGCTCCGATTGTGACAATAAAGCATCCAGCTCATCGGGTTTAAGATAATCTTCATCCGAAATTGTTACCTTGAAAGGCTTTTTTTGATTGTTATTTTCATCGGGCATCAGGCACACCTCCAAACATTCTTTTTTCTGTAATACAAATATCAACAGCTTTATCAAATTCTTCTTTGGGAAGGGATAAAGCCACACAATTGTCAAAGCAAATACAAATAGATTTTACGTCCGGATGAAGGGCAAAAAATCTATCATAATATCCTCCGCCATAACCGAGACGATGGCATGATAAATCAGCAGAAAGACAGGGAACAATACACAAAGCAGAAGAGAAATCTTCTATTTTTTTATTTCTCGACGGGGCTGTCGGAATATTGTACTCCCCTTTTTCAAGTTCGTTAACGGAATCGATTTTTACGAATTCCATAGATTTATTTTCAGTCCTCGGAACAGCAACAATTTTTCCGTCACGAAAAGCTCTGTCAACAATAAATTTCGTTTCAACCTCGCTGTTTATTGACACAAAAGTCAAAATAGTCTTGCTGGATTTATACAAATCTACCACAAAAACCTTTTCGGCAATTTCTTTACTGTATTTCAGCCTGTCTTTTTCGGGAATAGAGTTTCTGAGGGACTTATAAAACAATCTTAATTCTTGTTTTTCTTTCATGAGCATTGAAGAGAGCTTTTAAGTTCGGCAGCAAAAGCCTCTCCTTTAAAATATTTAACGATTTCAAGGCCAAAATTCACAGCACTGCCCATACCTTTTGCTGTAATAATATTACCATCTGTAACATAAAATTTATCGCTCACATTTGCGCCTTCAAGGTCTTTTTCAAAGCCGGGGAAACAGGTAGCTTTTTTATTTTTGAGCATACCTTTTTTACCTAAAATCATAGGTGCTGCACAAATTGCGGCAACAAGTTTTTCTTGGGAATAGCAATAATCAATTGCCTTATTTACATGGTCGTTTTTGAACAAATTCATTGTGCCGGGCATACCTCCGGGAAGGATTACGCCATCAAGCCCGGTAAAGGTTGCCTCATCGTCATCTATATCACATTTTACGGTGATATTGTGAGCGCCTGTGATATATTTTGATTCAACCCCAACGGTTTCAATGTCTATTTTTGCTCTTCTGATAACATCAAGAGTTGCAAGAGCTTCAACCTCTTCAAAGCCTTCTGCAAGAAATAAATAAAGCATATTATTATCCTTTCAATTTCAAAGCACAGCTTTAACGGCTGCGTAAACTTTATCGCTTATGATTTCAGGTGAAAAAGCTTCGCCATTCTCTGCACATTCAATTCTGAACCAGCCTAATTTTTTGCAGGCATAGTCAGCGGCAACACGACATTTGGCAAGATAATCTGTATTTTTTTCGTGAATGTCTTTTTTGCTTTCATCTCCGCTATAGCGAGAGGTCATAAGTTTTTGAGATATTTCAATAGGCATATCAAGATAAATTACGGCATCCGGCTTTGGAATACCAAGCTTACCGTATTCATAATCTTCAAGCCAATTAAGGTAATAATCCCAACTGTCTCTGTCTGTTTTTGTAAGCTGATGATAAGCGTTTGAAGTGGTATATCTATCTGCCAAAATAACAGAGCCGTTAAGATATTTTTCTTTCCAGTAACAATGATAACTTACATATCTGTCAACAGCATAAAAGGATGAGGCTGCATAAGCATTTACATCCTCGGGTTTACTGCCGAATCTACCGGCAAGATACTGTTTAACAAGGATGCAAGCATCATCATCGTAATTTGGAAGTTTTATGTAGTGAACATTGATATTTTCTTTTGATAATCTTTCCTCAAGAAGTTTTTCCTGTGTTGATTTTCCGGAACCGTCAAGGCCCTCAATTACAATTAGCTTGCCCTTCATAAAATTCTCCGATTCATAGATTTTCATTTTATTATATCAAAGAGCTTATGTAAAATCAAGCATTTATACTGTTAATAATTTATTAAGAATAATAATGCACAAATCGTTGACATTTCAAGCAATGTATATTAAAATAAAATTAAAATATTTATAAAATCTCCAAAGAGGTACACAAAATGAAAGTTGACAAACTTGTAGGCGAACGATTCAAAGAAAAGCCCTCTGATTGCGTGGTTGATTCACACGCTTTAATGCTCAGAGGCGGATATATGAAGGGCGTTGCAAACGGCATTTACTCGTCCTATGCTCCACTACGCCGAATTACAAAAAAGATTGAAAACATTATTCGTGAGGAAATGGACGCCATTGACGGTCAAGAAGTTCAATTCCCCGTTGTTATGCCGGCATCAATATGGCAGGAAACAGGCAGATATGACAGCATCGGCAGCGAGCTTTTAAGATTCAGCGACAGAAACGGTATTCCTATGGTTTTGGGTATGACTCACGAAGAGGCAGCCGTTCACCTTGTGAGAGACTGCGCCAATTCCTACACAAAATATCCGTTTATGATATATCAAATTCAAACAAAATTCCGTGATGAAGCAAGGCCAAGAGCCGGTCTTATCAGAGTTAGGGAATTTACAATGAAGGACGCTTACTCCTTCCACACTTCTCAGGAAGATCTTGAGAGATATTACAAAATTTGCTATGATGCATACAACAAAATTTTTGCCCGTTGCGGTGTTCCGGAAGTAATTACCGTTAAATCAGACTCCGGTATTTTCGGTGGAAACGTTTCTCATGAATATATGCTCCTCACCCCAATCGGTGAAGATACCCTTGCGATTTGCTCGGAATGTGATTACAGAGCAAATATGGAAGCAGCAGAAAACATTGTTGAAAATAAATGTGAGGGCGAAGATAAGCCACTTGAGCTTGCCTATACGCCCAATATTCACACTATCGAAGATATATGCGAGTTTTTACACACTCCCCTTGAGGAAAGCTGTAAAGCAGTTGTTTATCAAAAGAATTTAACAGATGAATTCGTAGTTGTATTCATTCGTGGTGACCTTGATGTTAACGAAACAAAACTTACAAATTATCTTGGTGAAGGAATACACCCCGGCGAGATAACCGAAGATTGTGGTCTTTTTGCGGGATTTATCGGTCCTTATGGTATGGACAGAGAAAAATTCACCGTAATTTTTGATAAGTCCCTTGAGGGTACGCACAACCTTTCCTGCGGTGCAAACAAGCCCGAGCATCATTATGTAGGGCTTAAAATTTCCCGTGATATAGGCGATGTTGAGTATGTTGATGTTGCTAAAATAAAAGAGGGCGGAATTTGCCCCAAGTGCGGTAAACACAGCATTACAATTTCAAGAGGCATTGAGGTTGGTAATATATTCCAGCTTGGCACAAAATATACAAAATCCATGGGTATGCAGTTCCTTGATAAAGACGGCAATTTACAATACCCCATTATGGGCTGCTACGGTATAGGCGTAGGCAGGCTTGCAGCTTCCGTTTGCGAGGCACATCATGACGATTACGGCCCAATTTGGCCAATGAGCATTGCTCCTTGGCATGTGGAAATTTGTTGCCTTAGATCTGATGATGAGGAATGCAAATCAATCAGTGATAAAATGTATGAAGATATGCAAAAGGACAGAATGGAAGTTATTTACGATGACAGAAACATTCGCCCCGGTGCTATGTTCTCAGATGCTGATCTTATCGGCGCACCTCTTAGGGTTGTGGTTAGCCCAAGGAACCTTAAAGAAGGCGTTTGTGAGGTTGTTTCAAGAGATAAAACCGTCAACGAAAAGGTTAAAGTTGACGAAGTAATACCTTTCGTAAAGAAGATGATTCAGGAAAAGCTTGCTCAGTGCAACTAATATAAAAAATTGAATTAGGGTGGAGGTATTGAATATGGGTAAGTTTAAAAAGACTATCTGCATTTTAATGGCTGTGTTTTCCGTTATTTCGGCAGTAAGCATTTCAGCTTTTGCCTGTGATGAAACAGAGGAAACTGAGTTTATCAGTAAATATCCCTTTGTGTTTGTTCACGGGTTTAACGGCTGGGGCCGTGACGAAGGAATTGACGGAGTGATTCCCTACTGGGGTGCTACAACGGGCGATTTAATGAAATACCTCCAAAGCGAGGGATATGAGTGTTATTCCGCATCCGTTGGCCCATTTTCAAGTGCTTGGGACAGATCTTGTGAGCTTTATGCACAGCTGACAGGTACTACCGTTGATTACGGTGCAGCACACTCTGCAAAGCATAATCACGAAAGATATGGCAGAACTTATTCAAAGCCAATGATAGAAAACTTAGGTGAGATTAACGAGAACGGTGAAATCAATAAAATTAATCTTATTGGTCACTCTTTTGGAGGAACCACAATAAGAATGATGGTTCACCTGCTTACAAACGGCTCTGAGGAAGAAAGAAAAGCCACTACAGACGGTACTCTTTCCGAACTTTTCACAGGTGGAAAAGACAACATTGTAAACTCCGTTGTAACCATCTGCACTCCTCACAATTCCTCATCAATTTATCAGTTTACATTGGATTTTCATCTTTTCAATGTTTTACAGCTACTGAGTGTTATGTATGCCGGCTCCATTGGTAGGTCGGCGCTTAACGGTAGATTTGTGGATTTCCATCTTGAGCAATTCGGCATTACAAACACCCCCGGTAAGCATGATGCAGACGGCTACATTAAATCCATAATAAACTTTATGGAAAACAGCGATGACAGCTGCCAGCACGACCTTACCCCCGACGGTATGAAAGCAATAAACGATATTATAGATACAAACCCGAATATCTATTATTTTTCATATCCATTCAAATCAACCTATACAAGCAAAATTACGGGAATCACATGGCCGAAAATAACGACAAATCCTTTAATTACTCCTTTAGCCTGCTATATGGCACATCATAAAGAATTCACAGACACAACAACAGGTCAGGTTTATGATGATGAATGGAGAGACAGTGACTCCCTTTGCAATACTATTTCAGAGACATATCCTTTTGATGAAAAACATACTGAATATACCGATGGAACGGATATTCAAAAAGGTATATGGTATGTAATGCCAACACAAGAGGGCGACCACGGACAAGCCATAGGACTTCTTGCAAGCAAAGATAAAACTCATAAATTTTATCTTGAAATGGTACAAATGGTTAATAATCTTAAATAGAATAATAAAATGATAAAAGCTATATCCCGCCGAGATTTTCTCGCATTATGGGATATAGCTTTTTAATTTACTGTATTTCAATTACAGTACAAAAAATTTACAAAAATTTTAAAAATGCATATTGATTTTACAAATTAAAGGAAATTATTGTTTTATAAAATTCATTGCGGATATAGCTGCATTTGCCCCGTCTGCAGCTGCTGTAATAACCTGCCTTAAATGCTTTGTGCGTATATCTCCGGCGGCAAATATGCCTTTAACATTCGTTTTACAGGTTTCATCGGCTTTAATATAGCCGTTATCAGTATCAATATTTAGGCTTTTAATCATTGAGATTTCGGGCTTTGTGCCAACGGCGATAAAAACTCCGTCGGTGTTATATTTATTTATGTTATTGTTAGCATTAACGCTTACGCTTGATACTCTTTCAGTTCCATCAATCGAAACAAGATTGGCATTGAGAATAAATTTAACATTTTCTTTAGTTTTAAGATAATCTACTCTGGTTTTTGGAGCGCGAAATTCTTCTCTTCTGTGAACCAAAGTAACGGATTTGCAAATATCGGAAAGATAAATTGCATCCTCAACGGCAGTATCTCCGCCGCCGATTACAAAAACATCTTTATCCTCGTAAAACGCACCGTCACATACAGCACAATAAGAAACTCCCCTACCGAGAAATTTATCTTCGCCCGGAACACCGAGAGCTCTTGGAGATGCCCCTGTTGCGATTATTACAGCTTTTGAAATGTATTCAATATTATCCTCGGTAATTACTTTTTTGCTCTCGCCGTTATTTATAATATCGGTGACAATCCCAAACTCTATTTTTGCACCGAGTTTTTCGGCGTGGGCCCTGATTTCTTCGGATAAGTCTGCTCCGCAAGCAGAGGGAATGCCGGGATAATTTTCAACTAAATGAGCTGAAGATATTTGACCTCCGCCGTATCCGTCTTGCTCAAGCACAATAAAATCTGCACCGCCTCTTGCGGCATAGATTGCCGCCGTTAAGCCTGCAACACCTGCACCGACTATAATTAAATCAAACATTGTTAAACCTCTTATTCTGCCTTTGCCAAAAGCTCTCTGATTTGGTTTTCATCTGCCATGCCCATATGTCTGTAGCTTGCCTCACCATCTGTGAAGAGTAAAAGCGTTGGCACAGATTCAACAGCATATTTCATGGCGATATTAAGGCTGCCGGCAACCTTGATTTTAGCAAATTTAACTTTGCCCTCAAATTCAGGCTCTAACTTATCAATTATGGGAGAAATTCTTTTACAGGGAACGCAGCCGTCATTAAAAAAATCTACAAGCACAATCTTATTACTTTTTATAAATTCATCAAAATTTTCTTTTGTAAGTAATTCCGCCATATTTTTAACCTCACTTTTTAATCATATTATTTGAAATATACATTTCCCTGTGGTTAAATCAGGAAAAATAATTTAGATGATGTGGAAACAGTAAGCAATACAGTTTATTGATACAAAAGGCTATATTTGCTTAAATATAGCTTTTATTTTTTGCTTAATTCCGAGTGAACTTTACAATAAAGAGTAGGCAAAGTGATTTGATGGTCACCTGTGAAATGCCAGCCCCTGCCGCCCATACTGTTTGGTCTGTTTACTATATTTTTTCGTGGGCGATAATAATAATTAGGGTCATCGTAACCGATTTTTTTGCGATAATCTCCAAGAGGCTGTAAATCAAAATTTGCAGTAGTGATTTCATAGGTTTTATAGCCTAAATTTCTTGAAATTGAAAGAGCTTTAAGAAAAACCTCGGGGCCGATTACAGCTGAACCGAAATTAAGAAAAACTCCTTTATCAAGAAGGGCAACAGAGGCGCACATCTTGTGGAAATCTATACCGGAGCATTTACCGATTTTTTCAAAATTACAAGTGGGATGCTGATGAATAATATCCGTGCCGAGAGCTATATGATAAGTAGCCGGAATGTTATATTTATAAGCATTATACAAAACGGAATCTTCACGGTATGGGAACATTTCGGGATGCTCATAGATATATTTTCCGAGAGCCTCGCCGTAGCCTATATTCAAATCTGCGCCAAGGGAAATAGCTTCATTCATATATTTGCCTGTTTGCTCCCACATACCGAAGGAGCCGTCTTCAATGGCCGTGGGCACATCTTCACTTGTACCGCCGAGATAGGCAAGCTCAAAATCGTGAATTGAACCTGCACCATTGGTTGCAATGTGAGTGATGATTCCCTCTTTTATCATTGCAATAAGATACCTTGAAAGGCGACATTTGATAACATGAGCGCCCATACTGAGAATAACCTCGTGATTATTTTTTCTTGCCTCAACAATCCTGTTGCAAAGCTCGTCAAAGCCTTCTTCGTTAAACTCTTCGTGAGGATCATCAATATTCATAAGGTTATCGATTCTTACAAGGTTATTGCGAATGTGTGCATCATAAGAGCGTATTCTGTCAAATTTCAAAGCACGGCTTCTACCACTGCCGTAAAAATCATTATTATATATTTCCATTTTAATTCACCAGCAAACTCCATAATTTTTCAAGACTGTCAAAGCAATCCGTAAGAGCATGAGCACCCGCTTTGATAAGTCTTTCTCTTTTGCGAGAGTTTACGCCTTCGCATTTTTCTTCATCACCAACAACTCCGAGAGTTAAGGTATTATACTTTCGTCCAAGTTCAATTTCAACAGGGCCATCGCCGATAACAAGAATTTGACTCGGCTGAATATTGCTTTGATTTAACAGTCTTTCTATAACAGCCGCTTTTGAGCAGTCTGTGCTATGCTCTCCGGCGCCATTAATTGAAGTAAAATATTTATTGACTTTTAGGATTTCAGCTTCTGCCTTAACATCAAGATCGTCTGTGCCGCTTGCGGCATAAACTTTTACATTTTTATTACAGAGAAACGCCAAAAAATTCTCTGCCCCTTTTATGAGATATTTTTTCGGATTATCGGCAGCTTCAATCTTTCTATCCGAAATCATTTTAAGAAGCCTGCGATTATATTCTTCTTTATATTTCCAAGGGTCTTTCGGCATATTTTTATTGATATTTTCTTCTTGAACCTTATTGCAAAGCCAAGTCATTTGCAAAATGGTTTGAATACCCGTTGAGGAATCAATATATTCTTTTACCTCTTTTTCAATTCGGGGAATAGGCTTATCACCGCAAATACACTCAATCATAAGTGGCTCCATAACCTGCTCCCAGCCGTGACGCAGAGTTGATATTGTGCCGTCAAAGTCAAAAACGGCAACTTTTATATCTGCCTTCTCATAAGGCTCAAGTCTTTCAAAAATCATAAATTTTACCTTTTATTTGTTAAGTAGCTTTAATATTTCTTCTTTTGATGCCGTGCCTGTCATACCTATTTTTTTAACGGTTACGGCAGAAGCCATACAGCCAACCTCGGCAGCCGTTTTCAAAGATTTTGTAACGCCGTAAGTTAAAGAGAAAGCTGCAAGAAATGTATCACCTGCACCTACCGTATCAAAAGGAGGCTCAAGATTTATTGCGTTTATGTAATTTATTTCGGAGTTTTGAAGTGTTACCGCTCCTTTTTCGCCGAGAGTTAAACAGATATTTGAGTTTTGCTTTTTGCTAAGCTTCACAACCCAATTTTTGTATGTATCAATATCGGCACAGGTTTCTTTTATGTTTAACGCTCTTGAACATTCAATTTCATTGGGTTTTAGAATACAGTTTTGATATTTATCAATATTCATTCGGCTGTCTACAATAACAGGCTTGCCGTTTTTGCCCATATCCGACAAAACCAAACGAATTTTATCCGTAACTGTGCCGTATGCAAATTGGTCGGCAACAATAATAATATTCGCTTTGCTACCCTCGGCAATTATATTTGATATTATTTTTTCTTCTGTATTTTCTTTAATGAAACAAGAGCTTTCAAAGTCTATTCTTTCTCCCTCAACTGTTTCGATGTAGCCTTTACGCATGGGCTTAATATAGCAATTTGTGAGCCTGTCATCTTCACATTCAATTAAATTTTGCGATATTCCGATTTTATTAAGCTCATTTTTTATAAGCTCTGCTCGCCAATCCTTGCCCAGAACGGAAATTACGGAAAGATTTTTCGCACCCAATGAGTGCAAATTACTTATAACATTCCCCCCTGCTCCGAGGGAAATTTTTTCATTGACAACAGGCAAAGAAAAAAAAGGAGTTTCTCTTGAAAGGACGCTTTTGCTCATATCGCAAGTCCAATAAATATCTACGCAAAGGTCGCCCACAACAAGAATTTTTAAGTTTTTTATTTTTTCAAAAATTGAATTAAGCACTTTTAATTCCATACAGGTTCCCCCATTGCAATGAAAATAAAATCAATATTTCATTTTGCATATTTAATTCTTTCTGTAAGCCTTATTTGTATCTATATGCAGCTTGTTTATTATGCCGCTTATAAGAGAAGTAAAATCTTTATTTGTTAATTTCATAACAAATTTAATTACAGGCGAAACTTTGAAATGAGCAAGTGCATTTACTGTTTCAAGATAAAAATCATCCGAAAAACGTGCATCTCCTTTAACGGGTACAACATCAGATGTGGTAACAAGCCATTTTAACATCTCGTTTCTCATTTGCTCGATAATTTGACTGTGTTCCAGGCAGTCAATTTGATTTTTGTTTTCACCGTCTTTGAGCACGTAAAATTCATCTTTTTCGTAAAGACGATAAACATATTTATACTCTTTATTTCTTATCATTATGCCTTTGCCATGGCTACCGTCTTCACGCTGCTGAATGGATATTCTCGGCTCATACTCATCAACTTTAACATTAAAGTAATTTTCAACCTCTTCTGTGCAGTGCCTTTCCCCTGCAAGCCTTCCGCCCTCACAAAATACATAATCACGGTGATTCACGTTCTTATCTGCGATGGCAGGCACAAGAGATTTGCCGAAATCCCACTCGTCTGTTTTTGAGCCGCTGACATCTTTAACGGTAGCATAAAAATCAACAAGCTCCACAAGAGTGTCATTTACACCGTTATCAACTTTGTATCCCTTTGGCATTTTTACAATAAATGGAACATTCGTAAGGCAATCCGCAAAAAGGTTTTGAGCCTTTTCAACTATGGTATAGTCGCCTGTAAAATCTCCGTGATCGGACATTATCACTATGAGAGAATTATCATATCTGCCCGATTCTTTAAGGGCATCTATTACCATACCTACCATTTCATCAACCCTTGCGCACATGGCAAGGTAAGTTTTGCGAATTTCAATAATATTTTTTTCATCCCATCCCTCAAGCCCCAAAGCATCTCTTAACGACTTTTGCATAAGGGGTTCATCGGAATTTGACGGCTTAATCGGCGGAGAAATCAAAGATTCATCTATTAAATCAAGATATTTCTTTTCAGCTTTGTATGGCGGATGCGGATTCATTAAACCGAGAAAAGCAAAGATAGGCTTATTTTTATCAGCATTTTTTATAAGCTCTGTGCATCCCACAGTCCATCGATAGTCATTATCGTGGCTGATTCCGTCAGCATTATCCGTTTTAACTGTACCACGAAGAAAGCTCTTATATCTTATAGAGCCTTTTTCTCCCCTGCCGTCATCTTTTCCTTTATCCGAGCCGCATTTATAGTAAACTTTGTCAAAACATTCTTTTTGCCATTTTTTGTCTTGACCCGAAATACAATCTCCTCTGCCGCTTGACCATACATAATATCCGTTATCTTTAAGGAGCTTAAAAATATTATTTTCTCCGTCTCTTAAAAGATAAGACATAGTTCTATGGCCTCTTGTGTGAGGGTAGAGGCCTGTTGTGAAAGAACACCTTGAAGGAACACATACAGGATTTTGACAAAAAGCATTTTTAAAAGAAACGCCTTCCTCGGATAGTTTATCCATATTAGGAGTATATGCCGCCTTACAACCTAAATGATGCAAAGCATCGGCTCGCATTTGGTCGGGGTTAATCACAATAATATCAGGTTTCAAATCTCCACGCCCTTCTTTTTAGCTCTTTCTTCCATTCGTTTCATAAACTCTGCTTCATCTTTGATGCGTTTTTCTTCTTTTAATTTTGCTTTTTCTTTTCGTTTAGCTTGGTCATCATAATATTTTTTAAGCTCGGCATCATAATTAAGTTTTGAGTTTTTACTGCATTTTTCTTTAAGCTCAATTTCAAAATCTTGATTTGCTTTTAATTCAAGCTCATCTTGTAAAGCCTTTGCTTTCACCTCAGGGTCAATCCACTCTTTGCCCTCGGCTTTACATTTTTCCATTTCACGCTGACGAATCACCTTTTGAATGTGGGGCATTTTAATTTCGACGTCAAGGAATCTGAGCAAGATTGCAAGCCCACCGTGAATAAACATATTTATACCCACAAATGCCCAAATAATTGCTCTGATAATGTTGCTCGGTTGCTCGGTTAAGCAGTTTCCGAGAGAGTCAAATTCGGGCTGAATATATCCGCGAATAAGTAAATTAAAAATACCTATGCTGAAACCGACTGCAAGGGTGTTCATGGAGTTTATAACACTTGTGGCAACGCCGTCACATCTGTAACCGCATTTATATTCAATTTCATCAAATACAGCTGCCATAAGAGCAGGGAAAACATAAGCAGCGGGTACAATACCCATATTTAATATAAACTGACCGATAAGTACAACAACCAAATTATCGGGATTAAAGAAACAAATAATATCACCGATGGTGCAAAGAATAAATCCCGTTGCCGTAACGGTCTTTTTGCCGAATCTCTTTGACAGAGGCCATACAAGAAAGATACCTATTCCCATAGGCAGCCCGCCTATAACATTAAGAAGAGTTTGAGTTATACCGTCTGCATAAGTTGAGCCGAGCACCCAGTTTGCATAATATGTTATGGCATTCGAGCGTGTAAGCTGACCGATCCAATAGAAGAGCCAAAAAGCAACAAGAATCCACCAGTTTTTAGTGGTCATACAGATTTTTATTTTTTCTTTGAAAGTATGCTCTTCTTTTTCTGCCTCTGCCTCGGTTTCATTGGTAACTCTCTCTTTAGTATAATAATACTCAAGTAAGATTACAGGGAACATTACGATCGCGGCAGCACACATAAAAGTTACCCAAGAATCAACATTTCCTTTGATTTTAGGCAAAACAAGCATTGGGAATAAAAGTGCAACAAGTATGCCTGTAATTGCTATATTGGCAATATTATTGAATACAGCAAGCTGACTTCTTTGCATATCGTTTCTTGTGGAAAGGGGTACCATCATCATGTGAGAAAGATTATACATTGTGAAAGCGAAGCAATAATAAAGGTTATAAGAAACAATTATCCAAATTACTTTAACCGTTGTGGAGGCTTTTACCGGCACAAGATACAATAACATACCAGTGATAACTACAAGCGGAATTGACAAAAGAAGCCATGGCCTTGCTTTTCCTTGAGGAGTATGGGTTTTATCTATAATAACGCCCATAATGAGATTTGTTATTGCATCAAGAATTTTTGAAAGAATGGGAAATATTACAAGAAACATTCCGCCCCATATGTCACTCATGCCGAGCTCATCCGTATAAAACACATTAAGAAATCCCTGAGCAAGCAAAGCGTTTATCAGCAATGCACCCGCAGGGCCCACAAGATAGCCGAGCCATTTTTCTTTTGCGGTAATATTATTGCTGACAATTCTTGAATTAAAAATCGGTTTTGATAATAATGTACTGTTTTTCATTCCGTACCCCAACATAATATGAATTTAGAAAATTATAGATTATCCGTATTTTCGTCAATGGGCATAGTTGCGTAAGCGTTAAGGTCAAGAGGAGCAATATTACCGCTGAGGTATTCATAATATGCCTGTGAACCTACCATAGCTGCATTATCGCCACACAAATCCAAGCGAGGCATATAAAGCTCCCAGCCGTTTTTATTGCAGGTTTCTTGCATTTTTCTTCTCAAAACGGAGTTTGCGGAAACACCGCCGGCAAGTGCGATTTTAGTAAATCCAAATTCTTTTGCCGCCTCCACCGTATTGGTAACAAGGCATTCGGTTACGGCATGTATACAGGATGCACCCAAATCCGCCACATTTATTTCCTCGCCCTTTTGCTTTGCATTATGAACAGCATTAACAACAGCTGTTTTTAGCCCCGAAAAGCTGAAATCATATTTACTGCCATCAACTCTCGGCCTCGGAAATTTATATGCAAGAGGATTACCGTCTTTACTTACTCTGTCCAAATTAACTCCGCCGGGGTAATCAAGCCCCATAGAGCGAGCGGATTTATCCATACATTCCCCTGCAGCGTCATCACGTGTTCTGCCGATAATTCTAAAGGTTGTGTAATCATCAACCGCAACAATATGACTGTGGCCGCCGGAGACAACAAGGCAAAGAAATGGAGGCTTCAAATCCGGTGATGTTATATAATTTGCGGCAATATGAGAGCGAAGATGATGTGTAGGCACAAGAGGCTTTTCGGCAGCATAGCTGAGACCTTTTGCAAAGTTTACGCCCACAAGCAAAGAGCCGATTAACCCGGGAGCGTAAGTAACGCCGATTGCTTCAATATCATCAAGAGTAACATTTGCATCTTCAAGTGCCTTACGGCAAACGCCCGTTACAGCCTGTGCGTGCATTCTGGATGCGATTTCAGGCACAACGCCGCCGTAAATTATATGTTCTTTAACCTGTGATGCTATTACATTTGAAAGCACCGTTCTGCCGTCTTCCACAACGGCAGCGGCAGTTTCATCGCAAGATGATTCAATAGCGAGAATTTTCATTTGAACTACCTCTCAAAAAGTTTTTGTCATAAGAACAGCATCCTCGTTTGGGGATGAATAAAAATTTTTTCTTAAACCCACTTGTTCAAATCCAAGGGAAGAATATAAAGATATGGCAGGGAAGTTGCTTTTGCGAACCTCAAGAGTGATAAATTCGCAGTTTCTTTCTTTTGCACCTTTTATTGCGGCACTTACAAGGGCTTTACCTATGCCGTTACATCTGAAATTCGGCAGCACGGCAACATTGGTAATACTCCCCTCACCGCATATTTCATGTACGCCAATATATCCCATTACTTCTTCACCGACTGCAACAAGGAAATGTGCCAAGGGGTTTTCAAACTCCTCTGCTAAGCCCTCCTCAGTCCAAGGGGATGCAAAACAAGTTTTTTCTATATTTGCAATATCCGAAATGTGAGATTTATCCATAGGAATAATCGTATAATTCATAATTACTCCTTTGCGTCATACCAAGTTTTGCCCATACCCACATCGGCTTGCATTGCCACTTTCATTTTTACGGCATTTTCCATTTCTCGCTTCAAAATGGATTTTACGATTTCCGCCTCATCTTCAGGTGCTTCAATAATAAGCTCATCGTGAACTTGAAGAATCAGCTTTGATTTGAAATTCATTTTTTCAAGGGCAGACCACACTCTTACCATAGCGATTTTTATAATATCCGCAGCTGTGCCTTGTATAGGCATATTCATAGCCATTCTTTCACCTGCGGCGCGCAAATTGCCGTTTGATGCATTTATTTCGGGTAAATATCTTCTGCGGTGGTAAAGGGTTTCAACATATCCGTTTTTCTTTGCATTTTCAACAACTTTTTTCATATAATCACGAACGCCGCTGAAATTGTTGAGATAGCCCTTAATATAGTTATCAGCTTCTTTTACGGAAACACCGATATTTTTTGAAAGAGAAAAAGCTCCTATTCCGTAAACAATACCGAAATTTACTGCCTTTGCTCTGCTCCTCATAAGAGGGGTAACCATCATAACAGGCAAATCAAAAACCTGAGATGCGGTAATTGTGTGTATATCTTCGCCTGCATTAAATGCGGCAATCATATTTTTATCGTTTGCCATGTGGGCAAGCACACGAAGCTCAATTTGAGAATAGTCTGCATCCAAAAGAACGCAGCCCTCTTTCGCCTTAAAGAACTTGCGCATTTCCTTACCGAGTGGTGAACGAACGGGAATATTTTGAAGATTCGGCTCGGATGAAGAAATACGGCCTGTACGGGTTTCTGTTTGATTAAAAGAAGAATGAACTCTGCCATCCTCACCTATAACTTTAAGCAAGCCCTCACAATAGGTTGATTTGAGCTTTGCAAGGGAACGATATTCAAGAATTTTTGCCACAATGGGATAATACTGAGCGAGGCCTTCCAAAACCTCGGCATTTGTGGAATATCCGCTTTTTGTCTTTTTCTTTGCGGGTAAACCCATTTTTTCAAAAAGAGCTTCACCGAGCTGTTTTGGAGAGTTCAAGTTAAACTCATAGCCCACTTCTTCGTATATCTCCGAAACAAGAGTTGAAATACGGTCAAAAAGCATATCTCCAAACTCTTCAATGCCCTGTTTATCCGCATAAAAGCCCTCTTTTTCCATAGAGGCAAGCACTCTTGCAAGGGGCAGTTCTATATCTGAGAGTAAGTTATCCTGATTATTTTCTTTTATCTTATTATTTAACGCCTCAAAAGCAAGAGGTAAATAAGCAGTATAGAGAGCGGTATTTCCATCATCTCCGAGCATTGCCCCTGCATATTCCTCTATGATTCTTTTAAGCTCATAAGAAGATGAAGGATTAACCACATAAGCGGAAAGCATGGCATCCCCCACTATACTGTTAACTTCGATATCAACCCTGTAATCATAAAAGAATTTATAAATTGCCTTAGAGTTATACGTATATTTTTTTATCTCTTTATCAAAAAGAAAATCCTCACAAAAAGAAAGATATTCTTTGTTATCCGGGCTTACAGATGTCACGCCGTTTGATGCAGCAATATAAAAAATGCCGTTATCAAAGGTGAAATAAGCCTCTCCCTTGCCTTTTATTGTGTTGTAGAGAAGTTTGGTATCCTCGGCTTCATATAAATCTGTTTTAACCTGCACTTGAATTTCATTTTTCTTTACGGGAACATACTGTAAGTTAAGTCTTTCAAGGATTTTATACATTTCAAGGTTTGAAAGTATACTTGTAACGGAATATGTATCGATTTCACCGGGAACATATTTGGCATAGTCTGTTTCAACAGGAGCATCGGTAACTATTGTGCCGAGAGTGCGGCTGAGATAAGCCATATCCTTATCATTTGCCAGCTTATCATGAACACTTTTTTTAATATCTATTGTTTCTAAATTTGCATAAATATCATCAATTGAACCAAATTTTGAAACAAGGTCTTTTGCTGTTTTTTCGCCGATGCCCGCAACGCCGGGAATACAATCTGAGGAATCACCTTGAAGAGCCTTAATATCTATAAGAAGTTTAGGAGAATCAACAAGATAATCTTCTTTTATTTTTTCACAATTATAGACCGTTGTGGTGGGTGCGCCCATTTTGGTGGCAGCAAGTACAACATTAACATTATCTCTTACAAGCTGTAATGAATCCCTATCACCTGTGGCGATATAGCAAAAATCATTTTCACCGCAATGGGCTGCAAGAGTGCCGAGAATATCATCCGCTTCCCAGCCGGGACACTCAACAATTTTATATCCGAGGCACTTCAAAATTTCTTTAAGATCGGGCATTTGAGATGCAAGCTCTTCCGGCATTCCCTTTCTGTTAGCCTTATAGCCGTCATACATTTTATGCCTGAATGTAGGCTGTTTTACGTCAAAAGCAATAGCCACAGCATCAGGTTTATAATCATTTGTAAGTTTAAGCAAAATGTTGATAAAGCCAAATATTGCATTTGTATAATGAGAACCATCCTTAGTGGTAAGAAGTTTTACTCCGTAAAAAGCTCTGTTGACTATGCTGTTGCCGTCAAGCGCAAGTAACTTCATCAATATCACCTCATTTTACAGTATAACACACATAGTAGATTTATGCTATTATTTTTCAAAAATATTGAAAATTTTATATATAAATGTTAAAATCTGTATAATTAATCAAAAAAGGCAGAAACTTATGAATATAGGTAATCTACAATTAATGGGTTATGCCGCCCTTGCCCCAATGGCAGGCATAACAGACAGAGCATTTAGAGAAATATGTATTTTTTACGGTGCTTCATATACAGTCAGTGAAATGATAAGCTCAAAAGGTTTAACGATGGAAGACAGGAAAAGTAACCTTTTGATGACTATAGGCGAAAAAGAAATGCCTGCCCTCGTTCAAATATTCGGATGTGAGCCCGAAACAATGGCAGAGGCTGCAAAAAAAGCAGAGCAAACAGGCTGTGTGGGCATTGACATAAATATGGGTTGCCCTGCTCCGAAAGTAGCCGGCCACGGCGGTGGTGCCGCCCTGATGAAAAATCCGAATTTGGCTGCTGAAATCACAAATAAAGTTGTTAATGCCGTAAAACTGCCTGTCACCTGCAAAATAAGAATAGGTTGGGATGAAAACAGCATAAACGCCGTAGAGATGGCAAAACTCCTTGAAAAAGCGGGGGCTTCAGCTATAACCGTTCACGGACGAACGAGAAAACAGATGTATGCACCACCGGTAAATTATGATATTATCAAAGATGTTAAAAATTCTCTTTCAATTCCCGTTATAGGCAACGGAGATATAGTAGATTTTCAAAGTGCAAAATTTGTGTATGAATATACAGGCTGTGACCACATAATGATCGGCAGAGGAGCTTTGGGAAATCCATGGATATTTAAGCAAATAAACACTTATTTTGAAACAGGCGAAATATTGCCCGAGCCAACTATTGAAGAAAAAATGAACGTTATGGTAAATCACATTGAAAAGCTCTGTGAATATAAAGGCGATTATACAGGCATGAGAGAAGCGAGAAAACACGCCGGCTGGTACATTAAAGGTATGAGAGGTGCAGCAGCCTTTAGGCGTGAAATAGGTTCACTTGAAAATATGGAACAACTGAGAAACCTTGCAAAAAATGTAATAAATTCATCGGAAGGAGAATAACTATGCTTAAAAACAACTATGTAAAAGCTGACGGCACATTCACTTCAAAAGGTGTTGCCATTATCACTGCTTTAAGCTTTGCTGCAGCAATTGTTATAGGAGTTATCAATAAAGTAGCAGAAAAAGCAAGCAAATAAATTTAAGCAGCAAAAAAAGACTGTAATTCACCGAGAAAGCCTCAATTGTGAATTACAGTCTTTAATTTTTTATTAGAATATTCCTTCTGCCATCATTGCATCTGCAACTTTAATAAAACCTGCGATATTTGCACCTGCAACAAGGTCATAGCCAAAGCCGTATTTTTCGGCAGCCTTTGCAGAAGCATCGTGAATATTAATCATAATGTGATGAAGTTTCTCATCAACTTCTTCTGCTGTCCAGCTGTATTTCATAGCGTTTTGGCTCATTTCAAGAGCGGATGTAGCAACGCCGCCGGCATTAACTGCCTTTGAAGGAGCAACAACCTTGCAATTCTTTTTAAGGTAAGCAAGAGCATCATTGGTTGTGGGCATATTTGAAACCTCAATGTAGTAAGGAACGCCGTTTTTTACTATCATTTCAGCTTCCTTCATATCAATCTCATTTTGAGTTGCGCAAGGCATTGCCACATCAACTTTAACACCCCAAGGTTTTTCACCGGGATAGAATTTTACACCGAACTTATCGGCATAATCCTTAACTTTATCACGGCCGCTTGCTCTCATTTCAAGCATATAATTTATTTTTTCTTCTGTTACGATTCCATCAGGGTCATAAATATAGCCATCAGGGCCTGAAATTGTAACCACTTTACCGCCAAGCTGAGCAATCTTTTTGGTAGCACCCCAAGCTACATTACCAAAGCCGGAAATAGCAAAGGTTTTGCCTTCAATTTTATCGCCGAAATGTTTAAGAACTTCTTGGGTGTAATAAACAGCTCCAAAACCTGTTGCTTCAGGTCTGATGAGTGAGCCGCCGTAAGAGAGACCTTTACCGGTAAGAACGCCATTTTCATAGCAGCCTTTAATTCTCTTATACTGGCCGTAAAGGTAACCGATTTCTCTTGCGCCAACACCGATATCACCGGCAGGAACATCAACATCCGGACCGACATACTTATAAAGCTCAGTCATAAATGCTTGACAGAAACGCATAATTTCGCCGTTGCTCTTGCCTCTTGGGTCAAAGTCCGAGCCGCCTTTACCGCCGCCGATGGGAAGACCGGTAAGGCTATTTTTGAAAATCTGCTCAAAAGCAAGGAATTTCATAATGCCGATATACACGGATGGGTGAAATCTAAGGCCACCCTTATATGGACCAATAGCTCCGTTAAACTGCACTCTGTAACCTGTGTTTACATTTACCTTGCCGTTATCATCAACCCAAGTAACTCTGAAAGTGATTTGTCTTTCAGGCTCAACAAGTCTTTCAAGAAGGCCTGCTTCTTCATACTCGGGATGCTGTTCAACAACAGGCTCAAGGGTAGAAAGTACCTCAGTAACGGTCTGAACAAATTCAGGTTCATTTGCATGTTTTTTCGCTACTGAGTCAATAACACTTTTTACATAACTCATAATTTCAAATCCTCTCTTCATAATATGAAAAAATATAAAGATCCAATAATCTCTCCCCTGTATTATAACACTTTCGAACAAATAATAAAGGATTTTTTTATAAATTTGAAATTTTATACTAAAGGTATGTTAAAAGTTCTTGCGTACTTATTTTAGAATAAAAATTAAAACATTCCTCTGCGTTTAACGCAGTTTTCAAGATTAATTGCGTCATATACGCCTTCATCAAAGAGTTCGCAGATAGATTTATAATCTTCTATCTGAAGGGTTTCGAGGGTGTTACCTGTTTTGATGCAAAGAGCGACGATCTCACCGGTTGCCTTATAAGCATCTCTAAATGCAAGGCCTTTTGAAACAAGATAATCGGCGCAATCCGTTGCGTTGATAAATCCACCGGCTGCAGCCTTTCTCATATTTTCAGTAAGAACTGTCATGGTATCAATCATAGGAACAAGTGTGGTAAGGCAAATCTTCACTGTGTCAAAAGCGTCAAAAATTGCGTCCTTATCTTCCTGCATATCTTTGTTATAAGCAAGGGGCAAGCCTTTCATAACAGTAAGCAAAGTCATTAAGTCGCCAAAAACTCTGCCACTTTTTCCTCTAACAAGCTCTGTAATATCCGGATTTTTCTTTTGAGGCATAATACTCGAGCCTGTGGAAAAAGCATCATCAAGCTCAACAAATTTAAATTCCCAAGAGCACCAAAGAATAATCTCTTCACTAAGACGAGAAAGATGAACCATGATAAGCGAAAGAGCACTTGCAAGCTCTATACAAAAATCTCTGTCTGCAACTCCATCAAGAGTGCTTTTGGTATATGAATCAAAGCCCAATAATTTTGCGGTCATATTTCTGTCAATAGGATAAGTTGTGCCGGCAAGTGCACCACTGCCAAGAGGAGAAGAATTCATCCTTTTTTTAGCATCCTCTACCCTACTGATATCACGAGATAGCATTTCAACATAGGCGTTAAGATGCGCCTTAAAAGTTATAGGCTGTGCTCTTTGAAGATGAGTATATCCGGGCATAATTGCATGAGCATATTCCTCCCCTTTTTTTGTAAGAGAATCAGAAAGCTCTTTAAGTAATTTAAGAACAGCATCGCATTCATCTCTGAGATAAAGACGAATATCAAGAGCGACTTGATCATTTCTGCTACGTCCTGTATGCAATCTTTTTCCTGCATCGCCAATGCGTTCGGTAAGGGCTTGTTCAATAAAAGTATGAATATCCTCGGCGTTAGGGTCAATAAGTAAAGTACCATCTGCTATCTCGGATTTGATTTTTGCAAGCTCTGCAGCAATAGCAGCCCCGTCTTCTTTTGAAATAATCCCCTGTGCTGACAGCATGGTAACATGAGCTATGCTGCCATCAATATCCTGTGCATACATACGTGAATCCGTTGCAATGGATGAATTAAAATCGTTTGTTCTTTTATCTGCTTCTTTTGAAAATCTACCTGCCCAAAGTTTCATAAAAATATACCTCTTAAAAATTAAGCCGTCCGTACATAATACAGACGGCTTTTAAATATTATATCAGTTGTTGCGCTCTGCGTCAAGAATTGCCTTAACTTTAATGGGAAGACCGAAAAGATTAATAAATCCGGCTGAATCTTTTTGATCATAAACATCATCAGCATCAAATGTTGCAAAGTCTTCACTGTAAAGTGTATAGGGAGATGTAACACCGGCATTAATGATATTGCCCTTGTAAAGCTTAACTTTTACATCGCCTGTACATGTTTCCTGAGTGCTGTCAACAAAAGCGGAAATAGCTTCTCTAAGAGGTGTATACCATTGACCGAAATAAACAAGCTCTGCAAACTTATGAGCAACAAGCTCTTTATAATGCATTGTTTCTCTATCAAGAGTAAGGGTTTCAAGTATGTCATGAGCCTTAAAGAGGATAGCGCCTGCGGGATTTTCGTAAACACCTCTTGATTTCATTCCGACAAGGCGATTTTCTACAAGATCGTTGAGGCCAACGCCATGCTTACCGCCAACATCATTAAGGTATTTAATAAGTTCAACGCCGCCCATTTCTTTGCCGTTAACAGCAGTGGGAATACCTTTTTCAAAGTGAATGGTAAGATAAACATCTTCATCGGGAGCCTGCTCAGGGCAAACACCCATTTCAAGGAAACCGGGTTTCTGATATTGAGGCTCGTTTGCAGGATCTTCAAGGTCAAGGCCTTCATGGCTTAAATGCCAGAGGTTCTTATCTTTTGAATAATTGGTTTCACGATTAATCTTAAGAGGAATATTGTGTGCCTCGGCATATTCAATTTCTTCCTCACGGGATTTAATATTCCAAATTCTCCAAGGAGCGATAATTTGCATTTCAGGTGCAAAAGCTTTGATAGCAAGCTCAAATCTAACTTGGTCATTGCCCTTACCTGTGCAGCCGTGGCAGATAGCATCTGCGCCCTCTTTTTTAGCGATTTCTACAAGTCTCTTTGCGATAATGGGACGAGCAAAGGAAGTACCGAGAAGATACTGTTTCTCATAAACAGCGCCGGCTTTAAGGGTTGGGAAAATGTAATCATTAACAAATTCATCTTGAAGATCCATAACATAAAGCTTAGATGCTCCGGTTTTAATTGCTTTTTCTTCAAGGCCATCAAGCTCTGTGCCCTGACCAACGTCACCGGAAACGGCAATAACTTCACAGTTATTGTAATTTTCTTTAAGCCAAGGAATAATAATTGATGTATCAAGACCGCCTGAATAAGCGAGAACAACTTTTTTAATCTCTTTCATTTTTAAAACTTCCTTTCGAAATATTTAATATGCGTTCATTATACACTAAATATTCATATTGTCAATAGTATTTTTTGCATTTTTATGCAATTTTATTTGAATTATTCAATTTTAATACAAGTTATTCAAAAATTATGTATAAAATTACAAAATCACTTATCTAAAACAAGGCCAACCTTCTTTTTGGCTTTGTATAAAGTTCTGTTTGCAATACGAGATGCCTTTTCCGCACCTTCTGCAGCCTTCTGCATAAGGTAAGCTTTATCACTCATCAATTTATTGTAATTTTCCTGTAAAGGTTTCAGCTCTTCAATAACAGCCTCAGCAACCTTAACTTTAAAATCACCGTAACCTTTACCTGCAAACTCTTTTTCAATAGCGTCATAATCAAGGCCGGTGCAGCAGGAATAAATTGCCATAAGATTATTAATACCGTCTTTACCGTCTGCATATCTGACACAAGCCTCGGAATCTGTAACAGCTGATTTAAATTTTTTAAGAATTACATCGGGAGAATCCAAAACTGAAATAGAAGCCTTTGGATTAGGATCACTTTTTGACATTTTTTGAGTCGGATCCTGAAGGCTCATAACTCTTGCGCCAATTTTACCAATATATGGCTCAGGTAAAGTAAATGTTTGACCTCTGAGATTGTTAAATCTATCTGCAATATCTCTTGTAATTTCAAGGTGCTGTTTTTGGTCTGCTCCTATAGGAACAAAATTTGCCTGATAAAGAAGAATATCTGCTGCCATTAAAACCGGATAAGCAAATAAACCTACATTAACATTATCCGCGTGCTTTGCTGATTTATCCTTAAACTGAGTCATTCTTGATGCTTCACCGAACATAGTGTAGCAATTAAGAATCCAGGCAAGCTCTGCATGTGCATGAACATGGCTTTGAATGAATATAATGCTTTCGTCCGGATCAAGGCCGATAGAAAGAAGTAATGCATACATTTCAAGGCTCTGTTGACGAAGCTTAGCAGGCTCCGGATGAACAGTAAGAGCATGTAAATCAGCAACGGCATAAAGGCAATCATTATCTTTGCTCATAGCTTTCCAATTTTTAAGAGCACCAAGATAATTACCGAGAGTAGGAACAGATGTTGGCTGAATCATGCTTAAAACTATGGGTTTGCGTTCTGAATTTTCCATTTTATTTCCTCATTTCAGATGCTGTTTTTGCAAGAATTTTTATACCTTCTACTATAGCTTCATCGGAAGGAGTTGAGAAATTAAGGCGAATATAATCACAGGGCTTATCCATATCCACAAGAAAAGCGTTTCCGGGAACAACAGATACGCCTGCAGCAGATGCAGCTTTAACATAACTGAGCATATCTATATCCGAATTAAGTTTTGCCCATACAAAGAGACCGCCTTCAGGACGATGATAAGTAAGGTAATTGCTTAAATATTCATCCATAGAATCACACATAAGGTTAAGCTTACGGCGATAAATTTCTTTAATTTTAAGAATATGATTTTCGATTTTGCCTTCCTTAAGCCAATTATAAACAATAAGCTGTGAAAGCATAGTTGTATGAACATCCTGTGTTTGCTTTGCAACAGTAAGTTTTGCTGAAATCTCAGAAGGAGAAACAACAAATCCTACACGGATACCGGGAGCAATAATTTTTGAGAACGAACCGGCATAAATAACAATACCATCTGTATCAAAGCTCTTAATTGCTGGAACATCTTCCCCTGCTACCCTAAGGTCTCCATAAGGATTATCTTCAAGAATCATTACGCCGTATTCTTTGGCAAGCTCGTACATTTTCTTTCTTTTTGCAAGAGACATTGTAGCACCCGAGGGATTTTGAAAATTGGGAATAGTATAAATAAATTTTACATTTTTCTCATTTTTTAATGCTTCTTCAAGAGCATTAACATCAATGCCGTCACTTTCGACGGGAACGCCAACAAGATTTGCATCGTGAGCTCTAAAACAGTTAAGAGAACCGATAAATGAAGGTTCCTCGCAAATAACAGTATCTCCGGGATTTAAAAGGACCTGAGAAGTAAGGCTCATAATTTGAGTAGCACCGCTGACAATTATAATACTGTCTTTATCAGTACCTACTCCATAATGATTATGTGCAAGCTTTGTTATCTCTTCAATGAGAGGAGCATAACCTTCAGTTACACCATATTGTAATGCAAGTATAGGCTCATCCTTTAAAATTTTTGCTGCAATTTCTTGCACATCTGAAACCGGAAAAGCATCAGGAGCAGGATTACCTGCAGAAAGAGGAATTGAATCCCCGGAATTTTTAAGAATTTCTCTGATTGCGGACGGTTTTAAATTAGCCATTCCGTTTGAAAAACTGTAATTCATTAAAAAACACCTCTATATATTGAATAAAAATTATAAATATGATATACTTTGCCCCGAAATGAGGGACAAATATGAAAAACAAATTTGATGCCGTATTTTTTGATTTTGACGGAACATTTGCCGACACTGGAAAAGGAATATTTGAATGTCTTGATTACGCTTGCGAAGCCTTGGGAAAGCCTCAACTTACAGATGAAAAGCGAAAGAAATTTATAGGTCCTCCTCTTTTTGATTCCTTTGTAAATATTCTTAACTGCACTGAAGAAGAAGCGGAATTCGGAATAAAAAAATACAGAGAACAATATAACTCGGGCAGTATGTTGCATTTGGAAATATATGAGGGAATACCGGAGCTATTAAACGAATTGAAAAAAGTGGGAATTAAAATATCCATGTGTTCTTCTAAGCCGGCGCCATTTATAAAAATGATATTGGCACATTATGAAATGGATAAATTTATAGACTATGTAGCTTGCCCTGCTGCCGATCGCACAACAAAATCAAAAGAAGAGATGATTACCGAGTCTTTGCAATATTTTAAGATTGAAAAAGACAAAGCTGTAATGATCGGTGATAGGAAATATGACATTGAAGGTGCAAAAAAAGCAGGAATAAAAAGTATCGGTGTAACCTACGGTTACGGCTCCGCTGATGAACTAAAAAAATGCAGAGCAGACTATATTGTAAACACAGTTAATGATGTGAAGAAAGTCGTCTTTTCACAGGAGTATAAATAGTAAAAAACAAAAGAAATAAAAGAACTACAACAGGCAAAAGAATAAACCTGTCATCCGTCAGAATTTTCGGAAATACTGACGGATTTTTTATTACTCTGTAAGCAAATCTAACAAGAGGAGCATTACCCGTTAGTAAGTATGTCATTGAATAATAAAATGTAAATATACTAATAGCTTTTCTCGAAAAATCAACAGGTTTAATTTTAAATGGTACCGGTAAATTTTTGTCATAAATGTTTTTCTTGAAAATACTAAAAATAATTAAACCGATTATCAAGGAAATTCCTGCGATTATAAGGACTTTATAATCAGTTAAAAAAATCAAAATATTATATTCTTTTGCATTTTGCACAAGATTGTATATCAAGGCCCTAACAGGAGCAATAACAAAGACCAATTCAAAAAGAGCAAAATTAACAATCAAGCGTACAAATCTATTTTGAATGTAAGGTTCGCTTCGATACTTTCTGCCGGCTGAATATTTATTTGGAACTAAAGCAATTATGAACATTAAACTCATTCCAAAAGTGAAATAAATAATCAATTTTTGAATTGTATCATCAAATTTCAAATGATAAGCAAATATGTAATTAAAAGATGAAAAAATAATTGCTGAAAAAGCATTAATCCCAAATGAAATTAAAGTGGCAACTTTATCTCTGAAAAACATTAAAACTACTAAAAAAAGTATAAGTACGGAGAAAACATAAGAAATAACATTGATAAGGTTGTAGTATTCTAATCCACCGGAAATAGATTCAGCAAAATCAAAATCGCTAAAATAATTTAAATATGCCTCACGCCAAAATAAATTTATTTCTTTTTCTTCAAGACCGGTTTTAAAATTTGAAGCCGTTTCAGGAGAAATAATTCTTAATAAAAAATGAGAAAAAGTAGCTTTTGATACAAAAACAGCCAAAAAGAACATAAATAAAATAATTATATAGTGGTAAAGCTTATATTCTTTTTTTGAAAATGTCATTCCTATAAAAATGCTATAAAGGCAAAGAAAACTAAAACCAAATAATGATGAATAAATTAAAAATACATTTAAATTATCAAAAATCGGACCAAATGAGAAATAAGAAATTGCAAAAAGAATCGCTCCAATAGGAATCAATTCAAATTTAATTTTAGCTCTATTTCCGTAAAAAGAGAAAATCAAAAGTGTAAAAATCAAGCCTACACCTATTGAATAAAAAAAAGAATCGAAGCCCGAACTTTCAAATATACAAGTAAAAAGGCATAAAATAATGCCACCTAAAAGTATAGAGATAAGCTTATTAAATTTGCTAAGTTTATTTGTAATGCTCATTTTTTCTCTCCTACTAAAAATCAAATGATATTTTATAATAAAAGGCAAAAAAATGCAATGCTTTTTATAATTATTTGAAATAATACATTTTATAATTATTTGAAATAATACATCATTACTATTAATGTTTAAAATTAAAAGCTATACTCCGAGAGTAACAAATCTCAACGGAGTATAGCCGTTTTTGTAAAAATTTACTTATTTATTTCCTCATGTAAATCTACAAAACCTTTAACAATGGATGAAGCGGTTTTGCTGCCAAGAGAAATCAATTCTTGATAATGGTCGTCAACAATACCGAGAGAATAGTCATTATCAGGAACTATATAACCGATTGCATCGTTGCAAAGGCCGAAGCAAATAGTATCTTCACCGAAAATTTCGGTAATTGATGGATAGCCGAAATCTTCTCCTTTGAATGAGCCTTCCGCAGTCAATGATGCACCGCCGTACATTATATCTTGAACAAGTTCTCCGGGAACCATAGCAACTTTTACATTGCCGAATTCAGCATAGCCTATTTCAGTAAACATATAATACTTGTTAATGCCTTCTTTATACATTTTGTAACAAGTGATGTCTATTTTGCCGACAAGAACCATTAACGGATTGTTTACTTCAATTTGAACTTCTTTAAGTCTTACGTTAAGAATAGGATCAAGTTCTGTTTCGGAAACAGGCTCCCAATCTTCAAACCATAAAGTATACCCATCTCCGCCTTCAGCTTGTTCCTTTTTGATAGTGTCCCAATCCGCTGAAGCAGAAATTTCATCATAAGTTTTAGTAAGGTTAAGAGCTATATTGCCCATCTCATGACCGTAACGAACGGCTTGGCCATATCTTCTGCCGGTATCTACGTCATCATTTGTTAAGCCTCTACCATAATAAATACCGGCTATAGCACCATTCATAAACATAAAGTTATATCCGGCATTTTCTATTGTTTCGCCCATGTAATATACATAATCTCCGGAAAGTTGCCTACCATTATCTTGTTTATCACTTGTAGCAAGACCGACAACATCAGGATGAGCAGCAATATTTACCATCATTGTGGGTTTAGATCCGTCGTTTGGAGTGAATACAAACCTTGAAATATCTGAGCAAAGGCTTGTTGAAGACTTTCTGTTTTTATTGTTAAAGTACTCTTCGTTGAGCGTCTTTTTAGCATAAGTCATAGTAACGGATTTCATATCTTCAATTGCAGTTTTCATTGAATTTGCAATCACATGACAAGCCCAGTCAATCCATTCTGTATTCACTCCTCTTTCTTTGTTAAGGAAAGGTATATAAGATTTTGCAATATTTGTGAGAACTTTTTTAAAGGTGTTTGTCCATAAGCCCTGGGTATCAATACAACTATGGCAGTGTGTAGAAGCTATGTTAACAGAATTTAATTCTACACCTACATTGAGTGCTTCAAGATACTTTCTAACAGTTTTTATATCTTCATTACAAAAGCCGATACAATCAACATTTGCAAATATTGATACTCCCCTACCGGAGCCATCGGAAACTGCAATAATGCGAACCTGCATGTCATCAATAACTTCTTCAATTTTATTATTCATTCCGTTGTCAATGGTCATAAAACCACCGAGATAATATTCTGTACCTTTTTCAAGAATATCATCGGGAACAAGCGAAGCTTTTGAGTAGCCGAGTTGCCATGCAGCATCTGCGGCAGGCTCACTGAGAAATTCATCTGTACCTTTGTAAAAAGTGTCTTCAACATGTTCACTTAATTTTTTTATATTTTTGCTATCGGGAACAGCGGCACAGATTCCGCTTAACAAAACTCTTATAACCCCTTCAAGTGCAGAAACGCCTACATTTGTAAGAGTATTTCCGATATCAGATGCAGCAGAAGCTCCGACAGCTGAAAAGCCGCAAAAGATAATTGAAATCGCAAGCAAAACGCTGATAATTTTTAACCTTATCTTTTTCATATAATTCCCTCCGAAAATTTATGTATAAATATTATCATTAAATTAAGTTGCTGTAAAGAAAAAAATAAGAATTTAATAAATTTTTTTATTCTTTTGACTACTATTTATACATTATATACAAATATCAAATTTTTATTGAAAAACGACAAACGTTTTAGTATAATTATTTAAATATATACTGGGGATGATTTTAATTAAAAGAGTCGCTGCAATACACGATATATCCGGAGTTGGAAAATGTTCATTAACTGCGGCTATACCTATTTTATCTTGTGCAGGAGTAGAGTGTAATCCTATTCCGACAGCTGTGCTTTCAACTCATACAGGTAATATTAAAGGGTATACTTTTACAGATTTGACAGATGATATTATTTCATACTGTAAGCACTGGAATTCTCTTGGAATTTTTCCTGACACTATATACACCGGTTATCTTGGGTCAGCTAAACAAGTGCAAATAGTGATAGATTCGATTAATTTATTGAAAAAAGAAAATACAAAGATTATTGTTGACCCCGCAATGGCAGATAGCGGGATATTATACAAAGGATTCGATAATGATTTTCCGGCAAAAATGTCTTTTCTTTGTAAGGAAGCCGATATTATAGTTCCAAATGTTACAGAAGCATGTTTAATGACAGGTACAGAATACAAAACAAATTATGACTCAATTTATATTGAAAATCTTCTTTACAAGTTGAGTGATTTCACAAAAAGATTTGTAATTCTTACCGGAGTTTCATCTTCAGAAGATAAAATAGGTTGTTCAATTTTTGATAAAGAAACCCAAAATATAAAGTGGCTTTTCAGTGAAAAGTATGATGGCACATATTACGGGACAGGCGATATATTTGCTTCTGTAATTGCTGCAGGAATCACAAAAGGCTTTGATTGCAACTATTCTACTGAAATTGCTTTAGAATTTGTCAGAAGAGCCATAAAAGAAACATTTGAAAATAAAACAGATACAAGGTTTGGCGTTGCCTTTGAAAATCACCTACCTTTTCTGATAAAATCGTTTGGAGGTCAAATATGAGTTACGCAGATAAAGTCTTTATTGAAACATGTAAAGATATACTCGAGAATGGAATCAGCGATGAAAACATTGATGTAAGGCCTCGCTGGGAAGACGGCACACCCGCTCACACAATAAAAAAATTCGGTGTAGTTAACAGGTATGATTTAAGCAAAGAATTTCCTATTTTAACTTTAAGAAAAACATTCCTTAAAAGTGCCGTGGATGAACTTCTTTGGATTTGGCAAAAGAAGTCAAATAACGTTAATGATTTAGGCAGCCACGTTTGGGATGCATGGGCTGATGAAACCGGATCAATAGGTAAAGCTTACGGTTATCAACTTGGTGTAAAGCATCACTATCCTGAAGGCGATATGGATCAGGTTGATAAAGTGATTTGGGATTTAAAAAACAATCCCGGAAGCAGAAGAATATTAACCAATATTTATGTTCATCAAGATTTAAGTGAAATGGCTCTTTACCCATGTGCTTACAGCATGACTTTTAATGTTACAGGGAACAAACTTAATGCAATCCTCAACCAAAGAAGCCAAGATATGCTTGCGGCAAATATTTGGAATGTAGCACAATATTCTGCTCTGGTTTGCATGCTTGCTCAAATAACAGGCTTTGAGCCCGGTGAGTTTGTTCATGTAATAGCCGATGCACATATTTATGATAGACATATTCCGATAATTAAGGAGCTAATTGAAAGAGAACCGTATGACGCTCCTAAGGTAACATTAGATAAATCTATTACTGATTTTTATGATTTTACTAAAGATAGTTTTACAATAGAAAATTATAAATATCATGAATTTACAACTAAAATTCCCGTAGCGGTTTAATCGAGAGGCAATAAAATGAAAGCAATAGTTTGTGTAGACAAAAATTGGGGTATAGGTAAAGGTCAAGACTTACTTTATCATATACCGGAAGACATGAAATTTTTTAAAGAAAAAACAATCGGCAATATAGTTGTTATGGGCCTTGCAACTTTAAAATCATTCCCCGGTGGTAAACCGCTAAAAGACAGAGTGAATGTAGTATTATGCGATGATCCTTCATTTGACAGAGACGATATTGTAAAAGTTGATTCTATTGAACATTTATTTGAAGTGCTTAAGAGATATAAAACAGATATCGTTTATATTATCGGTGGTGCATCTGTTTATGCTCAATTAGTTCCTTATTGTGATACGGTATATGTAACAAAAGTTGATGCATCTCAAGAAGCTGATAAATTTTTCCCGAATCTTGATGATGATGAAGACTGGGCTTGTGTTAAAGAAGGCGAAATTCAAGAATACAACGGAATAAAGTATAAATTCACAACTTACAAAAACATTTAATTTATTAATTTGATACAGCAATTTCGTACTTAAATCAAGTGGTGCATTGGGCATAAGGAGGAAATATGGGAAACATTTGGCATGACATAAATCCGAAGAGAATAACTCCTGAGGATTTTATCGCAGTTATAGAAATATCGCAAGGCAGTAAAAAGAAATATGAACTTGATAAAGAAACAGGATTTATGATTCTTGATCGTATCCTTTATACATCAACTCACTACCCTGCTAATTATGGATTTATTCCGAGAACCTATGGTGATGATAACGACCCACTTGATGTAGTGGTAATTTGCAGTGAGCCTATTGATTCATCTACTCTTGTAAGATGCTATCCTATTGGAGTTATTATAATGAAGGATGCAGGAAAGATGGATGAAAAAATCATTGCTATTCCATTCAGTGATCCTAACTACAATATGTATAAAGACATTTCTCAATTACCTACACATATTTTTGATGAAATGAAGCACTTTTTCTCAGTTTATAAAACTCTTGAGGGCAAAGAAACTGTTGTTGATGAAGTTCAAAACAGAGATAAAGCCGTTGAAATCATAGCAGGAGCAATTGATAATTACATAGATAAATTTTGTAAATAATATTAAGGAGTGATAAATTATGGCCATTTATTGCAATGAACCATCAAGAACATTTAGCGAATATCTTTTGATTCCCGGATATACTTCAAGGGATTGCATACCTGATAATGTATGTCTTAAAACGCCCCTTGTAAAGTATAAAAAAGGACAGGAAGAGTGCCCTATCACATTGAATATTCCAATGTGCTCTGCAATTATGCAATCTGTATCAAATGATACGCTTGCAATAGCACTTGCAAAAGAAGGCGGCATTTCATTTATTTACGGTTCACAAAGTATTGAAAGTGAAGCGGCAATGGTTGCTAGAGTAAAGAATTACAAAGCAGGATTTGTTGTGAGCGATTCAAACCTTAAATCAGACTCAACTCTTCAAAATGTTCTTGATTTATTTGACGAAAAGGGCCATAACACAATGGCTGTTACAGATGACGGAACCTCAAACGGTAAGCTTCTCGGAGTAGTTACAAGCAGAGATTACAGAGTAAGCCGTATGGACCCATCCACAAAAGTATCAGAATTTATGACTCCTATTGAGAAACTGATCACAGCACCTGAAAATACATCTTTAAAAGAAGCAAACGATATAATTTGGGAAAACAAATTAAATTCGCTTCCCATTATAGACAAAGATGGAAAACTTCTTTATTTTGTTTTCAGAAAGGACTATTCTCAGCATAAAGATAATCCTCAAGAACTACTTGATAAAAATAAAAGTTATGTTGTAGGTGCAGGCATTAACACTCGTGATTACAGAGAGAGAGTCCCTGCTCTTATAGAAGCCGGTGCAGATGTGCTTTGCATTGATTCATCAGAAGGTTACACTTGCTGGCAAGAAGAAACTCTTAAGTACATAAGAGAAAACTATGGTGATACAGTAAAAGTCGGTGCAGGTAATGTAGTTGACAGAGACGGATTCCTTTTCCTTGCAAAAGCCGGTGCAGATTTTGTTAAAGTTGGTATTGGCGGCGGCTCAATTTGTATTACAAGAGAAACAAAAGGCATAGGCCGTGGACAGGCATCTGCTCTCATTGAAGTTGCTGCAGCAAGAGACGAATATTTCAAAGAAACAGGTATATATGTTCCCGTATGCTCTGATGGCGGTATTGTTCATGACTATCACATGACTTTAGCTCTTGCAATGGGTGCTGATTTTATGATGCTCGGCAGATACTTTGCAAGATTTGATGAGAGCCCCACAGAAAAAATTATGGTTAACGGCGTTTATGTTAAAGAATACTGGGGTGAAGGCTCAAACAGAGCCAAAAACTGGCAAAGATATGACCTTGGCGGTAAGACAAAGTTAAGCTTTGAAGAAGGCGTTGACTCCTACGTAACTTACGCCGGACCTCTTGCTGATAATGTTGCTAAAAGTTTGTATAAAGTAAAATCTACAATGTGCAACTGCGGTGTTACAAATATTCCCGATCTTCAAAAGAACGCAAAATTAACCGTAGTTTCTTCAACAAGCATTGTTGAGGGCGGTTATCATGATGTTATGCTCAGATCAACTGCTTCTACAAGCAGATAAAGGTGAATTATAATGAAATATGCAATTTACGGAGCGGGTTCTCTTGGTACCGTTTTAGGCGCATATCTCACTAAAAGCGGTATCGATATTGAACTTGTAAACAGAAATATAGCACATACAGAAGCATTAAAGAAAAATGGTGCAACAATCAAAGGAACAGTGGAAATGAATGTTCCTGTTAAAGCAATCACGCCTGATGAGATGGAAGGAAAATATGATGTAATTTTCCTTTTAACAAAGCAACTGTTCAACAAAGATGTGGCTAATTTCTTAAAGCCGTTTCTTTCTGAGAATGGAGTTATTGTAACATTACAAAACGGTATTCCCGAGCCGGGTATTGCAGAAATTGTAGGAAATAATCATACAATGGGCTGTACTGTGGAATGGGGCGCCACCCTTGCTGAACCCGGTGTTAGTATTTTAACAAGTGAACCGGATAGCTTATCTTTCCATATGGGCAAAATGAAAGGAATAACAGACGAGCAATATAATCTTGTTAAAAATTTACTTGAGAAAATGTGTCCTGTGCATACAGAAGATAATTTGCTTGGCGCAAGATGGTCGAAGCTTCTCATAAATGCAACTTTTTCAGGCTTAGGTACAGTTGTTGGGGGAACATTCGGTAGTGTTTCTGAAGACAAGGAAGTAAGAAAAATTGCGATTAAGTGCATGAAAGAATGCATAGATGTCGGTAGAGCTTCGGGTGTTACATTTGCTCCGGTTCAAGGAAAAGATATCACAAAGCTATTCTATTATACTAATCCAATCAAAAAAGCTTTCGGCTTATTCTTAATGCCTATAGCCATGAAAAAACACAGATTACTTGAACCTTCTATGCTTCAAGACTTAAAAAATGGTAAGCCTTGTGAAATTGATGCAATAAACGGCGTAGTATGTGAATGGGGTAAAAAGCTTAACATTCCGACACCGGTGAATGATAGAATAGTAGAAGTTGTAAAAAAAGAGCAATCAAAGCAATTACCACTTGACCGCTCTAATATAAACTTATTTAAAGATCTTATGTAATAATTTGAGGGCTGCATTGCAGCCCTCTTAATTTATTCTGTAATTCTAATATCTTTAGATTCTATTGCTTTACTCCACTTGAGAATGTTTTCTATATTATAAATTTCAGGCGGATTACTGTATAGCTTGGATGCTGCTCCACCTTTTACAAGGCCATTAATTAAAGCAAAGAAATATTTTGGCTCTTTCATGCCTCTACGGAATTTACCTAATAGAGATTTAAAATCTGTATTTTTTCCTGCTCCTGCCAAATCCGACGATTGAATTACTTCATTTTCAAAAAGAAAATCAACACCTTCTGAGGGGATGGAGAGAATAGCATTTTTTAACCCTTCATTTTTTGAAGCAAACGCACCATACTTAATATGAAAATCTCTGTTATACCCCCATAATATAGAAGCAGAAAAATATTTTTCTTTATTTTTTATAACTGTATTGGCAAGAAGTTTACCGGCATTCAAGGATAAATCAATACCCATACCATTCATGGGCATGGTCATAAAAGCACTGTCACCTACTGCTGCATAATTATCCCCAACCATAAGCGTTAAAGGTCTTCTAACCGGTATTATGCCATAATTTCCACCGTTAACAATTTTATTTCCTATCCAATCATGGTCATCACGGAATATTTTTAGCTGCTCATCAATTTTTTCGTTGTTAAGCTTATAAATTCTACCAATAAGAATATCAACTGTATTATCATTTGTGCAGCACCAAGAAAGACCTTTTTCACACTCATGATACATATAAACTTCAAATGGCGTTTTTAAATCAGGATTATATACTTTATTAAAATAAGCACGCCAAGCATAAAACAAATCACCGAATTTGGGCTTTTTTTCAATGTTATAACTTTCAGGTAAATTCATTCTAACAGGAGAAAAAACACCGGCCGAATCAATTATTAAATCACCATAATAATCTTTATCTTTTGTTTTCAATCCACAGATAATATTATTATTAAGCAAAACTCCGGTTATTTCAGTGTTCCAAATAAACCTAACACCTTTTATTTCAGCATTTTCAATAAGCATATTTATCAGCGGCTTACGCCACATAACTTTTTGCCTATTTTCATCATTATAAAAAATTTCTACTATTTTTCTTTTTGAGGGGCTGACAAATGAACAGTCGCCTCTATAACGCCAACTGTCAGCCGGAAAATAATCAATAGTTTTACCTATAATATCAGATAAAATCGGAAAAGAAAATCTATCTTCCCAATCATGACCTATAGTGTCTTTATTCTGTTTTTCTATCACTGTAACGTCAAAGCCATTTTCGGCAAGCAATGCTGCAGCAACAAGGCCGCCGTGTCCCGCACCGGCGATAATTATTTTTTTCATTTCAACATCCCCTTTCAAATTAATTATACCATGATATATAAAAATTGGGAAGATGAAAATATCCGCATTAAAAAGAATACCGCACTTACAATGTAAATGCGGTAAATTTTAATGTAATCAAACTAATATAAAACTAAAAGCTAAAACTGTACATTGGAATCACTACTTTCAATATAATCCAATTTTACTTAAAATAGTTTGTGTTCTTACATCTATATCCATATTCAATTGTGATGACTTACGGCTTACAGCTTTAAGGCTTAAATGTTCAATACGAACTTTCCGAATCAAGACAAACTATGATAATCGGCTAAAAATTAACCTTTTCGAACTGCAAGACCGATGGTAGATGAACCCATTGGACTCGCCCCTTTCTAAAACTAAGAGCTGTAAAACACTAAAAATTTATTTAGAATAACTACTAACTCTTACTTCACCTATAATATAGCACCATTTATGTAATTTGTCAAGTATTTAATCACAATTATTTAAGTTTTTATTAATTATTTACAACTTTTTATATTTCGTATTGTTTCCTATCAGCTTTTATAATTCCGTCTTTTACAATCAATTTGCAAATTCTTGCGTTTCTCCTATCCCCTTTTAATCCGTCATCCTCTCTATTACGAGCGTGATAGATCGCATACCAGTCGCCATTATATTTAATCATTGAATGATGGCCTGCACCTTCTTCCCATTCATTTGAGGAAATTACGGGAGCAAAGGTATTATTATCCGGATACTTTTTAAAATCAATTTTTGTCAAGTCTTTTTCATCGGTTTTTGCTCTTGCGTAACCGATAAAATAATTTTCGTTTTCATAGCAGGAGCCGCTGTACATAACGTACTGCCAGTCCCCTTCTTTGAAATAAAAAGCACCTTCAATAGTATGCCAGTGCTGACCTTTTTTATATCTGTCTCGCCTGTAAATTTCTTCATCCAATGTAGGCACAACAACTGTATGAGGGTTGCCCTCAGCTGTATAAGGATCAAGTAATCTGTCAACAACAATATACGTTCCGGGTCTATCCCATTCAAAATTATTAGTTGAATAAAAGATAAACATTCCATTCTCATTTTTTACAACATGGGAATCAATGGAAAAGGGATGAAGTAACTGTTTAGCATTTTCAAATGGTCCTAAAGGATTATCACCAGATGAAACATGCATTGTTTGTCTGTGACCACCTTTATCGGGAGTATCTCCGTAAAATTCAAAGGAACAATACATATAAAATTTGCCATTAATTTCAATAACGGAAGGAGCCCAAAACTCTTTAACATCCGGAAACGTAAAAACCATTCCTTCAAATTTCCAGCCTGTTAATAAATCATCAGATGAATAAGCGAAAATCCCGTCATCACCGGTGGTGTAAATATAAAATTTACCTTTAGATTCAAGGATAAAAGGATCTGCTTGGCCTATATAATTTTCTTTGTTCACTTCCAATAATTGCATAAATACCTCACATAAAAAAAGGCGAAAATTAAATTTTCGCCTGGTTAACTTATTTTATTTTACAATAGTATCCAACAATGTTCCGAATATTGAAAAAGCTTTTCCGAGGGCAAGAAGAACATCGCCAAAGCCATTAAAGAACACTGAATAAACCTTGCTGCCGTCAATTTTTTCGGCAAAATCACTATCATTAAGTACGAGATCGTTATAAGTAATGAGCTCAGTTTCGCAAGATGAAGTTTTTTCATCGAGAGTGATAAGACGACTGCCTTTATTAAGCGGGCTGCTATATGACGTATAAGAGCAAGAAGGTGTGTTAATTACGTGAACTCCTTTTATTTCAACATCAAAAGAATTCATATGGTCATGACCGGAAAATACAGCCTTTACATCACCTTTTTCTGCCATAGCGTCAAGCTGACCATAGTTGTAGTAGCCGGGGCAAGGTGGCTCATTTAAAAATCCGGTAAAGTTTTGAGTTTTGGGAACAAATGTATAATGATTTCCGTAATATGTTCTGCCAAGTTCCCCAAGATCAACAGCAGATTTATAATAAAGGTAATCATAAACATCTCCAACAATAATATGCTGGAATACAACAGAAGGAAGATAGCTGCCATCTGATTGTTTATACGAATCTCTAACAGATTTATACCAATCTATTTGATATGGCTCAACACTATCATATCCTAAATTATTTCCGTCCTCATCATAAGCATAACTACCTGAATCAAACATATAAATACCATATGCGACTTCTTTGCCGTCTGAAGAATAAACAGGAAGAAAATGTGTGCCGGCCTTTGATGAATCTGTAGGGTCAACATCGTTTGTTCCAAGGAAGTATTCTCCGCCATACTTTGCAAAGAGGTCAAAAAGCTCAGCGTTTGTATAACCCTGCTCGTGATCGTGGTTACCGAATACAAGTGTAAAATATGTTTCAGTGTCTATAAAAGGCTTAACGAGTTCTTCAATTGAAGCTTCTTTATATTCTTCGGCGGATACTGTGTTGTCACCGCCTAAAACAACAAGATCAGGCTCGTATTCTTCAAGAACTTTGTATATGTAGGATATCATATCCTCATTTGCTGGATAGTCATCCTGGCAATCAGTCAGATGAAGAATTTTAAATTTACCGTCTTTATTAAATTTAAGAGTAGCATCGTTATTCTCTGCAAAAGCACAGACACTGAGGCTCATGACGAGAACAACAGAAAGAAAAATTGAAATAATCTTTTTCATTTTTATTACCTCCATTGAATATAAGATAATAATATTACTCCAAAATTTTAAAGTCAACAAAAAGAAAGACTTTAAGGTAATTTTCTATATTTCTCATAAAATTTGATGTAAATTTTTATGCAAAAAAGAAAGACTATTGCCGAAAATGTATCAGTAATAGTCTTTAAATTTAATGAAATTTAAACTTTTTATCTTTTGTCTTGGTATTTACACCTGCTCCACGCTTAACCCCCATCTCAGCTTCAAGCTGTTGAAGAAGTTCTTTTTGACGCTGAGTAAGTGATTTGGGAATATCAACAATAATCTTAACTCTTTGATCACCCTTTTGCTTACTATTAAGAACCTGAATTCCTTTACCACGTAAATTAAACTCATCTCCGGATTGAGTACCGGCAGGAATATCAATAAGAACATCACCGTAAAGAGTGGGTATTCTGAGTTTATCACCAAGAGCTGCTTGAGTAAATGAAATATGTTGCTCAAGCAAAACAGTATATCCATCACGAGTAAAATAAGGATGAGGCCTTACAAATACGCCAACTTCAAGATCTCCCTTAGGGCCACCGTTAACACCTGCATTGCCTGCGCCACTGACTGCAAACACCTGTCTGTCATCAATACCTGCTGGAATATTTACATCTAATGTAACTCGTTTTTGAACTCTGCCTTGCCCATGACACTTAGTGCATGGATGTTCAATATATTTACCTTTACCGCCACACTTGGGGCAAGATTTTTGAGTTTGAATATTACCAAAAGCAGTTCTTTGAGACACAGTCACATAGCCTCTGCCTGAGCAATCCGGGCAAGTTTTAACACTTGTACCACTTGCAGCGCCGGTACCATGGCAATCAGGGCAAGTATCAACTTTGTTAACATCAATCTTCTTAGTACAGCCCATAGCTGCTTCTTCAAAAGATATAGTGACTCTGGTTTGAATATTTTCTCCTCTTCTTGGACCATTGGGATTGCTTCTTTGACCTGAGCCAAATCCGCCACCGAAGAAAGAGCCGAAAATGTCGCCCAAATCAAAATCGAATCCGCCACCAAATCCACCTGAGCCATAGCCGCCGGATGCACCGCCGGCACCGTAATTTGGATCAACGCCTGCATGTCCGAATTGGTCATAACGAGCTTTTTTGTTACTGTCTGACAATACTTCGTAAGCCTCGTTTACCTCTTTGAACTTTGCCTCAGCTGTAGGGTCATTTGGATTAAGGTCCGGATGATACTGCTTGGCCTTTTTTCTATATGCTTTTTTTATTTCATCTTCTGAAGCGCCCTTGTTAATACCAAGTACTTCATAATAATCTCTTTTATCTGCCAAGGTAATTCTCCTAACAAAGCATGCCGCATATAAAAATTATGCGGCTATGCTTAATAATCTATTATTGATCGCCGGCCTCGGTGTAATCAGTGTAATTTGTGCCGTTTGCATCATAATTAGGCTGGCCTTCTGCGCCGGGCTGACCAGCTGCGCCACCTGCTGCCTTATACATTTTCTCGCTGATTTCGTAGAACTTATTTGTAAGCTCATCTTTGCGTGATTTAATTGTTTCGATATTGTCACCCTTAAGAGCTTCTTTAAGAGCATCAATTTTCTCATTAAGAGCAGATTTATCTGCATCATCAAATTTACCGCCCTCTTCGCTGATAAGCTTTTCGCACTGATATACCATTTGGTCTGCTTCGTTACGAGCATCAATATCTTCACGGCGTTTCTTATCTTCTTCTGCGAATTTTTCAGCATCGGCAACAGCCTTATCAATATCTTCTTTTGACATATTTGAAGAAGCGGTGATAGAAATTGACTGCTCTTTCTGAGTGCCAAGGTCTTTTGCGGAAACGTGAACAATACCGTTAGCATCAATATCAAATGTAACTTCAATCTGAGGAACACCACGACGTGCAGGCATAATTCCGTCAAGATGGAATACGCCGAGAGTCTTGTTGTCTTTAGCAAACTCTCTTTCGCCTTGAAGTACGTGAACTTCAACGCTGGGCTGATTATCAGCTGCAGTTGAGAAGATCTGGCTCTTCTTTACTGGGATAGTTGTATTTCTTTCAATAATCTTTGTGTTGATACCGCCCATGGTTTCAATACCAAGTGAAAGCGGAGTAACATCAAGAAGAAGAAGGCCTGAAACGTCGCCGCCTATAACGCCGGCTTGAAGAGCTGCACCGATTGCAACGCATTCATCAGGGTTAATGCCCTTGAAGGGTTCAATACCCATAAACTTTTTAATTGCTTCTTGAACAGCCGGAATTCTTGAAGAACCACCTACCATAAGAACTTTATTGATTTCGCTGTTTTTAAGACCTGAATCACTCATAGCCTGACGAACCGGGCCCATAGTTGCTTCAACAAGGTCTGCGGTAAGCTCATTAAACTTTGCTCTTGTTAAAGTAGTTTCAAGGTGTTTGGGACCTGTTGCATCTGCAGTGATATAAGGAAGGCTGATGGAACTTGAAGTTACGCCGGAAAGCTCAATTTTAGCTTTTTCAGCTGCCTCTTTAAGTCTTTGCATAGCCATTTTATCGTTTCTAAGGTCAAAGCCTTGCTCTTTCTTGAATCCGTCAACTAACCAATCGATGATTCTCTGGTCAAAATCATCGCCGCCAAGGTGGTTATTACCGGCTGTTGCAAGAACTTCCTGAACGCCATCACCCATATCAATAATAGATACATCGAATGTGCCGCCGCCGAGGTCGTAAACCATTACCTTCTGCTCTGCCTCTTTATCAATACCATAAGAAAGAGCTGCAGCTGTAGGTTCATTAATAATTCTCTTAACTTCAAGGCCTGCAATTTTACCTGCATCCTTTGTTGCCTGTCTTTGTGAATCTGTAAAATATGCGGGAACAGTAATAACAGCTTCTGTAACCTTTTCACCGAGGTAGGATTCTGCATCTGTTTTAAGCTTTTGAAGAATCATTGCAGAAACTTCTTGCGGAGTGTACTTTTTACCATCAATATCTACTTTATAATCGGATCCCATTTTTCTCTTAATAGAAGAAATAGTTTTGTCCGGATTAGTTATAGCCTGTCTTTTTGCAACCTGGCCAACCATTCTTTCACCGTTTTTACCAAATGCAACAACAGAAGGTGTTGTTCTTGCGCCTTCAGCGTTTGCGATAACTACGGGCTCGCCGCCCTCAATAACTGCTACACATGAGTTTGTAGTACCTAAGTCAATACCAATAATCTTTGACATAATATATATCCTCCTAAGATATTATTTATAAATTAACTATTTGCTACCTTGACAACAGCTTCTCTGATTATTTTGTCGCCAAGTTTGTAACCTTTACTGAATACCTGGGCAATTTCATTTTCACCAAGATTTTCATCTACAACAGCCATAACGGCTGAATGAAGATTTGGATCAAATTTGTCGCCTTCGGCTCCGAAACTTTCAACTCCGTACTTTTCAAGGAGCTGAAGGAATTGATTAAAAATCAATTCAATTCCTTTTTTATACCCATCAAAATCAGCATCTGAATTTGCTGCCGCTCTGTCAAAATTATCAAGAATCGGTAAAAGCTCTTTAATTACATCTGCTTTAGATGAGGTATAAATATCAGATTTTTCTTTTTGTGAACGCTTGCGGAAATTATCATATTCGGCATAAAGCCTTAAAAATTTATCTTTTTCTTCGGCAAGCTCGGTTTGAAGTTTTTCAACTTCGTTTTTTTCTTTTTTGTTTGTTTTTTCTTTCTTTTGCTCTTCAGGCTTTTTTTCGGATTCTTTTATTTTTTCATCCTTTACTTCAGCCTGTTCATTTGTATTTTTTTCTTTATCTTTCATATAATCTCTCCCCTCTACTCCTCAAGAGCTTCAGTAATAAGTTTTCCGACAAGGTCGCTAAGATACTTAACGCTTGGAATAATTGATTCATAATCCATTCTGGTTGGACCTATAACACTAATTGTACCGGAATCTTCATTAACAGAGTATTTTGATACAATAATGCTGGAATTTTCAAGCTGTTTATATCTGTTTTCTCTGCCGATTTTTACATCAAAGGGACCTTTAACGGAATTAACAACCTCACTTATGGGATCTTTATTACTTAAGAACTCAAGTAAAGAAGCAATATTATTTCTATAATCTTTAAACGAAAGCAAATTTGAGCTTCCGCCAAGCATTAGCTTTGAATCACTTGTACTCCCAGCAAGCTCACTGACCGCTGCCATAAGAGGAAGCATTGTAAAATAATCGCAATCAACTGATGCTGCAATAGTTTGAATAGATGCAGGACTTATTTCACCGGCAGGCTTACCTACAAAGAAGTTTTGAACAATGTTGTAAAACTTTTCAAGCACATCGACGCTCATTTCACTGTCAAGTTTGCAAAGCCTGCTTTTTAAAATGCCATTCGAGGTAAGTAAAACCATCATTGCCGTATGAACACCGACAGGGACAAGCTCAATTCTGCGAATCAAAGTTTTTTCACCAACAGGAGAAGTTGAAACGCAGGCACATTTTGTTAAGTCTGCAAGCAGCTCTCTTGATTTAGAAACGAGTTTTTCGGGATCGCCAACCGCTGAAGAAATACCGGCATCTATAAGGCGCTTAGTTAAGTCATCAACTTCACGATTTTTCATTAGATTATCCACATAATATCTGTAACCCTTTTGAGTAGGTATACGGCCGGCAGATGTATGTGGCTGCTCAAGATAGCCTAAAGAATCAAGCTCGTTCATTTCATTACGAACTGTAGCTGATGAGCAATTAAGCCCTGTAGCTGCAATCAATCCTTTTGAGCCAACCGGTTCACCGGTTTTGATGTACAAATCAACAACCGAGGCAAGTATTTGATTTTTTCGTTCGCTTAACTCTGCCATCGTATAACCTCCTTTCAGAGTTATTATAGTGGAGTGCTAATATTAGCACTCTTGTTATGCGAGTGCTAACTTATGGTCATATAATACAACAAGTAAACAAGTTTGTCAATAATTTAATTGTAAACACTTTGTGAATTTCATAAATACTTTTTGTGTATTCTTGTTGTATTAAGCTTTGTTACTATGATATAATACAAACGGAGGTGTTCATTATGTTAAAATTTTCACCGGCAGTATTTGCAGTAGGAAAGAATTATCAAATAATTATTACCACTAAAGCAAAGGCTTTTGTAAGCATTAAAATCGGAGATAAAATATTTGTAGATGATTCAAATGGTATTCTTTGTTCGGCAATTAAAACGCACAATATTGAAGTGCCGCAAAAATTATTAGATGAATATAAACATTACACGGTAATAGAAAGAAAAATAATCAAGCGACTCCCCTATTCTTCATTGACAAAAGATGATGTCTTTTATGAGTTCGATTTTAGACCGGTTCCGGATAACCCAAAATGCTATCATATAGCCGATGCACATAACGATGCCTCAAGAACCGTTGCAGCCGCAAAAGCTTATGGTGATATAGATTTTTTAATTCTCAATGGCGATATACCCGAAGACAGCAGCAGAGTTGCAAATTTCAATACAATTTTTAAAATTTGCTCAGATGTTACTAACGGAAATATTCCTATTGTGTTTGCAAGGGGAAACCACGATTTAAGGGGTACATGTGCAGAGCTCTTTGCTCAATATGCACCAAGAGAAAACGGAAACACCTATTATTCATTTAGGCTCGGCAAAATTTGGGGCCTTTGCCTTGACTGTGGAGAAGACAAAAACGATAATCACAAAGAATACGGTCATACCGTTGCTTGCCATCAGTTCAGAGAGAAAGAAACAGAATACATCAAGAGATTAATTTTTAATTCGGATAGTGAATATAATGCCGAAGATGTGGAAATTAAATTGTTAATCGTTCATATGCCATTCACGCATAAAGATGTACCACCTTTTGATATTGAAGAAGATATATACAGAAAGTGGGCAAAGCTATTAAATGATTATGTGAAGCCTAATATTATGATTTGCGGCCATACTCACGAAATCGGTATTTATCCGAAAGGCTGTGATTATGACACTTACGGCCAACCTTGCACCATGGTTGTAGGTGCAGAAATAAAAAAACTTAATTATTTTATCGGTTCAGCATTTGAATTTGAAAAAGATAAATGCAAAGTAGTGTTCACATCGGATAAAGGCGAAACGGTAAAAGCAGAAATAATTGATTATTAAATATTAACGTAAAAAATAACAGCTGCCACAAGGAATAATTCAAGTGGCAGCTGTAAAATTTATAAAAATAAACATCTAAAATATTGTAAATTTTCACTTACTGATATCAATCCACATTGCCGGGCGAACGAATGCCATATCAAAAGCGTAAAGGCCGAAATAATTTATAGAGTTATCCGTTTTAATTGCCACAACATTCTTTTGGGTGATGCCCGGTGTTCTTGACCACCAGCGGCAGCTTTCATCGGCACTTATCTCTTCAATATAATTTTGCCTTGCGTAATCCGTAGGTAAGCAAGATCTTGATTTATCAGTTTTGAAATAATTTGAAATTTCGTTAGAACTCAGCAAAAATACATAATCATTTGAATTTTCACCATAAGCTGTATCATATTTTGAATTATCCTCACCGGATATTGAAGATGAGTTTATTACTGCTTTTTCTTCATCTGTAAATGCTGAATTATAAAAATCATCATTAAGCCATGTTCTGAGTGTGCAATCATGCCATGTGGTTTCAGCATATGAAGTGTCATATTTTTGGCAATCAAGAGCATATTTGCTTATAACAAGAATCTTATTATTATATTTTTCAAGCACAATCCACTCTATTTCTTCTTTGCCGTTTTCTTCATTATTATCCTGCTCATAAGAGCCAAAATAAATTGATTCATTCACTATTGCAGCTTTTAATTTTTGCTGTAAAGAGAAAGTATCATAAATAATTTTTGCTTTTCCGGCACTGTCTTTAAAATCACCCAAAGATGCAAAAGTCTTATATGCTTCCTCGGCACTGTTTTCACTTAAAGACAGAGCTTTATTGTACTTGACAAGTGGGACAATAAATGAATTTAATAAAATCGCCGCTACTATAACCACACAAATAACGGGAATAAGTATTTTTATGAATTTCTTTTGCTTTGAGGTTAATTTAAAATTTGATGCGGATTTCTTTTCGCTGTTTTTAATAGCTTTGATTTTTCTTTTACATAATATAATTTGATCGCCGGAATCTTTATAACCTTTGATTAAAGAAAACTGCTCTATTGCCCTTTCGAAGCTTTCAATAGCATTTTTTGATGCATTAGAGATAGCCATAGTATAAATAATATCTTTTCTACCCTGCTCTGCCTTTTCCAAGCATTCATCGGCAAGAGCCTGAGAATTTTCATAATCCGAGATTTTATTAAATTCATCTGCTGTAGTTTTAAAGTCTTTGATTGTATTAGCCTGCCTCATAAGAGCAAGAGCATCGTTGTATACTTTCTCTTTATCTTCAACAGGTGCAGGTTGTAAGGCGCCGCAATTGTCGCACACCGCTTGAGTCTCTCCTCTTTCGGGCTCTATGATGCTACCGCATATTTTACATTTCATTTCAGACATAAATTTCTCCTGTAGGAAACTTTATATTAGAGTAATTTTATCACCATTATTAACCAATGTCTACTTTTTCTAACGAAATTTTAGTATATATAAAAACAAATATCGGCAGTAACCATTATAGGCTACTGCCGATTAATCTTTGTGACTTATTTATTTTAACAAGCACTTGCAAATTTATCAAATATATACGAAATAAAGTTTTCAATTTTATTCAATAGTCTTGCAGTCACAGAAGGAACGGTTACGGTTTCGGCTTTTTCGCAGCCTTCATTTGAACACTTATAAACTTCCGAGCCGTTTTTGAAAAGATAGGCTCTTGTTGTTTTGGCAAGTTTCATATTGTGACCGAGTGGAGAAATCTCGCCACCGCAAACCGAACAAATTGCATAGTCGGTGCAGGTAGGTTTTGAGCTACTGTCAAGGTGATTACATTGAGATACGGCTTTGGTCACAAGGTGCAATACCGAATCTTTTTGAATATTATAATCTGCGAGAGTTCTGCCGTCTTCAAGCTGTTTGCCGCCATAAATTATCTTTTGGTTTACAGGACTTATTCCGGTTTCATCCTGAATTTTTGCTTTTATATTATCTATGGAATCTCCGCTTTCAGCAGTTAAGTTTAATGAATTTCCGGAAATCATTTTAACTTTTATATTCATTGCATTTGCATTTATGGGAATAACGCATAAAACAACAATGGCAAGCCAAGCACTTAAAACTCTTTTTTTCACAAAAGCGCCTCGTTTTTTCACACAAAATTATCGGCAGTAGTACCAGCTGCTGCCGATTTATCACTATAAGCTATTACTTTCTTTTACTTGCAATCTTTTTACCTACAATTGCCGCTGTTACTGCTGCCATAAGAGCTGCAGCTGCCTTCTTGGCTTTATCCATATCAATGGGTAAATCATCTTTAGCATTAGCTTTAAGCCAATTTGAAGTATCACGAAGGGAATCTTCTGGACTCATTGGGCTGTAACCAAAGTCATTAGCTGCCTTTTCATAGCTGAAATTACAATTTTCACAAACCTTATTAAGTGAGAACTCCGTAAGAACGGGAGGAAGTTTCATAGCCTTGAAAAATACTGCGATAGCGGGGCAAAGTTTAAGAAGAAGGTCTTTGCCCAAAGCAATCTTAGGAGGCTTTTTACCGTTAATTTTTGCAAGAGTTGCAATAAATTCGTTAATTGTGAGCTTATCGCCTGTAAGGAAATATGCTTCACCGTTTCTGCCTTTTTCAGCAGCGCCAATCATTCCCTTTGCAACATCGCGAACATCTACAAAGTTGTAACCGCCGAAATTAAGAGTTACGGGGAAAAGGCCTTTATTGTAAAGGTTAATCATTGTGCAAACGCTATTTGTGCCGTAAATATCATTGGGTCCTATGCAGCAGCTTGGATGAACGGAAACGCATTTAAGGTTTTCGTCACCGGAGTGAAGAACATACTCTGTGGCAGCAGCCTTTGACTTGCCGTAAGCACCTTCAACTGTATCGGGGTCAAAATGCTCAGGCTCAACAACAAGGCTATCTCCGTTATCAACGGGAACGCAGTCAACAGAAGATACGAAAACAAGATTTTTAACGCCACACTTTTTACAAGCTTCAACCATCTTTTTTGTGCCTTCATAGTTTACATCCCAAACGAGCTTATCCTTTGTGCCGGTAATATCAATAACACCTGCTACATGATAAACGGTATCTGCACCGGTGCAGATTTCGATAAGGTGGTCAAGATCTGTTACCGAACCATAGATGATTTCACAATCGTAATTATCAAAATCATGACATTCGGAGTGAAGAGAAATACGGACTTTCTCCCCTCTTGCTGTAAGTTCTTCAACAAGGGTATGGCCGATATAGCCCTTTGCACCTGTAACAACATTTAATTTTTTTACAGGCTCTTTTACTTCGGCAACTTCTTCGGCTGCCTTTTTTGTTTGTTTTTTAGCCATAGTTTAATCTCCTTTACAGAATAATACTAAAGTATTATACCACATTTTTCAATAAATTCCAAATGTACGATCTAAAAATTTTTCACAAAGCTCAAACCAAGCAGAATTGTCTTTATTGTATGCCCAATCTTTTTCTTTGGTAAAAACAGTTGGCTCTGCAACCGAATACCCGTGATAACCCTGTGAAAAAATATGCAATTCAAAAGGAATTTTATTTTTATCAAGTGCCTTTGCGTATTCCAAAGAATTTATGATAGGCACCGTGGGGTCCTCTGCCGATGCAAATATAAAAGCAGGAGGAGTATCCTTATTAACCTCTTTTTCAAGAGAAGGAACGGGATTTGCGAGAATTTTGCTGATTTCTTCAAGAATACAAGGATAGCCGAGAATTTGAGCGCTTGGCTTTTCGGTACCCATAGTTGAGAGTGCGGCAGCAAGATGCCCACCTGCTGAAAAGCCTATAACAAAAACTTTTTGAGGGTCAATGTGCCACTCTTCTGCCCTATCTCTTATAATTCTCATTGCCTGCTGGGCATCGTCAAGAGGCTGTGGAAATGCAGACTTTTCTTTAACGGAATATCTGAGAATAAACGCCGCATATCCCTTTCCTAAAAACTTGAAAGCAACAGGCTCTGCCTCTCTGTCAGAGCAAAACTCATAGGAGCCGCCGGGCAGTATAAGAATTGCTCTTCTTTTATTCATGTGAGGCATTTCTTTTGAGTAATCGGGAACATAACAGGTTAATGTAACATTTTCATTTGCAAGATCAAGAGTAAACGTTTTCATTCTTTACCTCAATAAGAAATTTTAAGAGTTTTAATTTCAAAGGGTCTGAAATCAAGGCCGTTTCCGTCATATTCACTTTGAACTTCCTCAAGCATATTGGTAATTTCAACCTTCTTTGCACCGCTGAAGAGTTTAATATCGGAATGAGTATGTGAGCCTTCTGCTTCATACATACGAGCAATAAATGCCTTTTCGTTGTCTTCACAAGGCTTAATGCTCTCAACAATAATATTATTCTTTTCGGGAATTACAAGAGCGATTGTATCATAGTCTCCGGTGCCCTGAACAGGTGCAACATTAAGCTCATAAGCAGGACGAACAACATTTTCAACGCTGAATGAGCCTGTATGAGGAAGGAATGAATAAACAGTTCTGTGATGACCGTGGTCACCGAAGAAATCAGGCCTTGTGCCGCCTTTATGAAGTGAAAGACGCATTTTGCCGCCCTCAACGCTGATGCCGTATTTGCTGTCATTAAGGATTGCTACGCCGTCCCTTGTTTCGGAAAGGTCTGTAAACTTATGGTTTGTAACCTCAAATTTTGCTTTTTCAACGGAATTATTCCTTGTGGTAGGTCTGATAACGTTACCATACTGAATTTCAAAGCGAGCAAAATCGGAGCTAATAGAGGTATCAAAAGCAACCTTCATAAAGCGGTGGTCATCATACCAATCCATAGCTGTATCATATCTAACCTCGGGTGAATCAGCAAAGAAAATAACATCTTGAGTAACAGTTGATTTCTTTGATACTTTGTATTCGTTTCTGATGATATAAGCTACTTCGCCATCGGAAATAACTTCGCTCTTAACAAGCTGTGAATCATCTTTGAGTTTAAGCTCAAGGTCTGCATCAATATCCCAGTTATCCCAACTTGCCGGCAAATCTTCACCGATGATAAATGTACCGAAATCATAGCCTTCGCCTTTAAGCTCACGGCCGATATTCTTATCATAGAAAGAAGAAATATATTTCTTATCGTCAAATACGATATTTGCATTTGGCGTGCCGAGCTTATTGCCGTCTGCCTTAAATGCAGAGCCTGCTTTTATTTCACCCTTAACGAGCTTGATTTTTACGGTTGAGAAAGCGGGAATGGTAATACCACTGAGAATAAGGACATTTTTACCGTCAAGGTTCTTATAAGCCTGCTGTTTGCAATCACAATCAGCAACAAGACCTTCGTCACACTCAATAAAAATTGCATCATTTCTGTCAAAAGAAAGAGTATTAACAAGGGAAATTTCAGTGCCGTTGCCTTTTGTAAGTTCTTTTTTCAGCTTAGCTGCGGTTTCAAGAAGTTCGCCTGTTTGTTTAAGAGAAAGCTCATGAGCAGAGTGAATACAAGTGCCGGGAAGAATATCGTGGAACTGATTCATCAAAAGGGTTTCCCAAAGAGGATGTGTAGCGTCATCCTTGGCAATTTCACCGGCTTTAACAGCATTATTTACGGTTAAATATTCAACATCTCTGAGAGCAAGCTCGGATTTTCTGTTATTGTGCTTAATATTATGCTGGTTTGTAAGAGTACCTCTGTGGATTTCAAGGTAAAGCTCGCCCTTATATGTAGAGGGGTTCTTTGCATCTCTTTCAATTTCCTGCATAAACTTACCGACTGTGGTGGGAACAGCCTTGGGGCAACCGTTCAAATCTCTGCAGCGGCGTGCAATTTCAATCATTTCAAACTGGGGTCCGCCACCGCCGTCACCGTAGCCATAGGCAAAGAGACGTTTTTTGGTAACGCTCTTTTCTTTAATTGCCTGACCGGGATTGTCCTTCGGATCTTTTGCAACGCAGTTAATTAAATCTTCGGGAGAAGGCCAAAGATGAGTTCTGTTAAAGTGAGTAAACACCTTTGTGCCGTCAATTCCCTGCCAATAGAATGTATCGTATGGGAATTTGTTGGTATCGTTCCAATCTATTTTTGTGGTGCAGAAATAATCAACGGAACAGCCCTTCATAATTTGAGGGATTGCAGCTGAATATCCGAAAGTATCGGGAAGCCAGAATGTGTTTGAGGTGAAGCCGAAGTGTTTTCTTGTAAATCTTTGGCCCCAAAGGAACTGCCTTACCATACTTTCACCGGAGGTAATATTACAGTCACACTCAACCCAAACACCGCCGTTTGGCTCATATCTGCCCTCGGCAACCTTCTTTTTAATATCCTCAAAAAGTTCAGGATAATGCTGAAGAATCATATTGCCATGGCAAGCAGATGATTGAATAAAAGTATATTCGGGGTATTGCTCCATGAGAGAAATCTGATTTGAATATGTCCTTGCACATTTTTTAATGGTTTCGGTTTGTTTCCAAAGCCATGCTGTATCCATATGGCTGTGGCCCATAACGCCTGCAACAGCAACTTCGGGGCCGTTTTTCTCTGAAAGAACTTCTTTCATTATTGCGCTTGCCTGTCTGATACCTTCACGGAAGGATTCTTCATCTGTATCCTCGGGAGAGTACAAAAGAACCTTATGCATCTCATAGTAAGCGTTGGCAAGTTCTCCCTTTCTGAAAGAATCATTTGGGAGAGTCTCAAAAAGTTCATTTAATGTTTTAAGGTCAAAGAAGAAATCTTGCATTTCATAATCTTTAACACAAATATCAATACCGTCAAAATGGTATATGTAATCAAGGATGGGGTTATTATCAAGAGGATGTGTTCCCTTGTATGCGTGGCCGCTGTATACCTCAAGGGCAATATCAATTTTTTCGCCGGCGGTAACATCTTTTTTAAGAAGGTCACAATAATGATTGCCGTGACCTGTGAAAACTATCTTTGTGGCAAAAGTGCCAAAAGGTTTACCGTTAACCCAAAGTAATGTTTCATAGCCTTGAGTGTGAGGCTTAATGAATAAGTCTTTGCCTGCAAGCTCTGCAGGAACGGTGTAATCGGTTTTAAACCAGCAGAAAGTTTCCTCTCCGCCCCACTGATAACCTTTTTCAACAGACTTAAAGAGTGAGTCATCGGGGATTTCGTAGAGTCTGTCAGCTGTTTCGTAGGCTTTTGCGCCCACTTCACCGACTTTGATAAAGATTTTAGGCTCAACGGTTTTTTCAAATCTTTCAAATTTGGAGTATAAGCGCCCAATTTGTTTTTCTGTAAGCATACTATAACCCTTTCCTTTTATTTAATCTAATTTATTTTTCGGACAGACACGCATGCAAATTCCGCACACGGCGCCTCTGCCGATTTTTTGATAAGCCTTTTTCATATGATTGCTGCATTTTTGGGGGTCAAATATTTCATCACGGGAAATGCCGTAGTGAAATTCTGTATTTTTTATGGCACCCGCAGGGCAAGCAACCACACATTTTGTACATTCACCGCATATATCAAGCTCATATCTTTCGCCTGTTTCCAAGGGACAATCAGTAAAAACTGTGCCGAGGCGAACAAGACTTCCCCATTCTTTATGATAGAAAAGAGAATTTTTACCGACTCCCCCGAGGCCAGCAAGAGCAGCACCCTCTTTATGAGAAAAACGGCCTCTGAAATTCCAGCCTTCGTTATTCATACTTTGGGAGGCGGCAACGGTGATATAACCGTAACCTTTCTTTTGAAGGAAAAGCCCCGCTTGAAGAAGCAGACGATCAATAAAAGCATTGACTTGACGATAATGGTTAAAATAAGTTAATGTAGGTGCGCCGTCAATCTCTTTGACAATTTCACGGGAAAGACGAACAACAACGGATATTCCAAATGGAAGCGGGCCGTCATCGCAGGCGAAAAATCCTACATCGGAAGCACCTTCGCTTATGAGATAGTCTTTTAATTCTTCACTTATGCTCATTTTGCCTTTGCCTCAAAACAGAGCCATCCGCCGCTTTCGTGGCGTTCAATAACTTCAAGGCCGTTTTCTTCAAAAGCATTAAGCACATCTTGCTCTCTGGGAATTATAATGCCGGAAGTTATGAAAACAGCACCATCGTTCATAAACTTTTTAACATCTTTACAAAGAGTGATAACTATATCTGCCACAATATTTGCGGCGATTATATCGTATTTGCCGGTAACTTTATCTGTGAGAGAACCTTGAAGGACTTTATATTGGGGCTCATCAAAGCCATTTGTTTTGCCGTTTTCACGAGCTGTTTTTACGGCAAGGGCGTCAATATCAACGCCTACTGCGCTGTCAACTCCGAGAAGGAGAGCAGACACGGAAAGAATACCGCTGCCACACCCAACATCAAGCATTGTTTTGCCGGGGTAAGCGTATTTTTCTATATTTTCAAGGCATTGACGGGTTGTATCGTGAGTGCCTGAACCGAAAGCCAAACCCGGCTCAAGATGAATGACAGCTCTGTTACCTGCCTCATACTTTTCTTCCCAAATAGGATGAATAAGCAATCTTTCACCGACAGGCATTGGTTTAAAATACTTTTTCCAATTATTTTCCCAATCTGCATTTTTGCAGGAATTTTCATCTATTTCGTTTTTTATACCCTCTGCATCAAATCTTTCACGAAGAAAAGAAACAGCCTCGGCAGGATTTTCTTCAGGAGAAATATAGATATGAACTATTCCCTTTGTTCTGTCTTTTGCAAGCAAATCATCATCTATTAAATCAATTCTTGCAATTTCCCAAGCCTCTTGCTCAAGAGTACGATAATCTTCAATATAGATACCGTAAGGCACAACCATTTGTGCTATATCCCCTGCCTTATCAACATCATCGGCAGGCACGGTTATTTTAATTTCTGTCCAATCAGCCATAAACACCTCATAAAAGCTCTACGCCACCGTCTTTTTCAAGGGCGTGTTTGTATATTTTTCTTCTGTCAAGATACTCAATGCTCTTTGAAAAAGTATCTTCTTCAAGCTCATCAGTGTAATTTTTGAACTCATAGAGTTTCGCATCCAAATCATCAAGGTTTGAAAGCACCATTGCCTCCGAAAACATAGGATATTTTGCTGCACCGTATTCTGGAATACCGTGGTGAGAAATAAGCATATGCTCAAGCAAAACGAGTTTTTCCTCCGGAACGCCCAATTCTTTGCCTATTTCGTTAATCTCCATAGCGCCCATAACAAGATGGCCAAGTAAATTGCCTTTTGTGGTATATCCATCGGGAACGCCAAGCTCTGATGCTCCGATTTCTTCAATTTTTAAAATATCGTGTAGTATAACTCCGGAAAAAAGCAAATCGCTGTTAAGATAAGTATAAATTGATACTACAGACTCTGCCAAGCGAAGAATTGAGAGAGTATGCATAAGAAGACCACTTCTAACGGCGTGATGAAGCCCTTGAGCAGCAGGCCAATAAAGAAGTTTATCTTTGTATTTTTCAAGAATTGCAGTAACAAGCTTTTTGAAATCCTCATCACCGAAAGATGCAACAACTTGCTCAATTTCAGAAAGCATAACTTCACCGGGAAGGCAAGCAACAGGCACATAATCCGAAATATTCACATTATCTTCACTTGTAACCTTACGAATAATATCAATTTTAAACTGAGGAACGCCCTTGTAGCTTTCCTCTACGCCTCTGACCTTAACAAAATCCCCGGATTGAATGGCGGTGTCATCAATAGTAACAGTCCATTTTTTTGCATTGATTGAACTTTTTTTGTCTGCAAGTGTTAAATCCATATAATCAACGCCGTTTTTATTGGGCTTGATTTCCACAGATTTTACAATGCAATAAGCATCAACATAATTTTTGCCGGGATATGTAATATAATCCATAAATCTCTCCTGTGTATAATCAAAAATAGCACACTTATACAATTAGCATTTTAACACAGAGAAAATGAGATGTAAACAGTATTTTTACAAATAGAACTCGAAATTATTGTGCATTAAAAAACACCGCCGGCGGTTTTATACGTCAGCGGTGTATAACTTTCTTATTTAACAGGTATGAGCTTTTCTTTGCCACCCATATACGGCTGTAAGCTCTTGGGAATATTTACGCTGCCGTCTGCATTAAGATTATTTTCAAGCAAAGCAATAAGCATTCTGGGAGGAGCAACAACAGTATTATTGAGAGTATGGGGGAAATATTTACCATCCTTGCCATTAACTCTGATTTTAAGCCTGCGAGCCTGAGCGTCGCCTAAGTTTGAGCAAGAACCAACCTCAAAATATTTCTTTTGCCTCGGTGACCATGCCTCAACATCAAAGCTCTTAACTTTAAGGTCTGCAAGGTCTCCGGAACAGCATTCAAGAGTTCTTACGGGAACATCCATACTTCTGAACAAATCAACTGTATTTTGCCAGAGCTTATCAAACCACATTTTGCTGTCTTCAGGCTTACAAACAACTATCATTTCTTGCTTTTCAAACTGATGGATTCTGTAAACGCCTCTCTCCTCTATACCGTGAGCGCCTTTCTCTTTACGGAAGCAAGGCGAATAAGATGTGAGAGTATGAGGAAGGGTATCTTCCTCAACCATTGTGTCAATGTATTTGCCTATCATGCTATGCTCGCTGGTGCCGATAAGGTAAAGGTCTTCGCCTTCAATTTTATACATCATAGCATCCATTTCCGCAAAGCTCATAACGCCTGTAACAACGTTTGAACGAATCATAAATGGAGGTACGCAATAAGTGAAGCCTCTGTCAATCATAAAATCACGGGCATAAGCAATACAAGCGGAATGAAGGCGTGCAATATCACCCATAAGATAGTAAAAACCGTTACCTGCCACTTTACGAGCAGAATCAAGGTCAATACCGTTAAAGCGTTCCATAATATCCGTATGATAAGGAATTTCAAAATCGGGAACTACAGGCTCACCGTATTTTGTAACCTCAACATTTTCGGAATCATCTTTGCCGATGGGAACAGAAGGATCAATTATGTTGGGAATAACCATCATAATTTTTGTTACCTGCTCGCTAAGCTCTTCTTCTTGTTTTTCAAGCTCTGCAAGTTTTTCGGAAAACTCGGTAACTTTTGATTTTGCAGCCATAGCCTCTTCTTTTTTACCCTGTGCCATAAGAGCGCCGATTTCTTTTGAAATCTTATTTCTCATAGCTCTAAGGTTATCAGCCTCGGTTTTTGCGGCTCTGCTTTTTGCATCAAGCTCAATTACCTCATCAACAAGGGGAAGTTTGCTGTCTTGAAACTTGTTTTTAATATTCTGTTTAACAATATCCGGATTTTCTCTTAAAAATTTAATATCAATCATTTCAGTTAATTCCTTTCAATGCTGTTACTGCCTCAGCAAGATATTTATCACCGATTTTTTCAACTTTACCTTCATCCACAAGGGCTGCGGTTTCAGGCTCCATCGGAATTTTTGCAAGAATGGGAACGCCCAGTTCCTTTGAAATTTCTTCTGCCTTGCTTTCGCCGAAAATATTTATATGCTTGCCGCAATCCGGGCAAATTGCATAACTCATATTTTCGATAATACCGATAATGGGGATATTCATCAGCTTTGCCATATTGTATGCTTTTTTAACAATCATTGTAACCAAATCCTGAGGGGTTGTAACAATGATAATGCCTTTAAGGGGAATATTTTGGAAAACAGTAAGAGGAACATCACCTGTTCCGGGAGGCATATCAACAAACATATAGTCTACATCGCCCCACGCAACATCTTTCCAAAATTGCTGAATAACTCCGCTGATTACAGGGCCTCTCCAAACAACCGGAGAATCTTCTTTTTCAAGCAAGAAATTAACGCTCATCATTTTGATGCCTGTTTCGCTTTCTTTAGGAAGAAGGTACTCATCCGTTCCCTCTGCTCTGCCCTTTACGCCAAAGCTCTTGGGAATTGAGGGGCCTGTAACATCAGCATCAAGAATGGCTGTTTTGAAGCCGTTGCTCTGCATTGCAGAAGCCATAAGGGAGGTTACAAGAGATTTGCCTACTCCGCCTTTGCCACTTACAACACCTATTACATTTTTGATATTACTGTTTTTTCCTGCAGGGATATGCATATCTTTGGGATCCCTTGAGGAGCAATCACTTGCGCAGCCTGAACAGTTACCGCTGCATCCACTCATATTTAACACTCCAATCGTGAAAATTAACTTAATAAATTTATAATAAAGCTTATGCCGTAAGCGATTCCCGCTATAATGGGCATATGCAAAATATATATGATAAATGCTTTTTTACCGAGCCATCCGAAGAAGGGCAATCTTTGCTTGTATGAATAATTTGGAAAGCCTTTTTCTTTAAAAACACGGCCGATAAATACGCCGGCAAAAAATATAAATATACTTGGAAAAATCGGAAAATAATCGGCTGAATAAAAATCATTTGAGTATATGCCAAGAGGCATAAGCCAGTTGGTATTATACAATACTTCGGGAATTTTAAGCACAAAAATTTCACCATAGCTTAACGTGCCTGTTTCTATTCCACTGAAAAACGGGTAAAGCATTGCACAGGCAATGATTCCGATGTATGGATTGATTTTTTCTGTCTTTTTTCCGATTAAAGCGTGGATTAAAACGCTTACACCTAGGAAATGTAAAATTCCGAAATAAATCTGCGCACCGTCTATATTGATGGCAGGCATAATAACGATAGTTACAAACGAAAGTGCCAACGCCACGCCGAAAATTTTAAGTCCTCTTTTTAAGTTGCTGTGAGACAGAGAGCAGGAAATACCGCATACTATGATAAACAGCCCTGCAAAGAAAGGCTCCACAGGAGTAAAGAAATCAAATAGCTTGCCTGCGAGTTCAACGCCGAAGAAATCGGATAATATATAAAATCCATGATAAAAAACCATGCAAAAGACAGCGAAGCCTCTTACCTCATCAAGCAAATGTATTCTGTTTTTGTCGGATGATGAATTTTTCATAGGTATTATTTTAACATAAAGATATAAAATTTCAAGTACTGATTGACTTTATTACAAAATCATTATAAAATAAATTGATTGTTTTTACACTTTGGAGATATAAAATATGTTCAAAAAAATTGATAAAGCCTATGAATCATTCATAAATTGGCTCAGAAAAATATTTTTTAAAATTTTCAAGCCCGAAACTGCCCTCGGAAAGATTATTGATAAACTCATTTCAAAGGAAGTTATTTCTTACTTAATATTCGGTGTTTTAACCACTCTTGTAAATTTTGTCACCTATTCACTTTTGGTTAAACTCGCTTTTAACGGCACCCCCACAGACACTCAAATCACAATAAGCAACGGTATAGCCTGGGTTGTGGCTGTTATATTTGCCTTCTTTACAAATAAGCTGTTGGTTTTTGAAAGCAAAAGCTTTGAGGCAAAATTATTCATAAAAGAATTTATTTCTTTTGTGGGTGCAAGAGTTATAACAGGGCTTATGGAAACTTTCTTCCCCACATGGCTTATTAAGTTAGGCCTTGACCAAACAATATTCGGAGTAAAAGGTCTGCTTGCAAAAATCGTTGTTGCCATTGTGGTAATTATTCTCAACTACATTTTCTCAAAGCTCGTATCATTCAAAAATAAAACCGAGAAAAATAATTGAGCATTTTTAATTTATAAATTTTTCCAAGGGAGGAATATATATGCAAAAGTACATGAAATTCAAAGAAATCCTTGCCTATTCATTAGGACTTTTCGGATTTCAGGCAATCGTAGGTCTGCTTAATTCTTATCAGGCAGAATTTTACGGCTCCGTAATGGGCGCAAGCCTTGCCGTTGTGGGTATTATTATCCTCGTTGCAAAAGTTGTTTCCGCAATTTTTGACCCTATTATCGGCAACAAAATTGAAAGCACAAACAGTAAGCTCGGCAAATTCAAGCCCTTTATTATTGCCTCAATTCCCATCCTTTTAATTTTCACAGGCGTTGTTTTCCTTGATATTAAAGCACTTCATTATGAAAACGCCGGTAATATGCTTTATGTTTACATATTTGTTACTTTCCTTATTTGGTGCCTTGGTATGACACTTGCAGATGTTCCCACACAAGGAATTGCATCTGTGCTTACACCTAACCCCACCGAAAGAACTAATGTTGTTTCCATTGCTAACACAGCAAAGCAAATCGGTTTTTCCGCTTGTGCAGTAGTTGTGCCTGTTATTTGCCTTATTGTTCCCGGTGGCTCACAGGTTTTCGGCTATGAAGGTGACCAAGACAGCCCCATGATTAACACAGAATATTTCTGGACAGGTATTGCAACCGCTCTTTTCGGATGTATTCTTCTTTCTTTAATTGTATTTTGGAATAAAGAGAGAGTTCCTTACACTACAAGTGAAAAAACTACTTTCAAGGATATGTTTGCCGCAATTAAGGGCAACAAGCCTCTTATTCTTGTTATAGTTTCTTACTTCCTCGGCTTTGGTCGTCAAATGGCAATGGGTATTCAGGTTCAAACATCAAATGCCCTTCTCGGCAGCCAGAACTATGTTATAATTCTCGGAATTACAACCGCTATCGGCTCAATGATTTCTATGGCAATTACGCCTATGCTCATTAAGAAAATGGGTGAAAAGAAAACATATCTTGCTATGTCCATTTACGGCTTTGTAATCTCGGTTTTAGCTTATGTTGTATTTGCTTACATTACACAGGCTGCTATTGTTCTTTATATTTTCTTGTTCCTTATCGGTCTTCAATTCGGTGCTGTTACTCTTATGCCTATGATTATGACTGCCGATTGCGTAGACTATTACGAATATGAAACAGGCAAGAGAACAGAAGGCCCTGTTTATGCTCTTCTTTCACTTACTATCAAAGTATGCCTTGCACTCGGCACAGCACTCGGCCTTATCTTTGTTCAAAAGAGCGGATATGTGGCTGATATTGCAAGCATTACCGATACAGCACAGCTTTTCAAAACTCAAAAAATTATTTTCTTTGCATACACAGCAATGCCGGGCATCCTTGCACTTCTTTCAACTATTCCAATGTTCAAATATGATTTGTGCGGAGAAAAGAAAGCAAAAATTTCTGCAGAACTTCAAGTTCGCAGAGAAGCAGCAGGTAAATCAGCTGAATAATAACTATTTGTTTTGTTATTAAGGGAGAGATATTATGCTTTCTATTGTTGAATACGAAAAACAAATTGCAGAAACAAGAGATGAAAGAATGAAATGGTGGCGTGAAGCCCGTTTCGGTATGTTCGTCCATTATGGTCTTTACTCTCAAATCGGCAGAAATGAATGGGTTATGGCGTGCGAAAATATCCCACCGAAAGAGTATGAAAAATATGCGAATACTTTTGCGCCAAAAGAAGGTTGCTGCAAAGAGTGGGCAGCTCTTGCAAAAAAAGCAGGCTGTAAGTATATGGTGCTTACCACAAGACACCACGAAGGATTCAGTCTTTGGGATTCCAAGGCAAATCCATATAATTCCGTAAATTACGGCCCGCACAGAGATATAGTTAAAGAATTTGTTGAGGCTTGCCGTGAATATGACTTAAAAATCGGATTTTACACCTCCTGTATGGACTGGCATCACCCCGATGGAGGCATTGCCGCTTTTGACACAGAGGCAAGGCTTCGTTTTACAAATTACCTAAAAGAGCTTAACACGGAGCTTCTCACACAATACGGTAAAATTGATATTCTCTGGTATGATGTTCCCTCCCCTATGGAAAGCTGGGAAGGTTGGGATTCTCTTGCGAGGAATCAATATCTTCGCTCCATTCAGCCAGATATTATAATCAACGACAGAAGTCAGCTCCCCGAAGACTTCGGCACACCCGAAGAGCAAATTAAAGCATCCGACAGGGACTGGGAGGCATGTATGACCTTTAACGGCGTAAGCTGGGGTTATATAGATGAAAATCAGACTTTGCCTTACTGTTACTCGGCACAGCAAATAGCAAAAATGCTTCAAACCTGCTGTGAAAAGGGAGGAAATCTGCTCTTAAATGTAGGCCCTCGCCCTGATGGTACAATTCCAAATGACGCAATAGAGCCTATGACAAAAATCGGTGAATGGCTTAAAATTAACGGCGAGGCAGTTTACGGTTCTCTCAAAAAGCTAAGAGATAATGAATACCAATTAAACGCCGTTGCCCGTTCTTCATTCAAAAACAACACTATTTATATGTGGAACAAAGTTTGGAACCCGATAAATAATGAAATGACACTTGCAGGTCTTATGACAGAACCAAAAGCTATTACATTTATGGATGGAACTCCCATTGAATTTGAGGTTAAGGGTGACAGAATTTTCCTTAAAAATCTTCCAAGTGAAAATCCCGACAAAATTTTAGGGATTCCCATTATAAAAGTGATATTTGATACTGTTCCGAAATATAGGTTTGCATCTTATTTTCCACAGCTTAACAGAGGACAGCAAAGGCCCATAGTTTACAGATAACGGAGTTATTTATGTATATCGTAACAAGCAAGCAAATGTATGCTGCCGAATCAAACGCAGTAAAAAGAGGCACAACCTTTTCAGAGCTTATGGAAAGGGCAGGTTATGCCTGTGCAAAAATTATATATGACACCTATTGTAATGAAAAAGCAAAAACCAAAGTGCTTGTTATCAGCGGCAAAGGTAAAAACGGCGGTGACGGATTTGTTATTGCCCGTGCTCTTTGGGAAAAAGGCTGTGAAGTAACTGTTTTGTTAGCTTACGGTGAGCCGAGAGACGGAGATTCCCTTGAAAATTACAATTTGCTTGACAGTGCCGGAATCCCCGTTCGCAGATATAACGGCAGTGCTGCGGGAATTATGGATTTACTTAAATCAAATGAGATTTATGTGGATGCAGTTTTCGGCACAGGATTCAGAGGAAAACTTGATGACGACCTTTCTTTGCTTGCAAAAACCGTTAACGCTTTAGGGCATACACTTGTAAGTATAGATGTACCCTCAGGTGCAGACTGTGATGCTGCAAGCACAGAGGGTGAAGTATTTATGCCGGATTTAACTATCGCTATTTCTGCACTTAAACCTATTCATGTAATGAAGCCCGCAAATACTGTTTGCGGTGAGGTTAGAATTGCAGATATAGGAATTGAGCCGGGTGACTTTGAAACAAAAGAAATTTCGCCTTGCTACACACTTAAAGCATCCGAAATAAAAAAGATGCTCCCCATTAGAAAACCTGTTTCAAATAAGGGAACATACGGCCATGCATTATGCGTTTGCGGCAGTATGAAAATGCCGGGAGCCGCCTGCATGAGTGTTAAGGGAGCTTTAAGAACCGGAGCAGGTCTTGTGACAGCGGCATTTCCGAGGAGTGCATATCCTGCTATAACTTCAAAGCTTACGGAATGTTTGCTTTTACCCACAGAAGAAAATTTTGACGGCACATTTGCCTTTACTGCCGTTTCTGCCATAAATGAGGCGGCCAAAAAATGCAACGCCGCTTTAATCGGCTGCGGTATTGGATTCAATCAAGACACGGCAAGAGTTACCGAAAAATTCTTAAAAGGAATTTCAATTCCCGTTGTAATTGATGCAGACGGATTGAATATTTTAAGCAGAAATATTGATTTACTTAAAGATATACTTGCACCTGTTGTGCTTACCCCTCACCCGGGTGAAATGAGCAGACTGACAGGAAAGAGTGTAAAAGATATTGTTTCAAATCCCATTGAAATTTGCCGAGATTTTGCGGCAAAATATAACTGCGTTGTTGTTTTAAAGGTTGTAAATACCGTTGTATGTGATTGCGGTAAAGCTCCTATTTACATAAATACCACCGGAAACTCCGGCCTTTCAAAAGGCGGCAGCGGAGATTTGCTTGCAGGTATGATTGTTTCTCTTATTGCACAAGGTATGGAGCCTTATGAAGCAGCTGTTGCAGCTGTATATATGCACGGAGACGCAGCGGATGAGCTTGTGCAAAAGACTTCCATGCGCGGTATGCTTGCCACAGATTTAATTGATTATCTACCTGCATATTACGGTAAATATGAATGATTAAAATTATAAATTATAGAAGGTTAGACAGATGACGAAAAAAATTAAAAGCTACATTATCAATGTTACTTTGTGCCATAATGGTATTATACTCTGTTGCGCTTGGCAGTATGGTTGTATTGGCTGATGATAGTGGCACTTGTGGTGATAATCTTACATGGGCTTTTAACAATACATCAGGTGAGCTCACCATAAGCGGTACAGGAACAATGACTTCATATCCAGATACTTCCGGATATCCTTGGCACAGTTACAGAAGTAGCATAACCAAGTTAACAATTGGCGACAATGTTACATGTATAAGCAGGTATACTTTTTGTGACTGTGAAAATCTAAAAAAGTAACAATCGGCAGTGAGGTTACAAGTATAGGCATGTATGCTTTTTCTGATTGCAAAGCTCTTGAAGAAATTGTTATTCCTGATAAAGTTCAAACTGTAGACTTTTCTGCTTTTTCATACTGCGAAAATCTCAAAAAAGTAACAATTGGAAGTGGGGTTACTAGTATAGGTCATGGCGTTTTTAGTGATTGTAAAGCCCTTGAAGAAATAACTGTTGATGCCAGCAATACAAGCTACTTGAGCGAAGATGGAGTTTTATTCAACAAAGACAAAACACGTCTCATAAAATATCCACCGGCTAAAGCAGATAAATCATATTCAATTCCACAAACTGTTACTGAAATAGAAGATCCCATATTTAGAAGCTGCAAATTTCTTGAAGAAATAACTGTTGATGTGAGCAACACAAGCTATTCAAGCGAAGATGGAGTTTTATTTAACAAGGACAAAACACGTCTCATAAAATATCCACCGGCTAAAGCAGATAAATCATATTCAATTCCACAAACTGTTACTGAAATAGAAGATCCCATATTTAGAAGCTGCAAATTTCTTGAAGAAATAACTGTTGATGTGAGCAACACAAGCTATTCAAGCGAAGATGGAGTTTTATTTAACAAGGACAAAACACGTCTCATAAAATATCCACCGGCTAAAGCAGATAAATCATATTCAATTCCACAAACTGTTACCGGAATACAAGAATATGCATTTGATAACTGCAAATTTCTTGAAAAAATAACAGTCGGCAACGTCATTGAAAGTATAGGTGAAGGCACATTTTATGACTGCAAAGCTCTTGAAGAAATAGTAATTTCAAAAAGTGTTACAGCAGTATACCTAGACGCTTTTGATGGGTGCGATAATCTTAAATATGTATTCTATGAAGGCTCTCAAAAAGATTGGAGCAAAATAGAAGTTTGGGAAAATAATGAGAAGTTGACCGATGCTGTAATTCACTATAACGCTACAGGACACACTTTAGGCACTGATGGAAAATGTACTGTAACCGGATGCGGATACTGTAATCACTCTTCAGGAAAAGAAAAATGGATTAAAACTGCAACCACTCACAAAAAAATATGGGATTGTTGTAACGAAATAATTATAGCCGAAACTGGTCATACATGGAAAAACGGTAAATGTACTGTAGACGGTTGTGATTATGTCTGTGACCATACCGGTAATACAAACAAAGCAGCTTGCGCCGAACCTTGTTTATGCTCAGTATGCACGAAAGAATTATCCCCTGCCACAGGTCACACATTCGGAGAGTGGAAGATTACTAAATCCGCAACATTCTTCAAAGACGGTGTGGAAACACGCACATGCGAAATTTGTAAAGCAACAGAAACAAGAGTGGTTCTTTCAAAATTCTCTGAGTTCAAATCCGGCCTTTTCGGTGTAGATTTTCTTAAAGCAATTCTCACAGTTTTTGCCGATTTGCTTACAAGTGTTTGTTGACGCATTCGCTCAATTATCAATGAGCAATTAGCAATGATGGGTTGCTACGCAACAATTGTATTCGTTTGCTACGCAAACTGACAACCTCTCCGTCAAAGCCACGCTTTGCCGCCTCTCCTTACACAGGAGAGGCTTTTTATTTTGCTTCCCAAAATGTCCCTACGGACACAGCCTCTCAGTTACTTCTATATCTTATTACAATCCCACCACCGCCTTTTTATCCTGTAAAGGCGGTTTCCTCACTTTACACAATGGAGGCACAATAAGGTCATCGCTTACGCTTATTATAGGGCAACGGCTCCCCTTCACAGGGGAGCCGAAGCTGATCTCATTTAGTGAGATTTAAATTTGATTTTTCTCTCTTTTAGCAACGTTTTTTACTTTGTTTGCTTTGCAAAATTTGTTCCTTCGGAACACAATCCCCCAGTCTGCTTCGCAGACAGCCCCCTTTACACAAAGGGGCCACGTGAGGTTGTCGCTTTGCGACGATTGTATCGGACAACCTCTCCGTCAAGGCTTCGCCTCGCCACCTCTCCTTACACAAGAGAGGGCTTTTTTCGTGCTACGCACGATTTTTTCTGCGGGGCTTTCATTGCTAAGGGTTTGCTACTAATGAGTATAAATTGTTAGGAAAGATTGTAGAGGCCGACGCGGCGAACGGTTAAGGAATCCGTTTCAGAGTATGGCGTATTTACTCCACTTACTTTAACAACAGATGTTGCAACTGCCTTAATGGTGTAAGAGCCGTCGCCGGAGGTATTATCCGCCAGTGCTTCTTTTGCTGCCTGAGGTATTTCAAAGTAATAGCGTTTATCACTTACGATTTTATCAAGAGCAGTTTCACCGGATAATTTACCATCTTTGTAAGTGGTATAGAGTTTAATATCCGTAATGACATTGCCGTCCTTATCTTTAAATACGACTGAGAATGATTCGGAATTAAGGTTATGGTCAATGATGTTAATTGATGCCACGCCCTTGATATCACTCGGGTCTACTGCTTTGCCATCTTCACCGTCAACTGTAAGAAGAATGTAATTTGCGTCTTCACCTTTGTTATCCGCAAAATCAACATCGGGATGTTCGCCGGGAAGTCTGTAAGAAGCAACTAAAGTATTAATAAAGAGTTTTGCTTCTTCCTCAGAGAAGATGTTTGAGTGGCCTGCACCGGTATAAGTTATATTGCCGGATGTGAAAATGTAGTAAGAGTTAACAACATCTTTAGGAATTGCATCATAGTCATCAAAATAAAGCTGAGAGCCCTCTATTTTGCCATCTTTCATTTCCGTAAGTTCGTCATCTGCACCGGCAAGAGTATACCAAACAGTAGTATCGTCACCATTTGTGTTAACTTGATATACTTGCTCATGAGTAGCTTTAATGGTAATTTTGCCATAGCTTTCAGAGCCTGTATCTGTGTTACCCACAGTGCCACCAAACTCGGCTGTATTAATATCATAAGGATATGTTGTAATTTGGCCTTTATTAACCTGCTGTACCTTATTGGTGGTAACTACATGACCATCGGAGTTAGCCGATGTGAAGCCTGCGGGAAGGTGCTGACCACTGCTATAACAGTCAGAATGGCCATCTTTGGTGTTATCTGCCTTTTCATAACCATAACGAATAATGGACCAAGTAGTAAATCCTTGAGCACTTCTGTCATAGTCGCCTTTCTTATCGGTATGAGAAGCCCAATTTATATCCGGATAGTCATCCAACATAGCATTGGATTTATTGATAATAGGCTCACCATTTTCATCATATTCAACGTAGTAAACGCCATTTGTACCTTTAAGTTCCTTATTATCTATTTTAGTTACTGCACCGCGGCTTTCATAAACAATGCTGAAGTTTTTCTCTCTCATAACCTCAACGCTCGTTTTTGTACCGTTTTGATAATAAGGAATACCATTATATACATAACCTGCCGCCCAATCACTGTTACTCATATCTTCTTTAATATTACTTTCGCCTATAATTTGCCTAATTGAATAGGTCATGCCATAACGGTCAAGGTTTAATGAATCACGGAGTAAGATGTTATTATAGTAACCATCTTTAACCTTACTGTCTTGCAAATCAATGTCAAGAGTTTCTTCATCTTTCGGAGCATCTGTACCTGTAAACCAAGATTTAATTTTATCAACAACACCCGTCAACCAGTCAAGTGCTTTTGAAACAGTGTTTGTTAAAACGCCCAAACCTGTTTGAGCGAAATAGCTCAAGTAGTCATTTGTGGTATTGGTTGTATCATGGCAGAAAAGAACAGGCTTTTTACTCTCTATAAAATCTTTTATAGCAAGAGCTGCGGCAATATTAAAGCCAAGGGTTGCGCTACCGCCAAAGTCTTTGCCAACAAATCTAAACAAGTTTGTTTGTACTCCGCATTTACCATAAGAATCGCCAAAGCCTAAAATGAGCATATCGTAGTTATCGAGAAAACTCGTGTCCTCATTAACATGTTGATGATCACGGTTATTATTTTCGGTTGAAGTTGAATACTTACAGTTAAGTTCATAAATATCCGTTAAAGCAATATCAACCTCAAAGTCACAGTCTTCATATTCATAAACATAATTACCATAATAATCTTTTTCATAAGAACCGTCTTTATCTTTGCGAGGAGTCATAGTACCTTCCGGCCTTACCCAAAAGACAACGTGAGTTCTATAAGGAACTTTATCATCACCTGTAGCCTCATAATAGACGGTACGATCAAGAATTGAATCGTCAGCATCTATAAGAGTTTGGAAGGCGTCGGCATAAACAGCTTCATACTCTCCATTACTGTTTTTCTGAACTATTTTTGTCTTTTGACTATTTGGCACCTCAGCCTCGCCAAGGAAAACACTCCCATAGAAAGCGTTGCCTTGTATTTCGTTAGCTCTCTCCTGCTCATAAGCATCTTTCAAGCTACCGCCTGTGTAGGTGCCATTGGTTTGTTTTGTGTTACGTTTCCACTGACCACGCTGCGTTATGTAGTTACTATTTTTTTCAGCAGTATTTGACCACCAGTCAGCAGGAAGAACCTGAACGGCTTTAATAGACTTTTTCTCAGACGTTTTAATGTAGGAGTAGCCTGTGTAAGAATCCGATATAGAGCTATCGGAATCTGAATTTACCTTAAGCTGAACGACCTCAAGTTTCCAAGAAACGAGGCCCATATAGGCACTTGATAATTGCTTTGAAAACTTATAAACATGGTCTTGCTTATGGTCCGTGGTGCTGCTTTTTATGGTATTGGCAGATACAGACTCAAAGGAGCCGCCTTCATTTTTGGGGTAAACATTAATATTTTCAAATTTTTCCGTCTTAGAAAATTTTGCATCATGGTCTTGATCAATATACAAATAAACTTTGTAATTATTATTGCTATTTGTATCTGCATCATCATAGATAATAAACTCGCCGGAAATTTCAGTGCCGGTTAGAATTGCAGGGTAAGACACAACGGAGCTGTCAACAATTTGAAGTTGAGGAGCAGATATAGTTAAAAGATAATTTCTGAGCTGTTCCTTAACTTTATCAACATCCTGAGCATTTTTAAATTCAGCATCATCAAAAACATTTTCGTTTCTGCAAAGAGTAGCACCGTCTCCCCTTTCAACATAACCATTATCCGTGCTACCATCGGTTACAGTATCATATACGGAAGAAAGAAATTTGTATAATTTTGTGGTGTTATCAACTGTATATGTACTTATTGAACTGGGAGTGGTTTTAATTGTGAAGGTTTGCTTACTGTTTTTTACCTTTACAGGCAAGGAAACTATTGTGTAGCTCCAATAATAAGTGCCTCCTCCTCCAAATCCGGTATCTCTGTTTCGCTTATTGGAATAAGAACTATACTCGTGCTTTCCTCCAAGATTTTCAGGGTCAGAGCTATCATCAAGATTTATGCCGAAGCCCGTTGGATATTCGGCACCACTTTTAGCATTGACTAAATTTAATTCTCCCTCTACGCCTTTAATCCAGCACTCAATGTAAGAAACAACGTCATTGTGGCCACTTGAACTATGGGCACAATAAGATATCATAGTCAGTGAGCTATTATCAGGATCATCTCGACTGCCTTTGGCAATATATTCTTGGACAGGGTGACTTATATCATCGGAAACATCGTAGCCCTTTATAGTAATAGTGTTTCCATCTATAACACTATTAACCAAAATTCCATTTTTTGAGGTGAAATTTAAAGTTATGTCCTCTTCTGTAAAAGTCGGATTACCATTTTCTACTCCTTGAACAACCTTTTTTTGGAAAGCTTGCCACAGCTGCTCTGTTTCAATCCTGTGGTCAAAGTCGTCTATATAATTTTTCCATTTCCAAGAACCAATCCAAGGAGCGTAAAACTCTCTATATTTCCAGTAAAACGAAATATTATCACTGATACCTTCTGCATAGTAGGGGTTAGGTTTAAAGGTAATTGCAGAGTAGCCTTTGTTAGTGGGATTACTTCCGCTTGTATAATATGAATCATTGTCACCGCTGACAGTTACTGTAATAGTTTTAGTTTCATTTGTTGCCTGAACAATATCACTTGTGATAGATTTATTATGAAGCTGACTTAAATTAGCATCGTTTTCATAACCTTCTACTGCTTTGAGAGTTGCAACACAGTAAAAATATTTACCTACAGCCTGATACTCACCGCCGGACGAATCAGGTATGGTCATACCGGTTACGGCGTTTTTACCATCCTCGTTCCAGTCATAATAGCTGAAATTTTGGTCAATATCGCCAATGGTGCTGTACCAATTAAGAGCGCCGGTTTCGGTTTTGGTATTAATAACATGGATAGGCTCATCAAAGCCATTATTGGACGCCAATTCTTTAACGCCGGTTGCAGTGGAGCCATTTAGCCCGGAAGCATAATACCATTTAAATTCAACCTTTAAACCTGTAGGCAAATCGCCGTTAAGTTTAGCAAGGAAGAAAGTATAAACTGGTTATCACGGCGATATACGGTCTTGGTTTCAAGAGTAAGGCTATATGTAACCTGTAAATTACCCTCTTCATCATATACGCCACCGTCAAGGCCGGCACCTTCAACTGTATTTGTAAGATTACTTGCTATTACCACAGGAAGACCTGACGCGGCAAAATCATCAAGTTTTTTCTCAACCGTATCGGTGATATCATTACCGGAGGTACGAACGGTTCGAGATGTACTGGCATCTATGTAGTTGAAATTTTTTAATAAATCTATACCTAAAGGAGCAGCATCAAAGGCATAGTCACCTTTATTAAGACCGAGCAAAGTATCACCTGCAAGAGTGGTACCGTTATTGCCTATAATATAATTATCGCCCATGCCACTATAGATAAGGCCGTCCATATCTGTATCATTGTAGTGTGTTTTTTTAAGATTTTCACTGGCATTTGAAAAGTTTCCATAAGAATCACCGAAATAGACAAGGTCATAATTGCCTACAATATTATCATTATGGCCTACAAGCTCAGCTACGGACATAGTGGTAATTTTAATATGCTCTGCTGCCTCTTCCTCAGTGAAATCGGAAGCTTTTGCTGCTTTACCGTCTTTTGTGAAGGTATAATCCGGAAGCCAGCCCATAACTTCAGTAGCAGTAAGGCAGTCTATTTCACTATACTTTAAGCTTGCATAAGCATTAACTTCATTAGTTATAACCTCTGTGCGATGATCAACACTAATATAAGGCTCAATATCAAGTACTCTTATTTCCTTCTTAACAGTCTTAGGCCTTCTGCCGGCATAATTGATTATGCAACGAATACAGGTAGCTTCGGAAACAAGCAATGGAAGCTTCTCTTTTTCATAATTATCCTGATAGGAAGGTATATCTCTATATACATTCTCTTCGTAAATTTCAGAATAAACATCATAATAAGGTGAACCCACAGGGTAAGAGCCATCTGACTTTTTATCCTTGGAAATTGCGGTGTTAAACTTGCTTGTAGCCAAGGAGGCACTGCCAACATCCGATGAACTGAAAGCGTAAACATTTTGGGCTACGCCACCGTTTTTAATATTTACTTTTCCCTCTTCAGTGGAGCGGTCAACAAGTGTTTCAACAAGCTTTTTAAGCTCCGGCTTATCGGACACCATATCAAGAATTTTGAGATCTACAACAATGGGTTTATTGTATGCCGAACCTGCACACTCTATAATGGCACTTCTCATTTCCGAGGTGATGTCTTTAGAAAATGATGTGTAATTAAGCATAGTGCCGGCAGACAAAACTATCATGTCATAGTCATAAATCTTTTCAACATCTTCATCAGTTAAAATCTGGGGGCTGTATGAATTTGCAACAACGGAGAAATCATATCCGTCATCAAACTCGCCTTTGGCATTTTTATACCTGTTAAGCACTTTAATTGTAAACCAATCGTTATTTGTAAATCCCTTATCATAAAAGAATTTTTGGGTATATACAGTTGTGGTTTCTGTGGTGTTTATAGAGTTATCGTAAACAACGTCTCCCTTAAAGCCGTTATACGTGTAATATTTACTCTTTGTTACAAAATATGAATTATCTCCGCTGTAATAACCGAGATTATCAGCAGAAGAAACAATATCGGAAACTTTGGCAAAAGAAAGGTCACCTGCACTGTTATATACGGG
>CAVJRM010000002.1:0-125965 GCA_963652165.1 bacterium | reverse complement strand
GTATTCAATATATGAGATATTGTAATGCTCATTACCTCTCTTAACCTCAAAAGCGGGCCTGTCTTTGTAAAGTTCAGCGCCTTGGTCTATTATGTCTCTTATTGTTTCAAAATCTCTAACCTCATAAAAAGGCTTAACCATAAAATCTCTCCCATCCAAGCGAAAATTATATATAAAATTCAAGTTATAGTTTTTTAACCACACAATTATACCATATATATTGTGGATATTAAAGTGCTAAATACGCCTATTTTGTAACATATAGTGATAATACTCTTTTAAATTTACGTGTCAAGTACAAAAATACAAATGAATGTTGATTTGAAACAACTTTTTTGGTAAATGTAATTATTGACAAAGAATGGTGTTTAAATATATAATCTAAATGTTTATTGTTCACCGAAGGAAGTGAAATTTTATGTTAAAATTTACAAAGATGCACGGCATTGGCAATGATTATATTTATTTCAACTGTTTTGAAGAAAATATAGAAAATCCAAATGAGCTTGCTATACGTCTTTCAGACCGCCATTTCAGTATAGGCGGTGACGGTATTGTCCTTATTATGCCCAGCGATACTTGTGATTTCAGAATGAGAATGTTTAACGCTGACGGCAGTGAAGGGAAAATGTGCGGTAATGCCACAAGATGCATCGGAAAATATGTTTATGAAAAAGGCCTTACCGATAAAACCGAATTCACCCTTGAAACATTAGGCGGCGTTAAAGTTTTAAATCTTGATGTTGAAAACGGAAAAGTCAAGAGCGTTACCGTTGATATGGGTAAAGCAATTTTTAAAGCAAAAGATATTCCCGTTATTGCAGATACAGATGAGGTTGTTGAAGCTCCTCTCACAGTTGACGGCAGAGAAAATAAAATTACCTGCGTATCAATGGGAAATCCCCACTGCGTGATTTTTACTGAAGGCATCGATGATTTTGACCTTGAAAAAATGGGGCCATCATACGAAAATCATCCTATGTTCCCCGAAAGAGTAAATACAGAATTTGTTGAGTATATTGACAGAAACACTCTTAAAATGAGAGTTTGGGAGAGGGGAAGCGGTGAAACTCTTGCTTGTGGCACCGGAGCTTGTGCAACTGTTTCCGCTGCCGTAAAGACAGGCAGATGCCCTGCAGATGAGTTCGTAAAAGTTAAACTTATCGGCGGAACTCTTGAAATTATGTATAAATCTAACGGCACGGTTATCATGAAAGGCCCTGCTGCATTTTCATTTGAAGGAGAAGTTGAATAATGGCACATATTAATTCAAATTACTTGAACATAAAAGAAAGTTACCTTTTTTCAGAGGTGGCAAAAAGAGCAAATGCATATAAAGAAAGCCATCCCGATGCAGATATAATCAGGCTCGGTATAGGTGATGTTACAAGGCCTCTTGCTCCTACGGTTATTGATGCTCTCCACAGTGGCGTTGAGGATATGTCAAAATCTGAAACATTCAAAGGCTACGGCCCCGAACAAGGTTACGATTTTATAAAAAATTCTCTTAAAGACTATTATGCCGAAAAAGGCGTAGAGCTTGATAAAGACGAAATCTTTATTTCAGACGGTGCAAAGAGCGATTTAGGCAACATTCTCGATATTTTTTCAAAAGATAACGTTGTTCTTGTGCCTGACCCTGTTTATCCCGTTTATGTGGATACTAATACAATGGACGGAAGAAAGATTATATATCTTGCTGCAAACGAATCAAACGGCTTTCTTCCTCTTCCCGACAACTCAATCAAGGCTGATCTTATCTATATTTGCTCACCCAATAACCCCACAGGTGCGGTTTACAACAAAGAACAGCTTACAGAATGGGTAAATTATGCAAACAGCAATAATGCGGTTATCTTTTTTGATGCAGCTTATGAGTGCTTTGTTTCCGACCCTTCTCTTCCTCGCAGTATTTACGAAATTGATGGTGCTAAAACTTGTGCCATAGAGTTCTGCTCTTTCTCAAAAACTGCTGGATTTACAGGTACTCGTTGCGGTTATACCGTTGTTCCCTTTGCTTTAATCAGAGATAATTGTTCCCTTAATAAGTTCTGGCTCAGAAGGCAGACAACAAAATTTAACGGCGTTAGCTATATTACTCAAAAGGGCGCTGCTGCCGTATTTACAGAGGAAGGCAAAAAGCAAATTGCCGAAAATATAAATTATTACAAAGAAAATGCCAAAACCATTACAGATACCCTTGACCGACTTGGTATATGGTATTGCGGCGGCAAACATTCACCTTATATTTGGTTTAAGTGTCCCAATAATATGGGCTCTTGGGAATTCTTTGATGCCTTGCTTGATAAAGCCAATGTTGTAGGCACTCCCGGTGAAGGCTTTGGCGAAAACGGAGAAGGTTATTTTCGCCTTACCTCATTCTCAACTCACGAAAACACAGTAGAAGCTATGAGAAGATTTGAAAAGGCTTTCAGTAAATAATGGAAAAGTCCCAAAGGGAAAATAAGATAATTTTTATTTGCTGGATGGCGTATGCTGTTGCGTATGTCGGTCGGCTTAATTTTGCAGCCTCCATTGTTGCAGTTATATCGGATATGGGCGTATCAAAATCCGCCGCCGGATTGGTAAGCTCTTGCTTCTTCTTCGCCTACGGTATAGGGCAACTTGTGAACGGAATTTTATCTAAAAGATATAACGGCAGAGTAATGGTATTTATTTCTCTTTTTATTTCCGGATGCCTTAATTTTATTATGCCGATTTGTAACAACATAAGCATTATGAAATATATCTGGCTTGTAAACGGTGCTGTTCAGTCAATTTTATGGTGTACTCTCATTCAAACCATTTCACAAAAAGTTTCGGACGAAAAAATGTCAAAAGCAATTATTGTTATGAGTACCCCTACGGCTATAGGAACAATAGCAGCCTACGGTTTATCGGCATTATTTGTGCAAATAGCAAATTGGAAAGTCACATTCTTTGTTGCCGGAGTGCTTCTTATAGTTACAGCTGTAATTTGGTTTATCCTTTACGGTAACGATAAGTTATCAAATTTTGCAAGTTCAAATGATAATCTTGAAAACAATAAAATTCCGAAATCGATAATTTTTTGTATTGCAACTATGGCACTTGCTTGTGTTGCAAACGGATTTGTTAAAGACGGCGTAACCACTTGGGGCGCAAGTGTTATGTACGAAAAATTCGGTGTTTCTCAATCCTTTTCAATTCTTTTAACTCTTTTAATGCCTATGGCAGGAGTTGTTGGTGCGACATTTGTTGTAAAAATTCATAAAAAAATTGAATCTCATTCCAAAATGAATTTAATTTTTTATGCTGTCACATTATTTATGTGCAGTGGATTGCTGATAGCTTTGAAAATTCATTCCCTTGTATTGTTGCTTATTTCTTTCACTGCCGTAGCTTGCCTTATGTCAATGGTAAATAATGTGGTTACAAGCGTTTTTCCTCTTGACAGAAGAAAAGTTCTCGGCTCGGGATTTATTTCAGGGCTTTTAAATGCTTTTTGCTATGTCGGCAGCACTACTGCCTCGTATTCCCTTGGAGCAGTTGCTCAAAATGACGGATGGAATGCTGTGTTTATTTTGCTTATTGCGGTAAGTGCTTTTGGAATTATTATTTCTATTTTCGGAACAAAAGCAGAAAGGAAATTCAAATTATGATTGGCGTTATAGATGTAGGCGGAGGCCTTAGGGATATTTACGGTGCAGGTGTATTTGATACCTGCCTTGAAAATAATATAAACTTTGATTGCTGTATTGGCGTTTCAGCAGGGGCTGCAAATGTTGCTTCCTTTGTAGCAAAACAGCCCGGCAGAAATTACAGGTTTTATAATGAGTACGCCTTCCGTAAGGAATATATGAGCGTAAACAACCTTTTAGAAGGCAAGAAATTTCTTGACCTTGATTATGTTTACGGCGTTCTTTCAAATACAGGAGGGGAAGACCCTGTAAAGTTTGAGAATATTAAAAATTTTAACGGAATTATAAATATTGTTGCCACGGATATTGAAACAGGCAGAGCAAAATATTTTAATAAGAGCGACATTCAGCTTGATAATTTGGAGATTTTGAAAGCTTCATCCTCGATTCCTGTGGTTTGCGGTAAAACGGAGATAAAGGGTAAATTATATTATGACGGCGGAATTGCAGACCCTGTTCCTCTTAAAAGAGCAATTGAACTCGGCTGTGATAAAATTGTCCTTATACTTACAAGACCTATAGGTTACGATATTTCGTCAAAATCCGATTTTATTATTTCTGATATTCTTAGTGAGAAATATCCTAAATGTGCTAATGCTTTAAGGGTGAGAGCAGTAAGATATAAAAGAGCAGTAGACTACGCCGAAAAATTACAAAATGAAGGCAAATGTCTTATAATCGCTCCCGATGATTGCTGCGGCGTGGAAACACTTACAAAAGATAAATCAAAGCTTGATATGCTATACAGAAAAGGCATTGGAGACGGTGAAAAAATATTTGATTTTGTAAAATAAAATAATTGACAATTTTGCCTTGCTATGTTAAAATTCATTGTTGTAAAATTGACTGTGACAGGGAGTGCAGCGGTACTTACCTTTCAGAGAGCCAACGGCCGGTGAAAGTTGGCAGGGAACACCGTTTGCTGTAGCCCTTGAGTTTGGGAGAAGAAAGCTTATGCAATTAGACCTCCCCGTGTGGCAGCGTTAATGCTTTTGAGTGGCCGTTTTAGGCAAAATGAGTGGTACCGCGGGTAAATTACTCGTCTCATGATTTTTATTCATGAGGCGTTTTTTTATGCCTCAAAGAAAGGATTGATTTTATGGCAAAAGAGCTTGCCAAACAGTACGATCCCAAAAATGTTGAAGATCGTATTTATGATTTTTGGCTTAAAGGCAAATATTTCCACGCAAAAGTGGAAAATGATAAAAAGCCTTACACAATAGTTATTCCTCCACCGAATATTACAGGTCAGCTTCACATGGGCCACGCCCTTGATAATACTCTTCAGGATATCCTTATTCGCTGGAGAAGAATGCAAGGCTATGATACTCTTTGGGTGCCCGGCACAGACCATGCTTCAATTGCCACAGAGGCAAAGATCGTTGAGGCCATGAAAGCCGAAGGAATTACCAAAGAAGATATCGGCAGAGAAGAATTTCTTAAGAGAGCTTGGGCTTGGAAAGAAAAATTCGGCGGCAGAATTATTGAACAACTTAAAAAAATGGGTTCTTCCTGTGATTGGAACAGAGAAAGATTTACTCTCGATGAAGGCTGCAGCAAAGCAGTTCTTGAGGTTTTCTGCAATCTTTATGAAAAAGGCCTCATTTACAGAGGCGAAAGAATCATAAACTGGTGTCCTCATTGCCTTACATCAATTTCCGATGCCGAGGTTGAGTATGAAGATCAAGCCGGCCATTTTTGGCATCTTCGTTATCCGTTTAAGGATGGTAGCGGTTATCTTGAACTTGCTACTACAAGGCCCGAAACATTACTTGGCGATACCGCTGTTGCAGTAAATCCAAATGATGAAAGATATAAAGATATAGTCGGCAAAACTCTTATTCTTCCTATCGTTCACAGAGAAATTCCCGTTATTGCCGATGATTATGTTGAAATGGATTTCGGTACAGGCGTAGTTAAAATTACACCTGCCCATGACCCCAACGACTTTGAGGTTGGCCTTCGTCATAATCTTCCCGTGCTTAATGTTCTTACTGACGACGCAAAAATCACATCCGATTATCCCGCATATGCCGGTATGGACAGATATGAGGCAAGAAAAGCAATCGTTCGTGACCTTGAAGCAGAAGGTGCACTTGTCAAAATTGAAGATTATAACCACAATGTAGGCACTTGCTATCGTTGCCACACAACAGTTGAGCCAAGAGTTTCAAAACAATGGTTTGTTAAAATGGAACCCCTTGCAAAGCCCGCTATTGAGTGCGTGAGAAGCGGCAAGACAAAGTTCATTCCCGAAAGATTTGATAAAGTTTATTATCACTGGATGGAAAACATTAAGGATTGGTGCATTTCCCGTCAACTTTGGTGGGGCCACAGAATACCCGCATATTATTGTGATGATTGCGGTGAGGTTACTGTTTCAAAAACCGCTCCTGCTTGTTGCCCTAAGTGCGGAGGAAAGGTTACACAAGATCCGGATACACTTGATACTTGGTTTTCATCTGCTCTTTGGCCTTTCTCAACTCTCGGCTGGCCTGATAAAACTCCGGAACTTGCTCATTATTTCCCCACAAGCACTCTTGTAACCGGCTATGATATTATCTTCTTCTGGGTTGCAAGAATGATATTCTCCAGTATGGAGCAGATGGGTCAAGAGCCTTTCAAAACTGTATTTATTCACGGTATTGTAAGAGATTCGCAAGGCCGTAAAATGTCCAAATCTCTTGGCAACGGCATTGATCCCCTTGAGGTTATAGATAAATACGGTGCAGACGCTCTCAGATTTACTCTTGCTACCGGCAATAGTCCCGGAAATGATATGAGATTTTCCGACGAAAAGGTAAGCGCAAGCCGTAACTTTGCAAATAAGATTTGGAATGCCGCAAGATTTATCCTTATGAATATCGGTGATGAAGAAATCTCTCAGGAATTGCCGAAAGAGCTTGCTCTTGAAGATAAATGGATTGTAAGCCAGTTCAATAATCTTGCTAAAGAAGTTACAGACAATCTTGAAAAGTTTGAGCTCGGCATTGCCGTTTCAAAGCTTTATGATTTTATTTGGGATGTATTCTGCGATTGGTATATTGAAATTTCCAAGATTCGTCTTCAAAAAGGCGGAGAAGATGCAGAGAACGCAAAACGTGTTCTTGTTTGGATTATGAGTAACACTCTTAAACTTCTCCATCCCTTTATGCCCTTCATTACCGAGGAAATTTGGCAAACTCTTCCTCATACCGGTGAATCAATTATGATTTCAGAGTGGCCTGAGTATAACGAGAGCCTTAACTTTGCAGATGAAGAAGCAGAAATGAACAGAATTATGACTGCAATCAGAGCTATCCGTAACAGAAGAGCTGAAATGAATGTTGCTCCTTCTAAGAAAGCAAAGGTTTATATTGCCACATCATACAAGGATACATTCAGCAAAGCGGGCATATTTATGCAAAGGCTTGCAAGTGCTTCTGAGGTGGAATTAGGTGATTCCTATGATATTGACGGTGCTGTTACAATTGTTACAGAGGATGCAAAAATTTACATTCCAATGGGTGATCTTGTAGATTTTGAGGCTGAAAAAGCAAGGCTTAATAAAGAACTTCAGTCAGTCCAAAAAGATCTTGATTTCGTAAATAATAAGCTTTCAAATGAAAACTTTGTTGCAAAAGCACCTGCAAATGTTGTTGCCGCCCAGCGTGAAGCTGCTGCAAAATACATTGAAAAAATCGCAATGCTTAAGGACAGTATTTCAAAACTTAAATAATTTATGGGGCCCGGTTATGCCGGGCTCTTTCAACAGGTAAAATATGAATTGTAAAGAAGCAATAAATTATATACATTCCCTTGAAAGGTTCGGAATGAAACCGGGGCTTGAAAGAATATCGGCTTTGTGCGAAAAACTTGGCAACCCACAAAATAATTTGAAATTTATTCATGTCGCCGGCACAAACGGCAAAGGCTCTACCTGCACAATGGTTGCGGAAATTTTGCAAACTGCGGGTTATAGTGTAGGCTTATATACCTCTCCTTATGTTATAGAATTCAGAGAAAGAATTAAGTATAACGGAGAAATGATTGAGCCTGAGGAGCTTGCGATTTGTGTTGAAAAAGCTAAAAAGGTTGCAGAAAAGTTCGATATAGATGCGACGGAATTTGAACTTATAACCGCTGTAGCTTTTTTATATTTTAACAGAAAAAAATGTGATTTTGTTGTGCTTGAAGTCGGGCTTGGTGGTAGGTTTGATGCTACAAATGTTATTTCAGCTCCGGAGGCTTCCGTTATAGCCTGCATATCCAAAGATCATACAGCTGTGCTTGGCGATACAATCACCGAAATTGCCGGTGAAAAATGCGGAATAATTAAGCCGCATAGTAAAGTCGTTTCTTACCCATTGCAATGCGAAGATGCATTTAAAGTTATTGAAGAAACTTGCAAAAACAAAGATTCTAAGCTTATTTTGCCGAACATATTCGATTTAACTGTTTTAAACAGAAGTATAAAAGGCACAGATGTTAAATATCGAGAATTAACTTACCATTTGAATTTAGCAGGGGAGCATATTGTATATAATTCTGTTACGGCAATTGAAGCTGTTAAATCACTTGACGCAAATGTTTCAAATGAAAGCATTGTTAATGGTTTAAATAATACAATTATGCCTGCGAGAATGGAACTTATTTCGGAAAAACCGTTAATTATACTTGACGGAGGTCATAATGAAGACTGCGGCAAGGCTCTGAGAAAATTTATAAATGATTTTTTGAGTGATAAAAAAATTGTTATGGTTTCATCGATGATGGCGGATAAAGATTATAAATCGTACCTAAGTCTTGTGGTGCCTTTTGCATCTTTGTTTATATCCACAAAAGCAAATGTTCCGAGAGCTCTTGGCAGTGATGAATTAAAAATTGCTGCCGAAGAATTTTGCGAAAATTGCAAATCAATAGAGAATCCTTGCAAAGCTGTTGAATATGCGGTTAAAGAGGCAAATGGCAATGATGCAATTGTAGTTTGCGGCAGCTTTTACCTTGCAGGTGAAGTTAGAGAAAAATTAATCGAAGGGAGCAATCAAAGTGATAAAAACAATTCCTGATGGTGTATATCCCACAATGCTTACACCGTTTACAGATGATAACAAAATTGATTATAACGTAGTTCTTGAGCTTCTTGATTTTTACAGCAAAGCAGGTTGTGACGGCGTGTTTGCCACTTGCCAATCCAGCGAGATTTTTTACCTTTCCTTTGAAGAAAGATTGGAACTTCTTAAATTTATAATGAAAAACGTTCCCAAAGGCATGACCGTTGTTGCTTCCGGCCACACAGCAGACGACCTTCAAACTCAAATAAAAGAGGCGAATGCTTTTATAGAAACAGGTATTGATGCCTATGTTTTTATAGCAAACAGATTTGCATCACAAGATGAAGATGATGATGCTTTCTTAAAAAGATTTGAAACTGCTGTAAAAATGCTACCCGAGATTGGATTCGGCGTTTATGAATGTCCATACCCGTATAAGAGACTTATGAATCCTTACACAATAAAAAGATGTTGTGAAATAGGTAATCTCAGATTTATAAAAGATACTTGCTGTAAAATAGATGATATTAAAGCAAAATTGGATGCAGCTAATGGCACGGGCCTGAAAATTTATAACGCCAACGGTGCTACACTCCTTGAATCCTTAAAAGCAGGGTGTGCAGGCTATAGCGGAGTTATGGCAAACTTCCATCCGGAATTTTATACTTGGCTTTGTAAAAATTATAAAACCAATCCCGAAAAAGCCGAAAAGCTCGCAAACTTTCTTTCCATGGCATCTACTATTGAATTGCAGCAATATCCAACCAATGCAAAATACCATCTTACAAAGCGGGGATTGGATATAACGATTAAATCAAGAACAAGAGATTATTCTACATTTTCCGAAAGCAACAAGAAAGAAATTGATGCTATGTTTGAAACTGAAAAAATAGTTACAGAATTGCTCAAAATGTAATGCTTTTTGCCCTAATAAATTGTTGACCTTAAGTTTTCTTTGTGTTAAAATGTATACGGCAAAATTTGAATAATATTATTTTCGGAGGGCTAATTAATGGCACAGAAAAAAACAGTTTTCCTTACCGGTGCATCAGGCACCATGGGCCACAAGAGCTTCCTTGAGTTCATGAAACACAAGGATAAGTTCAACGTTGTACTTCTTCTTCGTGACAGCGAAAAGAACAGAAAGTTATTTAAAGATTACCTTAACGATCCTTCAGTTAAAATCGTTTGGGGCGACCTTAAGAGCTATGAAGATGTTGAAAAGTGCGTAGCCGGCTCAGATTACGTTCTTCACGTTGGCGGTATGGTATCTCCATCAGCTGACTATTATCCCACAAAGACTGTTGTTACTAACACAACAGCTGCTAAAAACATTGTTAATGCTGTTAAAGCACAGCCCAATCCGGATGCAATTAAGGTTGTTTACATTGGCACCGTTGCAGAAACAGGCGACAGAAATGCTCCTATTCACTGGGCTCGTACCGGTGACCCCATTAAAATCAGTATTTATGATCACTATGCTTGCTCAAAGGTTCTTGCAGAAGAAATCTTTGCAGACAGCGGCCTTAAATATTGGGTATCCTGCCGTCAGTCCGGTATCCTTTATCCTGACATTCTTAAGAATATGGATCCTATTATGTTCCATGTTCCCATTAACGGTGTGCTTGAATGGGCAACCGTAGAAGATTCCGCAAGACTTATGGTTAATGTTTGCGGTGATGATATCCCCGAAGAATTCTGGAGAAGATTCTATAATATCGGTTCCGGTGAAGAATACAGACTTACAAACTTTGAGTTTGAAGAGCTTCTTCTCGGCACTCTCGGTATCGGCTCCACAAAGAGACTTTTCCAGCCTAACTGGTTCATTACTCGTAACTTCCACGGTCAGTGGTATTATGATGGCGACGATCTTGAGAATTACTGCCATTTCAGAGCAAATATGCCTGTTAAGGATTACTTCAAGTCACTTATGACTCAGGTCGAGCCTTACTTTAAACTTGCATTTGTTGCAAAGCCCATTGCTCCTCTTCTTAGAGATACATTCATGAAGAGCCTTTGCAATAAGGAAATTTACGGTACACAATGGTGGATTAAAAATAACGTTCCCGAAAGAATTTCCGCATATTACGGCTCAATGGAAGAGTACAAAGCTATTCCCGAGTCATGGGATGATTTCAAGATTGTTATTCCTTCAAAGAAAAAGACTGCTGATGATGTAGTTATTCTTGACCACGGTTATGATGAGAGCAAGCCTGTTTCAGAGATTACTCTTGATGATCTTAAGAAGGCTGCTGCATTCAGAGGCGGCGAATGCCTTGCTACCGAAGCAGAGTACACAGATTTCTATACTCCTATTAAGTGGAAATCAGCTCGTGGCAATGAATTTATGATGAGCGCTAACCTTGTTCTTAAGGGTGGTCACTGGTGCCCACAGGAATTCCCAACTGATTGCGAAGGCAAGAAGTTCCATTGGGATTATGACTATGAAGCATCTATCAACCCATTTTTTGCACAGGTTTGGTATCCTCTTCACAGCAAGAACGAAAATAACGTTTACACCGAGGCAATTTTCAAGGGCTTTGAAGGCTTCAAAGACTGATAACGATAAAGGCAGAGGTAACACTCTGCCTTTATGACTATATGGAGGATTAGGCATTAGCCTATGTTTTTGTATGATTGATTTTTTGCGTAATTCACGTAAATTGCGTTCCTTTATTTGCATTTTTATTTCTGCCTTACTTTTGGCTGTTACAGGATGCAGCAAAAAAGATAAAGCCTCAACTGATTCAGACACTTTAAAAATCGGAATTCAAAATTTAGAGGGCAACTTTAATCCCTTCTTTTCCGAAAGTGAAGGCGACAAATCTGTTATTTCTCAAATTATTCCCCAAGTTCAGTTGAAAAATGCAAATAATAAGCTTGTAAATAACGCCGGTAGCATTACGTATGAATATGAAGATAATGCAAAAGTAAAATACACAGTTACAATTAACGATGATTTGTATTTTTCCGATGGAACAAATGCAACTATTGATGATGTTTTATTTTGGTATTATGTGCTTGCAGATGCTACTTATGACGGCGTTTACAGTGATTTTTATCTTAATGATATTGACGGCTTAAAAGAATATTATTATGATGACGAAAATTACGAAGCTGCTTTAAGCGAGTTTAATGGTAATAAACAGCTTATCAGTGCTTATATTTCCGATAATTATGCCGATGGAGCCGATGTTACCGAGATAAGAGGTATAAAGCGAATTGATAATTATACATGTACCGTTCTTTTTAATTCACGCAATATAAATTCAATTTCGCAAATAAATGCTTACATCCTCTCAAAAGCTTTTTACGGACCCGATTATGTTAAAGGTTCTGCTGAAAAAATCAAAGATATAACTTCATCCGCTATGGGCTGCGGTGAGTATTATCTTTCCGAACTTAAAGATGATGAAGCCGTGCTTTTGCTGAATAAATATTATACCGGCGAAACATCTTCATTCAAGACTGTTGAATTTATTGATTTATCTGCTAAAAATAAAGATTCTGTTGATGCTGTTACAGATGGATATGTTGATATTGTTACAGCTTCCGTAACTCCTTCTGCAATTTCCAAGCTCAATAAAGATAATATCAAGTATACTGTTCAAAACAGCAAATATTATTACAGCCTCTTCTTCAATACCAATAACGGATATTCTCAAGACGCAAGAAGAATTCTTATGGCTGTTTGTAATGTGTATGACGTTGTTGATGAATCATTAGGCTCGTATTACACAAAGCTTTATTTCCCTATGAGTGTTCGATTTGAAGAAACTCCTCAATTGACCGAGGCTTATTATAACCAAACGAGTAAGGCCTCTCAGCTTAAAGGCTTTTTCAGCTCTCTTAATGCTTATTGTACCGGCACCGAGGATGACATTGAATATAAAATTTTTCAAAAATATGCTGAAATTCTTAAATCTTACGGCGTAACTTTGAATATTCACCTTACTGATGAAAACGGCCTTAAATCGGCTATAAGCAGCAATTCTGCCGATATGTGGATTGATATAACTTATGACGGCGAAACCTGTGATAAATATGATTATTATCACACGGGCGGCTCAAAAAATCTGGCCGGTATTTCAAGCACCGAGATTGATGATTTAACAGAACGAATTAGAAAAGCGACAGGATTTACGGATAGAGCTTCTCTTGTTAAAGAGCTTATGAGTGATGTTATGAGCTATGCTGCAGAGCTGCCTTTATATCAGCCTCAAACCGTAACGATTTATAACACAGATACAATCAGTGAAGATAAGCTTAATGAAATATCATATTATGACGGCTATTCCGGAATAATAGCAACTTTTTAAAATAATAACTTTACTTAGATTTTACATTGGCTACAAATAATTTCCATATTTATTTATAATAATACAGAAAATACTCAAATTTTGAAATGGAGAAGATGATTTGGATATTTTTAATGTTCTCAGCCTAATAGGTGGCCTTTGCCTTTTCCTGTTTGGTATGACGGTTATGGGCAATGCCCTTGAAAAAACTGCAGGCAATAAAATTCATTCCGTTCTTGATAAGTTAACGGGCAGAAAAATGACCGGCCTTATGACAGGCCTTGGAATTACTGCTGTTATTCAAAGTTCATCGGCAACCACCGTTATGGTTGTTGGCTTTGTAAATTCGGGCCTTATGACTCTTAAACAGTCTATAAATGTTATTATGGGTGCAAATATCGGCACCACTGTTACGGCTTGGATTTTAAGCCTCGCAGGTGTTGAAAGCGATAACGTTTATGTTAAACTCCTTAAGCCTTCATCTTTTACACCTGTTCTTGCTCTTATAGGAATTATTCTTTTAATGTTCAGCAAGAGGGAAAGAAAGCATGATATCGGCACAATTTTCCTTGGATTTGCTACCCTTATGTTTGGCATGGAAGCAATGTCGAGCGCTGTTTCCGGCCTTAAAGATGTGCCGGCATTTCAGCAGCTTTTCATTAAATTTACAAATCCCATTCTCGGAGTGCTTGCGGGTGCAATTTTAACCGCAATAATTCAATCAAGCTCCGCTTCTGTCGGTATTTTACAGGCTCTTGCTTCAACGGGGCAAGTGTCATACGGCGCCGCAATTCCCATTATCATGGGCCAGAATATCGGCACATGTATCACTGCCATTCTTTCTTCTATTGGTGCAAATAAGAATGCAAAGCGTGCTGCTTTAGTTCACCTTTCATTCAACGTTCTTGGCACGATAGTTTGGCTTACGGTATTTTATATCGTTAAAATAGTTTTCTCTCCCGTTTTACTCACAAAGTCAGCTTCTCTTGTGGGTATTGCAATTGCTCACTCCGCTTTTAATATTCTTTGTACTATTATTATGCTTCCTCTTGACGGATTCCTTGAAAAGCTTGTTTGTAAGCTTATTCCCGACGGTAAAGAAGCACAAGAAGAAATTGAACTTGACGAAAGATTACTCACAACTCCGGCAATAGCTCTTGAACAGTGTAAAAATCTTATTTCTGATATGTCCTATTGTTCTCTTGAATCTCTTTCAGATAGCATTTCTCTTTTTGATAAATACGATAAGAAAAAAGCGGAAAATATTAAAGAACTCGAAAATAAAACCGACCATTACGAAGATATACTGGGTACCTATCTCGTTAAACTCAGCTCTGAAAATATAAATAATGAAGATAGCACTCTTGCAGCTGCTTATCTTAAAATGATAGGCGATTTTGAAAGAATTGCAGACCATAGTGTTAATATTCTTGAATCTGCTGAAGAAATGTATGATAAAAAAGTGTCATTTTCTCCTTCTGCTGCAAGAGAGTTTTATGCTATTACCTCTGCCGTTAAAGATGTTACAAATCTTGCCTGTGAAGCTTTTGCGCAGGGCAGTGTTCAAATTGCTTTAAGCATCGAGCCCCTTGAGGATGTTATTGACGATTTGAGAGATTCTCTCAGAACAAAACATATTGAAAGATTGCAGCAAGGCGAGTGTAGCATAGATACAGGCTTTATTTGGTCTGATTTACTTACAAACCTTGAAAGAATAGGCGACCATTGCTCAAATATTGCCGGCTGTATTATTGATCTTTCATCTAATAATATGAATATCCACGAAACAGTCAGAAACCTCAGAAAAGGCAATGAAGAATACGACGAAATGTATGAGAATTACTGTGAAAAATATAAAATTTAATTTTGTATTTTAAATTTAAGAGCGAACCGGCAAAGCCTAAAACTTTGCCGGATTATTTCTTTTTATCCTATTGACATTATTTAATTATGCGAATAAAATAAACAGCGGTAAATATGTTAAATTATTAATATTATAATGAGGATCAGTATGAGAAAATATATTAAAAATATAATTACTGTTTTTACAGTTGCTTTTACTTTGCTTATTTCTATAACATTCAGTGTTCTGATTTCATCAGCTGCCGGAGAAGCAATTTATAGTTTTGATGCATCAACAGGTGTGTTGACTGTTAGCGGTGAAGGAGTAATTTCACAAGCAAAAGTAAGAGATTATGATTACGAAAATATCAAGACAGTTGAAATTAAGTCAGGTATTACCGGTGTAGATGTGGAAGCTTTTTTAGATTGCAAAAACATTGAAAAAGTAATTATTTCAAATACAGTTGCAAAAATAACACCGTCCGCTTTCTCAAATTGCATAAAACTATCTTATTTTGATGTTGATTCAAATAATGAAAATTATTCAAGTGATGAAGGAGTTTTATTAAGTAAAAGCAAAAGAGTTATAATTGAATATCCTCAGGGGAAATCCGGAACGGAATATACGGTTGATGAAAATGTTGTTAAAATTTCCGCTGCCGCCTTCCAAAATTGCGTAAATCTTAAAACCATTAATCTTCCGAATGAACTTTATACAATAGAAACAGCTGCTTTTGACGGATGCACCTCCCTTACAAGTATTGTTATACCAAGTCAAATAACGGGTATTGATAGAAATTGCTTTGATGGCTGCACAAGTCTTTCAAGCGTAAAATTTTGCGGTAAAGTTACATCAATAGGCGACGGTGCTTTTAGAAATTGCACAAGCCTTGCAAACATAGATATTATACTTTCAACTGTTACTTCAATTGGTGAGGAAGCGTTTGGTGGCTGTACGGGGCTTACAAGCATTACAATTCCGGAAAATGTAAAAACTATAGGTAAGTGCGCATTTAAAGATTGTACGGAACTTACAAACATATCAATTCCAAACGGCGTTCAAAAAATAGGTTACGATGCCTTCTACGGTTGTTCAAAGCTGGCGAGTGTATCAATATCCGAAAGTGTTACAAGCATTGATAATGATGCATTTCGTAACTGTAACAGCCTTGTTAGTTTTGATGTTTCTTCAAGTAACCCAAGCTATTCAAGTGAAAACGGAGTGCTGTTTGATAAAGATAAGACCACTCTCATTAAATATCCGTCTTCTAAAGTAGATACTTCATACGAAATTCCGGAAGGTGTTACAACAATTATTGCACGCTCTTTTGAAAATTGTACAAATCTTCAAGAAATAACAATTCCAACATCGGTTACAGCTATAAAAAGCAATGCTATTCTTGGCTGCTCAAATTTGAAATTGGTCTATTATTACGGTTCTTCAGAGCAATGGAACAAGATACAAATCGGAGCTCCGAATTTGAACTTTAAGGAAAACACAAAGATACATTATGAATCCACAGACCATACATATAAAAACGGAGCTTGTGAAGTGTGCGGATATAAATGCGTCCATAATTTTGAAAACGGCATTTGCTCTGTTTGCGGTTCTGTTTCTTTTGATGATGTAAAGGTGAATGTTGCCGGCGAAAAAACAGTTGAATATCATTCAAAACTAAAAATTATTGCTGCTGCTACCGGCGTTAATCCAAGCCATAAGCTTGCAATTTTTATTGACGGCAAACGTGTAGCTACAGGCTCAACAAATGAAGTGTCATTCACTGTTGAGAAAGTGAACGGCGATATTAATTATACTGTTAAAGTTGTTGATGAAAATAATAATATTGTAAAAGATGTAAACGGTAACGAAATGTCAAAAGACGGTGGAAAGATTTCTTGTAATTCCGGATTTTTTGCAAAAATTATTGCTTTTTTTAAAGAAATTTTCGGTAAACTTCCAAACGTCATTCTTAAGCCGTAATATTATGATTAAATTTTATCGAAGAAATTTATGTAATAAAATTTAAAATGTTTATGAGTCAATATAAAACTGTAATCAAAGGAGACAAGACGTATGGCTTTGAAGAAATCACTTAAAACAGTAATCAGCATTATTTTGACAGTTGCTTTATGTATAGGCACCTGCGTTAGTGCTTTTGCCGCATCTTCTAACAAAGAAAATTATATTAAAGAAGTGTATTTGAGCTACGGCAAAACAGCTAAGGAAGCAAAGAACTACCTTACAGATAACGGCTATGAGGTTGTTGATTATAACCTTAACGAAGGTGCAGATGATTCTTTCTCAGATGAAAGAGCTGTTTATCTCGGATATAAAACAACTTCAAATGCCGATGAAGCAATAACCGATTTGAAGCTTATGAATATGAAGGGCGGTTACAGCGTTCAGGATTATCAAATGATTCTCAGTGAGCAAAAAGACAACATCAAGGCATTTTTTGATGATTTCAAGGTTGCCGTTAAAGAATTCAGAGCAAATTACAACGCAGGTCAACAGCGTGCAATAGCCGCCTATGAATTGCTCAACATGCTCTATGATGATGATACAGAGCAGAATCTCGGTGATTTACTCCTCAAAAAGGTAAAAGAAGAATATACAGATGAAGAATACAACGCTTTGCCCGATAGTGAAAAAGCAAAGATTGCCGATATGACAACTATACTTATGCAAGGCAACAGCTTAGCCATTCTCTCAATGGAGCGAATTATCGCCATGGGTACGGATGAAAGTGATACTCCTTGGGCTAACAGATACCAAGAAGCAAAGACTTACGATGAAATGGTTGAGGATCTTATGGACAGTTTGAATCTCACCGTAAGCGAAGCTCAAAAGAAACTTGATACCGAATACAGTGCCGATGCTAAGAAAGTTGCGTCAAGTTTTGAAGCATATAAAGAATATCTTGCAATATATACAAATGCCGAAATATCATTTGAAAATACAAACGAAGAGATTGAGGCTTATGCAGCTGCAAATGAAGATTTTGATATGTCAAAATGGCTTGCCGCAGGTACTCAATACGAAACTGTTAAGGCACTTACCAACGATGATGTTTCACTGTACGATTTAATCACAAGTGATGAATATGATGTTGCAAACGAAGACTGCACCATGCTTTATCCTCTTATTGCTTCATTATCAGAGGGCCAGAGAGCTTGCTTGGACTTCCTTCCCATGTATCAACTTGTGTCAATCGGTATCAATGACGAAAATACCTTTAAAGCTGCAATGGAGGAAATAGACATTGATTCCGTTGACGGTTGGCAAAATATATCAATTTATGACGGCGTTGACCGCACAATATTTAATGGTGATGTCGCCCTTACAGGCGAGGCATACAGGCTTCAAAATTCCACCGGCAAAAATCCCGTAACCGATGTGACCGATTACATCTCAAAAACTTCCTATGTTTTATATGCTACATTCGCAGTTTCGTTAGTTGCAACAAGTCTTTGCTGGAAACTTAGCTCAAGTTATGCCCAAATATACAAAGATATGTCAGCTGTAAAAAATAAACTCACTCAACTAAATGGTTTAATAGCTGATGCCAGAGAAACCGGTGACATTGGCAAAGTTACTGAATTGAGTAATCAATGGAAAGACGTTAGTAAAGAGTATGATATGGCGGCAATGTCAAATTCGGAAGGACTTTCCAATTTCTTCAGATATGCCGGAATTGCAATGACTTGTGTTACAATTATTATTATGGCAGCTTCATTAGTAAGCACTTATCTTGACTTAAAAGAATATTATAACGCAGAATTTACACCGATTCCTTCTGTCATGGTAAATCAGGGCGTTAACGAAAATGATGAGAGAGTTTACACCTATTATTCAGCTGTTAAATGCAACAGAGTCGCTCAGGGAATGGAATCCGATAAAACAAAGCTTCTCGGAGATTTCGGCGATATTAACGGTGATGTAGGCAGGCAATGGGTTGCACTTTATGCAACAAAAGACGCTGCCGCCGGTGACCCGATTACAAAAGATTTTATCGTTCAGTACGGTAATTCCGATATTCCCAATGACAGCACTCCGCTTTCAATTTTCTGCGAAAGCACAGCTCAAAACTTAACAAATAAAAAAGCCGGTTACACTTATGCCGACTCTAAAGAGGGTATATATCTTTTCTATGGTACAGATGCTAATGCCTTTGCCGGTAGTGTGTTCTCAAGCGGAAAATATGTTTTAGTCGGTGGAGTTTCCGCAATCGTTGCAGCAGCAATAGCATTTTATATCGGAAAATATGTTGGCAGCATGAATAGTAAAAAATCAAAGAAAGAAACCGCAGCTGTTTAAGCTGTGAATATTAACGGCATAGTCAAAAGATAGTTTTATAATAAAAAAACTCCGACCTCTTAATTGAGATCGGAGTTTTGCGTTAAATAATTCGGTTTAACAATGTGCCGATAATTAAATAATAAATTGTGTTATACAGAGATGAAAAGAAACTTTGTATTGTAGATATTATTGAGCTAAAACTAAGTATTGAAGAAGTGTCATAATAATCGTCCAATGAATCAAGAATCTTCTCTTCTCCGTTGCTGTAAACTTTTTTATATTGAATATTTCCGCAAATATTGCATTTTCTGCTGTAAAGGCCGGAACTTTTATTCAAAACAGACCAGTCACTGTAACTATGTCCGGTAGCTTTATAATTTGTCCTTTCGGATTTACCGCACAGCTTGCAGGACTTATAAGTATATCCGGCTTTTTCACAGGTGGATTCAACTTTTTTGGTTTCACCGTAAGAATGATTGCCGGTTACTATAATATCTATGGGCGCATTGCCATAGAATTTGCTGTCTCCCATATCATCCCATTTTCCGTTACTATATACAAATGATTGCTTTTTATTGTCATTTGTACATCCTGTGCTTTGTGCTTCAAGAGGAACTGTGCCGGAATAAGTTGCCACAACGTAAACCGATTCACCTTTGGTAACTTTAACTTTAGATGAAAGATCTACAGTATAAAAGCCTTCGCTGTCAACTGAATCTGTTACTTTTGATAAAAGCTTTCCTGAAGTGGGATTTCCATCACCTTTATCTTCATATATAGAAAGTGTGATATCGTTAGCCCCGAGAGCATAGTAGCTGATTTCGGAAATTGTCCCGCTTTCTTTTAAAGTGTAATAATTGGCTACGGTATCAATTCCTCCTGTACTGTTAGAATAATAAGCATATCCGTTATATGAATATCTCTCTGTGCAATTGTTATTGCAGTTAATGGAAAATCCCATTATGTCGGTAATTGTCGGGTCGCTATATGGCAGCCAAAAGTATCCGTTATCACCCCCAAGATGTACCCCAGCTGTTTTTACAAAGCCAGGCCCCTTTAGATGTCATTGCAACACTGCTTAATCCGCCTTCACCTTTATAATTATCATCCCAGCCGACTATGGCTACAGAGTGATTGCTGAGAAGATTAAGCTTGTTAATAGCAATGTGACCGTTAGACGCGTCATAGAACACATTTGAATTGAAAGATACTGCAACAGCACCGTGATTCATAATCCAATTTTTTATACCTGTCGAATTATTCGTATCAAAGCATACAATCTCGTCTGTTCTAACATTGCAACCGTTGCTGTCTCTTTCACTGTCAGAATAATATCCGATATTGGCACTTACCAATGAATCAAAAGGATAATCGTTTTCGTAAGCAATTCCCGTGTCGGTTTTCAAAGCTGAAATTATATCTTTGGTGGTTAACCCGGCGGAAATTGGATTTGAATAATTTTTGTATGAAATACCGTCTCCGTAATATCCGGAAGATTCATCTTCCCTCAAATTGTTAAGAGCAAACCAATACAAATAGGCTTCCGAAAAATCTGTATTTTCAGCTGTTCCGTAGCCTTTAATGATGTAATCACTCTCAAGACAGGTTATGACCGCAAAAGCTGAGCATGCTCCGGTATTACCTTGATTTTTAATAGAAGTAATATATCCCTTTTCCAATGAAGAATAGTTTGCCGGAATACTTGAAGCATAAGCCGTAAAAATAAAGGAAAAGGAAATAACAATTGACAAAATAATTGAAATTAACTTTTTCATTTTTTAACCTTCGCTCCTTAGTTACAAGCAAATTAAAGTGTAGTTAAAGTTTCCATTACATAGTTGCCGAAGTCTTCACAGGTGCATCCGTCTTCTCTGCCGGTAATATGAATTTTCTTCTCTTCATACATACAAATATCAAGAGCTCTTTCAAGCTTGTCTGCCTCTTCTTGCTTACCAATGTGAGAAAGAAGCATAACGGATGCCCTAAGCATTGAGCAGGGATCGGCATACTTGCCTCTGCCTTCATTGATCATTCTCGGTGCAGAGCCGTGAATTGCCTCAAACATTGCATATTTCTTACCGATATTTGCACTTCCGGCTGTACCAACGCCGCCCATAAATTCAGCAGCTTCATCTGTGATAATATCACCGTAAAGGTTAGGAAGTACAAAAACTTTGAAATCCTTACGACGTTTCTTATCAATGAGCTTAGCGGTTGTAATATCAATATACCATTCATCTGTGGTAATTTCAGGGTAATCCTTGCCAATGTTTTTAGCAAGATTAAGGAATTTACCGTCTGTGGTTTTAATGATATTAGCTTTTTGAATTATTGAAACTCTGTCCTTATGATTTTTTCTTGCATATTCATAAGCAAGCTTTGCAATTCTTTCACTGCCTTCGGTTGTGGTAACAACAAAATCCATTGCAAGGTCATCAGTGATATTAATGCCTTTTGAACCTACCGCATAAGCACCTTCTGTGTTTTCACGGAAGAAAGTCCAGTCAATTCCTTCATCTGGAATCTTTACAGGACGAACATTTGCAAAAAGATCAAGTGCTTTACGCATGGCAACATTTGCACTCTCAATGTTCGGCATATCTCCGCCTGCTTGAGGTGTGGTTGTTGGGCCTTTAAGAATTACAGGACATTTTTTAAGCTCTTCCATAACATCGTCGGGAATTGCTTTTAATGCTTTAATTCTGTTTTCAATGGTAAGACCGTTGATTTCTTTGAATTCAATCTTACCTGCATCAACATCATCTTTAAGAAGAAATGCAAGAACTCTTGCGGCTTCGTTTGTAATGATGGGGCCTATACCGTCACCGCCGCAAACACCGATAGTGAGCTTATCAAGTGAATTATAATCAATAAAATCGCCCTGTTTTTTTATGTTTTCGCTTCTTTCGTTTTGCTCTCTGATTAATTGCTCAAAGTGCTTGAGAGCGTTTTGAACTTGTGCTTCAGTCATAATATATTTCCTCCTTATTTGGACAAATGCTTGGTGTAGTTGAGAAGACCGCCTGCAAGTACCATTGCAGTTTGCCTTGCAGAGTAATCATAAGAAAGTTTATAAGACTCATTTTTGGTAACGTTTCTGAGAGTTACTTCTGCGCCTTTTTCAATCTTTTCTCTTATTCCATCAAGAGAAAGAATGTCGTCTGTGTCAATCTTATCATAATCTTCTGGATTAGCAAATGTGAAAGGCATTATACCTGCATTTATGAGGTTAGCGCAGTGAATTCTTGCAAAAGATTTGGCAATTACCGCTTTAATTCCGAGATAAAGGGGAACAAGAGCAGCATGCTCACGGGATGAGCCTTGGCCGTAGTTTGCACCGCCGATAATAAATCCTTTGCCTGCTTCTTTACATCTCTTTGCAAAGTTCTCATCGCACTGCTTAAAGCAGAAGTTTGAAAGATAAGGGATATTTGAACGGTAGGGGAGTATTTTTGCTCCTGCAGGCATAATATGGTCAGTTGTAATATTGTCTCCAACCTTAAGAATAGCAGGTGCTTCAATGTCTGCGGGAAGCTCGGTGCTTGACGGGAATGGCTTAATGTTCGGGCCATAAATAATTTCAACACTGTCTGCTTCTTCTACAGAGGCAGGTGCTTCAATCATATTGTCGTTTATGATAAATCTATCAGGCATTGAAATTTCAGGCATTTCTCCAAGTGTTCTCGGATCTGTAAGAACGCCTGTAAGTGCTGATGCAGCAGCTGTTTCGGGGCTTACAAGATAGATGCCAGCATCTGCTGTGCCGCTTCTGCCTTCAAAGTTTCTGTTGAATGTTCTAAGAGATACACCGGCCGAATTAGGTGATTGGCCCATACCTATGCAAGGGCCGCAGGCACATTCAAGAAGTCTTGCTCCGGCTGAAAGTATATCAGAAAGAGCTCCGTTAAGAGAGAGCATATTAAGAACTTGCATTGAGCCAGGAGAAATAGTAAGGCTTACATTTGGGGCAACCTTTTTACCTTTGAGGATTGCTGCAACCTTAAGCATATCAAGCAATGATGAATTGGTGCAAGAACCAATGCAAACCTGATCAATGTGAATATTGCCGATTTTGTTAATCTTCTTAACTCTGTCCGGCATGTGGGGCATTGCTGCCATGGGCTCAAGCTTGCTTAAATCAATATCGATTATTTCATCGTATTGAGCATCTTCATCGCTCTTAAGCTCAACCCAATCTTCTTCTCTTCCTTGTGCTTTAAGAAATGCTTTTGTGATTTCATCAGAGGGGAAAACGGATGTTGTAGCGCCAAGCTCCGCACCCATGTTTGTGATGGTTGCTCTTTCGGGAACAGAAAGGGTTTTAACACCTTCACCACCATATTCAATAATCTTGCCAACGCCGCCTTTTACGCTCATAATGCGAAGAACTTCAAGAATAATATCTTTTGCGCTTACCCATGGCGAAAGCTTGCCGGAAAGGCGTACAAGCACCATTTTAGGCATTGTTGTATAATATGTTCCGCCACCCATAGCAACTGCAACATCAAGTCCGCCTGCACCGATGGCAAGCATACCTATACCGCCACCTGTGGGAGTGTGTGAGTCAGAGCCGATAAGAGTTTTACCCGGCTTACCGAATCTTTCAAGATGAAGCTGATGGCAAATGCCATTACCCGGCTTTGAGAAAAGAAGACCTCTTTTTTTGGCAACAGATTGAATAAATCTGTGGTCATCTGCATTTTCAAAACCTGTTTGAAGTGTGTTATGGTCAATGTATGCAACAGAAAGCTCTGTTTTAACTCTTTTAACACCCATTGCCTCAAATTCAAGGTATGCCATGGTGCCTGTTGCATCTTGTGTGAGAGTTTGGTCGATTTTAATACCGATTTCAGTTCCGGGAATCATTTCACCTTCAAGAAGGTGACTTTTTATAAGTTTTTGACCTATTGTGTATCCCATAATATCCTCCTGAATACAAAATTATACATTTTATATTATATAATTAACCGCAGTGAATGTCAATGTAAAGCATTGTAAAAATAAGACACTTACTGCGGTTAAATTTGTTTATTTTATTGTAAGTTTATCGTTTTCTTCCTCAATTGTGAAGAGAACAGGTCTTTCTTTTGGATGCCTGTTAGGAGAGTGAATTATTAAATGATTAATTCCTTCAAAATCCGTAAAAATCATTCCGTGGCCGCCGTCTTTTTCAAACAGAATATCTTCATGTTTCCAGTTGCCTGTTATTTCACCGTTATCGGAGCGTGAAACGGCTTGAAGATATTCGTGATTTTTGAAGGTTGACCATATCATCAATAAAGAGCCGGATTTTGTTCTGAAAAGAAACGGACCGTCGGTTACATAATCTTCTCTGCCTTTATCTGCCCAATCGGGATATGAGCCTTTGAAAAGGATAATCGGTTCACCGGCTGCGGCGGTTAAATCTTCGGTAAGCTCCATTGCACAGATTTCACCGTCTTTAACCTGTTGCCATTCATGGCAAAAAACAATATAGGGCTTGTTATCCTTTGAAATATAAAATGTTCCGTCAAGGCATCTCCATCCTAATGGCGTTATAGCATCATCGGTAAAGGGAAGAAATGGGCCCATTGGAGAATCGGATTTTAATATTTGAGTGGCTCTGTTCCTTTTATCGGAGTAAAAAGTTACAAACATATAGTAGCTGCCTTTGTATTTGTGAACTTCCGGCGCCCATATTTCACCATCGGCCCAAAAATTTTCAGGCAATGTAAAACATTCGGTTGGATTGCTCCAGTTTTCCAAATCCTTACTCGTGTAAACATCAAGGCCGTAGCCCTTTGTCCAAGCGGTTTCTCCTCTCGTCCCGTAAAGATAATAAATATCATTTTCAGGCAGAATAAAAGGGTCTCTTATGTGAATATCATTGAATTTCATATTATTGAACCCTCGAATTATAAAGATTTTCGTAAAAGCCGTGTTTGCTCATCAGTTCTTCATGATTTCCTTGCTCTATAATTTTACCGTTGTTCATCACAAGAATTATATCACTGTTTTTGATTGTCAAAAGCCTGTGAGCAACAATAAAGCTTGTTTTGCCTTTTGTGATTTTTGCAAAAGCTTTTCTTATTTTAAGCTCTGTTCTTACATCTATAGATGATGTAGCTTCATCAAGTATAACTATAGGAGGCATTAAGAGCATTACTCTTGCAATGCATATAAGTTGTTTTTGACCTTGAGATAAACCTGATGCCTCATCAGAGATTATTGTGTCATAACCGTTTGGCAATTTTTTGATAAAAGAATGAGCATGAGATGCTTTTGCTGCTTCGATTATTTCATCCATAGTTGCATCGGGTTTTCCCATGGCGATATTATCTTTTACAGTTCCCGTTTTTAACCAGGTTTCCTGTAAAACCATTCCATAGTTATCTCTCAATGATTTTCTGGTTATGTCGCGAATGTCTTGCAAATCAACGGAAATTGAACCGCTGTTAACGTCATAAAAACGCATTAACAGATTAATAATTGTTGTTTTTCCGCAGCCCGTTGGGCCCACTATTGCAATTTGAGTTCCCTGAGGAGCGTTAAGATTTAAGTCTTCAATCAATTTTTGGTTGGGAGTATAGGAAAAACTTACATTTTTTACAGATATGTCGCCTTTTGCATTTTTTAATACATAAGCATTTTCTTTATCCGGTATTTCAGGGCTTGAATCAATTATTTCAAAAATCCTTTCGGCACAGGCAATTGCGTTTTGTAATTCCGCAACAACACCGCTTATTTCGTTAAAGGGTTTTGCATACTGGCCTGCATAGCTGAGGAAACATGAGAGACCGCCTATTGTTATTGAACCGCCTATTGCGCACAATGCGCCCGTGAGCCCAACGGCAGCATAAATCATATTGTTTACAAATCTTGTAGATGGATTTGTTATTGATGAAAAGAATATTGCTTTCAGTGAATATTTTGCAAATTTTTCATTATACTCATCAAAATTTTTAATTGCTTCGTTCTCGGCATTGTAATTGGATATTATTTTTCTGTTTGTTATTGTCTCGTCAATGTGAGCTGTTTGCTCACCTCTGGCTTTTGATTGCGCTTGAAACATGGAATGAGTGTTCCTTGCTATAAACCTTGCAACGAATAAAGATAGGGGAGTAAGAACAACCACAATCGGTGTTATTTTCCAACTGATTTTAAGCATGAAAATCAATGTGCCTAAAATAGTAATAATTCCCGTGAAAAATTGAGAAAATCCAAGTAATAAACCATCTGCAATTTGATCCGCATCGGATATAATTCTGCTTACAATATCACCGATTGAATGTGAATCAATATAAGAAAGAGGTAAATTGTTAATCTTATTAATTGCATCACTTCTCAAATCTTTAACTGTGTTGAATGATATTTTGTTATTGATAGAGTTGATTATCCACTGTATAAGAGCAGATAAGGCTGCAAAAATAATAATTTTAATCAAAAATGTTTTAATGCTGCTGAAATTAACATTGCCTTCACTGATTATACAGTCTATTGCATTTCCGGCAAGCACGGGAATATAAAGACTGAAGAACACGGAAACCGCAGATAAAAGAAGTGAAATAATAAGCAAAGACTTGTAGTTTCCAATATATTTTACAACCTTCCTCAATGTGCTTTTTTTATTCATACAGCCTTCACCTCCTCCTCAAATTGAGAAAGGTGAATTTCTCTGTAAACTTCACTTGATTTTAGCAGTTCATCATGAGTGCCTATTTCTGCTTTTCCGTCCTCAAGTACAATGATTTTATCACAATTCATTATAGAGCCTGAGCGCTGTGAAATTATAAACTCAGTTGAATGAATATTATCATTTATGGCTTTTCTGAGCTTTGCCTCTGTTGCAAAGTCAAGAGCACTGAAAGAATCGTCCAGCACAAGGATATCAGCATTTTTTATAATCGCTCTTGCAATGGAAATTCTTTGCCTTTGTCCTCCGGAAAGATTTCGCCCATTTTGCTCTGTTTCATAATCAATTCCGTTTTCGTTAGCCAATACAAATGAATCAGCTTGGGCTATTTGAAGAGCTTTGATAATATCATTATCAGATGCATCCGGATTGCCGATTAATAAATTGCTTTTTACTGTGCCCTTAAAAATAGTAGCTTTTTGCTCAGCAATGGATATTTTATTTTTTAATTTATTGTTATCTATTGTATTAATATTTTTACCATCAATATATATTTCGCCTTTTGTCGGTTTGTAAGATCCGCTGAGTAGATTTATCAGCGTTGTTTTTCCGGAACCGGTAGAGCCAATGATACCGATTTTATCACCTTTGTTTGCCGTAAAAGATATATCTGTTAAAGAATAATCTGAATTATTTCCATAGGCAAAAGAAACGTTTTTGAATTCAATATAGCTGTTGGAAATATAATCTGTACCGTCAATATCTGTTTTTTCATCCGGCATTTCAAGCAAAGTGTTTATTCTGCCGCCGCAAGCAACGGATTTTGTAATGCTTACAATTAAATTTGCGAGCTTAATTAGCTCTACAAGAATTTGGGACATATAGTTATAAAGAGCAACAACAGCACCGGTTGTGATTAAGCCGGTGTTAACTCTAACTGCACCAATGTAAATAATTGCCGCTATGCCTAAATTGACGGTTACATATGTTAATGGATTCAGCAAAGCTGTTATTCTTCCCGTGAACTTTTGAATATCGGTTAATTGGTCGTTATTATCGGAAAATTCAGTTATTGTATCTTTTTGCTTGTTGAACGCTCTAATGACTCTAATGCCTGTCAGATTTTCTCTTGTAAGTAAAAGAACTTTATCAAGCTGAGCTCTTACCTTTTTGTTCAGTGGAATTGTAACCGCCATTATTGTAAAAATAATTACACTTAATACAGGAACAATTACGCAAAATACAAGTGCAGATTTTGCGTCAACCTTAAAAGCCATAATGCAGGCACCGATTACAACAAAAGGAGATCTTAACAGTAATCTTAATGTAAGATTTATACCGTTTTGAACACTGTCCATATCGGATGTGAGCCTCGTTATAAGTGTAGAGGTTCCGATTTTGTCAAGCTGTGAAAAAGATAAATTTTGACTTTTTTCATAAGCAGCGTGTTTAATTCTTGAAACAATGGATACAGATGCTTTTGAAGCAAAATATTGAGCTGTTATGGAAAAAACAAGCCCAACAATGCCCAAAATAACAAGTTGAGTACTCAATTTATATATGTATGTTTTATTGTTTTCTGCAATTCCTACATCGATTATGCTTGCCATCACGAGAGGAACAATCAGTTCAAGGGTGGCTTCAAGCATTTTAAAAAGGGGAGCGAGAATGCAGATGACTCTGCTCCCCTTAAAGTATTTAAAAAGTGTTTTCATATTATTTCAATTTCCGGTTTCTCTAATATTCCGATTTCTTTCAGTTGATAATCATAACTCCATTCGTCACCTTCGGTTCTCCAAGCGTCAGGGCCGATCCAACCGTTTTGAATTGTTCTGTGAACAGGTCCGAAACAGTTATCTCTGTTACCGAAAAGAGTAATATTCGCTGTGTGTTTACCGCTTGATAAGTTTTCTGCGGTAAGCTCGTAAGGCGGATATATAATTCTGCCGATTCTTTCATCGTCAATGTTGACTGTGACAAGTCCGCCAAAGTAATTTTTAACTGTGAATTTAGCTTCATTCTTGCATTCAAAGGGAATGTTGTAAGTGATATTTCCTCCGTAGAATGGCATGCCCTGCTCGGTTATAGCAGAAAATGATATTTTATCCGGAAGATTTGTAATAACGCATCTGTTATTCTGCAATTTTACGCCGAAATTACCGAGAATATACATCCATTCTGTATTTGAAGTATGTCCAAATGGCAAACGAACTAAAAGCGTGTTTGCTCCGGGATTAATGGCAGGTAATTCAATGGTTTTAACATCTTTATCTGTCCACCAGCCTGTAGGAATGTTAGAAACAGATGCTCCGTTAAACAATATTTGAGCATCCTCCATATTTTCAAGGCCTAATTTTGCGCCAATAACATAAATTTCGCTGTTGAATGTGTATCTAAGTGTAATGTAATGCTCCATTTTTTCCTTCGGAACAGACCAAGGCTGTGGCACGCTTCCGCCTCTGTCTTCCCAACCGAGTTTTGCTCTGCAAATGTTGTCAAGTCTTAATATTTCTTCAGGAGAATTAAAGCCTTCTTCATCAAGGGCATATTCGCACATATCGATCAAGAGCACATTATCTTCCGATAACTCATATGAAACTTTATCGGAAATTTCATAGTGGGAATATTTCTTGCTGTCAACTGCCTTTGAAATTGCAGTGGATTTTCCTGGCTTGAGCTTAAGCAGTAAACTGTCATAGCTGTAAAGCTCCGCCTCAATAATTGTTGAATTTTCAGAGTATAAGCATGGAATTTCATTGATATTACCAGTCTGAGTGTCATAAAGAACAGGCGAGAATGTTCCTTGAACTCTTATTCTGATTTTACTTTTAACCGTTGAATTTTTATCTTTAGGCTCTGTGCAGTGGGATACAAATAAATTGAGACCATCTGTATCTTTTCTGAGTTGATATATAAAATCCTCGGTTAAGTTGCCGCTCTCATCTTCAATTTTAATTGTTCTGTTCTCTTCAAGTGCGTTTAGTATTGCATCTTTTTCGTATGCAACAACATTAGAATTATTGTATAATGATTCAGCTCTGTTAGAATATTCGCCATCTGAAACAGTAGGCATTTTACCCATAAATATGAGTTTACCACCTAAAATCTTGAATTGTTCAAGCCTGTCTATTGTTGTCGCTCTCAAAGATTCACATTCAGGAACAACGATAACATCGTATTCCATTTTTCCTACTTTAAAAGGCACACTTCCGACATTGCACAATGAAGGCAAAAGAGATTCACTTATAAAGTCAAAATCTATTGAGCCTTTTAAAAGCCAAGAAGTCAAATCCAAGAACTTTTTATCTTTTTCATCTCGTACTTTTTCGGTTAAATCATCGGGGCCAAAGTGAAGCCAATAGCTTTCTATCGGATGAATTACACCTACTTTCACAATAGGCTTGCCTCTTGTCATCAAAGTGTTTACTCTTGCAAAGTGGTCCTCAATTGCAGAATATTCACTCCACCAAGGGGTTTGATAGCTTATTGATGCAGGGTAATCTCTTTTAGCTTCTCCGCCCATTGCAACCCAGCTTAAATGGGGCACTCTTACAGTAACTCCAAGGCATTCTTGCCAATCGCCGTGAAGCTTATGGCCTCTGAAATCAAAGCTCCAGCCCGTTACTCCGTAAAGCTCTGAAAGCATGCCTTCTCTTCCGTATTGATGAACGGCGGATTGACATTGTTTTGCTGTAGTAAATTCGAAGTTTGCGCAAAGCATATCAATGCCGGGGATGCCAAAGCTTCTATATGAACGCATGGTTTCACCTAATGCACATGTTTGGCTTCTAAGTGTAGGCTCCTCCATCATGTGACCGGTTAGATAAATATTATTTTCATTGCACCATTTACCGATATTGTCAGCGAAGGCCTCGGTGAATCTGTCGCTTACATGATCATGATAATAATACCTTGCTTTTGAAAGTTTTCCTTTCGGTAATTCCCAAATAAGCTCAGGAATGTGATCTATAATATCAAATCCGTATTTTTCTTTGAATGTTATAGGCAAATCATCGGTCCATGGCAAAGTACAATCACTTTTATCAAACGAGTTGTCTAAGGTTGTTTTTCTTGAAAACTGGGGCTCATCAGTAAAAACGGAGGGTACAGATTTATCAAATTTATCACCTAAAATTTCCTTATATCTCTCATGGGTTACTTCAATAAATTTATCTATTGCTTTTTTATTGAGCGTGTCAACATAAGCTTGATTATTATACCAAGCCGAATCGGAATGAATTTTAAGATAGGCGTACCATTTTGTACCTTTAGCCTCATCATCTTGTGAAATTTTGCTGTATGATGCAAGCCTTCCTTCACTATCTAAAACAATATCAAAACATGTAATTAAATATCCGTTACCGTCTCTGTCACCATTTGCAAATGAGTCTCTTTTTTTCTTGTAATTGTTATTTGTTTCGCAGGGAACGGTTGTCATAAGAAGTGAACGGCCGCGATATTTTTCATCCTTAGTAACTAAACCGCCGGCAGCTCCGGAGGGCCATCTGTCTTCATCATAAAGATAGGCAAGCATATTTTCCTCTTCGGCTTTATTTGCACAGTCTTTAATAAGAGACATAAATTCGTCGCTTAAATATGGTGTGGACATACCGGTTCTTACGTGCATGTGAAATCCGCCAAAGCCCATTTTTTTAAATATCTCAATTTGTCTCTTTAATTCATTTATATGAAGCTCTGTATTCCAGGCCCAAAAAGGTGTTCCTCTGTATTCTGCAGTGGGATTAATAAAAAGGTTTTTGTTAAGCTCTTTCGAATCGTTCTTTTTATAAAACATTTTTCTTATGCCCTCCAAAGGAATATTTTTAAAAATTATAAAAAAATGGTAGTGATTTGTCAACTTTAAAACAAAAATATGCTTATAAATTTTATTTTTTAATTAATAAACCTTCTTAATCATTGCAATTTTTAACAGTATAATTTATAATATGACTGATTAGGAGGTTAATTTTATGAAAAAGAAGATTATAATAATTGTGGCTGCTGTTTTAGTAGCTTGTATAATTGCCGGCACTTGCGTATATATTTTCAAGAATAAAAAAGAGTCTGGTGATAGTAACATTAAAATTACAGCCACGTATTCGGATGTTACCGACGGTTACAGCTTGTTTGAATACATGAATAAGAATCCTGAGAGGTATTCTGCTGCTTTAGTTGATGATTTTGGTATGGATGAAGATGCAAGAGACAGAGTGTTGAATGAGCCTGAAGAATGGCTTGCTTTGTTTTTGTTTATAGATATCAGCAACTTAAGTGAAAAAAATGTAGTTATTGATTCTCTTAAAGTTGACGACAATGGCAAAGACGGAGTGTATATTCAAACCGATTTGGATGCTATGTATACAATTGATGGTAATGGAACTGCTCAAATCAGTGTCAGTGTGCTTGTTGATTCAAATGAGCCTTCATTTGATGAGGTGTTTGAAATGATTAAATCTATGAGTGTTTCAGTTAGATACTACGAAACTCCGGAGGATTTGAACGCCGAAATACCCGAAGAAGATTATCATTATGAGAAGGTTAGTTAAATACAATGGGATTTTTTAATAGAGGCAAGAATGTAATAGGCCCTCCCGAATTTGTGATTGTCGGTTTGGGAAATCCGGGGGCTAAGTACGAAACAACAAGACATAATACCGGATTTATGTTTATGGATATTCTTGCCGATAAGTATGATGTTAAACTAAAAAAAATACAGTTTAAGGCAGTTACAGGCCAGGCTGAAATAAACGGTCATAAGTGCTTGCTTGTTAAACCTCAAACATTTATGAATAACAGTGGAGAAAGTGTTAGAGAAATTGTCTCTTTCTATAAAATTCCCCCCGAAAAGATAATTGTTATTTTTGATGATATATCTCTTCCTTGTGGTAAACTCAGAATAAGACGAAAGGGCAGTGACGGCGGTCACAATGGAATAAAGAGTATTATTTACCAAATAAATTCTGATGCTTTTCCTCGCATAAAACTCGGTGTCGGTGAAAAACCGCATCCTGATTATGATTTAGCCGATTGGGTTCTTTCGTCTTTCAAAAAAGATGAGTTTATCCTTATGAGAGAAGCTTGTGAAAAATCTGTAAGTGCTGTTGAACTTATTGTAGACGGCAACATTGATAAGGCTATGAGTAATTTTAATTCTTGATTGCGTGGTGGTTTTATGGCTGTTTTGAATATTGTACTTGTTGAGCCGCAAATTCCTCAAAATACAGGTAACATTGCTCGAACTTGTGCTCTTACCGGCGCAAGGTTACACCTTGTTGAGCCAATGGGCTTTAAGGTTGACGATGCAAAGCTTAAAAGAGCCGGTCTTGATTATTGGCATCTTTTAGATATCACATATTATTCTGATCTTGCAGATTTTTTTGAGAAAAACAAAGAAGGGAATTTCTTCTATTTTTCAACAAAAGCCACTCATATTCATTCTGATGTTGAATATCCGGATAATTGTTATCTTGTTTTCGGAAAAGAAACAGCTGGCTTGCCTGAGGAGCTTTTGTATAAGAACCCTGAAAAATGTGTTAGAATTCCTATGATTAAAGACCCTACGGCAAGAAGTTTGAATCTTTCCAACTCTGTGGCAATAGGTGTTTATGAAGTATTACGGCAGTGGAATTATCCTGATTTGCTCACAGCCGGGAAGCTTACAAAATTTGATTGGAATAAATAATATAAAATGGAGATTAGTATGAAAAATATATCAAAACTTTTTTTAGTCAGCTTGGTTTCGATCATGGTTGTTGCCTTTGCTTTTTCTTCTTGCGCAAAGGTGCCGACTGAAGAAGTTACAACGGGAACCGAGGCTTATACCCTTGTCAACAATTATCCATCTCCTTCTGAATCAAAAACAGAAAGTGACGTTGAATTTGCTTTTCAATCCTATTATAACTACAAAGGAAATTATGCTTCAATTTCAAATGTGAGATTTGATGAAGATGATATGACTGTTAACGCTAAAGGCTTTGTAGATGTAAAAATGATATACATAGAAGATAAAAATCAAAATATGTATATAGGCTATAATGCCTATGATGCAAACGGTGAAATCCTCAGAACCTCTTATTTGCTGATAGATCTTGATGGGGTAAGAAGTGGCAAGACCGTTAAAGAAATTAGATTTGATATTCCTTACGAAACTGTTAAAGTAGAATTTTTTGATTATGTTGAGTCTTAATTGGAGATGGTTTCTATGAAAAAAATCAGCAGATTTATGAAAACTTTGCTGGCATGTCTTTTAGTGATTTGTAATTTGTCGATTTTTGTTTATGCTGAAAATGCTGTAGAAACTGTCGACGGCATAAAATATAAGTCTTACAGTTCATATTATTCAGTTTTCGATGCAACCGACTATTCTTATGCTTCTGATGAAGATAAGGCAAATCCCGTTGTCATTAAAAGTGAAATAAACGGTATACCGGTTAAAAGAATTGAATCTCATGCTTTTTCTAATAGCTCAATTGTATCTTTGATAGTTCCAAGCTCTGTTAATTATGTTTACAAATACGCTTTTATGAACTGTTCATCTTTGAGAAAGGTAGAGTTTGAAGCTTCTGACGAAAAGGTCACAGTTGAGAATGAAGTGTTTAACGGTTGCGAATATCTTGAGGAAATTACCCTTCCGACAAAAATATCCCAAAACGTTGGACGAAATTTTTTCAAAAATTGTTATCACCTTAAAAATATAATAATTCCCGAAGGTGTTACGGAGATTGGGTTTGATGCTTTTCGATATTGCGAAGCACTTGAAAGTGTAGTTCTCCCTTCGTCTTTAACGTCAATAACCGATGGAGCTTTTTACCATTGCACTTCAATAAAAAGCATAGCAGTAAATGGCGGTAAGAATTTTAAAGTATCAAATGATGCTCTCTATTCTTATGATGGAAATACTTTGATTATTTATTTTAATGGACTTGGTAGCACAGAATATTCAGTTGCTTCCGGTACAAAAATTATCGGCTATGGAGCCTTTGCTTACAGTTCTCTAAAAAAAGTAATTCTACCTGATGGATTAGAGAAAATTGGCTTATACGCATTTAGCAATTGTGAAAAACTTTCTGAAATAAATATACCCGATTCTGTAAAATATATCAGCTCCGATAAGCTGGATGGACAGTATATGCCGTCATATGCTTTCGAGAAGTGCTATTCTTTAAGGGAAATAACTATTCCGGCCGGGATTATTAACTATAGTGAGGCCTTTATTAGCTCCGGCCTTGAAAAGGTCACATTTGCTGAAGGAACAACCGTAATTCAATCAAACGCCTTTAAGGATTGTAAGTCATTAAAAGAAGTTTATATTCCTTCATCTGTTACTTCCATTGAAAATGATTATTTTAAAAACTTAAATGGGGTAATTGTTTATAATGACAGCATAAAAATTTTGGCTGTAAATTCAAATCCAACAGTTGGCTATAAAACAAATACCACTGTTAAGATAGCTGCAAATAATGTTACTGATGATTGTGTTCTTGCTGTCTACAAAAATGGCTCAAGAAGTGAAATAAAGCCGGATTCAAACGGGAATTGTTATTATGAAGTGAATATTGGCCAATTAACAAGCAGCGTTTCATATTCTGTAAAAATTGAAAAGAATAATGTTGTTCAGAAAAATACTAAAGGCGATGAGCTTGTTAAAACATTTACAATCAATGTTAATAATTCGTTAGCCGATAAAATATCAGCCTTCTTTACATATCTGTTTAATTTCTTTAAGCGACCATCCTATACTGTTTCTTACCGATAACTTAATGGACTGTGCCAAAACAGCACAGTCCATTTTCATATTTGTATTATCTTGTATTCTCTATTAAATAATGGAATCAGTGTTTCAATTACATCTTTAGTTTTGATTTTTAGCGTTGCGTCATTTTGACAAGGGTGGCAATAAATAAACTCATCACTAATCACATCTTTGTCAATGGCAAGGTCTACAGAGTTATCTTTGTCAAAAATTAAGCTCATAATGCTCAATGATCCGGGGACGGTATTAAGATATTCTATCATCTCATCTGCGGTGCAAAATGATAGCCTTGATGTCTCTAATTTTTTTGAAATGTCTTTTGTTACAAATTTCTTATCTGCATCAATTATAAGCAGAATTTTAATTTTTCCGTTTGTTGTTTTAAGAAATAAATTCTTGCAAATTCTTCCGCCTATAAAATCTTCAATTTGCTTACATTCTTCGATTGAAGAAACAGGCTTATGATTGAATAATTCATACGATATATTCAAATTATCCAAATATTTAATTACTTCATCTTTTATCATATCATTTATAAAAGGCAACGGCATAATCGCTTTCATTAATGCTGATCTTCTTTTCTTCTCCGCTGCTGAAATCGTAATGTGTTAAAACTCCATCGGAAAAATTAACAATGCTTATATAATTATCATTTGAGCCTTTGCATACCCATTTTTCAGGGGAGAGGGAGGAGTATCCGTTTTCGTATAATGATAATTTATAAGTGTTGCTGTCTTTTAGCTCAGAATAATAAAATTCAATTATGTGCCCGCTTTCATCAAAGGAAATATAGCATCTTTCCTTAAGGCTTTGAATAGCATACGTATTGGCACTTACATTTACAAATTCAACAAATTCCTCTGTTGATTCTCCTTGCGGAGTATCTATTATATGGCTGTAGTTGAATGAATCGGAAGAAACATCATAGTTTACAGAATATATATCGCTTAATTCTTCAGATGAGAATTTGAGAATATAGGATGAATCAGTCTTTGAAAAAACAGTATCTCTGTCAGCTGCTTCAAGCCCATAATATTGTGAAGCGTTTTCTTCATTGATTATATCGTTGAAATTGTCAGTATAGCTTAGAGATGATAAATCAAAGGGGTCAAAAGATGCAAGAAAATAATCATCATTAAGAAAGTAATCATCCGGAGAACTGTACCTGATTTCATCATTGTGACACTGCTCTAAGATCGTTACTTCTGTTTTTATAACATTTATAATATCGTCATACCTTGCTCTTATACCGAGATATGTTTTTTCATTATTGCTAAACTCAAGCATATTGCTTGTAATAACAATATCCTCCTGCTTTTTTGTGCAAGAGCAAAGAAGCAGGAGAGTAAAAATTAAGAATAATGCAGAAAACTTCTTCATATTATTTCTTATCTGAATCGCTGAGAATTTTAGCGAGCTCTTCCATGAATGTGTTTATATCCTTAAATTGTCTGTAAACAGAAGCAAATCTAACATAAGCAACTTCATCAAGACTTCTGAGCTTTTCCATTGCAAGCTCACCGATGCTTTCTGATGTTACTTCTCTTTCAAAACCGTTTTGGAGTTGAGATTCAATGCTGTCAACGGCATTTTCAAGCTGTTCAAGAGATACGGGCCTTTTTTCGCAGGCTCTGAGCATGCCTCTGAATAACTTGTTTCTGTCAAAGACTTCGCGAGAATGGTCTTTTTTTACAACAATTACGGGAACACTTTCGATAACCTCATAGGTTGTAAATCTTTTGCCGCAAGAAGTACATTCTCTTCTTCTGCGAATTCTTTCACCTTCATCGGTAGGTCTTGAATCTATAACTTTACTGTCTTCACATGAACAAAATGGGCATTTCATTGTAAATACTCCTCAAAATTCTAATCGATAAATTTATCGGCAAATTCTTTAACTTTTGCCTCGTATGATGCTGAATCGGTTCTGTAGCTTTCAGCGTGACCTGCACCTTTAATAAGTAAAAGATCTTTGTATTCACTTGTGCAAGCGGCATAAAGTTGATGTACCATATAGGTTGGAACAAATGTGTCTGAATCACCGTGTATAAACAGCATCGGTACTTTTGCTTTTGCAACAGCTTTTATGGGACTTGCCTCGTCAAAATCAAATCCATTAATAGCCTTATTAAAGAAGTTTGCTGAATTTATTATCGGTGCGCCGTAAAGGTGTAATAAAGATTTTAAATCATGATTAAATTCATCTTTTGTTGAAGTGTAACCACAGTCGGCTACAATAAATTTAACATTTTTTGGTAAATTTTCGTCTCCGGACATCATTGTAACAGTTGCGCATCCCATTGAAATGCCGTGAAGAATAAGCTGAATATTATCACCGAATTTTTCAAGCATCCAATTAAGCCACTCAAGGCAATCTTTATACTCGTGATAACCAAATCCGATATACTTGCCGTCGCTTTCGCCATGAGCAGCATGGTCTACCATGAAAACATTATATCCTAAATCATGATAGAATTTAGTCATAATTCCAAACTCGCCAACACCGCTGCTTCTGTAACCATGTGAGCAGAAAACATAAACATTGCTTTCTTTTTCGGCAGGAATCATTCTTGCTTTAAGGCGAAGTCCTCTTGAGTCAATCATTTCATAATTTATAGGCTTTTGCTCATTAAACCAAAGGATTCTTTCGTCTTCGTTATTTTTATTTACCAAAAAAACTTTCTTTGAAAAAAGTTCTGCAACTGCGGGATAAATTTTAGCATTGCGGTTCATAACCTCGTTAAATGCGGCATAACCAACTGCTGCTGAAGCAGCAACTGCACCTGCTGCGATTGAAAGTGAACTAACAATTGCTTTAGTTGATTTTTTCATTTTAATTCCCTCACTTTAATAAATCTGACATATTGTATTCGCCTGGCTTTTTATCATAAATGAATGCTGCTGCATTTACTGCGCCTGTTGCAAAAAGCGCTTTACTTCTTGCAGAATGGGAAATTTTAACTATTTCATCGTTGCCTGCAAATATGACTTCGTGTTCACCGACTATTGTGCCACCTCTGATTGCGTGAATACCGATCTCAGTCGGCTTTCTCTTTTCCCTCTTTGAGTGACGATCATATTCATACTCTGCGTCATAGTTAAGCTCGGATTTAATGGCATCGGCAATCATCAAAGCTGTTCCGGAGGGCGCATCAAGTTTTTGATTGTGATGTGCCTCAACAATTTCAATATCAAAAGAGTCACCAAGCACTTTAGCAGCCTTCTTTGCAAGCTCGCAAAGAAGATTTACACCAAGTGACATATTTGCCGAGAAAAATACGGGAATGCTCTTAGCTGCCGATTTTAATTCGCCTTTTTGCTCTTCGCTTAAACCCGTTGTGCAAACTACAACACCTATCTTGTTTGCTTTGCAATAATCAAGTATTGATGAAAGAGCTGAAGGATTTGAAAAATCTATTACAGCATCGGCTTTTTCTTTAATTTCAGAGAATGAAGAATACACTGGGTAAGTGTTATCAATTCCTTGAAAAATATCAACACCGGCAACGATTTCCATATCTTCTCTGGATGATATTATTTGAGTTACGGTGCGGCCCATTTTGCCGTTGCAACCGTTTAGAATGATTTTAATCATTTATCAGCCCTCAATAAGACCGTGCCTGATAAGGCTTGCACGGAGCTTTGCTTTGCCTGCATCATCCATTTCAACAAGAGGAAGACGAACGGGGCCAACATTAAGGCCCATCATATTCATAGCTTCCTTAACGGGAATCGGGTTAACATCACAGAACAATGCATTGCAAAGGTCAAGCCATTCAAGCTGAAGGTCACGGCTTCCGATATAATCGCCGTCAAGATATTTCTTAACGATTTGGTGTGCAATTCCGGGAACAACATTTGAAAGAACGGAAATAACACCTTTACCGCCAAGAGACATAATAGCTGTAGCTTGATCGTCATTACCGGAGTAAATTGCAAGGTCATCACCGCAAAGAGCAGCTGTTTGTGCAATTTCGGAAATGTCACCATTAGCTTCTTTTGTTGCAACGATTCTCGGATGCTTTGCAAGCTCTGCATAAGTTTCGGGTTTAATATTTACACCTGTTCTTGAAGGAACATTGTAAAGAATAATAGGAGTTGAAACTCTGTCTGCAATAAAATTGTAGTGGGTAATAAGTCCTCTTTGGGATGTTTTGTTGTAGTAAGGTGTAACTGAAAGAAGTGCATCAACGCCGCATTTTTCGGCTTCGTTTGAAAGAGTAACTGCATAGTGAGTGTCATTGCTGCCTGCACCTGCAATAACGGGAACCTTGTGATTTACAACCTCAACGCAGAGCTTAATAAGTCTAACATGCTCTTCTGTTGAAAGGGTTTTTGCTTCACCTGATGTGCCGCAAACAACAATAGCGTCTGTACCTTTTTTTAACTGATATTCAACTATTTCGCAAAAACGGTCATAGTTAACTGATTGGTCTTCGTTGAACGGAGTGATGATCGCTACACCTGCTCCTGTAAAAATTACCGGCTTCATTTTGATTTCTCCTTTTTTGTAATTACCAATTGAATTTTGTGGTTATATAGCCTTGCTCGCAAAGCTGTTCTGCCATAAGTACGCCGCCGCCTGCAGCACCTCTGAGAGTGTTGTGTGAAAGGCATACGAATTTATAATCATATTGTGTATCTTCTCTGAGCCTGCCGATTGAAATAGCCATACCGTTTTCAAGGCCTCTTTGAAGCTTTGTTTGAGGAAGATTATCTTCTTCAAAGTAGTTAAGGAACTGCTTTGGAGCAGAGGGAAGTGAAACCTCCTGCGCATATCCTTTGTATTCTTTCCAAACCTTTTTGATTTCTTCAATTGAAGGCTTGTTTTTGAATCTTACAAAAACTGCTGCCATGTGACCGTCTGAAACGGGAACTCTGAGGCATTGAGCTGTAAAATGAGGCTCTGTTGCGGGAACTATTGCATCGCCTTCGATTTTACCCCAAATCTTAAGAGGCTCAAGCTCGCTCTTTTCTTCTTCGCCGCCAATGTAAGGAATTACATTGTCAAGCATTTCCGGCCAAGTTTCAAAAGTTTTTCCTGCGCCTGAAATTGCCTGATATGTGCAAACGAGCACATCTTCAACACCGAATTTCTTATCAAGCGGGAAAATTGCGGGAACATAGCTTTGAAGTGAGCAGTTTGATTTAACAGCAATGAATCCTCTTTTTGTGCCAAGGCGTTTTCTTTGTGATTCAATAATCTTTGCATGCTCGGGGTTAAGCTCCGGTACCATCATAGGCACATCGGGGGTATGTCTGTTTGCACTGTTATTTGAAATTACAGGGCATTCCTCTTTAGCGTATGCTTCTTCAAGTGCCTTGATTTCATCCTTTTTCATATCTACTGCGCAGAAAACAAAATCTACTATAGATGCTATTTTTTTAATATCTGCAGTTGCGTCCATAACAATCATATTTGCGGCTTTTTCGGGAATGTCGGTTGTCATAGCCCATTTTTTACCAACTGCTTCAGCATAAGGTTTACCTGCTGAGCGAGGGCTTGCTGCAAGGACTTCAAGATGGAACCAAGGATGATTTGCCAAAAGGGTAACAAATCTTTGACCTACCATACCGGTTGCACCGATAACACCGACTTTGTAATTTTTCATAACTAAAACCTCGTTTCTGTCAGGGCAACTATTTTAGGTTAAAACAATAGCTTGACTTTTTAGGATAATAATAATAAAATATTAGCACAATTGCACATATTAGTCAATTATTTTTTGTAAAACATAATGATGTTTTTGGATAGAGGTTTTTTGATGAAACGCAGTGAATTTTTTTATGATTTACCACAAGAATTGATTGCTCAAACACCTGTTGAGCCAAGGGATAGTTCAAGGCTTCTTGTACTTGACAGAGACAGCGGTGAATGTACTCACAAAATTTTCAGAGATATTACCGAATATTTTAAGCCCGGTGATTGCTTAATTCTTAATAATACCAAAGTTATGCCCGCAAGAATGTACGGTAAAAGAGATGACACGGGAGCAGTGGTTGAATTTCTGCTCTTAAATCAAAAATCTTTTGACACATGGGAAGTTATTACAGGCCCCGGCAAAAAAGCAAGAGTCGGTCATAAATTCACATTCGGTGACGGTTCTTTGAAAGCAGAAATTATAGAAGTTTTACCCGATGGAAATCGTGTTGCAAAATTTGAATTTGAAGGCAATTTCTTTGAAGTTATTGACAAAATCGGTGAAATGCCGTTGCCTCACTATATTACCCAAAAATTAGAGGACAAAAACAGATATCAAACCGTATATGCCAAAGAAGAGGGGAGTGCAGCCGCTCCAACGGCAGGTCTTCATTTTACACCGGAATTATTAGAAAAAATTAAAGATATGGGTGTAGAGATAGGTTTTGTAACTTTGCATGTTGGTCTTGGTACTTTCAGACCGGTTAAAGCCGATAATATTGAAGACCATCACATGCACTCCGAGCATTATTTTCTTCCCCAGGAAACCGCTGACATTATTAACAGAACAAAAGAAAACGGCGGCAGAGTGTTTGCAGTAGGTACAACCTGCACAAGAACTCTTGAATCCGTTGCCACTTACAGAGGGAAGATTTGTGCCGATGAAGCCTGGACAAGTATTTTTATCTATCCGGGTTATGAGTTTAAATGTATTGATTGTTTGATTACCAATTTTCATTTGCCCGAAAGCACTTTAATAATGCTTGTCAGCGCCTTTTGCGGATATGAAAACACAATGAACGCTTATAAACTTGCTGTTAAAGAGAAATACAGATTTTTTTCTCTCGGTGATGCTATGTTGATAGTACGCAACCGAAAATAATTTTATTTTCTTTTCGCCAAACCCTTTGAAATATAAGGATTTGGCAAATTTTATATATTTTCAGTTTTATTATCGATATTAATTGTAATTTTCTAATTAAGATATATGTTCGAAAACTTTCAATTTTTTGAAAAAAGTTCTTGACAATAGTGTAAGTGTTTGATATAATAACCATCGTTCCGAGCAGGACAGTGAGATGCGAGAGTGGCGGAATCGGCAGACGCGCACGTTTGAGGGGCGTGTGTTTACGACGTACGGGTTCAAGTCCCGTCTCTCGCACCATAGGGAGGATTCCAAACGGAGTCCTCTTTTTTTATACAATTTTATGCGGATATGGCGGAATTGGCAGACGCGTTAGATTCAGGTTCTAATGGTTGCAAAACTGTGCAGGTTCAAGTCCTGTTATCCGCACCAAACATTATAAATCCGAACTCTTTAACTGTTGTAAGAGTTCGGATTTTTTTGGGATAATGTGAAAAGGCGGGGAGCAAAACTCCTCGCCTTATTTTTGGTGTTTTTCTTACGGATAGTAGGGATTAGGCTTGAAAAGCAAAATAATCAAATCAATAATTACTCCTACTCCACACAATCCCAATGTGCAAAGGTAAAGAATCCCAAGCAAAATTCTTCCCTCATAAAATTTATGTGCACCGAATACCCCGAAAAAGAGACACAAGAAAAATGAAACCCATTTATTTTTAAGCATCGTTTTCCGCCATCCATTCGTTTTTTGATGTTATTTAGTCTTTGTTTTTATTAAACCATCTATTTATTTTTTTTGAAATATTGCCTTCTTCTTCAACACAATCATCCTCGGAGATAGTGACTTCGGTTCTTCCTTCACTTCCAACATTTGTAACTACTCTTTCGTATTTTAAGCCATATCTGTCAACTAATATTACCTTAAATGCGTCATAATCTGAATACTGTTCCGGTATTTCAAGAGAAAAACTGGTTTCATCAGGATTAGTTCTTTGCATTGATTCGATTTCGGTTCCATTCGTTACTGTAACATGTACTTCATTGATAATTTCATCTGTTTTGTTAATGATTGTAAGGTATCTGCCTTTTTTATCTTTTTGAGCTCTATCGTTTGAGCCGAAACCACAGCTACAAAAAATAAGAAGAAAGGCTGACAAAAGAGCTAAGATTTTTATTGCTTTTTTCATTTTAATTCTCCTCGTTTCTTTCAGAAAGTAATTCTTTTTTATCGGATAATTCCTTTACGGAATTGTTGGGCTTTTCTTTAATATCAGATACATCTTTGCCTATACGAGTAACTGTTCTTGTAGTGAATTTCTTTATTTGCGATATTGCTTCTAAGCATGCAGGTTCAATTGATAAATACATCATAATACCTAAAAAAGCAGATATTAGGTATAATGGCCCGTAAAATGATTTCATTGCAGTGCTTAAAGATGTTATGTTAAACATCGCAAAAATCATAATTACTGCCATGCAAGCTAAGCTGATTGGCTTTAAGCCTAACCAAGAAAGTATTATTGCTACCAGAAGAACAATATCAGTTCTTATGTTAATTTTGGAAAAGCCAAATAGATTGAACGTCTCGTTTACCAATATTATTTTTATAAAACTTGAAAGCAAAAGAATCATAAACACACAAAACAAAATATCTATCCAAGAGCTCATTGTTCTTTGTATGCCCTTAAAACGAACTACAAATGCCACATATATCAGCATGCTGTATAAACAAGATGTTAAATCCGGGCTGATTGATATTAAATTATGTCCATCTCCCCAGCCAATGAACGATAGAAAAATAGGAATAAGCATAAGCACAAAAGCTATAACAGCTCTAAAAGGACGCCTATTGTATTTAACACTCATAGTGTCGCCGTCAACAGAAAAGTCGTCGCAGAAATTTTGTTTTGCAATTAACTGCGCATCTTCTTTGGCTTTTGCATTAACTATATAAGCTCTATTTTGCCTCTCTAAGACATCACCGCTTACTTGAACAATATATTGCATTAACCCTTACCTCTTTTAGTGAATAATCATTTGCTTATAACTAATAAATTCGCGAAAATTACATCCTCTATATCGGACAGAACTTTTGTCCGGAAGGGGATAATGTTATGAAAATTCTTACTTATTCAAACCAATTATATCTTGACTCTTGTGACAAACATAATGACAATGACATTACTTATGCTTCCTCGGGGGTGATAATATGTCTGTGAAGATTTATCACTTAGGAGCCTCTGATATGGAGCATTTGGAAAAAGAAATTGAAGGCTTAAATGAAGTTTATAAAGAAATCGCCGATGAGATTGGCGTTGAAAATGCATTGGTTATTTACAGAATGTTTCGTGGTTCACAGGTTTCATTTCCAAGTAGGCTGTTTTCAAAGGAATATATCCATAAGGCTATTATCACAGAGTATGACGGCACAAATGTTTCACAGCTTGCCCAAAAATATAATTACTCCGAGCGAAGCATATGGCGTATTCTGAAAGAAATCAAATAGTATTGTTATTTTCAAGCGTTCTCACCTTTTTATAGGCTGAGAACGCTTAATTATTTTGTTGACTTATATAACTGATTGTGTTAACATTCCTGTGTTAAATAATAATTTATGAGGTGTATTTCTATGGCTAAAAAAGAGAAGAGATTTGAAGTCATTTTTGAAGAAGTATCAAATATTACCGATTCATACAGAATAGTTGTAGACAAAAACACCGGCGTAAATTATATTCTTTACACCTGTGGATATTCGGGAGGAATTACTCCTCTGCTTGATTCGGAGGGAAAGGTTGTAATTACCAAAGAGTAATTTTTATTTAGATTCATGGATAAATTTATCGGCAGAAAAATTTTATATTTTATTAAAAGCAATGCTGTTATGTGCATTGCTTTTTTAGCGGCAATAATCACAAGTTTTATTATTCCGATTGACAAAGAATATTTAGACTATTTTGATTATAAGACGCTTACCTGTTTGTTTTGCGTTTTAGCCGTTGTTTGTGCACTTAAAAATATAAATTTTTTCTATATTCTCGCAAGAAAAGTTGTTCAGCTGTTTAAGACCGCAAGAATGAGTATTTTAGTTCTTGTGTATATAACTTTCATCGGCTCTATGCTTATTGCCAATGATATGGCTCTTTTAACTTTTCTCCCTCTCGGATATTTCGTCCTTACTACTACCGGCAAAGAAAAGTATATGGCTTTTACCTTTATTATGCAAAATATTGCCGCTAATTTAGGTGGAATGTTAACCCCCTTCGGTAACCCTCAAAACCTTTATCTTTACAGTAAATACAATATTCCGAATTTGGAATTTATGCAGATTATGGCTCCGCCCTTTATTCTTTCTGTTATTCTCATAACAATTTGCTGCATTGTTTTTGTGAAATCCGAACCTTTGGAGCTTAAAGATGAAAAAATAGAGCTGAATCCCAAGAGAACAGTTTTGTATTTAATTTTGTTTGCTTTTTCTATTGCAATTGTATTCCGTGGAATACCTTATTGGACAGGGCTTATTGTTATACCTGCCGTTCTTATTTTTGCGGACAGAAAAGCTCTTAAAATGGTTGATTACGGCTTGCTTTTTACTTTTGTTTTCTTTTTTATTTTTGCAGGAAATATGGCAAGAATAGATGCCGTAAGAAATCTGTTTTCCGTATTACTCAATAAAAGCACTTTGCTGTTTTCCGTTATTTCCTGTCAAGTTATCAGTAATGTTCCCTCAGCTATTTTACTCTCACAGTTTACGCAGAATTATTCGGAATTGCTTGTTGGTGTAAATATCGGTGGCGTAGGCACTTTGATTTCTTCCCTTGCGAGCTTAATTACTTTCAGAGAGTATGTAAAGCATAACCCCGGTAAAACAGGTTATTATATCGGTATGTTCTCTTTGTTTAATTTCTCGTTCTTGATAATTCTAACTTCATTTATGTTTGCATATAATAAACTGTTTTGATGAAAGACAAATTCATTTTTGCTTCCAAAACCTGTATTTCTTGTAAAAGTTATACAGGTTTATTTTGTATCACTTTTAGTATATGCGTGTTTATGAGAATTTGATAATTTTTTTATTGACAATGCTTATCTTTTGCAATATATTATTAAATGATATTTTGAAATACATTTTATTAGGATGGGAGATAGATAATTGGAAAATAATGTTGTTATTGATTTGAAAAATATCTCTGTTTCTTTCGGAGATAATCAAGTATTAAAAAATCTTAACCTCTACATTCGCGATAAGGAATTTATAACACTTCTCGGTCCTTCCGGTTGCGGTAAAACCACAACTCTCAGGATAATTGCCGGATTTGTTGATCCTGACGAAGGTGAGGTTATTTTTGATGGTAAAAAAATAAACCATATTCCTCCTTACAAAAGGCAGGTTAATACTATTTTTCAGAGATATGCGTTATTTCCTCATCTTAATGTTTATGAGAATGTTGCTTTTGGCTTACGCATAAAGAAATTGCCCGAAAAAGAAATTAAAGAGACAGTTGAAGAAATGCTTGCTCTTGTTAACCTAAAGGGCTTCAATAAGCGAAATATAACTTCTCTTTCCGGCGGTCAGCAACAAAGAGTGGCCATTGCAAGAGCGTTGGCTGTTAAACCGAGAGTTTTATTACTTGATGAGCCTCTGGGCGCCCTTGACCTTAAGCTTCGTAAAGATATGCAGGTTGAGCTTAAAAACATTCAGCAGCGTTTAGGCATTACCTTTATTTATGTTACTCACGACCAAGAGGAAGCTCTTTCCATGAGTGACACGGTTGTAGTTATGAATGAGGGCGTTATTCAGCAAATCGGAACTCCTATTGATATTTACAACGAGCCTAAAAATGCTTTTGTTGCTGATTTCATCGGTGAAAGTAATATACTTGACGGTATTATGATTGATGATTGTCTTGTTGACTTCTCAGGCCACAGATTTGAGTGCCTTGATAAAGGCTTTGATAAAAATGAGGCTGTTGATGTTGTTGTAAGGCCGGAGGATGTTGACGTCGTTCCCGTTGAAAATGGAATGCTTGACGGTGTGGTTACATCAGTTACTTTCAAGGGCGTTCATTTTGAAATTATTGTTGAAATCGGCGGCTTTAAATGGATGATTCAAACGACGGATTTTGAACCTGTAGGTGCGCATATCGGCTTATATATTGAACCGGATGCAATTCATATTATGAAAAAATCCGAGTACTCCGGTATGTATGGCGATTATAGCTCATTCAGTGAAGAATTTGACGAGCTTTCTATTGTTGATGAGGAGGAAGAGGAATAATGAATCGTTCTTCTTTACGTGCAAAATTAATTTCTGCTCCTTATCTTGTATGGGATGTTTTATTTATTATAGCTCCATTGATTTTTGTGGTGTATTATTCTTTTACCGATTCAGCAGGGGAATTTACTTTTTCAAATATTCAAATGCTTGTTAAATATACCCCCACTTTCCTCAGATCTATTTGGTTTGGAATAGTTGCAACGCTTATATGCTTGCTTATTGCTTTTCCTACAGCCTATATTATATCTCAAAGGTCCGAAAAAGTTCAAAGAACTATGATTTTGCTTACCATGCTTCCAATGTGGATGAGCTTTCTTATAAGAACATATTCATGGATGGCAATTTTGCAGGATACGGGAATTATAAATTCTTTTCTCAATAAATTAGGTATTGATTCAATTCACATGATAAATACAGGCGGAGCTGTAATTCTCGGTATGGTTTATAACTTTTTGCCTTATATGATTATGCCTATTTATTCTGTTATGGCAAAGCTTGATTATTCTATGGTTGAGGCTGCTCAAGATCTCGGTGGCAACAGACTTACCGTAATTCGCAGATGCATTATTCCTATGAGTATGCCCGGCGTTATAAGCGGAATTACAATGGTATTTGTGCCCTCGGTAAGTACTTTTTATATTTCGCAAAAGCTTGGTGGCGGTTCCTTTGACCTTATCGGTGATGTTATTGAAAGGCAATTTCAGCAGTCATATAATTATAACTTAGGAGCTTCTCTTTCTTTGGTTCTTATGATCCTTATTTTGCTTTCCATGGCTGTTATGAACCATTTTTCAGACGAGGGGGAAATGGTTATATGAAAGTTTTATCTCGTATTTACACAGCATTGGTGTTCATATTTTTATATGCGCCTATTATTGTGCTTATAATTTTTTCTTTTAACTCATCTTCAAGTACTGTTGTCTTTACCGGCTTCTCGCTAAAGTGGTATGAAACTTTACTTCAAGACAGTACAACTCTTAAATCGGTTAGTAATACAGTTATCCTTGCTATTTGCTCATCGGTTATTTCAACAATTATCGGTACAGCCGCTGCGGTAGGTATTGAAAAATACAAAAAGAGTGCATTTAGAAGTGCAGTTATGGCTACCACCAATATTCCCATGATGAACCCGGAAATTGTAACCGGTGTTTCAATGATGCTTCTGTTTGTATTCATTGGTAAAATTTTTAAGACAGAATCTGTTTTAGGCTTTGGTACAATCCTTATTGCACACATTACTTTCAGTCTTCCTTATGTAATACTTACCGTTTTGCCGAAACTTAAGCAAACAGATAAGAATCTTGCAGAGGCTGCACAAGATTTAGGATGCAGGCCTGTTACTGCTTTCTTTAAGGTTGTGCTTCCTGCTATAATGCCGGGTATTATTACCGGATTGATTATGGCTTTTACGCTTTCACTTGATGACTTTATTATCACTTATTTTACCAGTGGTCCTGGTTTTCAAACTTTACCAATCGCTATCTACTCTATGACAAAAAAGAGAATAAAGCCGGATATGTATGCTCTTTCCGCACTTGTATTTTTAAGTATTCTTATTCTTCTTATTCTCTATAATATTGCTCAGTCTAAGAGTGAACAAAAATTGAAGAAGAAATAATTTTCGTTGAGGTGATAAAGTGAAAAGATTTTTTGCTTTGATTTTGGCAGTTTTTATTTTAGCTGCCTCAATGCCGATTACTATTGCTTCTGCCGCTTCAGACAGTGAAATTGAAGCACTCAGAGGAACAAAATTATATGTATATAACTGGGGCGAATATATCTCCGATGGTGAAGATGATACCCTTGATGTTAATGCAGCATTTGAAGAAAAATACGGCATAGAGGTTATATATGATACTTATGATAATAACGAATCTATGTATTCTAAGCTGAAAAGCGGCGGCGTATCTTATGATGTTGTAATTCCTTCGGACTATATGATAGAACGAATGATTAAAGAAGATATGCTTGAAAAAATCAATTATGATAATATTCCAAATTATAAATATATTCCTGAGAAGTATAGAAACCTTGATTATGACCCCACAAGTGAATACAGCGTTCCTTATACCGTTTCCTATGTTGGCCTTATTTATAACACAACCATGGTTGATGAGGCTCCCGATAGCTGGTCAGCTTTATGGGATGAAAAATATTCTAATAATATTTTAATGTTTAACAATCCGAGAGATGCTTTTGCAATAGCTCAAAGTCTTTTGGGCATGGATTATAACATGGAAGCTGAATATGGCTGGCGTACTGCTGCCGCTTTGCTTAAAGAGCAAAAATCCGTTAATCCCGTATATGTTAATGATGAAGTTTTCTTAAAAATGGAATCCGGGGAAGCCGCACTTGCTCCTTATTATGTTGGTGATTATCTTTCAATGAAAGAAAATAATCCCGATCTTGCCTTTGTTTACCCCAAAGAAGGCGTTAATTATTTTATTGATGCAGCTTGCATATTAAAAGGTGCGAAAAACAAATTAGCGGCAGAATTATATATCAATTTCTTACTTGAGCCGGATGTAGCTCTTGCCAATGCTGAATATATTTGCTATGGCAGCCCTAATTCCGCAGTTTATGAAAACCCTGAGTATGAATATTATCAGGATGAACTTCTTTACCCTGAAGAGGGTGCTTTCAAAACTCAGCTTTTTACAAACTTATCTTCCGAAACGCTTGCTTTAATGAGCACACTATGGGATGATGTAAAAAATTATAACCCTTCCGGCACATCTTACCGTTCAATTTTCTTCGGTGACGGTGATGATGTAACTACTGAAGAAGGGGAGAATATATCCACCGAAACTATTAAATATGCAATTTATATCGGTATATTTCTCTTAATTTGCCTTGCTTACATAGTTTTCAGATACGCAAGGAAAAAATACAGAGAGCGAGTATAAAAAACAGGGCCTATCGCAATGAAGCGATAGGCCTAAATTATTGCTTATTTATTTTCACTTTCTTTGGTTTCAATTGTTTCTTTTTCTTTTTCTTCTTTTATATCATCATCTATTTTGATATTTCCGTCACCGTGAAGTTCTATGCCTTCTTTACATTTTGTATCACTTTCAGGGCCAAAATACCAAGCAAGTTCTTCTTTGTATTTCTTTAAATCGAAATCGGGGAAATTTTGCTTTATTCTGTCAAGAATTTTATGCTCTTTTCTTCCTCCTGTAAGAGCTTCTAATTCACTTATAATATCTTTAGCTTTGCCAACTTTCGGAGAAATTGTGTTGCTTATTTTGTCAAGTCCTTCTTGACCTTTTGTTATAGATGAGTTAATTATTAGCTTAAGTGATTTAACTGTACCTTTAAGGTCTGCAATAGTCGTTGTTATATCAATAAGAAGTATTGTGTATAAAATATATGTCAACAAGCCTAAAGACCAATCAGGCATTAGATCCATTACATGATAAACAGGCGGTAAAAAGTATTTTACCAAAACAACCATACCCGCTCCGAAAAATAATAGACCTTTAAGATATACTCTGCCGTTTATGTTAAACATTCTGTCATGGTAATCCCACCAAACAGCACTGAAAGCTTTTTCCATAACAAAATGGGTGATATATTCAAGCACGCCACAAAGAATCATTCCAATATAAAAGATCCAAAAGATATTTGTAACGCCCGTATTCATAATTATGGTACCGATTAAAGCTCCAACCCCGTAAATTGGGCAAATAGGGCCAAAAAGAAATCCTCTTTTTACTACTTTTCTGTCTCTTAATATGTATAAGAGAGTTTCCACTACCCAGCCTACAAAGCCGAATAGTGTAAATGCCAAAAACAATTTAAATCCTACTTGCAACATATTAAATCTCCCTCAGTATTTGTTTGTAAATATCTGAAAAGCATTTTTCACCTTCAACAAGTTCTCTTGTGGCACAGTATTTGTCAACCGTTGTAAGAATCCATCCGCCTTTGCTGTTTGGAATTTTTCCGGCAGGAAACATATGATTTAATATCATATCTCTTTGCATTGCCGTAAGGTTTATAATTCCCGATCTGTCAATGTTTCTGACTGATTCTTTCGGGTGGTAAAACATATGGTTTTGATAATGCTTTTGAGTAGGCCAATCATATAAATAAAAATCGTGCAGTAAAGCTGCCTGCGTAATATCCTGTATAAGACTTTGCTCCATTTTTTGTTTTATACAATATTTATAAACCGTGAAAGAAACAAACACCGAATGAAAATGGGTGCTTATTTTTCCATGATGATTATAGCCGGACATTGATATTACAAGCGGATTCAAAAGTATATCTTTAACTGTATTTACATAGCCGTCAACATATTGAGTTTGTTTCATAAAAAGATCATAATTCTCCCTTTGAATTTTCCACTGTATTATAACATAGTAGCAAAATGATTTAAAGGGTAAATTATAAATAAAAAAATAACATACTGTTAATAAATGAAAAAAATTGTATTTTTGCTTAATAGCTGATATTATCATATTGAAGTAAACTATGAAGAGGGTGTAAGCTTGAGAGACAGTGAGCTGAATTTTGACAGAAAATGTCATGTTATTTATTCCAAACCTTTGAAAGAGAAAATTATCGAAAAAATCGCATTACACTATCCGGAAAATGAGAGAGAATCTATTTTTTCTTGCAAAATTGAATTTTTACTCATAAATTAAGCCTCCCGCTTTTGTGGGAGGCTTTACCTTTTACAACTTCATATACACTTCGTGATTTTCTAAATCTTTCCAAAGAAGTTTACCGTTTTCGGCTGTCATATAACTGTGGCAGCTGTTTTCTTTCGGAATTGAAACGGAGCCGGGGTTGCAGTAAATATAATTTTCATGCTTTTCACAAACAGGCACATGAGTGTGACCGTGTAGCAGAATATCGCCATCATGAAGTGGGGGAAGGTTACCTGTGTTATATATATGTCCGTGAGTTGCATATATAACTTTTTCACCCGTGGTAAGTAACGCATAATCGGCAAGTATGGGAAAATTTAAAACCATTTGGTCAACTTCCGTGTCACAGTTGCCCCTTACGCAGTAAATGTCATTTTTAAGAGTGTTAAGCATCTCAATAACTTTTTTCGGTGCATAATCTTTTGGTAAATCGTTTCTTGGCCCGTGATATAAAACATCACCGAGCAATAAAATTCTGTCTGCTTTTTCATACTTATAAGCCTCAATCAGCTTTTCACAGTAGTAAGCAGAGCCGTGAATATCAGAAGCAATTAACCATTTCATAATGACACCTCAAATTAAAAATCAAAATATTTTTCTCTGTGCTTTTGCACCCTGTTACCAATGAGTTTAAGCACTTCAAGAGCCTCTTCTTTTTCTTCCTTTGTGCCTATGGCATATTGCCTCATAAGCCTGCCTTCTTCTTTGCAAAGATCATCGTGAAGTGGGAAGTAATACTTTAAGAGGAAGCATCCGTAAGCCATAAGTCTGCTGTCGCCCACAAGCCTAAAATCTTCGTTTATCGTGTCAACTGCAATAGAATAAAAGCTCTTAATTGAATTTATAAGTGCTTTTCTTTCATTCTCAGGAGAAAATACCAAGGTAGAGCATATATTATAATTTCTGTTTGAAGGGTATGATGAGTGGCTGTCTGTGCTGCCTACAACGGGGTAGTTTATACCTCTTGCCTTATCATCATAATATTTAGCAGCCTGTAAGCCGTTTTGCTCAAAATAATTTTCTCCGCCCAAAACTTCAAAAGCATCAAAAAATCTGTTTTTTGTAATGTAATCAACAAAAGTATAGGGAACATGATAAACATCGTTTATCCAAGTGGGATGGGGGAATATTCCAAGGCCGTTTGCTTTTCTTATCTCGTCAAAAACCCATTTACAAACGGTGGCAGGAATTAAATCCACATCATCGGGAACATCCATTTCTTTGGATAGTTCCTTTATTTTTGCTTCCCACTCATTAACAGGAATAAAATCGGGGCAATTACCGTCAATGGAACGATATTTTTTATCTGTGCCTACTTCTTCTGTTTGCGGGCCGTCTGTAAGAGCGTTAATAGAATATTCGCCGCCGAAATTTACAATGTGAAAATCACTCTTTTGCCCGTCTACTCTCGGCATGTGTACCTCTTCACCGGGAATAATCGTAAGACCGCAAGGAACATCTTTATAGAAATTTATAGCCTCAAGTGATGGATAATATCTGTTATGATCTGAAATAACCGTAAAATCATAGCCTTGTGCCCTGTAATTTGCGCAAACAACCTTTGGTTCTTGCTTTCCGTCAGAACGGGTTGTGTGCATGTGGAGGTCGCCTTTGAATGGGTATCTTCCCGCAAGGTCTTCATCAACGCAGTAAACGGGGAATTGCTTTATTTTTTTATCGTCATCACCTAAGAATCTGATAAAATACATTTGCTCCGATGTAAAAGTATGCTCAATTACAAATCCGCCTTCATCGTTGCAAACACATTCTTTTTCAATAAAACTTCCCGTTGCAGGATAATCATCGGGCCTACCCTGATTAAGAGCGCAAATTAAAACTTTGTATGCCTTGCCTTTTTCAAAAACAGGTCTTGCACCGGTGGGCCTAATGTTTATTTTAACTTTTTTATTCTTAACTATAACTTTTGGAAATACATCAAAATCTCTTAAATCATCTGTAAGTTGAAATCCGTTAAATGGCATAATATCGCCCCTTTCGTCGCTATTATATAATTGAAATTTTCAATAGTCAATATTTATGTGGCATTTTTATAATTACTGTGATAAAATAAAAACATAATTTTATAAAGAGGTTTTTGTATGGATAAATATACTTTGAAATTAAGCCCTTATGTGTCTGAAACCATTTGGGGTGGCAGAAAGTTAATTGAAGAATATAATGTTAAAACAGAAAAATCAAATGCAGCTGAGGGCTGGATGCTCTCTTGCCTTGAAAAAGGGCCGAGCACTGTTACAAACGGTGCTTATGCCGGAAAAACTCTTCCTGAGGTTCTCAAACTTGAACCCGAGTGGAGTGGTAAAAATGCCGAAAAATTCAAAGATTTTCCTATTCTCATTAAATTTATTGATGCAATGGACAATCTTTCCGTTCAAGTTCATCCCACTAAAGAATATTGCGAAAAAACAGGTAAAGGCCGCAGTAAAACAGAGTGCTGGTATATTATAGATTGTGAAGAAGGAGCTTCCCTTTTACTCGGATTTAAAGATAAAATTTCTCCCGATACCTTCAAAAAATCTATTGAAGATGGCAATCTTACGGATTACACCGAAAGCGTAAAAGTAAAGCCGGGTGATTTCTTCTTTATTGAGTCAGGCACTCTTCATGCTATTTGCAAAGGTGTATTGCTCGCAGAGGTACAGGAGAGCAGTGATACCACATACAGAATTTTTGATTATAACCGAGTAGGCAAAGACGGTAAACCAAGAGAGCTTCATATAAATGATGCTCTTGGCGTTACAAAGCTTGAAAAGTTTTCACAGCCGGATTTCTGCTCAAAGGATTATAACGGCGACGGTAAAAATCTTTTGGCTTCCTGTGATTTGTTCACAGTCTGGATTGATAAAATCAAAGATGAATTTACAGATTCAGCCGATGATAAATCTTTGGTTTCTTTGCTTGTCCTTAAAGGTGAAGGAACTCTTTATTCCAATGACAACGAAACAAAATTAACTAAAGGTGACAGTATTTTTATCCCTGCCGACAGCGGAGAATATAAGATAAAAGGCAACCTTGAAATACTTGAAACGAGAATTTAAAAATGACAATTGCCGGTATTCAAAAACTAAAAATTGAATTTGGAAGCAATTTGCTTTTTCAAGATGTTACTTTTGATATTAACGAAGGTGACAGGGTAGGGCTTATCGGTGCAAACGGAACAGGTAAAACCACATTGTTCAAAACAATAATTGGTGAAATCGAGCCAACTGAAGGCGGAGTGTTTATTTCAAAAAATGTGCGTATCGGCTATCTTGAACAGCACGCTTGCCACGGCTCTCATAAAACCGTTTATGATGAAGCTCTCACCGCATATTCACACCTTATTGATCTTGAAAATGAGATAAATAAGTTATCATCTTTGCTTTTATCAAATCCCGATAACAGAGATGAGCTTATTGAAAAATTATCAATTTTACAAGATGAATTTAATAATAATGACGGCTTGATTTTCAGAAGTAAAACAAGGTCTTCACTTATTGGCTTAGGATTTTCGGAAAATGATTTCAACATTACCTGTGATAAATTAAGCGGTGGCCAAAGGTCAAAGCTAAGTATGTGCAAATTGCTTTTAAGTAATTCCGATTTGATTTTGCTTGATGAGCCTACAAATCATCTTGATATAAGTGGTACAGAATGGCTTGAAGAATTTTTGCAAAGCTATAAAGGCTCTATTCTTGTTATTTCCCACGATAGATATTTTCTTGATAAAATTTGCAATAAAACCGTTGAAATCACCAATAAAAAATCATATACGGCAAACGGCAATTATTCTGTTTATTATAAGCTTAAGCAGGAACGCCTTGAAATTGAAAGACGCCATTATGAAAATCAGCTTGAAGAAATAAAACGAATCCAAGGCATAATTGAACAGCAGCGTTCTTTTGCAAGAGAAAGAAATTTTATCACTGCCGAAAGCAAAAGAAAAATGCTTGAAAGGCTTAAAGCAGAGCTTGTAGAGCCTGAGCCGAATCCTGCTGAAATGAAAATAAAATTCACGCCCGAGCTTGTAAGCGGAAATGATGTTCTTATTGCCGATTCGTTAAAAAAATCTTTCGGAGATAAAACTTTATTTGAAAACGGTTTATTACAGGTATATAAGAATGACCATGCATTTTTGATAGGTGCAAACGGCTGTGGTAAAACAACTTTATTAAGAATTTTAACCCGTCAAATTTCAGCAGATGAAGGCAAGTTTTACTTTGGGGCCAATGTCAGAATAGGCTATTTTGACCAAAGCCTTGAAAGCCTCAAAGGCGGTAAAACCGTCATAGATGAAATTTGGGATGAACATCGTTTATTCAAAGAAAATGAAGTGAGAAAATATCTTGCCCTATTTCTTTTTAGAGGCGATGATGTCTTTAAAAATGTTGATACTCTTAGCGGTGGTGAAAAAGCTAAATTATGCTTACTGAAACTAATGCTTTCCGGCGCAAATGTGTTGCTCCTTGACGAGCCCACTAACCACCTTGATATAACTTCAAGGGAAATCCTCGAAAACGCCTTGGCTGAATTTGACGGCACAATTATTGCCGTTTCTCACGACAGATATTTTATCAATAAATTAGCATCAAAAATTTTCAGAATCAAAAAAGACGGCTTTGAAATGTTTGATGGAGATTATGATGATTATTGTAATTTAGTCCTTAATGAAAAGTCGGAAAAATCTGTAAAAGCAAAGCCTAAAGTTAATGATTATAAGCTCCGAAAAGAAAGAGAAAGTAAAATAAATCAGTTAAAGGGAAAAATCAAAAGAACCGAGACTGAAATTGATAGGCTTGATACCGAAATAAGTGAGCTTAATAACAAACTTTCTACACCGGATGTTTCTGCTGATTATTCAAAAATTATTGAATATACCGAAAAAATTGACGAACTTTCCGCCTCCCAGCTCGCTCTTATGGATGAGTGGGAAAGTATGAGCGTATCACTATCTGAACTGACAGGAGAATAAATATGAATCAATTTGAAATGTTTGAAAATGCCAAGTGGATAGATTGCCCCGATGATGATATTGCCCCCATTTTTTATAAGAAATTTAGCTGTGAAAATAATGAAAATGCAGAGATTATCATTTGCGGCCTTGGTTATTTTGAACTTAAAGTCAACGGCAAAAGGGTAAGTGAAGATTTGCTTGTGCCCGCCGCCTCAAATTATTCAAAAAGAGATACATCAAAATTTGTATACCCGATTTTTGATGAAATGGGTTACAGAACCTATGTAATGAAATATGATATAACCGATTATATTAAAGACGGTGAAAATGAGCTTTCCGTTATGCTCGGCACGGGCTATTATCATCAAAATATGCAATTCGGTGAGGGTAATGTGGATTACGGAACCGCAAAACTTTGCTACCTTATTAAAAAGCAAAGCGGCAATGTTATTTCTGATTCATCCACTTTATGCCATAAAGGATATTTTGAAAGAAACAATATTTACTATGGCGAATTTCAAAATCTAAATAATATTCCCAACATTTCGGATTTTTATTCAAGCCGTGAAATTGAAACTCCCGAAACTGATTTTTATTTTAATATTGCTCCCACAGATAAAGTTACGGATGTTATTACGGATGTTAAATTTATGGGCGAATATGAAGGCTCTAAATATTATGACATCGGAATAAATACCGTTGGCAGAGCGGTAATAAAATGCAAAAATAAAAATGAGCATATCTCTGTTGCTTATGCCGAAGAAATAGGCGGTATAAATTGGCACGGCATGCATTTTCTTTCTGAAGGAAAATATGTTGATGAATTTATTACTGACGGTACAGATAGAGAATATCATTCAAAATTCAGCTGGCAAGGATTTAGATACTTAAAAATTACAGGTGATGCCGTTCCCGTAAGAGTTGATGTTATTCACTCGGATTGTAAAGTTACATCTGATTTTTGCTGCGATAACGAAAATCTTAATTGGCTTTATAATACTTATGTTCATACCCAGCTTTGCAATATGCACTCAGGCGTTCCTTCGGATTGTCCACACAGAGAAAGACTCGGTTATACCGGGGATGGTCAGCTTTGCTGTGAGGCGGCAATGCTTACCTTAGATTCAAAAGAATTTTACCGTAAATGGCTTTACGATATTGCCGATTGTCAAGATAGAACTAACGGCCATATCCAGCACACTGCACCTTTAATGGGCGGTGGCGGAGGCCCATGCGGTTGGGGTGGCGCTATTGTAGAGGTTCCTTACGTTTACTATAAAATGTACGGTGACAAAGAGCTTCTTTCCGAATTCTTCCCAAAAATGCTGAAATATTTTGATTATTTGGAGTCAAGAAGCGAATTTTCGCTTGTTTGTAAAGAGGAAAAAGGCGGCTGGTGCCTCGGCGACTGGCTTCCTCCCACACCTATACAAATCCCGGAATCTTTCGTTAATTCTTGCCTTTATGTTGAATTTATGAAAAAAGTGCAAAAGATAGCAAAAATTTTAGGCAGAGAAAACGAAACAGAATATTTGAACGAACGAATTGAAAGAGTAAGCTCTGCCATAAATGCAGCATATTACAGCCGACAGCAAAGAGCTTACTGCGGAGATATAAACGGCGCTTCATCAATCGCACTTAAAGCGGGGCTCGGCAACGATGATGTTAAGAACTGCGTTATTGAAAAATATAAAAAGTTAGGTCGGTTTGACACGGGCATAATTGCAACAGAGGCTTTAATCGGCTACCTGTTTTCTGTTGATGAAAACGACCTCGCTTTTGAATTGCTAACTAATGATAAAGAAGTGTCTTTCAGCCACATGAAAAAGTCCGGAGCCACAACTCTTTGGGAAAATTGGAACGGTGAGTCGTCCAGAAATCACCCTATGTTCGGCGCCGTTACCAAATATATTTTCACTGAAATTCTCGGCATTAAACAGCCTGAAAATGCATGTGGATTCAAAGTGGTGGTTATTTCACCGAAATTTATTAGCAATCTTTCTCATATAAAAGGCCACATAACCACCGATAACGGAGTTATCTTTGTTGAATATAATAAATCCGGTAAAACCGTGAATGTAAAAATAAAGGCTGATGAAAGAATTAAAACAGTATTTTCTTATGCCGATTTTACAAAAGATATTAACGGTGAATGTGCATTTACATTTGAAATCTGATAGGAGTTTTTTGTTTTGAAATACGGGATTATAGGCACCGGATGGATTGCCGAAGCTTTCATAAACGGTGTTAGACTTTTGACGGATTCCGAAATATCCGCAGTTTATTCAAGAACTGATGAAAAGGGCAATAAATTTGCTCTTGATAATAATATATCTGCCGTTTATACATCTCTTGATGAATTTGCAAAAGGCGATTTTAATTGCGTTTATATAGCAAGCCCAAATTCTTTTCATTTTGAGCAAAGTCTTAAAATGCTTGAAAACGGTAAAAATGTTATTTGTGAAAAGCCGATTACCGTTACACCCAAAGAGCTTGAAATATGCTGTGAATATGCATCAAAGCACGGCTTAATTTATATGGAAGCTATAATGTATATGCATACTCCCGTAAGAGATAAACTGCTTGACACTGTAAAACAAATTGGCAATATCACTTCTGCACACTTTGATTTTTCACAGCTTTCATCAAAATATGCTGCCTATAAAGCAGGGGATAAACCCAATATTTTTAACCCGGCTCTTGCAACGGGTTGCCTTATGGATTTAGGCATTTACTGTGTTTATCCGGCAATTGATTTGTTTGGCGTTCCAAATAAAATTTTATCATCAGCTGATTTTTTATCCACGGGTGCAGACGGCAGTGGCAGTGCAATTTTTTCTTATGATGATAAAACTGTAACTCTTACTTATTCCAAAACAGGTCAAGATTATTCAGGCTCTGCTATTTACGGTGATGAGGGTACAATAACCATTGAATCTATATCAAAGCTTGAAAATATTTATCTTTATAATAAACAAGGCGAAAAAAACGAAATTTTTGCCGAGCTTACCAAAGATGAACTTATGGGATATGAAGCAGTAGAATTTGAAAAATTCATAAATAACCCAAGTGATGCAAAATATTCTCTTTGTGTTAAAAGAATGAAAGAAACTTTGGCAGTTATGGAAAAAATCCGTGATTTATCGGGAATTAAATTTGATATTTGAGGAGGAAAATTATGCTTGAATATTACTCACAGCATCCTTTATATGCTGTTTTACTTGTTGCGTTGATAATTGTAACGGCTTTTGTTTGCGTAAAAGCAGCAAAGGCAAGTGCAAGGCATAGCAGAGAAACAAATAAAATAATTAACAAATTAAAAGAAGAAAATAAGCTGAGAAATGATTATGCTATTCTTACGGGTGAGCTTATTTCTTCTGCGGATTCTGTGGAGCTTTTCAAGGGCGTTGCAGTAAACTTGCAAAAAAGAGTTGCCGATAAAACCGATATGGCAGCAGAGTTTGATACCCTTACAAAAGGTCAAAAGTATATTTATTCTCTTTATACTTTTCTGGAAGATTCAGAAAAAGAAATGAGCAATTTCTTTAAGATGAATACAAAACCTCTTACATCCACAGCAAAAGAAGCTGTAGGTGCTATCGTTGGCGGAGAGCTTGCAGCTGCATTTAATTTAGAATATAACGCCTATGATGAAGATAATGAGAAAGTCTCGGTTATACCCGAAGAAATAGATGAAGCAAATAAAAAAACAGCACCACTTATTGCAAATGGTACTGTTGCTAACCTTGCAGGTGAATATATTAAAAATCATCCAAATGAATTTCTTATATAATCGCTTTATATATTTCGCCTTTTTTATATCCGCTTTCTTTTGAAGCGATTTTTGCCGCATTGGTTTTGCTTTCACCGCCCTTGACTAAATCAAGGGCGTATTTTATTGCTTCTTCCAAGGTCATATTGCTTGATTCGGAAACTTCTGCGCCGTGAATAATCAAAACAAGCTCTCCTTTTAATTCTTCTTTTGAATATTTATCGGCTGCAGCCGTTAATTCTGTTTTAATAACCTGCTCGTGAATTTTTGTTATTTCTCTTACTATTGCAATTTCTCTTTCACCTAAAACAGCGGCAAGGTCACGGAGAGTTGCGCTTATTTTGTGAGGAGCCTCATAAAATATAATAGTTCTTTCTTCGTTTACAAGAGAATTAAATAATTTTCTTCTCTCTTGTTTGTCTACAGGAGGGAAACCCTCAAATGTAAATCTTCTTGATGGCATACCCGAAAGGGCAAGGGCGGTGGCGAATGCACAAGGGCCGGGCACGGATTCAACTTTTACCCCCATTTCATGGCAAAGCCTTATTAAATCTTCACCGGGGTCTGAAATTGCAGGCATACCCGCATCAGTTACGAGGGCACAATTTTCACCTTTTAATATTCTTTCAATTATTTGCGGACCTCTTTCAATTTTGTTATGCTCAAAATAGCTTACCAAAGGCTTTTTTATTTCAAATCTGTTAAGAATTTTAAGGGTAACTCTTGTATCTTCCGCTGCAATAAAATCGCAATTTTCCAGCGTTTCCAAGCCTCTCGGCGATAAATCATTTAAGTTTCCTATGGGTGTGCCGACTATATATAATTTTCCGCTCAAATTATTCACCTCTGTTTTCAAGAAGATAATCTTTATAAATATTTTTCATTTCATCGGAGTATTCGCCGCTTTGGGCATAAATGTGTAATTCAGACTCAACGGTAAGCCCGCTTTTTCCTCCTCTTTTGCCTTCAACAAGCACAAGCCAAGGAGTTTTGCCATTTGTTTTTGAAACGAATCTTATTCGCTTCGGCTCAATAGAATTGTTTTGCATTTCTTTTGCAAGCTCAAATAACCTTTCCGGCCGTATGCACATACATAATTTTCCACCAAAATTTAAGAGCTTAGATGCAGTAAAACAAATATCACCGAATGTGCACATGGTGCCATGGCGTGCAATTTTATCTGCCCCCGATGAACTTATAATTCCCGAGCCTTCCGCTGTATACGGTGGATTCATAGTTACTATGTTGTAATAGCCGAAATTCACTTTACCTTTTAATTCTTTTAAGTCCGAATTTATGGGCGTTATTCTGTTTTCAAGGTTATTAAAAACAATTGCTTCTTTAATTTGATTATATCCTTTTTCCTGTATTTCAACAGCTGTTATTTCAGCTGTTTTTTTCTTGCACCAAAGTAGGGGAATAATGCCACATCCTGAGCCTAAATCACAGCATTTACTTTTAGAGGTCGGATTTGCAAAATCAGCAAGTAAAACCGCATCGGTGCCAAAAGTATGCTCATCAGAAACAAAGGCAGTTATACCGGAACCTAAATATTCTTTTCTTAAGCCTTCCATTTTGACACCTCCGTTTTCTAAAAGATTATATCATTTAACGTTAAAAATGTAAATTATCCTATTTTTTCAACTGTTGCAAGTGTGTAACCCTCAACAATATTATGTAGTTCTGCTTTATATCTATCATCGGAGCAGATAACTTTATCGTCATCGTTTACGGTAAATTCAATATTTTTAAGATTTCCGTTTATGCCTTCGCCTGTGCATTTAACATAAGCCTCTTTAAGCACCCAAATTTTCAAGAAATTTTTTTCTGCTTTTTCAATATACTTTTTCTCGCTTTCCGTTGCAAAACGGTCTATTGTAGTTGAGGGATGACTTCTGTTTATTTCAATATCAATTCCAATTTCATTATCAGAAACGGCGCAGGCTACCTTAGTGCCTGAATGGCTAATATTGAATTTTGCAAATGAATTTAAGCATCTGGGTTTGCCGTTTGCATCTCTGTAAAAACTTATCATTTGTGGGTAAATATCGTAGCTTTCAGAGATCATTCTTTTTGCAAGATTATCTGCAAGTATGCAAAGCATTCTGTCTTCTTCACGGGCATAAGAGAAAGCCTTTTGCTGCCTTTCAGGGTCCATTTCCACGGTGAAAAGCATATAATTTACATCTGTATAATCATTTATATCTTCAACTTTAATTTTCATATTATCCTCACTTTATCTTAATGGAAATTTCTCCGGATGAAAGTATATCAGTATTTCCTTTTGAATTTTCCACTATCAAATTACAATCGTTGTTTATGCCAATGACTTTACCTGTAAATTCTTCGTTGTTAATTGAATATGTTATTTCTTTCCCTTTTATGAAAAGACGGCTGTCATATTCTTTTAGCAGCTGGTTTCTATCGTAGTTTTCGTTATATTTAAGTAAATGCTCGGTAGCTTTTTCAGCAATTATTTTGCCGTTAATATTTGTTTTCAGACTGCCTGCCATTGTTAAATCGCTTGGAAATGTTTCCGTATTTAAGTTTATCCCTATACCTGCACAAGTATATGTTATATCGTTTTTTATGAATCTTTCCACAAGTATTCCGCAAATCTTCTTCCCTTGAAAATATAAATCGTTTACCCATTTAATATCTGTTTCAATATCACAAAGTTCTTTGATGGATTTGTAAACACTTACGGCACATGCAGGGGTAATCAAATCAAAATTTTTATTTGCTTTAAATAAAACAGAAAAATAAATTCCGCCTTTTTCGGAATAAAAATTTTTGCCGTGCCTTCCTCTGCCGTTTGTTTGCTTATATGCAGTAATAAGTGTGGGCAAGGTGAGTGAAGATGCATTTTCTTTTGCATAAGTATTTGTGGAGTCAATGGTATCAAAATATATTTTATTTATTTCCATATTTTTGCCTCGTTTCATTTACTGATTATATCCGCTGAGAGTAATAAAGTCAACATAAGCAGGAAAAAGGCAGCCACTTTATGTGGCTGCCTATAGTATTATGTCAAATTTACTGCTTTGCGCCGTTATCAAACTTTTCAAGTACTTTTACGGAAACAGCAAAGCAATCTGCAAGGCCTTCCATGTTCATGTTATCATAGCTGTCTTTTCTTGTATGATAATAGCTTTCAAGCTTGTGGTTAAGGCCTGTGATACCTGTTGATCTTAAACCGGCTTGGCTGAATGCTGCATTATCGGTAGCACCGCCAAGGGGAGGAACCATACCTTTCTTGCAAGTAACACCAAGTTCTTCTGCACATTCCATAAAGAGGTCGGAAACATCTTTATCAGCTTTAACTGTGGCGTTAAGGTCACGGTAGTTAACAAGAAGATATTTTGGATCATGAATTGTATCATATGAATAGATGAATGTGGGAACATCCTTGAATGCATCCGGATGAGCTTCGCACCATGCTTTTGAACCGCGAAGGCCTGCTTCTTCAGAACCGGTAAGGCAAACACAAATTTCTGTATTTTCAAGTTCAATTTGTTCATCTTTAAGAGCTTTAAGAATTGCAATACCCATGTAGCAACCGGAAAGGTTATCATTAGCACCGTCAACAACTCTTCTCCAGTTTACCATAAAATAAAGACCGAATTCAAATGGAACGAAGAAAAGTCCCCAAAGGCCTGCATGCCAAACATGAGCAAGATCCTGGCCTTTAAATGCCATTACTGCTGCAATGATTGAAAGAACAATATAGAAAACTGCACCAACTGCACAAATGATTGCATGGCTTTCAAATCCAACGCCGCCAAGAGCATAGTTTACAGGCCATTCCCAAGCTGCATCAGGGTGACCGTTAAATACGATTCTTCTCTTAACTTCACCGGTAGGAGCTTTATATGCTGTAACATTGTGACCTGTTTCCTCAGGGAAAAGGAAGTCAACAGCTTTTTTATAAAAGCCAAATTGAAGAAGAGCAAGAAGAAGACCGAAAACAATAAGTACAGCTCCGATAATCGGGAAAATCTTAGAAAGTGATCCGCCGACGCCTACGCCAACACAGAAAAGAGCGATTGCTGCAAGAACACATGAGATTGTAATGTAAATCCAACCAAAGAATGATTTTGGATTTTCTTTGAATTCCTCAACCTCTACTCTGTCACAGCCGAGCCTCTTCATTACATCGCCCATATACTGGCAGGCTTGTAACTCACCCTTTGAACCGGGATTTCTCTTTTCAAACTTTGTGCATATGTATCTTATTTCTTGATACATATATTTGGCATAGCCGCTTTTCTTTTCAATAATTTTTGAAAGGTCCATTTTTATTCCTCCAAGCATTAAAATATAGCTTAATTATCTCACATATTATGTCAATTATCAAGAAAAAAATTAAGTGTATTTTTTGTGCATGTTTACCTATAAAAATTTGACAGAAAATGATATTTATACTATAATTTACTCATAATTATCTTTGGAGTGATTATATGTCAGAGCTTGAATATTTGGCACTTGTTCAGACCATCAATTATCATATGAACCTTTATTATAATAATGATGAGCCGGAAATAAGTGATTATGAATATGATTTACTGATGCAGCAGCTTAAAGCTGCAGAGAAGGAGCATCCGGAGTGGGTGAATCCTGATTCTCCAAGTCAAAAAATTGGTGGTACAGCAAAGCGCGAAGCTGGAGTAAAAGTTACCCATGATGTGCCTATGCTTTCAATCGAAGATGTTTTCACTAAAGAAGATGTTGTTGCGTGGGTTGAAAAAGTTCATTCAATTCACCCGGATTGCACTTTTTCTGTTGAAACAAAAATTGACGGCCTTTCCGCTACACTTAGATATAACAGAAAAGCAGATGGAAAACTGCATCTTGAACTTTGTGAAACCCGTGGCGATGGATTAATCGGTGAAGATGTTACCGCAAATGCACTTGTAATTCCGGATGTTAAAAAGATAATTGATTTGCCATTCGACTCATTACAGCTTCGTGGTGAAGTCTATATGACCCACGCCGATTTTGAAAAATTTAACGCAATACAAGAAGCTGCCGGTAAAAAGCTTGCAGCAAACCCTCGAAATCTTGCGGCAGGTACTTTAAGACAGCTTGATTCGTCAATCACCAAAGAACGTGGCCTTAGAATGTTTATATTCAATGTTCAGCAAGGCCCTGAGGAACTTACTCAAAGCCACACAAAAGCTCTTGAAATTCTTCAATCAAAAGGCATTCCTACCGTATATCATAAAAAATGTAAAACGGCTGATGAAATTCTTGCTGTTATTGATGAAATCGCAGATATGCGTGGCTCACTTGAATATGATATTGACGGAGCAGTTGTTAAAATTGATGAAATAAAGTACAGGAACGATTTTCCTGCCGGAAGCAAATATTCAAGTGGCCATATTGCATATAAATATCCACCTGAAGAAAAAATTGTTGTAATTGATGATATAATCGTTGATGTTGGCCGCACAGGCAAACTTACATTTACCGGTGTATTTCATGATAAAGAAACCGGCAAGCCTGCAAGGCTATGCGGCACTTCCGTTTCAAGAGCAACTCTTCATAACCAAGATTACATTAATAGCATGAAAATCGGTATCGGCGGAGCTTACAAATTATTTAAGAGCGGGGAAATAATACCAAAGCTTAATGGCTGCGTGGAAGAGCCTAAGGAAATATTTATTGCTCCGAATAAATGCCCGATTTGCGGAGAAAAGCTCATCAGAGAAGAAGATACAGCAGATATAAAATGTATAAATCCAAATTGCCCGGCACAGCTTTCAAGGACGATAGCTTATTTTTGTTCGATTGATTGTATGAATATTATGGGCTTAGGAGAGAATATTGTAGATGCTCTTGTTAAGGACGGATATTTAAAATCTTATGCAGATATTTATAAGCTGAAAAATTACAGGGATGAGCTTATTGAAAAAGGTATAATCGGCAAAGAGAAAAATACTGATAAAATCTTAGCCGCTATCGAGAAATCAAAAGGAAATGATGCTTCAAAATTGCTAGCAGCTCTTGCAATTAGAAATGTTGGAAAACAAACCGCAAAAGATATTATGAAGCATTATAGTTCTATTAAAGAACTTGAGAATGCATCTATCGAAGAACTTACCGTTATAGATGATATTGGCGAAACTACAGCAAAATGTATCAGAGAATTTTTTGATTCCGAATCAAATCAAAGAATTATGAATGAACTCGAAGAAGAAAACGTTAATATGACAGTTTCTGAAAAGAGTGAGTCTACAAACAAGCTTGCAGGTTTAACAATTGTAGTTACAGGCACTTTACCGAGCCTTGGTCGCAAAGAAGTCACTGAGCTTATTGAAAATAACGGTGGAAAATGTTCAGGCTCTGTCAGTAAGAAAACATCTTTTGTTATAGCAGGGGAGTCTGCCGGTTCAAAACTAACAAAAGCCAATGAACTTGGTGTAAAAGTTATTGATGAAGCTGAATTTTTAGAAATGCTGAAATAAAAAATTGACAATTTTCTTATTACGGTATAAAATAATTTTTTGTGAGAAGGCTGGGCAGTCGCGGGCACTTAGTGCGTGAGGAAAGTCCGAGCTTCATCGAGCAGGATAACGGCTAACGGCCGCCGAGGGTGACCTTAGGGAAAGTGCAACAGAGATATACCGCCTACTTTGTAGGTAAGGGTGGAAAGGCGAGGTAAGAGCTCACCGGCGTGTGGGGAACTGCACGGCCATGTAAACCCTATCCGAAGCAACACCGACTGGAGGTGGGGGCAACCCCTGCGCTTGCTCAGCGATACTCCGAAAGGTGGCTTGAAATGCACAGCAATGTGCAGATTAGATAGATGATTGCCTTAAATGACAGAACTCGGCTTACAGGCCCTCTCACTTTTTATTGATTTTTAGCAGGTGTTTCAATATCCCTGTTGGGAGGAAATGTCTGCTCTTATTTTTAGTAGGTATTATTATGGATGAAACTGTTTCAATTGAAGGAATAATTGAAAACATTACATTTCAAAATGATGAAAACGGATTTACTGTTCTTGAGTTTTCAAGTGACGGTGAGTTTTATATTGCTGCCGGAAATATCGGAAATGTATATGTTGGCGAAAAAGTTACTTTTTTAGGTACTTTTGTTGTTCACCCTACTTTTGGAAGACAGTTAAAAGTTGAGAATTGTATTAGAAGTGTTCCGGAATCTGCAAATGAAATGCTTATGTTTCTATCTTCCGGTATGATTAAAGGCATTAGGGAGAGAATGGCGCAAAAAATAGTTTCAGAGTTTGGCGAAGAAACATTCAATATTATTGAAAATGAACCTAAACGCCTTACTAAAATTAAAGGTATTTCAAGAGAAAAAGCAAATGAAATTTCAAAATGCTTTCATAAATTTGCCAATGAAAGAAATGCCGTTATTGCATTGGGCAAATATGGGCTCAGTACTAACGAAGCAATAAAAGTGTATAAAAAGTTCGGCTCAAAATCTGCAGATATAGTTGAACGTAATCCGTATCTTCTCAGCAATTTAGGAATAGGTATAACTTTTGAAAGAACCTGCGCTATTGCAAACAATTTGCAAAATAAGCCCCTTGATGAGTACAGAATCCAAGCCGGAATAATTTATGTGATGAAGCATAATCTCGGAAACGGTCATACATGTATTCCACGTACTGCTTTGTTAGATCCCTGCAAAAGTCTTCTTGATTGCTCTGAAGATGATGTAGAAATAAATTTAGATATTTTAATTGAACATAAGAGCTTGATTTCTACTGAAATTCGTAGCCGTGATTATATATTTTTACCGGATTTGTATGAAGCAGAAAAAAGTGCTGCACAAAATTTGCTTTTTATTAAACGATATGCAACTAAGTCTTTTCCTAATATTGAAAATCAGATAAAAAAAGCTGAACTTGTTGGCGGAGTTGTTTATAACGAAACTCAGAAAAAAGCAATAAAAATTGCTGTTGAAAAAGGCATACTTGTGCTTACCGGCGGCCCCGGTACCGGAAAAACTACTACCTTAAGGGGTATCCTCAGTGTGTTTAAAGATCAGGGGCTTGATGTTGCTCTTGCCGCTCCTACCGGCAGAGCCGCAAAAAGAATGAGCGAGCTTACAGGGGAAGAAGCTATTACAATCCACAGACTTCTTGAAGTCGAGTGGGATGAAAGTGATCATCCTCGCTTTAAAAGAAACAGGCAAAATCTTCTTGAATCGGATGCTGTTATTATTGATGAGCTTTCCATGGTGGATATTCAGCTGTTTTCATCTTTGCTTGAAGCTTTACCTATTGGTTGTAGGCTTGTAATGGTAGGGGATTCGGATCAGTTACCACCTGTTGGCGCCGGAAATGTTCTTCATGATATTATAGATTCCAACGCTTTACCTGTTGTACAGCTTAATGAGGTTTTTCGTCAAGCAATGGAAAGTCTTATCATTACTAATGCTCATAAAATTGTTAATGGTGAAATGCCTATTCTTGATGTGAAGGATAAAGACTTCTTTTTTATGGAAAAGAATTCTGCAGCTTATGCGGCAAATACCATCAGAGAGCTTCTTGCAATACGTTTGCCTGCTGCTTATAACATATCTCCCATTGAAGATATTCAAGTTCTTTGCCCATCACGAAAAGGAGAAACCGGCACAGTTAGTTTAAATAAAATTTTGCAGTCAGCTTTAAACCCTCCCGAAAAGAATAAAAAAGAGCACGCATTTGGTTCTCGAGTATTCCGCACGGGTGATAAACTAATGCAAATTAAAAATAATTACGACATAGAATGGCACACAGAGGATAAGACAGGGCAGGGCGTTTTTAACGGCGATATTGGTATTCTTGAAAAAATAGACAATGATTCAAATACTTTTATTATAAGATTTGATGACAGAGTTGCGGAAATACCTTTTGAATGCAGCCCTGAGCTTGAACACGCTTATGCAGTAACCGTACATAAAAGTCAAGGGAGTGAATTTCCGGTTGTAGTTATCCCTGTTGTAGGAATAAATGAGTATCTTCAATACAGAAATCTACTCTACACTGCTGTTACAAGAGCAAAAAATATTATAATACTTGTCGGCTCAAAAAATACCGTTTACAGAATGGTTGAAAATAATAAGAAGCAAAAAAGATATTCTGCCCTCAGCAGCTTTATAGTCCAAGGTGAAGATTTATGAAAAAACTTCATGAACTTAGAATTTCATCAATTTTTCCAAAACATTGTGCATATTGTGACTCCTTTATTTTTGGCGATGATTTATTGTGTTCAAATTGTAAAAAGTCTCTTCCTCGTATTGAAGGGAATGTTTGTAAAAGCTGTGGACTTCCAAAAGGAATTTGCCAATGTAAAGGCAGAGATAATTATTATGAAGCCATCGTTGCTCCGTTCTTTTATGAGGGAAACGTTCGTAAAGGATTGCACATCTATAAGTTTAGAAATTCTATGTCCAACAGTGAGGCTTATTCTGTGGAAATGGCAAAGACAATTAAAGAAAGATATAATGAAATAAGCTTTGATTTTATGATCAATGTGCCTATGACTAAGAAAAGATATAAAGAAAGAGGTTATGATCAAACCGCTTTGCTTGCTGAAAAAATATCATCACTTACAGGTATTGAATTTAAGCCTGATATTTTGGAAAAAATATACGAAACAGAAAAACAACATGGGCTTCACGCTTTATACAGAAGAGGAAATTTGACCGGAGCCTTTGAGGTTACTAATCCGGGATTAGTAAAAGATAAAATTATCCTTTTATGTGATGATATTTCTACCTCCGGTGAAACTTTAAATGAGTGCTCAAAAATGCTTTGGCTTAATGATGCTAAAGCTGTTTATTGCATAGCGCTTGCTCTCACCAAACCAAAGAAAAAATTAAAAAGGTGATTTTATGTTAGCAACTAACATTGGCATAGATCTTGGCACTTATTCTGTTTCAATTTATATGGAAGGGAAAGGTGTGGTTCTTTCTGAACCGTCTGTTATTGCCTACAATAAAAACAACAAAATAATCGGTATAGGCAAAAAAGCTTATGATATGTTTGAGAAAAATCCGGAAGGTGTAAAAGTTGTTAGGCCTTTGAACAACGGTATTATTTGTGATTTTACTGCTGCTAAGCACATGATAGAATACTATATTTCTAAAGTTTGTAAAAATATGGTCCTTAGACCTAACGTTATTATCAGTGTTCCTTCAACTTTGACTGAGCTTGAGAAAAAATCAGTGCTTGATTTAGCTACTGCTTCCGGAGCATCAAAATCTTGCCTTATTGAATCACCTCTTGCCGCAGCTCTCGGAGCGGGCCTTGATAACGAAAAGCCAAAAGGAATTATGATTGTAGATATCGGTGCAGGGTCTACCGATATTGCTGTTATAACCATGGGTTGTATTGCAGTTTCCAAATCAATTAAGACTGCCGGAATTTCTTTTGATGAAGCAATTATGCGCCAAATTCGTCGAGAAAGAGATATTGTTATCGGAGAAAAAACAGCCGAGAAAATAAAAACTACTATCGGTTCCGCTGTCCTTCGTGATGTTGAGCTCGGCATGACTGTTAAAGGTAAAAGTTATATTACAAAAATGCCGGTTTCATTTGAAGTGAGCTCTACAGAAGTCTTCCTCGCTTTGAGGCCTCAGTTTGAATTAATAATTGAAGGGATTAGAAGCACTCTTGAGAGTACATCGCCGGAACTTGCTGCCGATATTCTTGATTCCGGTATTGTATTAACCGGTGGAGGTTCGCTTCTCAGAAAGATTGATAAAATGTTTGAGAAAAGAACGGGAATAAAAACAAGAGTTGCAACGGATGCTGAATATTGTGTTGCAAACGGCACCGGCAGAGCGATAACACACATGAATATTTTATTGCAAAACGGTTATGTGTTCAAAGACAGAATTGAGAATGATAATATAGAAAAGAATGACAATTTATGATTGAAAAACTTAACTATAAACATAATAAAAATATCATTCTTGAGGAAAAAACTCTTAATGGCCAAGGCGTAGGTAATCTTGCAAAATGCAGATACGGATTGTTTCCTATGTCATATAATGGCTGCGAAGTAATTGCTGTTTATAATTTTAGGCAGCTTTTAGGCATTCCTACACCACTTTGTGATGTTGCAAAAGAAATTTATCCATACGGTAATGCAATTATGGGACTTTTCGGAACAGTACCACAAGCACTAAAAAAATATTTTAAAGATAATAATATTTCAGTGTTTAAAGAAAATAATTTTTACAAATTCAGAAATACGTTTGAAACAAAAAAGTATGGAATAATTTCTTTTTGGAATGCAAATAATATTTTCCATGGGCTTCATACCGTTGCAATAGAAAAAATCCCCGATGGGATTAAGGTTTATAATAAAAGCAATAAAGCGTCAAATCCCGTAGTTTATAAATCTTTGGATTATTACATAAATGCAGATAGATTTATATGCGGATATTATCATAATTGAAGAGCTATTTGCAAAAAAATGAAAATTACCTCTTCGCTCATATATTAAGTTTGGCATTTTTTAAACAGATTCAAAGAATTATAAAATCCTCCTTTGGATAAAACCTCAGGAGGATTTTTTATATCTCAGTCAAGTTCTTTCTTGCCTGTGTATAGTTCGTAATATCTGCCGCCGAGTTTCAGAAGCTCATCATGGCTGCCTCGTTCAATGATTTCTCCCTGCTCAAGCACCATAATTTCATCTGAATTTCTAACCGTTGAAAGCCTGTGAGCAATTACAAAAGTGGTACGGTTTTTCATTAGCCTGTCCATGCCGTGCTCAATGTGTTTTTCTGTTCTTGTATCAACAGAGCTTGTAGCCTCATCAAGCACAAGAATAGGTGCCTTTGAAAGAGCGGCTCTTGCTATGTTTAACAGCTGCCTTTGACCTTGTGAAAGGTTTGCACCATCGCCCTCAATAACAGTATCATAGCCTTTTGAAAGCCTCATAATAAAGCTGTGAGCGCTTGCTGTTTTTGCAGCTGCAATTACTTCATCATCTGTTGCATCGGGTCTGCCGTATCTTATGTTTTCCATAACCGTGCCTGTAAACAGATGAGTATCTTGAAGCACCATTGCAATATTCTTTCTCAGAAAATCACGGTTCATATCTTTTATATTGATTCCGTCAACTGTAATTTCACCGCTGTCAATATCGTAAAATCTGTTAATAAGATTTGTTATAGTGGTTTTGCCTGCACCCGTTGAGCCGACGAATGCAACTTTTTTGCCCGGCTCAGCTTTAAGAGTGATGTGTTTAAGCACTGTTTTTTCCGGAACATAGCCGAATGTAACATCTTTAAGCTCTACATAACCTTCAATTTTTTCAGGCTCTGCTTTAACCTCATCATACAAATCTTCAGGCTCTGCATCCATTATTGCAAAAACTCTTTCTGCACCTGCAAGAGCCGCAAAGATTAAAGAAGTTTGCTGTGAAATCATATTTATAGGCTGGCTGAACTGCCTTGAATAGTTTACGAATATTGAAACTCCGCCCACATCAAAGCCTTTAAGCAGGCAAAGAAGTCCGCCTACACCTGCCGTAACGCCGTAGCATATTTGAGTTATGTTTCCCATTACAGGGCCCATAACACCGCCGTAGAATTGAGCGCCCATTTGCTTTGCTCTCATATCATTGTTAAGCTGCTCAAATTCATCTATACAGGTGTTTTCGTGATTGAATACTTTTACAACCTTTTGACCGGATACACTTTCTTCAATGTAGCCGTTTACCGCACCCAAAGCAGCTTGCTGTGCCGTGTAATATTTTTCGGAGTGCTTTGCCACATATTGACCGCCGAGAAGAAGTAGGGGAACAAAAGCAACTGTTACAAGGGTAAGCCATCTGTTTGTGTAAACCATAAGGCAAAATGTGCCTATAAGAGTTATTGTGCCTGAAACAAGCTGAGTAATAGTTTGATTCATCATATTGTCTATGTTATCAATATCGTTTGTGAATCTTGACATTATTCCGCCCGTTGATTCTCTGTCAAAAAATCTGATTGGTAGGCTTTCAAGCTTGTTGAAAAGGTCGTTTCTGAGCTTTTCCGATGCACTCGTTGAAACCGTAAGCATAAGCCTGCCCTGTAAATAGGTGGTTGCAATTCCTACAAGGTAAATTAAAGCCATTAGCACAAGGATTGATGCAAGATCTTTAATTTTTTCCTCTGCCGTTGTGCCGGCGTCAACAAGATTATTTATAACAGGTCTCATTATATATGAGCCTACAAGAGAGGTAAGGGTGCTGCAAAGCATACAGAGAATTACAAAGAATAATCTGAGCTTGAAGCAGGATATATATGACCAAAGCCTTTTTACTGTTTCTTTGGCGTGGCCGGGTTTACCCTTAGGACCGCCGGGGCCTCTTCTGGGAGGCCTGCCCGGAGGGCCGAAGCCGGGGCCTTTTTTAGATGAAGGTGAATTGTTATATCTTTTTTGCAATTCTTCTAAGCTTCTACCTGCCATTATGCATCCTCCTTTCTTTCCATTTGTGAATAATAAATTTCCTGATACTCGGTGTTATTTGCAAGAAGGTCATCATGAGTGCCCATTCCTGTGATTTCACCGTCATTAAGTACTACAATTTTATCTGCATCCTTTACGGATGAAATTCTTTGAGCAATTATAATTTTTGTAGAGCCTTTTAGCTCTGTGGCAAAAGCCTCACGGATTCTTGCTTCTGTTGCTGTATCAACTGCGCTTGTGGAGTCATCAAGCACAAGAATTTTAGGCTTTTTAAGTAATGCTCTTGCAATACAAATTCTCTGCTTTTGACCACCGGAAACATTTGTGCCACCCTGGTCAAGAATGGTTTGATAACCGTCATTAAAGGAAGAAATAAAGTTATCAGCCTGAGCATAGCTTGACATTTGCTTGATTTCTTCCTCACTTGCATTTTGATTGCCCCAGCGAAGATTATCTTCAATAGTACCGGAGAAAAGAACATTCTTTTGAAGCACAAAACCAATGCCGTCACGAAGTTTGTGAATTTTATAATCTTTAACATTTACGCCGTCAACAAGAACTTCACCTTCATCGGCATCATAAAGCCTTGCAATAAGAGAAACAAGGGTGGATTTGCCGGAGCCTGTGGAGCCGATAATTCCTATGGTTTCACCGGCATTGATTTTAAGATTGATGTTATCAAGCACCTTTCCGTCACTGTCTTTGTAGTAACGGAATGTAACATTTTTGAATTCAATGTCACCCTTTGTAACTTCATTTTCAGCAGCACTTTCAGATTCATTGTCTTTTATATCAATTTCTTCATCAAGCACTTCTCTTATTCTCTTTGAAGATGCAAGGGCTCTTGAAAGGTTGATGAAAATCATTGTCATCATAATAAGTGACATAAGAATTTGAGTAATGTATGTAATAAATGCAGTAAGCGCACCGGTTGTAAGAGTACCCTTTACAAGCATATTACCGCCGAACCAAAGTATTGCGATTATTGTGCCGTTCATAACAAGAGTCATTGCGGGCTGCATAAGAATCATTGTTTTCATGGCGTCAACTGCACTTGATTTTAATGCAGAGTTTGCTTTGCTGAATTTCTTTTTCTCATGTTCTTCACGTACAAAAGATTTTACAACTCTTATGTTTGTAACATTTTCCTGTACCGTTGAGTTAAGAGCATCTATTTTTGTTTGTTGCTTTGTAAATCTCGGCAATGCAACTTTAATAAAGTAAATTACAGCTACCACAAGAATGGGCAATGCTATAAGCAAACAGGTTGTTAATGAGGGGCTTACAAGTATTGCCATAAATATACCGCCGATTAACATTCCGGGTGCTCTAAGGCACATTCTTAAAAGAATGTTTATAAAGTTTTGCATCTGTGTAACATCGTTTGTAAGTCTGGTTACAAGTGAACCGGAGCTGAATTTATCGATATTTGCAAAAGAAAATTCCTGTACTTTTTTGTATATATCGTAGCGAAGATCGGTTGCAAAGTTAACGGATGCCTTAGCTCCGAAATAAGCACCGCCTACACCGCCTATAAGCATTAAAATTGCCGTTGCAATCATGCAGCACATTATGGCGATAATGAAGGGGGACTTGCCGTTGCAAATTTCATAAATTTTTTGAATTAAAACATTTGCCTCGGTTATATCCGCATCTCCCGCACCGTAGTCTATAATGTCCGCAAGAAATTTCGGCATTATGATTTCACCTATAACTTCCACTATCATACACAGAGGGCCAAGTATGAAATAGGGGAGATAGGGCTTAATATATTTTGACCATCTTTTCATTTTCGTTCCTCCTTGCCATTAATTTCGTCTTTAAGGTTTTCAGCCATTGTGTCAAGACATTTTCGGAAAATTTTAAGCTCGTCATCGGATAAACCTTTTATCATTGCTTTGTCAATGGATGAGAAAATTTCGCTTGACTTGTCAATAACATCTTTTCCCTTTTCCGTTATTTTAACTATATTTCTTCTGGTGTCGGTCTTATCGGGCTTTCTTTTTATAAAGCCTCCGCTTTCAAGAGATTTCATTGCATTTGCCACTGCCGCAGGGCTGATTTTGAAAAAGTCCGCAATGTCTTTTTGAGAAACATTTTCGCCTTGACTGTTAAGGAACATAAGCATTCCGTGCTGGGCTCGGTGTATTCCGAAACCCATGGAGTTTATTTTAACATCTACGCAGGTGTGGTGGAGCCTGTCTACCTGCATAAAGTTCATAACAACAAGGCTTGAATTGTGAATATTATTGGGCTTTTGCATTGTATCACTCCTTTTGTTAACTAATTAAATGTTAATGTGTTAAAAGTAAATGTGTTAATAATTAACATGTTAACTATATTATACCGAAATTCAAAAAAATTACAATGTACAAATATAACAAAAATACCTTCCTCTAAAAAGGGGAAGGTATGAAAATTTATACAATTTTTATTATGCTTTGCAAGCCTCTTTAATTATCTCAACAGCCTTTTGGAGCACATCCATGGGAATGTTCAATGCAGGAAGAAGTCTTACCTTATCTTTCGCAGTAAGGCAAAGCACGCCTTTATCTATGCAGGCTTTAACAATTTCACCTGCGGGTTTAATGGTCTTAATGCCAATCATAAGGCCCATGCCCGCAACGCTCTCAACGCCTTCCACATTTTCAAAAGCCTTAAAGATATACTCACTTTTTTCTTTAACTTCACTAAGGAGCTTATCGTCAATTCTGTCAACTATGCTGATAGCCGCAGCACAGCTTACGGGGTTACCGCCAAAGGTAGAGCCGTTATCACCATAGCCGAAAATGTTTTCAACTTTTTCACCCAAAATTGTTGCACCGAGGGGCAAACCACCTGCAAGTCCTTTTGCCGTGGATACCACATCAGGCTGAACACCGAAATTCATATACGAATAAAATTTGCCGCTTCTGCCGTTACCTGTTTGAACCTCGTCAAACATAAGAATAATATCGTTCTCTTTTGCATATTCGGCAACTTTTACTACAAATTCTTTATCAAGGGGAAGAACACCGCCTTCACCCTGCACACATTCCATAAGTATTCCCGCAGCTTTTGTTTCTTCGGCTGTTTTCTTTAACTGCTCAAAATTTCCCGCTTCAACATAGGCAAATCCGGGAGTGAGGGGCTGAAACAGCTCGTGAAAATGGTCTTGACCTGTTGCGGCAAGGGTTGTAAGTGTTCTGCCGTGAAAACTGTTTACAAGGGTTATGATTGTATAATAGTCTTTGCCCTTCTTTTCAGCGGCATATTTTCTTGCAGCTTTAATTGCACATTCATTTGCTTCAGCACCGGAATTTGAAAAAAATACTTTTTTCATTCCCGTTTTTTCACAGAGTTTTTCGGCAAGAATTGCGCAGGGAGCGGTGTAATATAAATTAGAAGTATGCTGTACTTTTGAAATTTGCTCTATAACGGCCTTTTGCCAAATATCATCGGCAACGCCGAAAGATGTAACACCTATTCCGCTGCCCATATCTATATATTCTTTTCCGTTCACATCTTTGACTATTGAGCCTTTACCACTTACTATTTCAACGGGAAAACGATTGTAAGTGCCGGCAACATAAGTTTTATCTGTTTCTCTTATATTCATTCAGTTTTTCCTCCGCTGAACATAGTGCCGCAGCCTTCATTTGTAAGTAATTCAATAAGAATTGAATGGGGAACGGTGCCGTTCATTATAACCACATTTTTTACACCCTCATCAATGGCGTCAAAGCAGCTTCTTACTTTTGGAATCATTCCGCCGGAAATTGTGCCGTCTTGATAAAATTTCTCTGCCTCATCCTTTGATATTTCGGGGATAAGAGTTGACGGATCGTCTTTATCTTTAAGTACACCGTTAATATCGGTCATAAGAATAAATCTTTCCGCTTTAAGAGCACCCGCAATTTCAGCAGCGGCAGTATCACCGTTGATGTTGTAAGTGTTGCCGTCTTTATCACAGCCGAGGGTTGATATAACGGGAATATATCCTTTTTCAAGCAGGTCAAAAATAGGCTGAGCATTTATCTTGGTGATGTTGCCAACATAGCCTAATTTCTCATCTTTTGTTTCAGCTTCAATAAGTCTGCCGTCCATACCGGAAAGGCCGATGGCTTTTGCACCTTTTTCTTCAAGATAGTTTACAAGAGTTTTATTAACTTTACCCGCAAGAACCATTTGAACTATATCAACGGTTTCTTTATCCGTTACGCGAAGTCCGTCAACAAATTCGGATTTTTTTCCGAGTTTTGACATCATATCGTTGATTTCAGGGCCGCCGCCGTGAACAAGAACAACTTTAACACCGATAGTCCAAAGAAGAACTAAATCAAGCATTACTTTTTGCTTGAGGTCTTCGTTTTTCATAGCGTTTCCGCCGTATTTCACAACAACGATTTTTCCTGTATATCTTTTGATATAGGGGAGGGCGTTTATAATGTCTTCAATTCTCTCTGAGGTAGAATATTCTTCGCTCATATTTATTCCTCCAAATCAGGTGCGGTAATCTCCGTTGATTTTAACATAGTCATAGGTTAAATCACAGCCCCATGCAGTTGAGCAGGCGTCACCGCTCTTTAAGCTGATAAGTATTTCTATTTCTTTTTCAAGCAAAATTTCTTTTGCAAATTCTTCCGAAAATTCAATTCCCGCACCGTTTACGCAAACGGGGATTTCACCTTTGTTGCTCTTAAACGAAACGTCAATTTTGTTAACGTCAACATCTGCTCCACTGTAACCGATGGCGCAAAGAACTCTGCCCCAGTTTGCATCTGCTCCGAACATGGCAGCTTTAAGAAGTGAGGAACAAATTACACTCTTTGCAACGATTTTTGCTGTTTCCTCGTCTTTTGCACCTGTAACCTTGCATTCAAGGAGCTTTGTAGCGCCTTCACCGTCACCGGCAATCATTCTGCAAAGGTTCATATTAACGGTGTTAAGAGCCTTCATAAATTCAAAGTAATCTTCATTTTCGCTATCAATAATATCATTTCCTGCCATACCGTTGGCAATTACGGTTACCATATCGTTTGTTGAAGTGTCACCGTCAACGGAAACCATATTAAATGTATTTTTAATATCTCCCGAAAGTGCTTTTTGAAGCATAGCAGGGGAAATTGCGGCATCTGTTGTAATAAATACAAGCATTGTTGCCATATTGGGATGAATCATACCGCTGCCCTTGGCGATACCGCCGATTTTGCAGGTCTTTCCTCCTGCTGTAAATTCAACGGCAATTTCCTTTTTGATTGTATCGGTAGTCATAATTCCTTCGGCTGCGTCATCACTTCCGCTTTCGGAAAGGGAAGAAATAAGGGCAGGCATACCTTTAGCAATTGGCTCAATATCAAGAGGCTGACCTATTACGCCGGTAGATGCAACAATTATGTCATCTGCTTTTATTTTAATTCCGTCTGCAAGTAAAGAACACATTTGCTCTGCAATTTCAACGCCGTTTGCGTTGCAGGTGTTGGCGTTACCGCTGTTACAGATGATAGCCTGTGCATAGCCGTTTGAAATATGTTTTTTTGTTACAAGAAGGGGAGCACCTTTTACAAGATTTGTTGTGTAGGTTGCAGCAGCAGCTCCCGGAACTTCACTGTAAATAATTGATAAATCTCTTTTCTCTTTGTTTTTACGAATACCGCAGTGAATACCGCCTGCGGTAAAGCCTTTAGCGGCACACACACCGCCGGAAATAACTTTCATCTCATATCCTCCATTAAATATTTAATCCTGTTTTTTCATCTATTCCCAAAAGTATATTCATATTTTGGATTGCGGCACCGGATGCACCTTTGCCTAAATTATCAAATCTGGAAACTAAAAGTATTCTGTCTTCATTTCCGCAAACGGTGATAATCATATCATCTCTTCCGCTGAGCGCCCCTGCGGATAAAAATCCGTTTTCGGTATCATTATCGGCGAATTTTACCACACCGGAGTTATAATATTCTTTGTATATATTTTTAATATCCTCTATATTACCTTTTATATCTTTTGAAAAGAGAGGAACGGTAACTTCCATTCCGCTGTAATATGGGGCGACAATCGGGCAAAAGATAGGTGAATTATCTAAATGGCAAATTTTTGACATTTCCGGAAGATGCTTGTGGCTTTGCGAAACACCGTACATTCTGGGCGCATCAAGTAAAACATCTCTGCCCTCTGCCTCATAATCGGCAATCATCTTTTTTCCGCCGCCGGAGTAACCTGTGAGCGAAAAACAGGTTAGAGATAAATCTTTTGGAATAATCCCTTTTTCCGTCAAGGGAGCCACAAGTGAAATAAATCCGCTTGCATGGCATCCGGGGTTAGCAATTCTTTTTGAATTCTTGATTTTTTCTCTTTGACCTGTAAGCTCCGGAAATCCATAAGCCCAGTTATCCTTTACTCTGTGAGCTGTGGATGTATCTATAATCGCAGTATTGCTGCTCTCTGCAAGTGATACAGCCTCAACTGCAGCTGCATCGGGAAGACATAAAAAAGCAATATCTGCATTGAAAATAGCTTCTTTTCTTGCACTTGCGTCTTTTCTGTTTTCTTCTGAGAGCTTAATAAGCTTTATATCTTCTCTTTCGGATAATCTGTCGTTTATTCTTAAACCTGTTGTGCCGGCACTGCCGTCAATAAACACCTTGATCATCTTAAACCTCTCAATATGCAAATTATGCACACATTATACATTCCTTATTATAGATAGTCAAGGGAAAAATCTTGCTATTTTGAATATTCTTTCATAATTACCGAAAAATATGCATTCTTAGTCTGTGAATTTGTAATTTTATACACTATTTATTGAAATTTTATTCGTTTCACCTCAAAAGTTTGACTTTGAGAAATTGTTATTGAATGTGGGAACTTTATTTGATATAATCGTATCAAAATAATTTAAGGAGAAAAAGCTTATGTCAAAAAGAATATTCGCACTTTTATTATGTGTCGTTATGGTCCTCGCTTTTGCCGCATGTGGCTCAAACACAGAGGAAGAAACCACAACAACCGATGATACAACCGTAGAAGCGTTAAATACCGAATCATCAGCTGAAACCTCAGAAGAAGCAGATACCACAGAAGAAACAGCTGCACCTGAGGAAACTTCCGAAACAGAAGAAATTACTGAGGTATCTTCTACTGAGACTACTACAGCAGAAACCACAGCTACAATTCTTGCTACAACCACAAAAGCTACTACAACTAAGAAAACTACTACAACTAAAAAGGCAACAACCACTAAAAAAGTTACCACTACAGCAAAAAAGGCAACTGCTCCCACATCTGTAGCAGACATTGTTGCTCTTTATAATGATGCAACAACCAAGGCTTCAAAATCCAAGCCCGGTTACAGCAAAGTTAAAGAAACATCTGTAAAAGATCTTGAAATGGGTGCTCTTGCAAAGATTAAAATCGTTCGTACAACAGTTGCAGACTTCCTCGGTGAAGGCAGCACAAACACAACTGTTAAGAAAGGCTCTTTTAATGGCACAGACCTTAAAGTAAGCACTCTTAAGGCATCGGATGTTACAAAAGCAACCTGCACGCCCTCCTCAGATGGCAAATATTATGATATTACCATTACCGTAAAGAACGAAACCAATACGCTTAAAAGCAGCAGCGCTCTCGGTAAGTTTACAAGAGATTACAAAGACGCCGATGAAATTAAAGCAGGCCTTGACGAAGCAGGTGCAAGCCTTGATTCTATCGTTCTTTCATCTTCAGATGTTGTAATTAAAGCAAGAGTTACAACCGATAAAAATCAGTTTGTTTCTCTCTCTCATTCAATGAAGATGCCTGCCACACTTACAAACGTTAAATACACTATTGCTAAGGTAAGTGTTGCAACGGCAACCGTTGTAAACAGCATTACATATTCAAATTTCAAATATTGATTTGAAAATAATCTAAAGCTGCAGCTCAGTATTGGGTTGCGGCTTTTATAAAAATTTGATAAAATATTCCTATACTTCATAAATTGAAAGGAGAATAAAATATGTTAAAGAAATCTTTATCGGCGTTAATCGCTCTTATTATGTCATTTACTCTATTTACAACTTCTTTTGCGGATGTTTTTAATGGGGATGATTATACAGACCCGAATGTCAGCTCAACAGGTACAGAAGAGATGGAAGAAGAATCATCTGAAACGAAAGAAAATACAGATGATACATATACAACCACAGCTGTTGCATACGAAACTGTAACCGAAAAGGCAAAAGGTACAATTACATATATGGACAGAAAATCCTCATGGACTGAAACTGCCCTAAACGGAGATACTCTCACTATTGCAGAGCATAAAAACGGAAATATAAATAATAAATTTGTTAAGTGGAGCACTTCCTCAGATGGCACCGACGGTGAAGATTATTATGAGGGAGATACCGTAAATGTGCAAGAGCATATTACCCTTTATGCAATTTATGAATCTGCCGGAGTTACCACAGCCACGGTTATACTTACAGTTTTGGTTATTATATTGGCTGCTGTTATAGTAGTTTTGCTTATTACAAAAAAGAAAAATAAGGCAAAAGGATAAATTCTCAAAATGAATAGCTTTTAAAATGCCTTACTTTCTCGATTTCAGTATAAACACAAATTTTTAAAATGATTTCTGCGTTATTGACAAATGGTATGTGTTATGTGAGGTGATTAAATGCTTGATTTTAATATACCCGAATATTCCTCATGGGAACAGATGAAAAACAGCAAATTACCTGTTGTTGTTTATGGTATGGGTAATGGTGCAGATTTAGTGATAGATGAGTTAAATCGCCTTAATATTGAAATCTTGGGCGTAACTGCAAGTGACGATTTTGTCAGAGGCCAAATATTCAGAGGGTATAAAGTGAAAAAACTTTCTGAATTTACAGGCGAGTTTATTATAGCCGTTGCTTTCGGAACTTGTATTCCCGATGTTATGAATCACATTATAAGTCTTTCAAAAAGATATAAACTTCTTGTTCCTGTTGTTCCTGTTTACGGCAAAGAAATTTTTAACAGAGAATTTACCGAAAAAAATACCGAGCAAATAAATAAGGCTTATCATCTTTTTTTAGGTGCTTCAAAAGAAATATATGCCGATATTATAAGATTTATGTTCAGCGGAGATCTAAATTATTTAATTAACGCTACAGCTGATAAAGAAGAAATTTTTAATGATTTTCTTAAATTAACAGATAACGAATCTTATCTTGATTTAGGTGCTTATCGTGGCGATACTGTTGAAGAATTTTTGAATTACACCGGCAACAAATATTGCAAAATTATTGCCGTTGAGCCTGATTTAAAAAACAGTAAAAAAATGGCTGAAAACTTATCATATCTTGAAAATTTTACTATTATCAATAAAGCAATTTCAAATAAAAGCGGAGTAGTTAATTTTTCTTTATCGGCAGGCAGAAATTCCTCTGTAAATGCCAAGGGAAAAGAAATAGAATGTACCTGTGTTGATGATATTTGCAAAGACATTCCCATATCATACTTAAAAGCGGATATTGAAGGCGAAGAAATAAATATGCTTTGCGGCGCCGAAAATACAATTAATCAGTTTAAACCAAAGCTGAATATTGCATTATACCATCGTAGTTCGGATATTTTTGAAGTACCTATTTTGGTAAATAAATTAAATCCGGATTATAAGTTTGAAATACGTCATCATCCGTATATTCCTTATTGGGATACAAATTTATATGCAAAAAATGAGACCTAAGGGCCTCATTTTTTTCCTTTAAGATATTCATCAAAACTTACGATTTTGAATTTAGAATACATACTGTATGTTTCTTCAAATTTGCAGTCGAGCATTTCTCTATTGTGACAGTCTGATGTAACAATAAAATAACCGCCTTTTGAATTTATGTATTCGGCTATGTCCATAGCAGGGTAGGGGGTTATTCTTTTTCCTCTTGCTATTGCACCTGTGTTGATTTCAAAAGGCTTGTTGTAAGGAATAAGATTATCAACCGCCCTTTTCCATGCAGCAATATATCTTTCGTCTTTTGTGCTGAAATATTTATCGTTTTCATTGAACTTTGTTACAAGGTCAAAATGACCGATAATATCCGCATTTGTCATATCAAGCACGTTAGATTCTATTTCAAAATACTTAACGGCATATTCGATAAGAGAGCTGCCATAATATTTATCCGCTGCTTCTTGTTGCTTTTCTATGCTTTCATCAACCGGTAAATAATCATTTCCTTCTTTGATATAGTGAACGGAACCAATCGTAAAATCATATTTTGAATTATCAATATTGCTGTAACAATCTATTTCAGTGCCGCAATAAATATAAATTTTATCAGCATATTTTTCTTTTAGTTGAATTATTTCTTTTATATATTTTTCGGTATCTTTAGGGGACATACACCAGTCGCAGGCAAAATCAAGATAAGAGTGCCCCGAATAACCCAAAGCGGTAAATCCTTTATCTATTGCTGCTTCAGCCATTTCTTTAAGACTGTCATTGCCGTCACAGTATGTTGAATGTGTATGAAAATTTTCCTTGAACATATTATTTATCCTCACAGTTTAGTATTTCTATTAGATTTTTTGATTCTTCTATTTCCTTTGAAATGTTCTTGATAAATTCTTTGCATTTCTCATCTTTAATAAGAATATTTCCCGCAACTTTTAATCTTCGCAAAAATAAGTGATTAAATTTTACAATACTTTCATTTTTTATCAGCGGGCAAACAGAATATCCACGGTAATCAATCGACACTTTAATTTTATTATTTTCGTCAATCATCGGAAAGAACGGGAAAATCATGCACGACAAAGGCCTGTCGGTCCTGTTACATTTGCCATCACAAATCGCAAATCTACAGTTTGAATTTTCTTTTACTTCAAGATTACTTTTCTCGTTTGGGAAAAGCAACATGCCCGTGTTATCGTCACCTTTACAGCATGCTTTATTGCAAACTTTTCCGCAATCCGCAGATAAAGGTGTTACATCTTTAAGAAGATTTTTAACTTTTGAGTACAAAGAGTCATAATAATCTTTCATAAACACCTCAAATTTAATTTATAATCTTATACATATTATATCACATACAAATGAAAAAAGCACCTGCTTTTGCAAGTGCTTTTTGGTGATCCATCGGAGATTCGAACTCCGGACACCTTGATTAAAAGTCAAGTGCTCTACCGACTGAGCTAATGGATCATATTTGTCCGTTCGCTTTGACGCTTGACTATAATATACTATTTTTATCCGGTTGTCAAGCATAAATTTTAAAATGTTTAATTTTTGTAAAAAATATCATTAAATGCTATGACAAGCTGACTGCTATAGGAACTACTGTGTCACTATATGAATTAGACCACCGTCCGACAACGATAGACTAATTAAAAATCAATTTCAATAAGTTTGAAAAAGTTGATTTTATTCTGTACAAAAAAAGCGACAATTAATTACAGTTTGTTCTCAAATCAATTGATTTTTTGGGTTGGATATGATATATTATAAAATAATTATAATTAGGGTTAGTGTATCTAAAAAATGATATAATCCATTTTGCTATTTTTATTACGCTTAAATGTGTAGCAAAAATACGAAAGCTCTGTTTGGTGGTAATTATGGAAATTATTGATAATATCAACAAAACTTTAAAAGATGATCTAAGCGTTGAAATTAAAGAAGGAAGCAAGCTGTCAATTGCGGCGGCCTGCTTCTCCATATACGCTTTTCAGGAACTAAAAGAACAATTATCTGATATTGAAGAATTAAGATTTATTTTTACTTCACCTACATTTACCACCGAAAAAGCAAAAAAGGAAAAGAGAGAATTCTATATTCCTCGCCTTAACCGTGAAAGAAGTTTATACGGAACTGATTTCGAAGTTAAGCTCCGTAATGAGCTTTCACAGAAAGCAATAGCTAAAGAATGTGCTGAATGGGTTAAACAAAAAGCTACATTTAAATCAAATGTAACTAATGTTGATGCTCTTCATGCCGCTAACTTTATAAATGAAGAACAGACAACACAGCTTATTGAAAAAGTGGCAAGCCTTGGCGGAATATATAAAGCTCAGGAAATAAGTTCAATCGATGTTCAGTTCAATACTCATAAACACAGCAATAAATCTACATACTACAATGTTGAAACGATTGCAAAGGCTATAAAAGAAAAGAAGAAAATAGAATTTCTCGCATTTGACCTCAACTATAAAGGCGAAAAAGTATATAGACATCATAAGAAGAAATATATCGAAGAACCTATATCATTGATTCATAATGAAGACAATTATTATGTTGTAATATGGCGTTCAGACAGAGGAACATTCTCAAGAAGAATTGACAGACTTACCGAAGTATCCGCTTCTTTTGAAGATATATCCCCTGAAGCATCTGAGAAGATGGAAGAAATTAACAATTTCAGCAGTAAAGTTTTTAAAATGTACGGTGGCAAACCGGTAACGGTTACGCTTGATTTCAAAAAAGAAGTAATGGGCTCCATTCATGACAAATTTGGAGAACAGGTGCAGATTGAAAAGAAGCAAACATGTCACAATGATCGATTCTACGACTATTATCAGGTAAAGGTTGATGTTGAAATCAGCCCTACTTTCTGGGGTTGGTTTAATACATTTGCCGGAAACATGCGCATCTCTGGCCCTCAGTGGGTTATTGATGAATTCAACAACAGAAAGCTTTTAGAAAACACTATTTCTTTTGGCTAAAATTCAATATTGAGTTATGCCCGATAATTTGCAAATAACTTTTGCGGATTATCGGGCTTTTTCGCTTTTAACTGTGCATATTTTACGACAGTAAAATTTGAGAGAATTAAAATATGTTGAACTGCGTTTTTTCAGTATGATATATTGTTCTCACAGATACGGAACAGGTGTTCCGAATGTCATAAAGAGGTGCTTGCAGATTTTGAAAATGAAAAACAAATTGATGCGGAAAGTCGTAAGTTATCAGGAAAATCAACAAACGCAAAGAAATCGGTTAAGAGAGTAAAATTAAATGTTTCCACAGCAAAAAAACGCCTCAAAATGCCACATTAAAAATATCAAAATATTGAGATTTTTGTAAAGTGTTAGAAACGGTTAGAAATTTCTAACCAAAATGTCTTTTATTCATTTACGAAAATAAAAGAAAAGCCTCAAAAGCCTTGATACATAAGGCTTTTGAGACTTTAATTTGGCAGGGGCAGAAGGACTTGGTCTCGCCTGTCGGTTCGGTCGGCGCTTCTGCACTCGTGCAGAGGTCTCCACAGGAGACCCGCTCTCGCCTGTCGGTTCGGTCGGTGCTTCTGCACTCGTGCAGAGGTCTCCACAGGAGACCCGCACCCCACGACACGCTCCGCGTGCCGAGAATTAGAATATCTTTGTCTAAGAAAAAAACAAGAACACCGAAAAATCGATGTTCTTGTTTTTGGCAGGGGCAGAAGGACTTGAACCCTCGGCACGCGGTTTTGGAGACCGCTGCTCTACCAACTGAGCTATACCCCTAAAAATGGTGGGCCATCAGGGACTCGAACCCCGGACCATTCGGTTATGAGCCGAGTGCTCTAACCAACTGAGCTAATGGCCCATTGCAGTTGGAACGCACTATATAATATCAAAAATTATAGTTTTTGTCAATGATTTTTTTAAAGGAGTTATGTATTTGTTGCTATTATGTGAATTTGGAAATATTCTTACAATCAAAAATAGAAATCTTTAACTAAATTTTTATTTTATGATAAAGGCTAAATATTTTAAATCAATCAATGAAAGAATTATATAAATATTTTTCTTGACATTTCTGATTATTATGTTATAATGACATTCGCTGGTTTGCACAGCACAATTTAATAACCGGGTGTGGCGCAGTTGGTAGCGCGCTTGACTGGGGGTCAAGAGGCCGTGAGTTCAAGTCTCGCCACTCGGACCAAGTCCAAATCCTTGTGTATCAAGGGCTTGGGCTTTTTTTAACCGATTTTTTATTCAAAAACCTGCCGATGTTTCTAATACTTTTTTCTAATACTTTATTAGAAAAAGTATTGAAAAATCACTTTTTTCTATCAAAATTTCATCATTTTTTGATAGAAATTATAAAAAATTTTAGTCTTCCTAATCACTCTTTTTAACTCTCAATAACTCATCAAATTTAATGATGTCAAAATTTGATCTTTTCTATCAGCATAAAGATGAGCATATATATTTGCTGTGGTTTCTATATCTGCGTGACCCAACCATTCTTGAATATCTTTTAGTTGAAAACCTTTTGAAGCAAGATAACTCGCACAACTATGCCTTAGGTCGTGAAACCTTATGTGAGGTAAGCCGTTTTTTTCTAATAGTTCTCCTAACTTTTTTGAAACATAATCAGGCTTTATAATTTCACCGTTATCCCATTTAAAAACATAATCGTTTGAAATATAATTTTTACCAAATCGTTTCTTATTTTCTTCCTCCTGCTTTTTCTGTCGGAGGAAGATTTCTTTTATCTCATCCGACATAGGATAAGTTCGATAACTGCTTTCGTTTTTGGTCGAATCTTTTTCATAAAGATTATTACCCTGCACAACCGTGTGCTTTATTGTTACAGTCATATTTTCATAATCAATACTGTCCCATTTAATTCCGAGCACTTCCGAACGCCTCAATCCATAAACAGATGTAAGATAAATAATCGGGTATACATTTTCGTCTTTAATGTTTTCCAAAAGTATTTGCAGTTGTTCTAAAGTCAGAATATTGGGTTCCCTTTTAATCTGTTTAGGCGTTTTTACAAATTCACAAGGATTATCACTAATCAGCTTATCCCTCCTTGCACTCTTAAAAACTTGGCTTAATGTTTTCTTTAAAGTTCCGAGCGACTTAGGAGAAAGACCCTTGTTATTTAATTTATTACCGCATTTAGCTTCAAAATCTATAAAATCTTGAACATCCTTATAATCAATTGATTCAAGCATGCTTTTTTTCTTTTTGAAATAAGGAATCAAATGGTTATTGCAAACGCTTTCATATTGTTCATATGTAACAACATCAATACTTGAATTTGTTTTCTTTGATTTCAACCAATCCTGAATATAAACATAAAAAAGAGTTTCCGACTTTGGCTGTACTGCCACATTTTGGGCAAACATAATTTGTCCATTTGGGGTTAATAAAGATATAACCGGCTGATTTGATAAATTATTTTCTGAATAAATAGCAAATTCATCAATTATAGGTTCAGAATCAAGCTCAACTTCTTTTGCTTTAAGAAACTTCTCTGCTTTTTTCTTTTCTCTTGGTGCAATGAATCCGGTATTTATCCATTTTGTTGATTTTTTACCATCTGTTTTTTTTATGTTAAAAACGGCATAATATTTGTCACCTTTAACTTGTAGGCTTCCTTTCACAATTACTCCTTTCTTCTTCGGAAGCGACTGTCAATTTGGATGTCTACATAATAGTATATTTTTCAATACTTTTCAATATTGTCGAAAAAAAGGGTTCACGATTCACCCTTTTATCTTGCTTCATCAAAAGATTTTTCCTTCCCCATTTTCCCATATCCACAATCTTCATATTCTCCTCAAGTTTCTTTATCACAGAAGGCTTTGCCCTGGCAACAGCGTCATCGGGAATACCGTTTTCTTTTGTCATAACCTTATCTGCCATTGCTCTTGCAATTGGCATTAAGTCTTTTTCGGCAAGCCTTGAAAGATATAAATCTTCATTGTGCATTGGAAAGCCACACATGGTTATTAAATGCTATGTAAAAAATAAATTTACAATATTCGCGTTAATTTATGCAAAAGCCTAAAGATTATTCATGTAAATTAGCGTTATATACTAAGACAAAACTGTTGATTCTTACACGAACATCTGATATACCGTGTTCAGTAACTATAAGGAGGGCTGACTATGTGCCAAGAAGAATTTAGCTGTCGATGACATTCTCTATATGGTTGATGAAATTAACGGCTTTAAGGGCGGCATGGCAGAGAATTATGTTAATGTGCAGCTTTCCATTAACGGTTATCGTACATACTATTGGGAATCTGAGCGTGGTGCTGAAATAGATTTTATCATTCAGCGTGAAGGAAAGCTCATTCCCATTGAGGTTAAGTCTGCCGACAATACAAAAGCTAAAAGTTTAAAAGTCTTTATGGATACCTACAAGCCTGATTATGCTATCAAACTTTCCGCTGAAAATTTCGGTATTGAGGATAACAAAAAGATTGTTCCTTTTTACGCTGCGTTTTGCATTTAAGAAATGTAAAATAATTTTCATCAAGCTGAATTTATGGCAATCATTCACAAAGAACAGCCCCCGATTTTGTAACATCCTATAAAGATTTTTATCTTATAGAATTTTGGCTTTGAGTTTGATAAAATACACTCGGTATATAGTTTTATCAAAAATTATGAATTTCAGGAGGTTATATCATGACTAAAAAATTAAAAGCAACATTATCAATGTTCCTTTGTGCCGTGATGGTATTATGCTCTGTTGCGGTTGGCGGAATGTTCGCAAATGCCGACACAAACACAAGTAAGGCGATACAGCTTGTGAAAGACGGTGCAGCCGCAAATATAAGCGGTGGGCAGGCAAGTAACATTTATTTTGGCACATACAAGCAAAGCAGCGCCGGAGAGGACGGCTATAATACCGACCCCATCAAATGGCGTGTGCTGGCGAATAACGCAGATACAAAGCAGTTGTTTTTACTCTCCGATCAAGCTCTTGATACAGTTAAATATCATACTGAAAGTAAAGCTGTGACATGGGAAACAAGCACTATTCGTTCATGGCTTAACGGAACATTTTATAAATCAGCTTTTACCAGCGCAGAACAGGAAATAATAAAATCAACAAAAGTCACAGCAGATGCCAATCCGGAATTTGATACAGACCCGGGAAATGATACAACAGATAAAGTTTTCTTGCTCAGTATAAACGAAGAAAATAAATACTTTTCATCCGATGATGCAAGAAAATGTGCTCCCACAGATTATGCAATAGCACAGGGAGTATACACAAGTGATAGCTTCAAAGTAGATGGTAAGGCCACTTGTTGTTGGTGGTTGCGCTCGCCCGGCTACTATGGTTATTACGCTGCAGATGTCGACGATGACGGCGGCGTGACTTACAGTGGCTGCGATGTGAGCGGTGACGATATTTGTGTTCGTCCGGCTTTAAACTTAAATCTGGAATCTGTAATCTTCACATCTGCCGCCGAAGGCGGTAAAAAATCTGCTACCGGCACAATTTCTAAAATTGCCGATTATTCCGGAAACGATTGGAAAGTAACGCTGAAAGACTCAAGCCGCAAATTTGACATAACCGATAAAAAAGCTCAAGCAGGAAAACCCGGTGAAACAATTACCTTGAGTTATTCCGGTGCAACTATATGTAATAAGGACAACCCCAATGAATACATTTCAGTAATCATCACGGACAGCACCGGTGATGCTATATATTACGGCAGAGTTGCACAACCTACTTCTGCAACCGGAGAGGTAAACATTACAATTCCGTCCGACCTTGCCAACGGAGAATATACTCTCAATGTGTTCAGCGAGCAGTATAACGGCGGTGCAAATGACGATACCAAACTCACCGATTATGCAAGTGAATTTAGCCCAATTAAATTGACTGTTTGCGACCATAAAGATAATACGAACAAAGCTACTTGTACTGAAGCTTGTTTATGCTCAGTATGTACAAAAGAGTTATCCCCTGCCACAGGCCACACATTCAGCGAGTGGAAGACTACTAAATCCGCAACATTCTTCAAAGACGGTGTGGAAACTCGCACATGCATAAATGAAGGCTGTACAGAAACAGAGACAAGAGTAGTTCTTTCAAAATTCTCCGAGTTCAAATCCGGCCTTTTCGGTGTTGATTTCCTTAAAGCAATTCTCACAGTCTTTGCTGATTTGCTTACAAGTGTATGTTGACGCATTCGGCGAATGTGGAATTAGGAAATAGCAATTAGCAATGAAAATGTCGCTTGAAAAGAGCAGAAAGTTAATGATTACAACGAGCTAAATGAGAGCTTTTCGGCTCGCCCCTGTGTAAGGGGAGCTGTCGCTTTTTAATCCTTATTGCAATTCTATGAGTCAAATTTCTTTAGTCCAAAAGGTCAGTTTTATTCCTATTGAAAACGAGGCTTAAAAAATTAGCGTAGAAAAGGAGAAAAACTATGCGAGTAAAACTTAATCAAGATGTCACCGTATGGGACATCGAAGGTCAACCATATAATTATTCTAAAGGCACAGAATTTGATGTGATTGAAACTTTCGCCATCGCAGAACTGAACTCTGGGGAGAAAATTACTCTTCCGGAAGAGATGTTTTCCGGTGACGAACTAAAAGGTGTCCATATTAAAGACGATGGAACCCTCATTAAAAATGAGGACATCAAAGTTGTCGAGCATGGTAAAGAAGTTCAAGCGCTCGATACAAAATGGACACTTACTCTCCCAAACAGTTATTTGGAAGAATGTTAAAAAAGAAGCCACCCAAAAGGGCGGCTTCTTCGTATTTCCAATATATAAATTTTGTTTGAACTATACCAATAAAATAAAAAATTTCACTCTATTATTCTCTATTTTTTCTTGTTTTTTATGTGTTTCTTCCCATTCTTTAAGCAAATTGTTTATATACTCTTGCCATACTTACTAAAAATGCACAGAATTTTGCGCCTACAATATAATTCATAGATGCGGTATGCCGGCGCATTGAAAGAGGAATTTAAAAAGGAGTAATATCTAATTCAAATATAAAGAGAATACCGCCTCTTAAGAATACAAGGGCGGTGGTGGTATTGTCTTAAGATTCCAAAAGTGACATTAAGGAAATTCTTGCAAAGTAACCCATGCATAAACAAAATCAAAACAAAGTTTTTAATTTTTTGTTGATATTGCTTTTTTTGTATTGTATAATAAATAAAATTGATTAAAGGGGATTTATGAATGAAAAGATTTAAGAAATTGATTGCTGTTATTCTTTGCATCAGTATGATTCTTTCCGTTATCACTGTTGTTGCAGTTGCGGATAACACAGATAAAGAATCAACCGAAATTGAATATCCTATAGTTTTTGTTACAGGCATAGGCCAGTCTTATAGTTATCTTTATGAAACAGAAGAAGATGCAAAGGCCGATGTTGCAGATAACGAAACTGACAGAGCCGTTGCAAGATGGAATCTTTTTTGCAATGATTTCAGCTTTGCTTTCAAAGAAGTAAGAACCTATCTTGATATTCTTTCTGTTGTAGGTGGTCTTCTTGCATCTGCAATATTGGATGTTAATCTCATTAGCAAAAGCTCTGTTGACAGCCTTGTAAAAACCCTTTTCAGATATAATACTATTGATGAAAACGGTAATCTTCCGTCAAATGTTGTTACACCTAGATGTTACTATCCCGTTTCCGAATATACAAAAGAGCAGAGGGATAATTTCTATAGATCCATTCCTTGCCAGGATGTTATCGGTGATGTAGGCGAAGATATGCTCTATTGCTTCAACTACTCTGCATTTTCATTCACATTTGACAATTCGGATGCCCTTAATGACTTTATAAATAATTATGTTTTGCCTCAAACCGGTAAAGATAAAGTTGTTCTTGTTCCCATGAGTATGGGCGCAAGCGTTGTAAGCGCTTATCTTCACGATTACGGCACTGATGAAAAAGTTTCTAAAGTAGTTAGTATTGTTGGCGCATGGCAAGGCAGTGATGTTATTGCCGACCTTATAGACCTTGCTTATGCCGAGGATGCTCCCGAGAAGCTCTATAACGGTATTGTTTCAGACCTTGTTGGCGAACCTTGGGGCTATCTTGTAAATGTAATTCTCAGAATATTCCCCAAATCAACCCTCAGAAGTATTATTGATGAGCTTCTTAATTCCGTAGTTGAAAATCTTATTCTTAAAACTCCCTCACTCTTTGGTATCGTTCCTCCCGACAGATACGAAAAAATCAGAAAAGAAAGGCTTGAGGGCAACCCCGACCTTGCTTATATTATGGAACAGACAGATAGATATTATGAGGTTCAAAAAGAGCTTAAAAATACTATTACCGAACTCTATGAGAACCACGGCGTAGATTTCTTCTTTATTGCTGGTTACGGCCTCGGATTCGGTGAATACAGCAGCGATTATGAATTTTTCCAGTTCCTTGCATCTGCAGACACCACAAACTCAGATGAAATTATTGAAATTTCTTCTACAGTTCCTTTTGCAACCTGTGTAACAAAAGGCACAAGCTTCAGTGATGAATATCTTGCTTCTCATGATTCAAAATATATCACACCCGATAAATCCGTTGATCTTTCAACCTCTTTGTTCCCTGACAGAACTTGGGTGTTCTACCGTCAAAAACATGAGCTCGAAAATAACAATACGGCTCTCAAACTTGCATTTGATTTAGCTCTCGGCAAGATTGACAGTGTAAATGACACAGCTAATATTTACCCACAGTATAACGATTCAAGAGACCTTAAAAAGCTCAAGAGAAGCTATATGACAGACCTTGATACATGGCTTGATACCAACACTCCCACAGCAGAGCAGCAAAAACTTATTGACGAAAATACCGCAGCAGTAAATAAGATGATGGATTCTGTTGTAAATGACAGAGAAGCCGATGATGCCGTTATCAAGAATTACTATAATATGCTTGTTACTCTCGGAGTATACGAGGCTGAAACGGAAAAATCCGATGATTTTACAACCAAAGTTTTAAAATCCATGAATGATACCACATATAAGATTTTCGGTGCAAAAGGTTTCAGAGATTTGATTTTTCAGTGGTAATTGAAATTTTTAAGATTTTTTGGTTGACACTTTGAAAATTTTATTGTAAAATAATGCAAAATAAATAAACCTCGTTAGAGGGGAGTAGCTTTAAACCTACTGTCAACACCCGCCTTTATGGCTGGCATTAGGTGCATTTTATGTTAGCGAGACCTTTAACATAGCATTTATTGCTATGTTAGAGGTTTTTTTATACAAATAAAAATCAGGAGTGGAAAGAATGAAACATTATCTTGAAAGTGTTGAGGCAGTTTTTAAAGATTTAAATTCTACCGAAAACGGACTTTCCTCGGCAGAGGCCGAAAAACGCCTTGCCGCAAACGGAAAGAACAAACTCAAAGAGGCAGAAAAAGATTCTTTAATTAAAAGATTCTTTGATCAAATGAAGGACCCAATGATTATTATCCTTCTTGTTGCCGCTGTAATTAACGCCATCACAAATATTATTACTCTTGACGGTGGCAATGTTGCAATCCATTTTGAGTTAAGATCTTTTACAGACACATTTATTATCCTTTTTGTTGTTATTGTTAATGCTGTTCTAGGCGTTGTGCAGGAAAGTAAAGCTGAAAAAGCAATTGAAGCTTTGCAGGAAATGTCTGCCGCAATGACTAAAACTATTCGTGACGGCAAAGTTGTTAGTATTAAAAGCGAAGACCTTGTTGTAGGCGATGTTATTATCCTTGACGCCGGCGATTCAATTCCTGCCGATTGCAGAATTATTGAATGTAACAGCATGAAGATTGAAGAAGCATCCCTTACAGGTGAATCTGTTCCCGTTAATAAAATTATCGGTATTCTTATGGCAGAGGGAAATAATGATGTTCCTCTCGGTGACCGTAAAAATATGGCATATATGGGCTCAACTCTTGTTTTCGGCCATGGTAAAGCAGTTGTAACCGCTACCGGTATGGATACGGAAATGGGCAAAATCGCCAATGCTATTTCTGCCGCAGAGGAAGGCAAAACTCCTCTTGAAATTAAACTTGAACAGCTTTCAAAAGTCCTTACAAGGCTTGTTGTGGGCATTTGCGTATTTATCTTTGCTTTCGATATTCTCACTAAATTTGTAATGGTTGATGCTGCATCAAGACCCAGCCTTTTAACTCTTTCTCTTGACAGCTTCATTACTGCTATTGCTCTTGCTGTTGCCGCTATTCCCGAAGGCCTTGTTGCCGTTATGACAATAGTGCTTGCCATCGGCGTTACAAATATGAGTAAAAAGAATGCAATCATCAGAAAGATGAATGCAGTTGAAACTCTTGGCTGTACTCAGATTATTTGCTCCGATAAAACCGGTACACTTACTCAGAATGTAATGACCGTTGTTGACCATTATGCTGAGGATGAAATTAAACTTGCTACTTCAATGGCTCTTTGCACCAATGCCGAAATTGATGCAGACGGTGACCAAATCGGTGAGCCTGATGAAATTGCTCTTATAAATTACGCAAAAACATTCGGCCTTGAAAAATCTGATCTTGTTGCAAAATATCCCAGAATCGGTGAAATTCCCTTTGATTCAGGCAGAAAGATGATGAGCACCATTCACAATGTTGACGGTGTAGTTACTCAGTACACAAAGGGCGCTCCCGATGAAATACTTAAAAAATGCACATCTGCATTAGTTCATGGTGAAGTTGTTTCTCTCACCGATGAAATCAGAGAAAATATAATGAGCGAAAACACAAGGATGGGTAATAAAGCCCTTCGTGTATTTGCTTGTGCATATAAGACTTATGACGCCGAAAAATCCGAATATACCCCCGAAGATTGCGAAAACGATTTAATATTTATTGGCCTTACCGGTATGATTGACCCGATTCGTCCCGAGGTTAGAGACGCTATTGATGAGTGCCGCTCAGCAGGTATTATTCCCATTATGATTACCGGTGACCACATTAACACAGCAAAGGCTATTGCAAGAGAGCTTGGCATACTTGATGATGATTCTCAGGCTATGATGGGCGCTGATATTGATAAATATACCGATGAAGAGTTTGAAAAAATAGTCGAAAAAATCCATGTTTATGCAAGAGTTCAGCCTGAGCACAAAACAAGAATCGTTAAAGCATGGCAAGATAAAGGCTATGTTACCGCTATGACGGGTGACGGTGTAAACGATGCTCCTTCCATCAAAACTGCCGATATCGGCGTTGGAATGGGCATTACCGGTACCGATGTTACAAAGAGCGTTGCAGATATGGTTCTTGCCGATGACAACTTTGCTACCATCGTTAATGCAGTAGGCGAGGGCAGAAGAATCTATGATAATATCAGAAAAGCAATTCAGTTCCTTCTCGGCTCAAACCTTTCGGAAGTTCTTTCAATTTTCTTTGCGTCAATAATGAATTTCAATATTCTTTCTGCTACACACCTTCTTTTCATTAACCTTGTTACAGACTGCTTCCCCGCACTTGCTCTTGGATTTGAAAAGCCTGAATCAGATATAATGAGAAGAAAACCGAGAGATAAGAAAGACGGCATTTTTGCCGGCGGCCTTGGCGCAGATTGTTTATATCAAGGCATAATCGTTACAATTCTTACTGTAACCGCTTTCTACATCGGCGAATATTTAGACTCAGGTTATTGGGTGTTCAGAAATATTCAAGATTGCAGCGAAGGCATGACAATGGCATTCTTTACAATGTCCATGTGCGAAATTTTCCACTCCTTCAATATGCGTTCACAAAGAGCATCTTCTGTTGGCATGATGTTTAAGGGCAGCCACAATGCTTTCCTTTACCTTGCTACAGTTGCTTCTCTTATCCTTACAACCGCAGTTGTTGAGATTGATCCGATTGCCGAAATCTTCGGATTTGCACACCTTGATGCTAAAGCGTACGCAATCTCCCTTGCTCTTGCCTTCTCAATTATTCCCATAGTTGAAATTGTTAAAGCAATTCAAAGAGCAGCAAGCAAAAATAAATAATTAAATTAATAAAACCGGCGAGAGTTTCTTGCCGGTTTTTAGTATAAAAATGTTACTTACCAAAATAATTTAACTATGTATTATAAAATACTTTGTTTTCCACTTGATTTTTTTTAACAGTTATTATATAATAATCAAGCATTCGCCGGTGTGATGGAATTGGCAGACGTGCCGGACTCAAAATCCGGTCCTGGCGACAGGGTGCGGGTTCGACCCCCGCCACCGGCACCATAAGAAAAATACCCTTTTGCTTAATTGCAAAAGGGTATTTTTAGTGAAATAAATCTTTGCGAATTTGTGAAATTTGCCTTATGGCAAGTGAAATTGCCCGCGCCAGTGAAGTGTCTGCGGACGAGGGAGGATTTATTTCTTTTCACATTTTGCAAAGCAAAATATTTCACGACTCATCAGAGTCATTTCACGTGCGAAAGCAACATTTCACAGATGATTTATAATAAAAAGACCTTCTATCAAACTTGCGGTTATAATAGGAGGTCTATATTGTTTACTTAAAAAGATTTAATAAACCTGAGGTTTCAAGAAGAAGAATGAACAGCATAATAGGTGCTACAAACTTAATCATAATAGTGTAAAGACCTTTTCTGCGTAATACTTCACCGTTCTTTGTAACCTCGTCAAGTATTGTCTTAGGTTTAAGAACCCAACCTACAAGTATACAAGTAAGAATAGCTGTAAGAGGCATAAGCAAGTAGTTGCTGACATAGTCAAGAATGTCAAGAAGCTGTGCTGTAGAGCCATTTGGAAGCTTGATTTCAAAGTAGAACTTGTTATATCCAAGGCAAACAAATACAGCGATAACACCGGCAATAATTGTTTCAACAATTACAGCAGTTTTTCTGCTCATCTTAAACTCATCAATAAAGCTGGAAACAACAGCTTCCAAAATTGAAATGGAGCTTGTTAAAGCGGCAAATAAAATCATTATGAAGAATAAACAACCTACAACAGTTCCTATTTTGCCCATTTGAGCAAAGATTTTGGGAAGGGAAACGAACAAAAGGCTTGGGCCTGATGCTTCCATACCTTCTCTGCCGGAGAATACATAAACTGCGGGGATGATCATAACACCGGCAAGAATAGCTATTGCTGTGTCAAAAATTTCAATTTGGTTAATTGATTTTGAAATGTTTTCTTTATCATCAACATAAGAGCCGTAAGCAACCATGATACCCATTGCAACGCTCAAGCTGAAGAATAACTGACCGATTGCATCAATAATTGTATTAAAGAGGGTTTCAAATGTTAAACCTTCAAGGTTTGGAACTACTAAAACCTTAAGACCTTGAAGACCGGTTCTTGTTACACCGTTTTCATCTGTATGAGAAAGGGTAAGTGAGAAAATTGAAATGATAATAACAAGAATTAAAAGTGCAGGCATCAAGTATTTTGAAAGCTTTTCAATGCCTTTGTTTACTCCGAGAAGAATTACGGCAGATGTTGCAATAAGGAAGATAAGCATGTAAACAATAGGGGATGTTGTTGAAGTGATAAATCCTGTAAAATACTCGTCTGTTGCAGCCTCAGAGCCCTTGCCTGTCATAAATACAACCATATATTTGATTACCCAGCCACCGATTGCACAGTAGTAAGGCAAAATAATCATGGGAACAAGGCAACTGAATCCTCCTAAAAAGCCCCAACCTTTTTTAAGGGTTTTATAGGCAGATAAGGGACCTTTTTTTGAATTTCTGCCGATTGAAATTTCTGTCGTTAAAAGTGCAAATCCGAATGTCAATGCGAGAAGAATGTAAATAACGAGGAATAATCCACCGCCGTCTTTTGCTGCTAAGTAAGGGAATCTCCAAATGTTACCCAAACCTACAGCACTGCCTGCTGCTGCAAGCACAAAACCTAATTGGCCACCGAAAGAATGTCTTTTTTCACTCATAAACTTTTCACTCAGATAAGCTTTTCAAGCCCATCCGTTGAATACTCAACTCCGTTTCTTTTTTTATTTAATTGCTCCATCAAATTATTGATATTCTTCCTTGTCATTGGGTAAAGAAGGCAACCTATAAATGATACAACAAGAAGAGCCGCCGGGATAATTGTGGAAATATTTTCCATGCCATCAATGATATGCTGGTCGGTAATCTTTGCAAAGAGTGCTTCATTGCCGGCTATATCAGAGCTGGAATCGTAACCGTAAGCAGTAAGTAACTGACCTGCAATAAGAATGCCGAATGCTGAACCAAATTTTTGAATAAGCTGGGGAATTGCTGTGATTGTGGATTCTCTTCTCACTCCGTTTTTGAATTCATCAAGTTCAACAAGATCATAACCCATTGAGTAGAAGAAAGTCCAGAATGTTCCTACTGCTATACCGAGTAAAGCAGGGCAAACAACGCACATAACTTTGAAGTTGCCTATTTGAGCATCCAATCCGATAAACTTTGTAATAAATTCACCGATTATAACAAAGGTCATAAAGATAAGTGTCGTTGTACGTCTGTCTGTTTTTTCTGCAACTTTTTCTGCTATTGCTGCTGTTGCGGCCATAAACACAACGAGACAAACTATAACTATTGCTATACCTGTATCGTATTCCATTCCGATGCAGTCAATAACCATATATGTAAGATTTGACTGAATCATTGAAGAAGCTGCAAGGAAGAAGAAAACAAACACAAAGAACCATTTTGCCGGCTTAAGTTTAATAATTTCTCCATAGGATTTGAATGTCTCTTTAACTCCCGGCATTTTAACCTTTTGTTTTTCTCCTTTCGGTGTATAAACGCCGTTAAGAGATTTGCAGCAAACAAATCCGCAGATGATAGCCAAAATACTTATTATTGCTGCAACAAAGGCATAAGCGTTACTTTGAAGCTTTTCACCGACTATAATCGCAACTGTGGGCACAAGTGCCGGAAGAATGTTACCGAGGCCTACGCAAATTGCATTAAGTATTGATGAAAGTGATCTGATTTTTGTTCTTTCATCATAATCCTCAGTAAGCTCAGGTACAATTGCATAATAGGGAATTGAATAGGTGGTGTAGAAGATCCAAATAAGCAAAGAAATAAATGTGTATGTAAGAATCTTTGCAATTTGAGTTGTAAACCCTGCACCGATAGTTGTCCATGCAACTATAAAGAAAACAGCTAAGGGTAATACGGAGTACTTCATCATTTTCTTTTTATCAACGCCGGGCCTGTCTGCATAGTTACCGATTATCGGGTCGGTAATGGCATCCCAAGCAATCGAAATGAAAATGACAATTGAAGCATAACTGGGCTTTACCTTCACGATTTCTATGAGAAATGTCAAGAAATAGGTATAATACATATTGTAAAGTAAGGACTCAGTAAAAATACCTAAGGCATACCCGAATTTCTTTTTGCCTGTAAGTTTCATTTCTAACTTCTCCTAAATATAGTATAATTATACATTATATATTCATATTTATATTTTTTCAACTATAATTTTTAGTTATTTTAAATAAATTTTGTTGATTATAGTCATTTTCAATGTTATACTTATATAAAGTTAAAAAGTAAGTTGAATTTTCGAGTTAAGGATAATAGATGAAAAGAATATTTTTAATTTTTTTATGCATATGTTTGATCGTTTCTTGCTTAACTGCTTGCCATATGCAATCACCGTTAATAGTTGAGGAAAAAGGGGTTAATACCGATACATCCGGTTATATTAAACTTGCCGATGGTGTCAGTATTGACATGATTTGTGCTGACTATTGGATAAAAGATGGTTATAACGAAGAGATAATGTCATCTTCCGAGATTTCAAAGTTTAATGAAGATAACAATAAACTTATTTCTACCAAATCCGGCGGCAATTTCTCTTTAAAAAGCATAAAAGATACAATTTCAGGTGAGATTGTTAAAGAACTTATTAATTCTCTTGAGTTTCCGAGTAATCAAGATGATTTATTTGTAAACGGTCAAAAGGTCGGTCAAGAATATTGGCTTAACCTTAAAAATAATTGTAATTTAAATTCCGTACCCGATAAAGTTAATGTTAAGTTTGGCTATTCTGTAAAAAGGGCCACACTAAGACAGTTTCCAACGAATGATTATGCAAATGTTGATTATGATGATTATTTTTATGATGATTTTATAATGTCAGATTTTATGCCTTTTTCTCCGGTGGCTATTCTCCATGAAAGTTCAGACGGCTTATGGTATTACATAGCTATGTATGGCTACTGTGGATGGATTGAAAAAGAAAATGTTGCAATATGTCCATCCCGTGAGGATTGGCTTGACAGACAAAATTGTGATAGTTTTCTTGTTGTAACAGGAAATGAAATCAGATTAAGCGAAGATCCTTATTGTGAAGCTTTATCGTCACAAATCATTCCTATGGGTACAAAACTTCCTCTTGTTAAATATGAAGATGCTCCCGAAAATATTAATCAAAGATATAGTTACGGAACTTACATTGTAAAATTGCCCGTACGGCTTGCAGACGGCAGCATTTCCGATGAATACTCTTTAATTCCCGCAAATGCAGATGTTTCTATAGGCTATCTTGATTACACAAGAGCAAATATTTTAAAGCAGGCATTTAAATTAGAAGGTCAAGTATACGGTTGGGCAGGAGATTTTTATTCCAATGATTGCTCCGGAATTGTCAGAGAAATTTTCCTTTGTTTTGGTTTAGAATTTCCACGAGTTGCAAGTCAGCAAATGAACGTAAGTGATATGAAGTTCACTGATGTTTCAAAAAAGAGTGATACAGAAAAGCTTGAATTTATAAAAACATTGCCTGCAGGGTCTTTGCTGTATTTTTCCGGCCACATAATGATTTATTTAGGCTATGACGGTGATGACCCTTACGTTATCAGTTCTGTAGGAAGCATCGCAACACCTGACACCGAAGTTGGTGATGCAATACAGGTTAACACTGTGCTTGTGAGTAGTATGCTCAGAACAACAAGACGTTCCGGTGCAACATGGCTATCAAGCGTTACCGGTATTTTAGAAACTTAATTATTCACGGGGGATATTATGATAGATAAAATAAATTTGAAATCACATTTGTACAGAAAAAGTACATTTTATAAGATTGGCGACAGTTCCGTTCCAAAAGAGCTTTTTGAAGTTGTTGCTTCTGCACCGGATTTGGAAGGCTTTCCTTATCCTTTGCCATCTTGTAAAAAGGACTATGTTTGCTTTTGCGAATCTAACGGTGTTTTTTGGTACGGTGCAAGAACAGGCTTAACAAGATATGATAAAAACGCAGAGTATGATTTTGACCATGTTATGTATTTTTCAGCTGATAGAGATTTGCTTGATAACAACGTTAGAGCTTTACTCCCTGACGGTATGGGCGTATGGGTGCTTACAAATAAGGGCGTAGCACATATTGAAATGCTTGAAAAAACTCCTGAAGAAGTTTGTGAAATACTTCTTGCAGAAACCCTTAAATATGTTGATAGACAAGGTATGGTAAGCCAAAGATATCTTGCTGAACCTCGTAATTTAGATTCCGCTTTACCTTACGGAAGTTCAGATAATGACGGGGGCTTTACCTCATGCTTTTCTATTTCGGAAATATTTAAATATGCAGTTATGAAGAGAGAAAAGGGTATAAACGCACCTGAAACAATAGAGGCAAAGAAAGTCGCCATAAGAGCTCTTGATGCTTGTATGTTTTTGATGTATGTTCACGGCAGAGGCGACGGATTTGTAGCTCGCACTTATATCTTTGATGGCGAGCCACTTCCGGATGATGGTGTTTTCTTTAAAAGAAACGGCGATACGGCTGTATGTTTAAGTAATTCAGAGTCTGAAAAAAGAGGGTGTGTCGGAGCAACTGTTGACTGCTCTGCATCAATCCCCGATAGATATAAATATCTCTATGAAGAAAAAGGCAAAACCTTAGATGACGTAATTTACAAAGCAGATACAAGTTCGGATGAAATTACATTCCAGCTTCTTAACTGCCTTTTTGCTCACAAATATTTAGCTTGTGATGATAAAGAACTTGATGACATTATTAAAGAATCCGTAAAAGGAATAGTAAGCCATATTCTTGATAACGGTCATATCCTTAAAGATTTTACAGGTAAACCCACCACTTGGGCAAGATGGGATGAACCTTACTTTGATAAAGCTGCCGACGGCTGGGTTGATGCTGCTCTTAATTCAGCTGAATTATTGTTTTACCTTAAAGCTGTAATGGAAATTACAGGCGAAACAGGCAAATGGCTTGAAGCATATAATTATCTTGTTTATGAGCGCGGATATGCTGATTTGACTGAAAAGCATTTTGATAGAATGTACCAAGAAAGTCTTGAAAATGATATTCATTATGCTGCCAATATTATGTATGGCGATCATTTTCTTGCTGTTGCATCATTTTTCGGCCTTTGCTGGCTTGAAAAAGATGAAAATCTTCTCAAAAAATACAGATACGGCTTTAAATCATGGCGCACTACCCTTGAACCCGAGCACAATCCCGGCTACGATTTTCTTTATCTTATTGCTTGCCCCGATGAAACTCTTGATACAGAAAGAATCAAAGAGTGGTTTTATCGCTCCAACTTAAGTAGACTCGCTTCCGGCGTTTCACTTGTCGGTAGGCATGATGTTCCTGTTAAATATTTAAAGGGTGATTATAAGCAATCTTCTGTTCTTTTATCACCGGATGAATTGTTTATTTCCAAGTATGATAGAGATGCTCTTGAATACAAAAATGTAGATTCCGGCGGAGAGATGTGTGTAGAAAGCAGTTATGTTTACACCTTTGCGTATTGGATTGGTAAGTATTTTGGATTTATTGGGTAAGGAGATTGTTATATGAAAAATGAAATACATCTTGTCGGAAACGCTCATCTTGACCCAACTTGGCTTTGGAGATGGCAAGAGGGTTGTGGCGAAGTATTGCAAACTTTTCACTCCGCTGTTGATAGGTTAAAAGAATACAACGATTTTGTTTTTACCTGTTCATCGGCTTGCTACTATAAGTGGGTTGAAGATATTGATCCGGATTTATTTGAGGAAATCAGAGAACTTGTAAAGCAAGGCCGCTGGGTCCCTGTAAATGGTTGGTGGGTGCAACCGGATTGTAATATGCCCTCCGGTGAAAGCTTTGCCAGACAGGCACTTTACAGCCAGCTTTATTATAAGGAGAAATTCGGTAAGATATGTACAACAGGATATAATGTAGATTCTTTTGGCCACAACGCAATGATGCCACAGTTTCTTGTTAATGCGGGTATGAATTGTTATGTTATGATGAGGCCAAACATCAAAGAAAACCCTGAAATTCCTCAAGGGTTGTTTTGGTGGGATTCCGCTGACGGTTCAAGAGTTTTAACATATCATATTCCTACAGGCTATGGTGAAAACGGAAAAAATTCAATTGACAGAGCAATAGATAAACTTACTGCCTTAACAAAAGATTCCGATAATGGTATGATGCTGTTTTATGGCGTTGGTAATCACGGCGGTGGCCCTACAAAAGGCGATATAGAATATCTTGAATCTTTAAAAGAAACGGGAATGAAGAAATTAGTATTTTCTTCTCCTGATGAGTTTTTTAAAAAGCAGTTTACAATTCCACTTGATTTGCCCGTTTGGAATACCGAACTCCAGCACCATGCAAGCGGATGCTATTCTGCAACATCTTTAATTAAAAATCTTAACAGAAAAGCAGAATTTGCTCTTATCAACGCCGAAAAGTGGAATACCGTATCTTCTTTATTATTCCATTTGAATTATTCAACCGAAAAGTTCAAGAATGCATGGCTAAATGTTTGTTATAATCAATTTCATGATATTTTATGCGGTTGCTCTATAAAAGAAGCATACGATGATGCAAGCGTTCAAATGGGTGCAGCTATTGATGTTGCTCAAAAAGAAGAAAATAAAGCATTATTAAAAATTACTTCAAATATTGACACTTGGATTGAAGGTGTTTCTGACTCTGTTTCATTAAGTGAACGTCATCACTGCAGAAATCTCAAATATCCAAGGCCTGTTGTTGTATTTAACCCATTGTCCTATCCTGTTAAAAAAGCTGTCAGAACTTACCATCCTTCAAAGTCTGTGATTGATTCCGAAGGAAAACCCGTTTTATTTAGCAATGTACGTTCGTCTCGCTCTAATGACAGTCATAAGGATACTCTGTTTATTGCCGATGTGCCTGCATTTGGGTATGCAACTTATTGGCTTTGGTATGAGGATTCAGATATTGAGACTAATGTTCCGAATTCTGATATTAAGGCAGGGGAATATTACTTTGAAAATGATTGCATCAAAGCGGAATTCGATGAAAAAACAGGTGGTATAAAATCTTTAACAACAAAAAAAGACGGTGGTCAGCACCTAAAAGAAATTTCATTTATTCCCACCGTTGTTGATAATACTGAGCCGGATACATGGGCACACAATATTTTTAAGTTTAATAAAATTATAGATACAATGAAACTTGATTCAATTAAACTTATTGAGTCTTCCGGTGCAAGAGCTGTTATAAGAGTAAAACACACTTATAAAAAATCTTATATTTCTCAAGATTTTGTCCTTGAATCAAAATCTGAATTTATCAAAACGAAAGTTCGAATTCTTTGGCAGGAGCCTCTTACGATTATTAAAATGCCTGTCACTATTAACGGAAATAACCCCATTTCAACTTATGAAATCCCCGGTGGATATATCAAGAGAGAATGTGACGGCGATGAAGAACCTGCTCTTACATGGGGGGATGTTACCTCTGATGAAAATGGCGTTTCGATTATGTCCAATGCAAAATACAGTTATGATTGCACCGGTAATACTTTAAGGCTTACCATGCTCAGAAATTCAATTTTTGCCGATCATTACTCAAATAGGCCCGATGCTGATTTTGCTTACTGTGATGAAGGCCTGCAAAGATTTTTATATGGTATTTATCCCCATTCCGGCAACGCTGAGAACAGTAATGTTCAAAAATATGCAGATGTTTTAAATAACACCCTTGTGGCTGTTCCTGTTAGTTACCATAAGGGTACAGAGAAACAGAGAAAGTCATTTATCAGCATTGATAAAAATAATGTTGAAATGATTGCATTTAAGGCTTGCGAAGATAATAGCGGAGATTTTATATTGAGGCTCAGAGAAACTGCTGGTAAATCCGTAAAAGTGGCAATTGTTTGCGATTTAATAAATGCCGGTTTTTATGCCGATTTTAAGGGGCAAGAAATAAAAACATTCAGAGTAAACAAAGAGGGCTTCGTTACCGAAGTTAATTTCCTTGAAGGATTAGCATAAATTTAGAGGCTGATGCAGATTGCATCAGCCTCTTTAAACCTTATATGGATTCAATTTTGTTTTTCATAATATCCGGATAATCTGTAATAACTCCATCCGCTTCCCAAGCATAAAGCTTATCAATAAGTGAAATATCATTAACAGTCCATGGAGCAACTTTTATGTTTGCTTTGTGGGCTTTTCTTATCATTCCTTCACTAACATAGGCATGTTGAGGAAGCAAAAAATCATATCCGTATTTAACTGCTTTGTTGATAGGTGCTTTGATCTTATTTTTTGCAATATCACCGATTGAAGGATAGAGCAACCCGACTTTTATTTTGTTATTTAATGCTTTAACTTTTCTAAGAATGTTCTCATCAAAACTCGATATTAAAAGTTTATCCGATAAACCATATTTTTCTACATCATAAAGCACCTCAGCAACAAAGCTAATATCTCTATGAGAAACGGGCTTTAATTCAATATCAAGTATAGATATGTTTGTACCTGACATTGTTTGAAGAAAATCTTCTAATGTTGGAATAAATGTGTGCTGAAATTTACTTCCAAACCATGATCCAAAATCAAAATCCGCAAGGTCTTTGTAATATAGTTTTGCAATTTTGCCCCTACCATTAGAAGTTTTATTTACTGATGTGTTATGGCAAAGTACAAGCTTTCCGTCACGAGTTATTCGTATGTCTGTTTCAACACCATCTGAGCCTTGCTCGGCAGCTTTTTTGAACGCTTCAAGGGTGTTTTGAGGCGCAAACTTATTTGCACCTCTATGAGCTATAACAAACAAAATTTACGCCTCCAAACTAATATTTAATTAAAATGTGTCTTCTTCAATGTAAACCTTGATTATTTTCGGAGCTATTGCCAGGAATTTCGGAAGCCAATTAGTAAATGTATATGCTGCAAAAACACAGAAGCTGGGTACAATTTCAAGAATATATTGAGCTTCACTTGTTGTATTATCACCGGTATAGGTAATTTTATTTTTACCTGTCTCTTTTGTAAGAGTAAATGAATCGGTGTTTGTTACAAGCTTATTGCCGTCTGTATCGGTTAATTCATCTGAAAGAATGTAAGAATTAAATGTAAGAGTGCCACCGTTAACATTAATAGTGTTAAAACATCCGCCTATATTCTTTTCATCCTTACTGTTCCAATCTGAACCATTCCAATAGTTGCCGTAGCCGTCTTTTTGAATAACGAGAGTATTGATAAATTCTGTTTTTGTAAAGGCACCTGCCAAGAATGAACGAATTTGATATCTTTTTGAACCTGCAGTTCCTGCAAGAACATAAACTGTGCCGTTTTCGTCAAGTTTATTGTTTTTAATTGCTTTCGTTCTTAAATATTGATGATCATGTCCGCTGAGTACAAGGTCAACATCACATTCATCAAATACTTTTGAAAGTGATTTTGAAAGATACTGTGCATCAGGCCACTTTCCGTCTTTACCAAGTGTGTATGGACTCTTGTGCATAGCAACAATTTTCCAGTCTTTATCAGTGGAATTCATGTCATTTTTAAGCCATCTCATTTGTGAAATAGAAGTGCTGAGAAGGTCGTTAGTATTAAGCACGGCTATATGACAATTACCGTAATCAAAGGAGTAGTTAACACCGTTCTTAACTTGAACACTTTTACTTGTATCAAGGTTAAACATATTGTTAAACCAATCATAAACGCCTAAACCGTCATGGTTTCCGGCAACAGGCACAAGAGTGGTGGAAAGATGTTCTTTTGCAAAAACGCTGTCATAAATATTCCATTCTTCGTTGGTACTGTCATTTGTAAAGTCACCAAGGTTAAGAATGAACTCCGCGTCAGGTATTTTCTCAAAAGCTGCGTTACAAGTTGCAAGACCTTTAAGGAAGTTTTCTTCGTTGCTTGCCTGTACATCTGCTACGGCTATGAATTTTACACTACTGTCTGCATTATCTGTTACAAAGGTACCGACTTCACTTCTGACATTTTTACTGCCAACAGTGTATTCATATTTTGTACCGGCTTTAAGCCCTTTTACAAGAGCTTTGTGGCAATAATAACCTTCCCATTCAAAAACATCATCATAAGTGATTATTGCTTCCTCACAGTTGATTTCAAGAAGTGAATCTGTGTTTGATTTTGTGTACCAAGTAAATCCTCTTTGTGTTTGAGAATCGCCGTTCATTGTGCAAGTGATTCTAATCGGCGTTTCATCATCGGTTGCAAATCCGCTTATTACAAAACAACTTGTAAGCAACGATAATACAAGAATAAGAGATATGAAACGCAAAAATTTCTTTTTCATTTATACACTCTCCTCATTTCAATCAGTCAAGGTTGATTGTAATATCATATTCCGGTAACCATTTGCCTTGGCACATATCTCTTGCTCTGAAGAGAACTGAGTTTTCATAAACTTCAACTATGAAACCGAGGCCGTGGTCATTATTTTCGCCGTTTTTATTATCAACACTTAAAGAAGGAATGTTTATTGAATCAAAATTGCCGATTTTTTCATATGTGTACTCACCAAAACCTGTATGCTCGTGACCGGTGAGAAGAATAACATTATTGTATTTGTTAAGAATATTGTAAATATCGTCACTTTGATCACCGATTGAGCCTGCCGATTTAATCGGGCTGCCCCAAACATCCGGTAAACCGTGGGTATCTTTAAGAGGCTGATGAACCATAACGAAAGTTACTTTACCATTCTGTGCGGCAAGCTCACTGTCAAGCCATGCAAGTTGTTCATCATTAATATAATTCTCTTCAAATTCAGTTCTGTCTGAACCCATTACTATAAATTTAATTCCGTTTAATTCTGTTGAGTAGTGGAACGTTGAGGAGTCAACAGCGTTGTTGTTATTTAATGCGTTAAGCCAGCCGTTAAATCTCTTTGTTGATTGACTGTAAAGACGAAGCCTTATATCATGGTTACCTTCACAAGCAATATATTGTAAATCCATATTGCCGAGTTCGTCATAGAAAAGTTGGTATTCAACTGCTAAACCGTTTTCAGCTATATCACCGGCAATGAGCATAGCATCAAGGCCTTCGGCATTTCTTAAATCTTCGGAAGCCGAAAGAAAATATTTGTATCTCCAAGGCATATAGTTGCTTACCTGAGGGTCTGCAATTGCAGCAAACACAAGCTGTGCGTTGTCGCTTGACGGCTTAATGGTTTGCTCGGTTGATGGGGGAGTCACCGCACCTGCAAAGGTGCAATAAACAGAAAAGATGAATGCGAAGAGCTTGTAGGCAATCTTTGCCAAAATTGAGTCGAGTAACATTTTATTTCCTCCTAATTAAATTTTCTTTTATTTTTCTGTCAACTACCCAGTTCTTCTTGTAGTAGCTGTTTTTTTCAAAATCATCACCGACTTCAGCCATCATAGCTTTCATTTCTGATTTTAATTCATTTAGCAGATTTTTGAATTCGGCATTTTTAGCGAGATTGTTCATTTGATACGGATCTTTCTCATTATCAAACAAATATTCACTTTTGTCAACCCTATAAGTTGCATAAGTGTATCTGTCTGTTCTTATTCCACGCCATTCAACGCCGTTACCGTATATGGCAGTAGGTCCTGTACCCATAAGCAAAGAATCGTTCTTTGTGAAATTACCGCTTGTTATGCTGTTGCTTATGTCTTTGCCCTCTACGGTATCGGGAATCGGCACTCCCATCATATTTAGTAGAGAAGGCATAATATCAACGGTGTTAAGGCATGTGTTATTTTTTACTGCCGGCAGCTTATTTCCCCACTTTATTATGAAAGGAACTCTTATTGCTTCGTCATAAAAAATGTTTTTTGCGTGTCTTCCGTGTGCTCCGAACATTTCGCCATGATCGGCTGTGAAAACGAAAATAGTATCTTCTTCCAGTCCTTCATCTTTAATTGCTTGCCATAATCTCCCCACATTCATATCGAGATTTGCAACCATTGAGTAATATACTCGCATGTTTTCTTCAAGCATCTTTCGCTTGCCCGGCAAAAATCTTGCCCATGGGTCTGCGTGAGGGTCGTTGAATTTTTTGTAGTTTGGCGGCTTTGGAAAAGACACGTTTTTAAATTTCTCGTAATATTCCGGCGGAACATTATCTTTAGTCCATGGGTCGTGAGGAGTGCCTATTGAAAGAAATAACGCAAAAGGCTTGCCGCTTGATTTATGGGCTTTTATTCTCTCAATAGCCATATCCGTTTGCTCATCCGGTTCATACTTTTTGTAGTATATCTTTTCCGGTGAATTTAAATGATAGTAAGCATTCGGTGAATAATATTTATGATGAAAGTTATATGCGGCAAAATAGCCGTTAAATCCAAGTCTGTCCGGCCCTTCGGGAATATATGAATTTTCGGGATTAAAGTGATCACCCAGCTTTGCAGCATACATGTGCCATTTACCTATATACGAAGTTTCATAACCGTTTTCGTTTAGCACATGAGCAAAACATTTATGATTTGGATTTATACGTATTTCGTTAATAACCATTCCGGTGGATGTAGTATATTTGCCGGTAAAAAGGGAAGCTCTATAAGGAGCGCAAACAGGGTGGCCGGAAAAAGTTTTATCCATGCACTCGCTTTCTTTTGAAAGTGCATCTATGCAAGGGGTTTGCGCTTTCTCGTCGCCGTTAAATCCAACTGAGCTGTATCTTAATTGGTCGGCAAAAACATAAACAAGATTAGGCTTTTTTTGAGACATTTTTTCACCTCAGACCGTTTCTGTTTTATATTTGCTTCTTGCTTCATCAAGCTCTTTGTGCATAAGATTTGTTGTAGATTTGTTGAGAGGATAAATAATTGCCATTAAGAACATAAAGCCGTACATAATAAAAGGAATAGCTGTTGAAACATTATACATACCGGTTAAAACTTCTGCACTTTGTGTTCCTGTTCCGGCAAGGTCGGCATCATAGCCTACAAGGCTTACAAACCAAGGCGCAAATGCTGCAATAGCTTGACCGATTTTTCTCATAAATGTAAATAATGCGTAGTTTGAGGCTTCTCCTCTTTTGCCTGTTTTCCATTCATTACAGTCGATTATATCTGCTGCCATGCTCCAAATTTCAAGTGTCATAAATCCTGCACCGCAGTTAATAAATACTGCGAGTCCTATGAAAAGCCAAATGTTACTTGTATGAAGTGCGTAGGTTAAAAATGCCGCAATAGTTGAAATGCCAAGGCCTACAACGCTTATTTCTTTTTTGCCGAATTTATTTATTAATTTGTTGATAAATGGAATCATTATGACCATCGGAGCGTAGGATACAATCATATAAACCGTATTCATTCCGCTTTTTTGGAAATAATCCTTGAAAAGATAAATGTTTACTGTGTTTGTGTACATTTGTGCGGCAATAAGCAAACACCCTATTATACTCATTGTTACAAATGCTTTATTTTTAATAACACTCTTTATTGTTTTACCGATTGAGATTTTTTCGTAATTTTCTTCAATAACAACCGTTTCAGTGGTGAGCTTATAGCTGATTGTGTACATAACTACCATGAAAACCGCAATTATAATCATACCTATTCTAAGCTTTGTTGCATCCATTTGATTTCCGTTTGTGCCTGCTGTCATAACGAGCATCGGGAAAATTAAAGTAGGAAGATTGCCTGCTGCACCGCCTACACTTCTGCACATTGAAAGGATGTTTCTTTCGTTGTCCTTCGTAGTCATTACAGAGGCAAGAGAACCGTAGGGAACAAGCAAAACGGTATAAAGCATGCCGTAAAGAATATATGCAAATGCAACCCAAATGGTATTGAATGTTAAGCTGTTTGATAATTTCAAAAATACAAGCACAACCGAAATCGCAAGGGGATAACCGCCGTAAAGTAAAAACGGTCTGTATTTACCGTTCTTTCCGGGCTTTCTGCTTTGTGCAAAAAATCCCATAATCGGGTCATTTATTCCGTCCCATATTCTTGCGGCAATCATTATCGCCGAAATAACCCAGCCTTTTATACCTAAAATGTCAGAGCAATATACCGAAAGGTAAGAGCTCATTACACAAAAGGCAAAGTTGTTAGCCATATCGCATATAGCATAGCCAATGTAATTTTCAGCACCAAGTTTTTTATTCATAATTCTCTCCATAGTGTCAAAACTTTAATTCACATAATTTTAACATTTATTTGATAAAATGTAAACCGTGAAATTGAAATGTTATGAAAGTAAACAAATTACAATGAATTCTATTGACAAATCAGAAAAATAAGCTATATTTAAACTGTGATTTAACTTAGGGGGTGTATATATAATTGATACAAGTATGATTACTGAAAAAGCAATGAAATTCCTTGAAAGTGAGTATGGACTTAAAGAGGAACAATTAAGAAAAATGGATGTTAATGAGTGGCACTATCTGAGAATGAAATGTTTTGATGTTGAGCGTTCCGAAATTGGTGAAGATGGTAAAGCAAGCGAAAAGGGCGAAGCTGCAGCCAATATTGTATCTTTGAACTACCAATATATTCAAGGAAAATCTGCGCCTACAACTATGATTACAGTTCATCATAGCAGTACAGGTTATCATGTTGTCCCATCAAAACCGAGGGGGCTTAAATGATGACACAAGAAGAAATTTCAAGGGTAATTTGAAAGCAGCAAGAGAAGATAAGAAAATTGAAGTTGAGGCTTTTGGTGAAACGGTTACAGGTGAAGTTGATAACATTGAAGGGCCGGGAGACAGTGATGATGGAAGAAGCTGGCTTTATCTTTTCAATGAGGGCGGATATTTAATTTGTTTTGACGATATTACAAATGTAAAAATATTAGAAGAAAAATAACCATTTACTAATTTTCGTATGTTTTTTTCTCCTTGGGAAAGCACACCCCGATGGCAAAGCTGTCGGGGCTGTTGTTTTCCTCACTAAAACGGCTCTAATTCAAAGCAAGAGGAGCTTATTTGAGCTTTTCTGTATTTAATGGGGTAAGTTTAAGTCAGAGGAAGCGCAAGTGGCTTAAAACGGAAATTTTTATAATAGACAAAGAAGGCTGTACCTTGAAAATGAGGTGCGGCCTATTTTAGTTCTTGGACGGTGAAGAGAATGTTAGGGAAATATCAATCTTTTTATGATGCACAACAAGCTATTTATAATGAAGTCAATTCTGAAGAAAACAAAAGAATAGACAAAGACGGCAACGTTATTGTTATTGAATCTCCGTACAAGAAGTAAAAATTTTTTATTCCTTTATTGCATTTATCAAAAATGCGCGTTATGATATAGACGAAGGGAGTTGATAAAATGATTTGGAAAGAAATGACAGATGGATGGACAAAGAGATATAATGACTTAATTAACTGCATTAACAATCATCTTGATGTTAATAAGGTTAAAAATGAGTTTGAACCGCCGATGGATGATGAGGAAATAAAGTGGTATGTTCGCTCACTTAAAAATTTAGATGAAGAAAATGAGAAAATACGAAAACAGTGTGAAAAAATAGGAATTCCTGTTTACAGAACGGGTTACAACACTGTTGAAAACGAGTATTAAAATGCGCTGATTTTGGGGCGTAGATATGTACGACGCTGAATATGATTATATCTATAACTATGAGGACGGAGATTTTAAGTCAACTTGGTTTAAGAGCAAAAATGAAAGAGATAAAGCGTATGACGAGGCTGATAAACTTTTAAGGGCTGCGGGTGCAGATGACGAGGGCGCAATATACCTTATAGGGGAAAAAGACGAGAAAAACTCCCGAAAGAGAGATTTTAATGATGAAGGAGTTTGGACAATAGTTCGTCATCCGGAGTATGTGAAACTTTTTGATTTGTCAACTGTTCATGGTATATGTTATCTTTCTTCTATGATTTACTAGTTGATTAAATAACTAAACAACACAAATAAAAGCAGTTCAAGCTTAGGAATAGGCTTGGGCTGTTTTTATATATACACTGCTGTAAAAGGGGGTGAAAGAGTGGGCAAAATAACGAGGTATGACAGCGTACCGGTGAAAAAGGCAAAATTCACAGACGAGGGTTATTTTATGGACACGCCTATACTGACCTCTTGCGGTATATTTGACTATAAGAATGAGGATGGCAGCACAAGGAAGGAGTTACGCCTTCCGAAATATGTGTTTGACAAGAAAAGCCTTGAAACTTATAAGAGCTAAAAAAATAATTTTAATTTCTCAATGACTTAATCAAGGCGTTGACAAATAACAAAAAGCACGATATGATGTGTATGTAAAGGGGAAAAATAAAATGGCAGATGGAAAATTTTACTCATTATTCAAGAGCTTACCGACAGCGCTGACACCTAAGGAAGATGACGAACCGGGCATTTATGAAAACACTTATAAAATATTTAATGCGCTTAAAGATGATGGATTTGAACTTGACTATTACAAAAGCTTTAAAAAATAGCTTTTGATGGAAAGGAAATAATGTGGTTGAAGTTTCGTGAAGTTATTGACATCTTAGAAAGAGCAGATGCTCAAGTTGTTGGCAATTACACAATGTCTGTTATGAGAGAATATTTTAAGGGTGAAGGTTACTATTCATTGCCTTGTGGACGAGTGAGAGATAGTATTGGTATATGCTTAAAAATTCTTGATAAGAAGATAGAAGAAAAGCAATATGAACATGGCGAATGAAAAGCTGCATATATACATATAAAAGCAATCAGTGGTTTTGGATATGTAACTATGAAGAGGCTTGCAGTGTGAGAGATAAGGAGATTGAATAATGGATATTTACGATATGAATATTACAAAAGAAGATTATGAAAAAGACGATTCACTTGAGTCTATAAAAAATATGACAGATGAAGAATATACAAGAATGGTTTTTGTTTATTCTTGTGGTAAAGGTTCTAAAGAATGGAAAGAACGAGTAAAAACCTTTATGAAAGATGACTGGTTTTCTTCCGGCAAGTGTGCACCAAAGTACAGAAATTTAAGTGCGGATGTCTGGAATTTAAATATGATGGCATAAACTACAAAAAATATGTTGAAGAGAAGAAAACTCACTGAGGTAAAACTTAGTGGGTTTTATTTATTTTTAGTTTGGTGGGGCTTATATGGAGTTTTCGTTGCGTAGGTGTAAAGGTTGTATCTGGAACTTAAACAAGGGGCGAGAACGGCTTAAAAATGAGGGCGTCTATTTTTGCCTACATAATAAACTGCTTTATTTTTCTTGACAAAAAAACACAATATGATAAAATACAGATTGTAAATAATTTCGGCAAATATAATTTGCTGCTTTGAAAGGATTAGTCAGATGCAAATTTACGAAGAACTCAAGGCAAGAGGCCTTATCGCACAGGTAACAGATGAAGCGAAGGTTCGTGACCTTATCAATAACGGTAAGGCTACTTTCTATATTGGTTTTGATCCCACTGCAGATTCTCTCCATGTTGGTCACTTTATGGCACTTCTCCTTATGAAGAGGTTACAAATGGCAGGCAATAAACCTATCGCCCTTCTCGGCGGCGGTACAGGCATGATCGGTGACCCTTCCGGTAAGAGTGATATGCGTAAAGTACTTACCAAGGAAACAATTAACCATAATATTGAGTGTTTTAAAAAGCAGATGGCAAGATTTATTGATTTTTCCGACGGTAAAGCTCTTATGGTTAATAATGCAGATTGGATTCTTGACCTTAACTATATTGATGTTTTGCGTGAGGTTGGTCCTTATTTCTCGGTTAACAATATGCTCCGCGCCGAGTGCTATAAACAGAGAATGGAAAACGGCCTTTCCTTCCTTGAATTTAACTACATGATTCTCCAGTCTTACGATTTTTATAAGCTCTACTTAGATTATGGCTGTAATCTTCAGTTTGGCGGAGATGATCAGTGGAGCAATATGCTTTTCGGCAGAGAGCTTATTCGTAAAAAGTTAGGCCTTGAGGAGCAAGATGCAAAAGCTCAGGCAATGACCATCACTCTTCTTCTTAACTCCGAAGGCAAAAAGATGGGTAAAACCGTTTCAGGTGCCGTTTGGCTTGATCCCGAAAAAACTTCTCCCTATGAATTCTATCAATATTGGCGCAATGTTGATGATGCGGATGTTCTTAAATGTATCCGTATGCTTACATTCCTTCCTCTTGAAGAGATTGATGAAATGGATAAATGGGAAGGCAGCCAGCTTAATAAAGCAAAAGAAATCCTTGCTTACGAGCTTACAAAGCTTGTTCACGGTGAAGAAGAAGCCGAAAAAGCACAGGCTACCGCAAAAGCTCTTTTCAGTGGTGCGGCAAATGCAGATAATATGCCCACAACTAAACTCACAGATGAAGATTTCACAGACGGTAAAATTGATATTCTTTCAATTCTTGTTAAAACAGGAATTGCAAAGTCAAGAAGTGAAGGCAGAAAGCTTTGCGAGCAAAACGGTGTTTCTGTTGATGATGTGAAGGTTACAGATACGTATACATCATACTCAAAAGAAGCTCTTGCAGAGGAAGCTATTGTTGTTAAGAAGGGTAAAAAAATATTCCACAAGGTTGAGGCATAAATGAATCCATACGCATTATTTCTTGATATAGACCGCACACTTACTGCCGATAATAATGTTGTTCCGAAAAGAAATATTGAAGCTTTAAAAAAAGCAAGAGAGCTTGGTCACAAAGTTATTATCAACACAGGCAGATCTTACGGCAACATTCCAAAAGAGGTTTTTGAACAGATAGAATTTGACGGAGTCGTTTCCGGCAACGGCAGTGCACTCATGCTCAACGGCGAAACCCTGTATGCTAATTTTATTGAAAAATCCGTTTTTGAAAAAATAGCATCTTTTTGCTTTGATAATGAAGATTATTGGGCAGTTTTTGAAGGCTTCAAAAGAAGTTATACTACAGCTGGCAGAGGCAGAGAGCTTTCATCAAGCGATATTCCTGTTTCATCTCTCAAAGAATTGCTCGAATTAAGTAAAGATGATGATTTTCAGGTTATAGCCGTCAGCAGTAATTTCTCAAAAGATTTTCTTGAAAAACTCAGCAATAACATAACTTATTACACTTTTGATTATTATTATGACCTTACAGCAAAGGGAAATAATAAAGCAAACGGAATGTTGAAACTTCTTGAAATAATGAATATACCTCAAAGTCAATCCATGGCTTTTGGGGACAGTGAAAACGATTTTAATATGCTTAAATGTGCAGGGGTCGGCGTAGCAGTTGCCAACGCTCAACCCGATGTGCTTGAAATTGCCGATTATGTTACTCTTTCCAATAAAGATGGGGGAGTAGGTGTGGCTATAGAAAAGTATCTTTTGAAAGGAAATTGATTATGAATAAAGTTGTAAAAACTGCAAGCAAAGTGGCTATCGGTGCAGGCATCGCTTATTTTGCATTAGGTGAGCTTGCTTATGAAACATTTGTAAATCCAAGTGTAAGAGATTATCTTAAAAAGGCCGGTGTATTCAAAAATCCTGAGAAAGATGCCTTTTGGGAAAAATGCACTTTAAATCACGAAGATAATGATTGGTATGATGCTCATCCCATGGCACATACAATTCTTTATTCTCAGCGCATGGGCAGAGATACTTATGCAAAAGTATATTTTCAAGATGAAGAAACCGATAAATTTGCGGTGGTTGTTCACGGCTATACAGATACCCCTAAAACAATGACTCGCTGGATCAGACAGTATCTTGATATGGGTTTTAATGTTATAGTTCCAATTATGGTTGGTCACGGCCCCGATAAGAGCCGTTATTGCTCCATGGGCTATTATGATAGATTTATCGTTCTTGATTGGATTGATTATGCTATTTCACTCAATAAAGATGCTAAAATCGTTATTCACGGCGTTTCTATGGGCGCAGCTACAACTATGATGGTTACAGGCGAGGTTCTTCCCGAGAACGTTCTTGTGGCCGTTGAGGATTGTGGATACACTTGCTGCTGGGATGAATATTGCAGTCAGGTTGAGGCAATGCTTCCCATTCCTCCCGAAATTGTGGTTACTCCTGTTAATATCATTTCAAAATTAAGAGGAAACTTTGACTTCAAAGAAGCTTCTCCCATTAAAGCAATTGTTCATTCTAAAACACCCACTTTATTCATTCATGGCGACAAAGATCCCCTTGTTCCTTATTCAATGATGGAGCCTCTTTATGAAGCTTGTGGAGCAGAGGATAAGCAAATGCTTACTGTTCCCGGTGCCCTTCACGCTGTTGCAACTTACCAAGATAATGAGCTTTACTGGAATACAGTTAAAGAATTTGTCGGCAAGTATATAGAAATTAAATGAAAGCGGATATAAAAAGGCAGGTGCTTTTGCATCTGCCTTTTTGCTTTTTTTATATTTGACTTATAGAGTGTAAACCCCGGATTTTAAAATTACAAATTCCTTATTATTGTTTCTGAAATATCTGTAAATAGGTTCATTGAATATTGCATAATCTTTAACCGTGAATGAGATAAGACTTACTGCTCTGATTTTATAAGATGCAGCATTGCATATGTAGAGATAATCATCGTAGTAAGATATATCCACCGGGCCGGAAAACGCCTTTTCTTCTTTACTGCCTATTCTGAATTCAATTCTTTTGTATTTTGGCGAATATTTTATAATCGCATTTTCTTCCGGAACCGGCATCCACAAATCTCTTCCGACCGGCTCTGCAAATGAGGCGCTGCTCCCGTTATATTTAACGTCTTGAATATCATTAATTATGCCATAACTGTCAAATAATTTTACAGTTCCGTTTTCGTATGTGGCAATATAACTGTCATTTGAAATATTTTTTATTCTGCAAGTTACGAAATCTCCAAGACTTTTGGATAACGCAAATCCATCCTCACTGTATTTACTTGCAATATAAGAATTTATGGGTATTCTTTCAAATCTATCTGCCACACTATTGTAATTGAAAAAAGCAATAGCTTCTTTACCTGATTCGAGGGTTTCTTTACAGGCGTAAATAAATCCCCCTTCTGTTGTAAATAAATCAAGTAAATCAGCATTAAAAAGTTTTTTCATTTAGTTTCCTCCAAAAAAATCCCGCTTTGCCGGTTTTGACCACGAGTAACCTGCGTTAAAGCAGGTGGGTGCCTCCCGTCAGGCTCACGCTCCCTTCGTCCGCTTTAAGCGGGAGGTCTGCAATCCACTGACGGAGTCCGGCTCCCTTAAAAATATTGTAGGGTTACTTCTGGGTCAAAGTTGTCGCACAAAGCAGGACGAAAATCAGTCTTCGCTATCTTCCTCTGAGTAAAGCTCAGCAAATCTATCTAAGAATATGTGACCTACTTCATCGTATTCTTTTTCATCTTCAATCGGAAAAAGTGTAACTTCTTCGCCTTCTCCGGGCTCTACTTTTAAAACAATGAATTCGTCTGATTCGCTGTTTGCAATTTGAGATGCTTCCTCCGGGAGAGGGCAGAGAGCAACATATAATCCTTTATCTGTTTCTATTCGGTCAAGCTCTTCAAACGTATGCTCTTTTCCTTCTTCATCAATTACGCTGACTATATCAGGTGTATATTCTTCCATTTTTATCCCTCTATTCATTACTTGTATTTTAATGCAAATCTACTAAATAGTCAATAGAACTTACTGCGCAAAACGATTTTAATTACTCTTCCGAGTATGATGTGTAAATAAATTCATACAGTCTTTCAATGCAGCCTTCCATATCAAGAATTTCAACCCATTGTGAGCCTCTGTAATCTGCATACATTAAATCTTCAGATGGTATTCTGATTTGCTGAATATCAAATGTAAGTGCAGCTAAACCGCCTTTATAGGCTAATCCGGATATTTCAAGAGGGGATAGGTCTGTTTCAAGTAGCGGAAGCACATTATTTGCTAATTTTATTATGTCAATAATATTTGTTTTCTTTACTTTATTGATAATTGCAGTGATAACTTTTCTTTGTCTATATGTTCGCATGTAATCGGTATCGAGTTTTCTTATTCTGCTGTATACGAGAGCTTTCTCACCGTCAAGGTGAACACTTTCGCCGCTTGAAACGGTGTGTTTTGTTGTCCTGTTTATAAAGCTTGCTTCATTTTCTGTTATTTCAACATCAATGCCCCCGAGAGCATCAATGATTTCTGTGAACATATCAAAGTCAACCATTATGTAGTGATCTATGTCTACCTTAAAATTATACTCAATAGTATCCACAACAAGTTGAGCTCCTCCACTGGAGCAAGCGGCATTTAATTTGTGGTTTGAACCCTTTGACGGAATATAAACCCAGCTGTCTCTCAAAAATGAAGTAAGTTTAATTTTTCCGTGAATATAATCAAGAGAAACAAGAATCATTGAGTCTGAGCGAGATGATTCATTTAGTGAACCATCTACACCTATCAGTAATATGTTTGTTACCAACGGGTTATCATTTAAATCACTTTTAGATATATATTCGTTTGATGCTAAATCATTTCTTGTGTAACCTGAAATACCGGCAACAGCTGTAATTATAACAGTTAAAATAACAATTACGGCAATTAAAATTTTAAGAAATCTTTTTAGATGTTTATGCTTTTTCTTTTTAGGCTTTTGCTCTTTCGGTTCATTGCCGTTTGAATTATAATCAGGCTCCATCGATGAATCTGAATAAATATCTTCAATCGGAATTTCCTGCGGTTCTTTTGAAATGTATATGTCTTTCATAATATTATCCCTTCGTTTGTCTTGTAGTATTTTATACCATTACTGTAAAATTATCAAGATTAATATTATGAATTAGAACAGCCGAGAATGAATATTCAACATTTCACGGCAGTTAATTATTTTTGCTTTGGCAATCTGCTTAAATATTTATAACCATTTGTTTTCAGCCATTTATCATATTTATCATAATCCGGCATAACTTTATATATTTCAGCGTAAAACCTTTTAGAATGGTTCATTTCTTTTATATGACATAGCTCATGCACAACAACACTGTCTAAAATTTCAGGAGGCATTTGGGTTAGTAAACAGCTGAAATTTAAATTTCGCTTTGATGAACAGCTGCCCCACCTTGTTTTAGCATTTCGTATTGTAATGTTATTGTATTCCACACCGATTTTTTCAGCAAAATATTCAACTCTTTCGGGTATTATTTCTTTTGCAAGCTTTATAAAACTTGCAATTTCTTCGTCTGTATATGGAATAATATTATCATTAGTACTGCTTGTCTTAGCAAGTGCTTTTTCTATCCATTGAGATTTAGATTCGATAAATGCTTCAATTTCTCTGTAAGTCATTCTTTTAGGAGCTCTGATTGTAAGCTTGCCATCAGGCCTTATTTCCATAGAAATGGTTTTTCTATCACTCTTTATTATGTCGGGATTATATTTCATATTTTAAATTTGTGGCTCTCCGCCGAATATTTCCTTTGTATGATTTTTTTCATTGTTAAAGAAGTAAACTCTTCCGCCTTCGTTGCCGCAAATGACAGAAGTTTTGCCGTCAATATAACATATTGCCGCACCGTTTTCTGCTGCGTAAGCTGAGTATTTGCGGCCTTTAATTGCCTGCTCAAATGTCGGCCATCTTCCGCCTTCAAAATGAGGGCATGATGAATATGGCAAAAGCCCTAAACAATCAACAAACATAAATTCACCGTCGTTGCAATCATCATAGCCTTCGCTATACCAACACATCATTCCACTGCTGTAACCGGAAAGAATTTTTCCTTTTTCAAAAGCTTTCTTTAAAATAACGTCAGCGCCGGTTTTTGCCCAAGTATCCATGAGAAATTTTAAATTTCCGCCACCGACATATATTATATCTGCGCTCATAATTTCATTTTCAATTTGTTCTGTTGTATAGTTTTCCTTTGAAAGAAGCATAGGCTTTATTGAACATCCAAGTTTTTCAAATGTATCAAATATAGGCTCATCTCCGTCCATATCGTCAAACCCGGCTGTCGGTAAAAATATTACTTTTGGATTTTTATTTTCAGATAAAGAAACTATATATTCCGCTATATTAGTAATTTCACCATTATCATATCTGCCTCCGCCTATGCCGATTATTTTGCCCATTATTACACCTCAAAATTATAATTTACTTTTATATCACAATTGTTATCGAGCTTTTCTTCTTTGCCAATTAAAGAAAGTACAAAGCCGGGAATATCTTTAAACATTGGATTTTTGTTGCCGATCTTTTTTTCAATAACTTTAATAACGGGATTTAACCGTTTGAAAAGTTTGTCACAAGCATCATATATTGGAGTGCCTTTAGTATAAGGCTGATCTCCGGTAAACATATTTCTTACAAATTCGACGATAATATCCTTAAGCAATATATTTTTTATTGAGTTGTCCACTTTAAAAAAGAACATTTTACCAATGCCGCCAATGGTTAGCTTTTGTAAAATTTTGCCAGCTACGGTAACGATCGGCTTGATTTTTTTGCATTTTTCTTCTCCACCGAAAAATCTTGCAAAAGCAGGAAAATTATATGCCATTCCGTCAATAGCATCAGTTATCATTCTGTCAAAACGCCACTTAAAATAATCCTCGGAGCTCATACTGCCTTTATCTCTAAATTCAAAATCATCTATTTTAAGCGAACGTATATTGATAATTCCGTTATCATTGAATGTTACTTTTCTGTACCTTGCAGGCCAGCCGACAATAGATCCGGTGCAAATATCGGTTATTGTGTTACCTTTTTCGGTTGTAAATTTATTATAACTTTGCATGTGCATGTGGCCGGTAAAAATCAAATCAAGGCCTGTATTTGCAAACTCTGTTGCTCTCTTTTCCCAACTCTTTATTTTTGTATCAGATATTAGGGACATAACAGGCGAGCCTGGCAAAAGAGGGTAGTGCATCATTGCAAAAATATAGCAACCGGCATTGTGTGCTTCAATAATTTGTGATTTAATCCACTCCATTTGGCCATCGGAAATACTTCCCACATTATCTTTGAAATCACCGTCAACATTGATTGCAATTAATCTTATTTTATCATTTAATGCGATGCAATAAGACATTGTTTCCGTATGCTCGGAAATTGCTTTGTCAAACCCGAAATCTTTGTAAAACTCTCTCAGATTTTCTCTTGCCATTCCTTCAACGGGTATTTTTTTATTTCCTATGAATCCGACGGTTTCACATTTATAGTCAGGCTCTGCAGTTCCGTAATCGTGAGGAGCAGTTACTACATAAACTTTTTTGCCTGCTTCTTCAAGCTTGTATAACATTTTCCTAAACGAAATATGGCTTTCAACTTCGCCCCTGTATACCAGGTCCCCGGGGATAATTACAGTATCGGTTGTTTTATCATTTGCAATATCATTAAAAGCTACTTCGAGTATAGCACCCGTTTCGGCAACGCATTTTTGATCTGTACGTGAGCGTGCTTCGTACGCTTCACCTTCAGCACCTAAAGAATTTTCAAATAAATGTGTATCTGTTATAACAAAAATATTGAATGGCAATTAAATCACTCCTCTAATAAATACTATCATAAATTGTTTTTTTAGTCAATTAAAGTTGATTTTTGTTTATCTTAATGTTAAAATGTAAAAAAGAGGGGATTAATATGTCGTTTTCATTATTTGTTTCAAAGGCTGCAGCGTTTTTAATGGCGCTTTTTATGACAATGATACCGTATAACGGAGAAAAGCTTCCTGTTTTACAAACGGAAGAATCAGACTGCCAGCTCAATATGGCTCTTATTTCCGATATTCATCTTGAGGCAAATGGGATTTTCCGTACCGGATTTCTAAAATGCGGACTAAAAAATATGAGTAAAGCAAAATCACCTATTGATGCAATTGTTATAAATGGTGACCTTACCAATTACGGTGATGAAGAATCACTTGCAACATACTATGATATTATCAAAAATTATGCGCCGAAAAATTCAACTGTAGTAACCGTCGCCGGCAACCATGATATAGGCCATGTAGGTGATAGAGATGTTACCGACATAACAAGAGAAGAAGCTCTTGCCAATATAATCAAATACCATAATGAATATTACGGTGGTAATTCCGAATCTAATTATTATTCTTTGATGGTTAATGGCTATAAAATCATTGTTCTTGGTGATGAAGTGGTAGATGGTGGTCATTGGGATGCTGTTTCGATGACTCAGGCACAGCTTGATTTCCTTGATAAAGAGCTTTCCGAAGGCACTTCAAATGGCTTGCCTGTATTTGTTTGTTGCCACTGGCCGTTTTATGATGTTAACGGATCGGAAATGATTTATGATGGCAGTAATATACAGCCTGAAGATTTTGAATATCAAATTAAATCAATTATGGAAAAATATAAAAATGTATTTTACATCAGCGGACATCTACATGGTGGTGTTAGATGCACTGAGGTTGGAGAAAAATATGATATTCCTATGGCAGAGAAGGTTAACGGCGTAACTTATTTGAGTTTGCCAACTTTCGGAATCGTAAATTGGTATGGCCTAACTTGGTCCGGCACCGGTGCCCAGCTTGAAGTTTACAAAGATAAAGTTTTATTTCGTCCTGTAAATTATCTTACTGATAATTGGTACGAAAACTCGGAATATGCATTTTACCTTGATTGATTTAAATTTTTGAATGAAATTTTAAGGCTATTATTGAAAACCATAAAAATGCATATTTTAATTGTTGAGAAAAATACCATAAGTTAAAAATGTGCGATTTCAGCTCCTCCATTTTTTAGGGGAGCTGTTTTCAATTTACTAATGTAATTCGTTATTGATTAGAACACGCCCTTGCACACGCGGCTTAGTTGATAAAATGGAGAAAAAAGAGGAAAAAAGAA
>CAVJRM010000001.1:0-212632 GCA_963652165.1 bacterium | reverse complement strand
GTGCAAACGAGGGGCGGAGCTTTTTCAATGAGCAATTAGCAATGATGTCGCAAAGCGACAATTGCACACATGATGGCTGCAACGAAACCAAAGCAGAAATAACCCTCTCTACCATCAACAGAATTTTAGCGTGGTTTAGAAATATCTTTTCATTTAAGTTCTGATTACTAAACTTTATTTTCTTTCTTAACACAGCTATACCCCATGAGGTTAATTCCTTGTGGGGTATAAACTTTTTCTTCTTAAAATGTGGTCAGACAAAAATTCGATTTTAGTATAGCCGAGAAATGTTACTCGCAACAAAAGTTCGTTGTAAAAAGTGTTGCGATAATACAAAAGTTCGTTGCATTTTTTGTAATTATGTGTTATCCTCCAATCAGAATAAAGCACAGAGGTGAGAAATATGTACCGAACCGCTATAGAAAAATTATTGAAATGGAAAGAAAAGAAGAGCAGGAAACCTCTGATTATTGAGGGAGCAAGACAAGTTGGAAAAACTTGGCTTATGAGAGAGTTCGGAAGATTGTATTTTACCGATACCGTGTATATTAACTTTGATTCTAATTCTGTAATGTCAACTCTTTTCTCATCAAGTTTAGAGCCTTCACGCATAATAGCAGGATTGGAAATATATTCAGGTAAAAAAATTATACCAAATTCAACACTCTTAATTTTTGATGAAGTTCAAGAAGTCCCTCGTGCATTGACTTCTTTGAAATATTTTTGTGAAGAAGCTCCCGAATATCATATAGTTTGTGCCGGCTCTTTACTTGGCATAGCTTTACATCATGGAACCTCATTTCCTGTTGGAAAAGTTGAATTTTTGAAACTTTATCCTCTTACTTTCAAGGAGTTTTTACTTGCAACAGGTAAAGAACAGTATGCGGATTTGTTAACAAAGCACGATTATCAAATGATAACCGATTTCAAAGAAATGTATATCTCCGCTCTCAAAGAGTATTATTTTGTGGGAGGAATGCCGGAGGCCGTCCAAAACTTTGCAGAAAACAAAGATTTTACAGAGGTTCGCAACATTCAAAAAAGAATACTTGAAGCCTATGAGCAGGATTTTTTCAAACACGCTCCGAATGATATTGTTCCCAAGATACGAATGATTTGGAATAGTATTCCTTCTCAACTTGCAAAGGAAAACAAAAAATTTGTTTACGGCCTTATCAGAGAAGGAGCAAGAGCTAAAGAATATGAAACTGCGATTATGTGGCTTTCCGATTGCGGACTTGTGCATAAAATCAGCAGAGTAAATTCTGCAAACATCCCATTGAAAGTTTATGAAGACCTAAAAGCATTCAAACTTTTTATCGTTGATGTAGGCCTGCTTAGTTGTATGGTCGGTTTACAGTCCCAAACGATACTAAACAAAAACGAAATGTTCGTAGAATTTAAAGGAGCTATTACCGAGCAGTATGTTTGCCAGCAACTTAAGACAATTGAAGATTTGGGGCTTTATTATTATACCAATGACAGAGGCTCTTGCGAAATTGATTTCGTGATTGACACAGGAGTAAAAGCTGTTCCCATAGAAGTAAAAGCAGAGGTAAATTTGCGAGCAAAAAGCCTTAAAACTTATAACGAAAAATTTTCACCTTCTGTTTCAATCCGTTCTTCTCTCTCCGATTATAAAAAAGAGGATTGGCTTATAAATTTACCTTTGTATTCCATATCTGAAATTATGAATGAAATCAAATAAATTAAGTTAAACCCCACTTGGCTTTTTTACTTTGCCTTGTGAGGTTTTATTTTTGTTATTATATGATACGGGGAGTATAAACAAATTTCAAATGCCGCTATCCAATAAAAAAGGAAAATTTCCATTTATATTTGTGACAAGTCACTGCTGTAACGATTCATTCGTCTTTGAAATTACGCCCGGTTTTAAATGGCTCAACAGTTTTACTATTTTAAACATCAAACACAGCCATCAGCTTTTTGAATGAATCCTGTCCGTCAAAACAGGTGTCGGTTAGATAGCCTTTTTCTGTTTCCCACTCGGAGAGACCCCGATAGTAAAACATCTTTTTTGAATCTTCAATTATAAACGGAATAATGCCATAGCGCAGGCATTCTTTCAATGCAATAAGACGACCTACTCTGCCGTTGCCGTCTTGGAATGGATGGATGCGTTCAAAATTGTAGTGAAATTCAATAATATCTTCTATTGAAACCGCATCAAGAGATTCGTAGTTTGACAGCAGTGCCTTCATTCTTGTCGGCACATCCTTCGGCTTTGCGGTTTCCTTACCACCGACCGCATTGGCTCTTTTTTTATAATCGCCTACCGCAAACCACGCAAGTGTGGAATCCTTCGTGCTTTGTTTCAAAATACGATGCAGTTCCTTGATGATTTCTTCGGTAAGTGGTTCTTCCGCGTGGTCTATCACATAATCAATGGCACGAAAGTGGTTGACTGTTTCAATGATGTCATCAACCGGAACGCCTTCTCCCACATCAATTGTGTTCGTTTCAAAAATCAGTCGGGTTTGGTCTTCACTGAGTTTACTGCCCTCAATGTGATTGGAGTTGTATGTCATACGAACTTGAAGCTCGTGGTATAAGCCGCCCGGCATACGAATTTCCTTTTCATCACGCAGCGTTTGGAGCAGTGTGTTATCGGAGATTTGTTGATACAGCTCCTCAGGCTTGCAGCAAAGAAATACAGCAATTTTCTCAAGCACACGGTCAGCAATCTTTTCACCACGACTGACTTTGGCAATCGTTCGTGATGAAATGCCAAGTTCCTCTGTGAGAGAGGTTTTTGTAAGTCCTTTTTCGCTGAGCTTTTGTATGAGCCCTTCGTATGAGATCATGAACGTCCGCCTCCTTGCTTTACTTATTATAATCAATTTCGCAGAAAAAGTAAAGGCTTTCACAAGAAAAAGTAAAGGTGGGATTGCAATTAAAATATAAAAGCGACTGAGAGGTTGTTATGTGCGTAGCACATTGTTTGCTTTGCAAACGAATACAATCGCTGCGTAGCAACCCTTCATTCCACGTTCCTAATTTCACATAAAAAAAGCTCCCCGAAGGGAGCTTTTGAATTATCTAAACGCCACACTTAACGCCAACAGTATTTGTGCAGGGTAATAAGTTGAAAGTTCGGCAGTAACTAAGCCGTTCTTTTTCTTTATGGGTGTAAAATAAAGGAATGCGAGGCAGGTGTCACTTATTAAGAACAGGCATGAGCCTATAAGTGCCATTATATTTGCGGGGCAGGAGTCTTTTGTGATGAGCCAAATAAGAAATCCTACCTTCCAAACGAGTAAACCGTAATAAACGCTAAACACAGGTACAAGAGGACTTTTAATTTGCATTTTAAGGATCTTAATAAGCACAAATGCAATAATTGTGCCGCCTATAAAAAATCCGATTGTTGCCCAGTTCATACCTTGTAATGATGAAAATGCGGTAATGTAAAACACGTGACCTAAAAGAAAATACAAAGCACCGATTGGAATAAGCTTTTTCTTGAATGTGGGGGCAATTTCTTTAATGCCGAGAAACACGTCGCCGCAAAAGCCAAACATCAATCCGAAAATTATAAGGCTGAAATATCTTACATTAACTCTGTCAATATAGTTTCCTATTATAGCAATGGAAATAAATCCGAAGCTCGCCATAAATTTGCAAATCATTCCCTCAAAGGATTTATTTTTCCTCCTGAGAGTAACGCAGGCAACGGCAAAGAATACGGTTAATATAATAAGTATAGGAATAATAAAAGTTTTAATCATATTTCACCCCATATTTTTTACAGCCCACTTGCCGTAGCAAGAAAAACCGCATTTTTCATAAAATTTTAGTAGCCCGTCATTTCTGCAAAACAGAAAAGCATCTTTTTCACCTTGCGCCATATAAGGTACAAGAGATGATGCAAGGCTCTTTCCACGGCGCTCCGGGCTTGTCGCAACTGCCCCAAGCAGAACACTTTTATTGCCCTCAAAAAGTCTGAAAGCACAGCTCATAAGCTCTTTATCGGCTATACCGCCAAAGGCGCAAGTTCCTTTATTTATGCGGGCGCACACATCAGTCAGAAAATAATTGTAATCACCCATATCAAATTCACATTTGCAAAGGAGATTGTATATTTCTTTAAAATCCCAATTGCCTGTAAAGCTTAAAGGCTTTACAGACCTGCCACCTGTATATTTCACAATATATGATGAATTGTCAGGCTCAAAGCCTATTTTTTTTATAACTTCTTCGCTGCATTGCAATGTGGCAAAGCCCATAATATTTGTAAATGCTCTCAGTTCTTCAAAATCGGCGTTATCATTGCACCAAACGGTCATATTGCCGTCAATTATACTGATTGCACAGTTTTGCTCTTGAACATAAAATCTAAGAAAATCATAGCTTGTGCCGTATGTTTTTGCAATGGCGGTGATTTTAGCGCAGAAAGGGTCAGCCGGTAAAAAATCCAGCTCACTTACTTCTTCAACGAGCTTCAGCATGTTGCCATTTCCTCAGCCATGGCCTCTATAAGATTTCTGCTGCTTACTATATCTTCATATTTGCAAACGCAGCAAGGAGAGTGTAAATATCTTGTGGGGACGGATACAGTAAGCACTTTTACACCGCCTCTGCTCTTGTGAATAGCTCCGGCGTCATTTCCGCCTGCAACTCTTGTTTTTGTTTGTGCTTTAACATTTTTCTCTTTTGCAATTTCAAGAGCTTTGGTATAAAGTTCTTGATTATAAATTGTTGCTCTGTCCATAAAGGATACAGCTCCGCCTTCACCGCAAACACAAACTCTGTCTGAGCCCTTTGCTCCGTTAATATCCGCAGCGGTGGTGGTTTCAACAACTATTGCATAATCCGGCGCAATGGTAAATGCAGATACAGCGGCACCTCTTGTGCCTATTTCTTCTTGAACACTGAAACTGAAATAGCAATCATAATTTAACTCCGAACGAATTAAATCAATCATAATTGCACAGCCGGCTCTGTCATCAATGGCTTTTGATTTAATAAATCCATTGCCAAACTCGGTAAATTCACTTTCAAAATGTACTTCTTCACCGATGGAAACATATTTCAGAGCTTCATCTTTACTCTTAGCACCAATGTCAATATACAAATCGTCGTTTTTGGGAATGTCTGCCTCTTCATCTTTTTTGGTAAGATGTATTGGCTTTATTCCGAGCACGCCGGGAATATTTTGCTCACCTATGCGAACATTTCTGCCGATAATAACTTTTGTATCAACACCGCCTACATAGTTGAATTTCAAAAATCCGTCACCGTCTATACCGGTTACAATCATTCCAACCTCATCCATGTGAGCGTCAATCATAACCTTGTTTTTTGCGGCTTTTTTACCTTTTTTGAAAACGATTAAATTGCCCAGATTATCGACTTTATATTCACAATAACCTTCAATTTTTGAGATTATATATTCTCTGACTTTATCCTCACGGCCTGAAATTCCCGAAAGGTTACAAAGTTCTTTTAATGTGTCAAGCATTGTCTTTGCTCCTTTCAAGTATGTATTCTGCCATAAGCTGTGCGCACGCCTCAATATCCCCAAGGTCAACTACCTCAACTGCGGTGTGCATATTTCTGATAGGAATGGAGATAAGCCCGGTTTTAATACCACCACGGGAAATTTGAATATCATCACCGTTTGTGCCTGTGCTTCCGCCCATTACCTCAGGCACATTTTTTATGCCTTTTTCATTGGCAATTTCCGTAAGGCGTTTGCTCATGGCATAATCAAGGGCAGGGGAATATCCGATCATTGCACCGTCACCGAGAGAGGCGTATTTTTCTTTACTTACTCCGGGTGCACTTGCAAAGCTTACATCTGTCGCAATAGCTTCGTCGGATGTGGAATTAAATGCTCCGGCCACGGCACCGCTGCCACCTGTTTCCTCTTGCACGGAAAACATAACTTCTATTGGGCAGGTGCTTTTGCCTTTAAGAAGTTGAAGGCATCTGAGTATAACAACTATGCCGGCTCTGTCATCAATAGAGGGGGAGGCAACTCTGTTACCTATGAGGCAGTCAAAAGGACCGTCAAATGTAACTCTGTCACCTAAAGAAACAGTTTTTTCAGCCTCTGCTTTTGACATACCTATATCTATGGTAATATCGTCAAAAGCCGTTGCTTTGCCCTCATCTTTGGAAGATGCAAGATGAGGAGGAACGGATGTAATAACACCGAAAATATCTTTTTTGCCGTGAACTGTAACCTTAGCGGCAGTGAGAACTCTTATGTCAGCTCCACCGACTTTTGCAATTTTAAGGAATCCGTCATCTTCAATGCTTGTTACAATCAAACCTATCTGGTCTATGTGGGCATCTAATAAAATTCCTTTGCCTTCACCTTTTTTGCCTATAACACTGCCGAGGGCATCACGGCTTACTTTCATATATTTTGAAAGCATTTTTGCCGCAACATCACCGGCGAAATTTTCTTTGCCTGATGTTCCCTTTGCTTCGCAAAGGTCTTCAAGCATATCTCTTAATTCAAAATATTCCATCTTATTCTCCTATAACCTTTGTGCCGCCAACAGGGCGAATATTAAGAACATAGCAGGATTTTTCACCGAATACAGCACAAATTTTTGCTTTGAATTCTTGAAGCATATCATTTGGAACAAAGGCTTGAATTGTGCCGGCAAATCCACCGCCATGGACTCTCCAAGCACCCTTGCCTTTAAGTATATCATCACACATTGCAAGGGCAACGGAAACTGCTTGACTTGTGGGAGCTTTGCAGGAGAATACATTTTGATTATACATATAGGATGAAAAACCGCTTTCAATAACAAGAGCTTTAAAATCTTCAAAATCACCCTTTGCAAGGGCTGTAGCCTGCTTTTCAACTCTTTCGTTTTCTTTGAAGAAATGCTTTGCACGGAGAACGGCTCTGTCATTTACCTCTGAACGAACTTTTGCGATATTTGCTTCAAATTCGTTTCTGTCCACTTCACGAAGAACTTTTTTACCGAATACCTCTGCGGCTTTTTCCATTTCAATTCTTACTGCCGCATATTCATCTGTAAGGTCGGCGTGGTCAGCACCGGAATCTATAATGCAAAGTGAATGATTGCAAGAAGCAAAATCAAAATCAACTTTATTTATGATGGGTTTAGCAGGGTCTTTGAAATCAATTTGAACGAATCCGCCAACGGAGCAAGCCATTTGATCCATAAGGCCGCAGGGCTTACCGAAATAAACATTTTCAGCGTATTGCGCTATTTGAGCAATTTCAACGGCTGTTGCCTTGCCGTCATTGAAAAGGTAATTGATAATGTTACCTACAAGCACCTCAAAAGCAGCAGAGGATGAAAGACCTGAGCCTGAAAGAACATCCGAAGCGGTTGCAGCATCAAATCCCCCAACCTTGTAGCCCCATTTAATGAAGCCGGCACAAACACCTCTTACAAGAGCATTGGAGTGGCCGAATTCTTCCTCTATAACATCAAGATTTGAGAGGTCAGCTATGTCCATATCATGCCCTTCGGATTTGATTTTTACTATTCCGTTATCGTTTTTGGATGCCACGGCAATAGCGTCAAGGTCAACACTTGCAGCAAGTACTTTACCGTGATTATGGTCTGTATGGTTACCGCAAACCTCTGTTCTGCCGGGAGCGCTGAACACTTCAACTTCTCTCCCTGCACCGAAAATTTCATCAAACTCATTTGATACTCGAATATATCTTTCTTTTTGACTGTCGATTTCTGTTGCCTTATAAAGCTTTTTTAAGGCTGAATCGTATTTACCTGCCTTTATATTTTCTCTGAGAGTAACATTACTAATCATGACTTTGTTCCTTTCTCAATGTTGTTTTTATTATTGAATTTGGAAATTTTTTCTTCCTCTTTTTTGTTTATCCAGTTCATTATGGCTTCAACAGCTGTCCAAACTCCGTTTGCACTTAGGCAGGTGATTCCCGTGATAAATGAGATTAAAATAATGGGGACAAGGAAGCCTGCAGAAAGCGGGTCAAACATATTTTTACCGGCGATGGTGAAGGAAATAAGCTTTGGTAAAAAGCCCACAACCGAGAAAAGTATAAACTTTCGGTAGCCGAAATCAAAAGAACCGTAAATTGATGAAACTAAATTTACGGGGGTAGCCGGCACAAGCCTTAATGCAAACAAAAGCCCCGGATTGCCTTTGCCGTTATATTGAATTGCGTGCCTGAGAGAGTCGTATTTGGTAAGCATTTTCCATGCATAACCGGCGCCAAATCTTTTACCCCAAAAATATTTAATGGAAAATTGAATGATAAGGCCGAGCATATTTACGGGAACGGCTATATAAATGGGAAGCACGATACCTGTAAGGAAACATACGGTTGAGGTTGTATAAATGGGGATAACACTTTTTATCACATAAAGAGCAATAATTGCTCCTATGAACTGCCATGTTTTATCAAGGTTTGCAATCCAATCCTCAAGCTGAGCAAGTAGATCTTTTATGTCTTCATACCAAGTCCATAGCTCAGGGTACTTCAGCAGTGAAAAGAGCAAGACACCTGCTGCTATGGAAAGCGCTATCAATATGAGCCCTGCAAACAGCAGCAACTTTTTCTTGTTCTTGTGTTTATTCAAACATAATCCACCTTTTACGCATAAATTCGCATAATACACTTTATTTTATAATATAAAGCAAAAATAATCAATGATTTTATAGAATTTTGTTTATTAAATAGGTGAAATGTAGAAAAAAATGTGCTATATTGTAAATAGGAGTTGATAATTATGAAAATTGTTATATTAGATGGCTATGCAGAAAATCCGGGAGATCTTTCATGGGATTGGCTTTCGGAATACGGTGAATATACTGTTTATGATCGTACTCCTTCCGATAAAATTTTGGAAAGAGCGGCAGGGCACGACGTTGTTATCACCAATAAAACACCACTTAAAAGGGAAACTCTTGAAAAACTTCCTGAAATTAAATTTATAGGACTCTTGAGCACCGGTTACAATGTGGTGGATTGGGAATATTGCCGTGATAGAAATATTCCCGTTTGCAATATCCCGACTTATAGCACAGAGGCTGTTGCGCAGTGCGTATTTGCTCATATTTTGGAGCATACAAATGCCGTTGCTGCTCACTCAAATTCGGTGCATAAGGGCGAATGGGCATCAAATGCGGATTTTTGCTATCAAGTGGCACCTTTATGGGAATTGAAAGGCAAGACCATCGGTATTATCGGATTTGGAAAAATAGGCAAAGCAGTTGCGGATATCTCAGCAGCTTTCGGAATGAATATTTTAGCATCTACAAATCATCCGTCATCTTACGGAAATGTTAGATTTGTTGACCGCAATGAGCTTATTAAAAACTCGGATTTCGTTACAATCCATTGCCCCTTGACAAGTGAAACAACGGGTATGGTAAATAGTGAATTCCTAAGCAATATGAAGTCTACGGCTATGCTTATAAATACATCAAGAGGGCCTGTAGTTGATGAAGAAGCCCTTGCCGCTGCCCTTAAAAACGGCACAATAGCCGCTGCGGGAATTGATGTTATGTGCTCAGAGCCTCCCAAAGCGGATAATCCTCTTTTCGGCCTTGATAATATTACTATTACACCTCATATTGCATGGGCAGGTTTTGAAACCCGTGCAAGACTTATGGAGATTTGCAAAGATAATTTAAGGACCTACGCAAACGGTAAGCCCCAAAATTTAGTTTATTGAATTTTGCGCAAATCATTTAATAATTTCTGCTTTCCAAGGGAAGATGAACTTTTCACCTGACTCAAGAGAGCAGATTTCTCTTTTTTCGGAAATATCTTTCTTAACTTCATGGCTGTCGTTTATTCCGTGCCAAGGCTCAATGCATACATAAGGAGCACCGGGCTTTGCCCAAATTCCGAGGACGGGGCAATCGCCAAAGGTGAATTCTATTTCATTCTCTCCTTTAAGGCGAAGCTTTTTGGATTTCATACCCGAAAGAATAAGAGCATCCGGCTCAAAAATTTCCTTTGTGATAACAATTTCTTTTTCATTATTGAGCAGAGGGAATTTTTCATCTATAAGCATGTTTGTTTTGTCAATTCTCTCTGTGCAAATTGTTTCGGGAGTTTCAAATTCAATAACATCACCGAGTTTACAATTGAAAGCGGGATGAGCCCCGATTGAAAAATACATTTTTTTGTTTGATTTATTGATAACGCATAATGTGTTTTTTATTGATTTGCCAATAAGCTCAAATGTTGCTGTAAGTTCAAACTCCCAAGGATATTTTTTGAGGGTTTCGTCATTGCTCACAAGGGAAAAAACTATTTTTGAGTCGGCTTTTTCTTTAAGTGAAAAAAGCATTTTTCTGGCAAATCCGTGCTTTGGTAAATTATATTCCGCGCCGTTGTAAAAGTATCTGTCGCCGTTAAGCTGGCCGATAACAGGGAAAAGAATGGGAGCCTGACCATACCATATTTCAGGCTTGCCGGGCCAAATATATTCCTTGCCGTTTTCTTTTGATTTTAAAGAGTGAAGTTCTGCACCCATATCGTTTATTTCACAGGTAAGATATTCGTTTTCTATTTTGTAATACATCTCGTAACCTCCTAATTTGTTTATAGAAATTTTACCTTTTTATTTGCTATATGTCAATCTCAATCTTGCGTGAACGCATTTTGCTTTCTTGGCATTCTTACAATTGACATTTTATTATTATGAGTATATAATTATACAGAATATAGGGTAATGCGCCTGTTTTTGGCGTAATCTCAGTTAAGAGGTAATTTTATGTCAGCATTTAATGAATTTGCAGGTGTTTATTCACTTTTGCTCACCCCATTTAATGAGGATAAAAGCGTAGATTACAGAGCTTACGAAGAATATGTAAGTTGGCAAGCATCCCTTGCTCCCCAGCATCTTTTTGCAAACTGCGGCTCTTCCGAAATGACTGCACTTACTCCCGAAGAAAGATTAAAATGTGCAGGCCTTGCAGTTAAAAATTCAAATGGTATCCCCGTTTTTGCTACTGCCAACCTTCAAGCAGAGCATAAAGATGAATTGGAAGAAATGAAAGCTCTTGAGCAGCAGGGCGTTACAGGCCTTGTATTTGTTACAAAGGGAATGGGTGATAAACCCGAAGCACAGTATGAATATCTTATGGAGCTTTCAACACATACAGAATTGCCCATCGTTCTTTATGAATTTCCCGGTATGCAGCCTCACATAATGGATGCATCTGTTTACGGTAAGCTTGCCGCAACAGGTAAATTCAAAGGAATTAAAGACACAACCTGCACAATGGCAAAAATTAAAGAAAAAATTGCCGTTCAAGGTGAAAGCAATGTTCTTCAGGCGAATATTCCTCTCCTTTATGATGCTTATGAAAGCGGAGCAAGAGGCGTTGTTGCCACACCTACAACCTGCGGAACGGATTTATTTGTTAAAATGTGGGATGAATGGGTTAAAGGTGACAAAGAAGCCGCAAAGAAAACATATTATCAAATTATCAATCTTGATAATGCCATTGATTCCGGCTTTAACGCAAGTGCAAAATATATTTGCAAGCTCAGAGGCGTTAACATGAATTGGTACACAAGAGGAAATGCTCAGCTCAGTGAGGCGAGAATGGCAAGCATTAAAGCCTATGTTGATTGGGCAACATCGGAAGGTATCCTTAAAAAATAATTCTCTGAAAGAGGTAGAGTTATGAAAAAATTAAGTGCAAATGTGTGTGCTGTTACCCATGCAGGTAGAGTACGCAGAGAAAATGAAGATAACTACAGCCTTAACGGAAGGCATACCAATAACGGCGGCCTAAAAAAAGGCAGTGCTTATGTACAAAAAATGACCGAGCCTTTCCACCTTGCAGTTTGTGATGGCATGGGCGGAGAAAGCTATGGTGAAATAGCTTCCGGAATAGCAGTTGAGACCATTGTTAAAGATGCTGCATCAATATACGAAAGCGGCGAAGACTTTTCTGCAGCTATTTCAAAATGTCTTGAAGAAGCTAATACTAAAATTTGCAGAGAAATTACCGAAAGAGGTGCCCGCATGGGTACAACTCTCGCAGCAGTTTATGTTGTTAAGGGCAGAGTTCTTTGCGCAAGTATCGGTGACACACGTATTTATCATTTTTCAAATGGCATTCTTGAGCAGGCCAGCTTTGATCACACTCACGCACAGGGCATAGTTGATGCCGGTGCCGTATCAATGGAGGATATAGGTTCTATCCCGGATGCTAAAAGACTTACAAAACATTTGGGCGTTTTCCCTGAAGAAGCAGCGCTTCAGCCTAACATCAGTGTTATTGATGACGTTGATAACGGCGATATCATTCTTCTTTGTTCCGATGGGCTTACAGATATGCTTTCGGATGAAGAAATTACCGCTATTGTTTCAAATGGTGACAGTCCTCAAGATGTTTCCGGCAAGCTCATTCGTAAGGCACTTGAAAAAGGCGGCAAAGATAATGTTTCCGTTGTAACAGCCTTCATGTCCGCAGAGGAAAAGGCAGTATTTGTCCCAATAGCCGAGGCGATGGTAGGGGATAAAGACCCTGATTATGAAGAAGAATATCGTAATTCTTACGGTGCAAATAATTATGATGCTAACGTCGAGGGAACTTCTCCTTACGCGAACGCAGATGCAAGTGCATATCAGCAACCCGTAGATAAGCGAAAGATCTTAACCATTGTCGGTATAGCCGTTGCAGCTCTTGTCGTTGTTGCTTTAGCTGTAGTATTCATTACATTTGCAGTTAAAGATAAAGAGGAAGAATCCACCACCTCTGTAGCAGAATACTATGCTACATACAGCACTACGGAAACCACCTCACAAATCACTACATGGACTGAGCCTTCCACAGAATCAACAACCGAAAGCACAACCGAGTCCACTACCGAATCAACCACAGAGTCTACCACTCGCAGATATACAACAACCCGTAGATACTATACATCTACCACAAAAAAGCGTACCACAACCACTACTACTACCAAGAAACCTGTAACAACCACAAAGAAGCCCACATCAACCACTACTACAACAAAGGGTGATACAAGCTCCACTGCCGTAACAACAACAGGTAACGGCACAACCACAACCACCAAGAAAGACGATTCTTCTACCTCGTCAACCGAAACTACCACTACAACAACTACAGCTCCGACCACGGCCACCACAACTACAACAACTACTACATCCACAACAACCGATGGCCCTAACGGAAATAACGGTGAGGTTGAACCACAGACAAACTAACAGCAAAATTCCCCTTGCTTTAATCAGCAAGGGGGATACTTTTATCAAAAATGCAAGAGAAAAGCACAGCAGGTCAATTTTCCTGCTGTGCTGATTTTATATTTCGTTACTGCTGGATGTCGTCATCGTCATCAAATATTTCAAGCTTAAATTCTTGTGGCTCGCTGTTTTCAGCTTCTGCTTCTGCACGGGCTTTCTTTGATTGCGATTTATCAATAAGCACTAATACTAAGCACCAAAGGGCTGCAAGAAGAATAAAGAGAACACAAACAAGAATTGCATTTTCAATTGCAAAGCTCATCAGACCGCCGAGGTAAGGAACGTAATTTTCCAAAGTTTTACCTAAAACATTGCTGCTGTCATAAGTGATTGTTGTGCCGTAAACTCCCGTAAGGTCGTTAACGGTTAATGTTGCAGTGTCGCCTGTAAGCATTACAGATTGAACAGATACTAAAAGGCATCCGCTTTCGCCTGTTGCCGGCACGGCTATTATATCGCCTGCAGCATATTCACTTGCGTCAATTTTCTTTGCAATAATAAGGTCGCCTTTTTTAACACCGACTTTATCAATATCTGCCGAGAGAGTATTTAAAGTGTAGCTTCCGAGGGACTGACCTTTATTGTCAAGAAATACTGAAATGAAGCAGCCCAAAAGGAAAACAACAATTGTAACAACAAGAAGAACTATTGCCGCAATTTTGCCTATAAGAGCACCTGTGCTGAGCTTTTTCTTTGTTTTAGGCTCTTCAATGACTTCTTCCGGAACGTAATTGTTCGGAATGTATGGGTCGCTCATCTTTTGACTTGTATAAAGGGGAGCATCATCGGGAGCTGCGGGCATACCTACAGGCTCTGTGCGCTCATTTACATTATTTTTTTCTATTTGAGGTATAAGTGAATCTTTTGCGGGGGCAGGTTTTGCTTCAACAGGGGCTGATACAGGCTTATAGCTTGCAACAAAGTCCGCATCAAATTCATCTATACTTCTAAGCTTAAATTCATCCATAATGTGAACTGCCTTTCGTTATGTATATTTGAATTTTATTGAAGTTTCTCTTTGAAGCCGTCGTTTTCTTTCTTAAGAACACGGCAAATCTTTTTGAGCTTTTCATTGTTTGCGTCTGCAATTTTTTTGCTTTCTTCTACGCTTTTGGCATATTCATAAACTTTTTTATATTCTGCTTTAAGAGCGTCAATATACTTTTCAACTGCATCACAGCTGTAACCTTGATTTTCTATTGGGAATAACTGTTTGCTCTCCATAGTTTAACATCCTTTCGGTTTGATTTTACTTTACAATAGTAACACAACAAGGAGAAAAATACAACATAAAAATGCCAAAAATCCAAATCGGAATTGTAAATTTTTAAATTTTCCTATTGACAACAGATAAAAACTGTGATAATGTACAACTGTAATACCACAGATATCACAGTTAACACGGAAGGAGAGTGACAAAATGATTAGTGTGAATAAGCAAAGTCCTATACCTTTTTATGAGCAAATAAAAAACCAGGTGCTTACACTCATTAGATTGGGAGTTTTGACACCGGGGGCGCAAATACCGTCAATCCGTTCTGTTTCTGCGGAAACGGGAGTAAATGTAAACACGGTAAAAAAGGCATTTGCAGAGCTTGAAATGAGCGGTGTGATTTATACCGTTCCCGGTCTTGGGAGCTTTGTAAGTGAGCAGGCTCTTGAAAATTCCGCAATCACTCAAAAAGTAAAAAGTGATATAGCGGAAATTCTTGAAAGAGCAAAATCCATCGGAGTTTCAAAAGAGGAAATATTTGAAATTATAGAAAATACATATAGGGAGGAAAAAATATGATTGAGATTAAGAATGTCATAAAATCATTCGACGATTATGTTGCCATAGACGGCCTTGATATCACCGTTGAAGACGGCTCAATCTTTGGACTTGTCGGTTACAACGGCGCAGGTAAAACCACCTTGCTTAAAACCGTTGCGGGAGTGTATAAAGCGGATAAAGGTGAAGTACTTATTGATGGCAAAAACACGTTTTCACAGGCAGATGCAAGAAAAGAAATGTTTTATGTGCCTGATGATATTTATTTTGAGGCATATTCAACCATTGAAAAAATGGCAAAATTTTACAAGGGATATTACAAAAATTTCAGCGATGAAACCCTTGATAAATTATGCGCCGTTTTCGGACTTGACAAAAAAGCTAAGTTAAATTCTTTTTCAAAAGGTATGCAAAGGCAGGCAGAGATGATTCTCGGTATGAGTACCTTGCCGAAAGTTTTGCTTCTTGATGAATCTTTTGACGGACTTGACCCGGCAAAGAAAAATGTTATGAATAATATGCTTGTTGATTATGTGGCAGAAAAGAATTGCAGCGTTATTATTTCATCTCACGATTTGCACGAGATTGTAAGTATATGCGACCATGTGGCGCTTATAAACGGCAAAAAGATTGCCATAAACTGCAGCGTTGATGACATCAGCTCCAACAGAAGTAAATTCAGATTGGTATTTGCCGATAATAAAACAGAGGATGATTTTGCTTCTTTTGATGTTAAGAGAATTAAAATTGACGGCAAAATAGTGGTTATCTCTCTCAGTGGTACAGAGGAAGAAAACGAAAGCAAGCTGAAAGAAATGAACCCCTTGCTTATTGAGAAATTCCCACCCACATTGGAAGAAATATTCCTTGAAGAAATGGAGGGCTCAGAGTATGACTTCAAAGAAATCTTCGCTTAACGCATTTAACTTTACATACAGAAAAAATCTTAAATCTCTATTGCCCCTTGCCTGTGTTTTTGCAATTATTATTGTTGCGATACTTAACAGTATTTTTACTGAGATAAAGGACTACAAAAATTACATTAAAATCGGTGAAGTGGGCAGCGCTAAATATATACTTAATTCAAGAGCTTTTACATTCGGCACTACCGGTTCAATGGGAGATTTCGCAATTACGGTTTTGCTCGTTGTATTAGGTGCGGCTTTTGCATTTATTTCATTCAAATATTTAATGTCAAAAAAAGCAATAAATGTATATTTCAGTCTCGGTATTTCAAGAAAAAGACTTTTCTTATCAAAATTCCTTGCAGGTGTAACGGCAATAGCTGTAAGCACTTTTCTTCCGATGCTTATTCTTGCTCTTGCAAATGTTTCTCTTTACGGCAGCTCGTATAAGCTCTGGTTTGCGGCAATATATATTGCCTTTAAGTGCTTTTCGGTTATGTTTTATGTTTTTACGATTTTTACATTTTCTGCCGTGCTTCTCGGCTCATGGCTTGAAACTATCGTTATGGGCTGTGTTGCTGTTGTTTCACCCTTTTTAGTAAATTATGCCGTGGGTGTGTTTGCCTCAACCCTTGTTTTCGGCTCTCCCTATATATCTTCGGGGTATACAACAAACATGTTTTCTTTTTCAACCCTTGGGGGAGGTATGATTTCACCGGAACTCTCTCTCTTTAATTTCGGTAAATATATTATTCCTTTCAGCTCTGATAATACTCTCAGAGACCTTATGCAGTACAGCATAGATTTCCTTACCGATAAAGAGGAAGCTGCGCTTTTCTCACTTAATGTATTTAAGTGGCCGGTATTTTTCCTTTGTATAACTGTTTTGGTTGCAATAGTTTCGGGGGTTCTTCATTCACACAGAAAAGCTGAAATAAGCGGATTTATGGGCAAAAGTGTTTTCCTTGAAGGTTATTGTGTAATAGTTGTTGGCACATTTTTAGCCTCTTTTGTCGGCCCTTATATTGCCGAATGGGCAAATTGTAATTATTCAGGCACGGTAATATCAATCTTACTTTCGGGCATAATCATAATGGCTGTGGGCTACACGGTTGTAGATTTAATTTGCGTTCGTTCCCTTAAAGAATATAGAAAAAGAATTAAAAATCTCTTTGGAGAGTTGCTTGTATTTACTTTTGCCGTGGCGATTGTTTCAATGGCATTTTCAGGTGTATGCTCTGTAATTCCCGAAAAATCCGAAATTGAAAGCGCAGGTGTAACGGTTGTAGACGCACCTTTGGGAAATATAGCAAACGACAGCTCATATACTATTGATGTTCCTTCCACCGACGGCAGTTATACCAGACTTGATACCAATTTTTTAGAGCTTACATACGAAAAAGTAGTAACCACAGGCTTTACGGAAGATGACGATATAGATTTGATTCTTACCGCAAACAATAAAATTAAGGCACTTAGGGGAAAGCATGTCGTTTCGGGAAATAGAAATATGAGCGACGATGATGTTTACAGGCTTTCCGTAAGGTTTGAATATAAACTGAAAAACGGCAAAACAAAATCAAGAACCTATTATGTGTCTGATAACGAAATTCAAAATTACCTTCTTGCCTTAACAAGCAGTGATAATTACAAAAATCAAATATCCGACATAATGACTGATGAAGATACATTGTCAATAATTAACAATGACGGATATGCCGTTTCATTTATATCCCCGAATGCTTCCAATAAAACATCAATCGGTGCTTTGTATTCAAATGCCAAGCTGAAAACAGAGCTTCAAAAGGCTCTTGCCGCAGATATAAGAGAAGGCACACTTCCTCTTAGTTATGTAAGTGATGAAAAGCTCATCGGATATATTGCTTACCTTAATGATATAAGCCTAACGGGTGAAGAAAGTGAAACAAATCAAATAATTCTCACAGAGGATTATGACCTTTCAAATTATGAGTCATATTATATGGATTTACCCATTAGAAGCACAAGCCTTTTCCCGATTTACGAAAATATGAAAAATACCGTAAAATTCCTTAAAGACAATAATTTTATGAGTTATTTTGAAAACAAAGCAGAGGCTGTTGAAATTTCTTATTGTAAGTATGATGAAGAATCCGATACAGTCAGGTCGGCAAATACCGACGGAATGATTCTCGGCAAAATTTGTTTGCCTGCATCCGAAACAGAAGAAGAAACCCTTTATGATGAATGGGGCAATGAATTGCCTGGGGAAAAAACTTATGCAGAGCGAGTGGTTATGCCTGAAAATTCAACGGTTGTAACAGATAAAGACGAAATAGAAGAGCTTTCATCTAAAATCCGTTTAAGATACCCTGCTTGCAAATCCGGCTCTTATTGCAGAATGACTTTTGAAGACGGTTCAACGGTATTCGGATATATACCCGATGCCTTAATTAGTGAATAATCACAAAATCTCCCACAAATTTTTGTGGGAGATTGCCATTATAAGCCGTATTGTGTTTTATTCTCTTTTAGCTTATAATAATATTTATATATGGTCTGAAAGGAGATTTACGGCAATATGGATGAAACTAAGAAAAAATATTTGAAAAAGTCCGAAATATTCACTTTCGGTATCGGACTTTTCGGCGTGGCACTTTTAACAGGTTGGATGCCCGATTACACTCAAACCTTTTTTGCCGATTTCGCATTTAAGGGAAAAGGCTTTGACAGCTCTGTTATTTCATCAAATATTTCCATCATCTTTTTACTTGCAGGTATTATCGGTGCGGTTATAGAGCTTGTAATAGGGCTTCTTATTGATAACACCCGTACAAAGCTGGGCAAGGTTAAGCCGTGGATAGGCTTTGGTGCAATTCCCATGGCAATTATATCCATGCTTGTTTTTGTGGCTCCCAATACAAATAATCAAACCCTTGCAATCATTTGGATGTATGTTATTTACTCTCTTTATACCGCAGTTGTTTGCACAGTTGAAAGACCGGCTGAATGCTTTGGCGCTCTTTGTTCACCCGACCCTGCGGAAAGGTCAAGCGCAATTTCAATCGCATCGTTTATGAAAAGCGTAGGTCAATCCGGCGGCATGGTTGTAGTAATGGTTGTGGGCATAGTAATGAAGCTGGTAATGGGTAAACAGCAATACAAAAATGCCGAGGCTCAAGGCCTTGACCTTATTATCTCAACTGCCGTTTGCGTGCTTGGATTTATAATTTTTGTAATGATTTTCTTTGTTAACAACAAAGAGAGAGTTCCTTATACAAGAGAAAAAGTATCTCTTAAAGATGCTGTAAAAGTTGTTTTCACAAACAAGAATCTTCTTATGGTTTCACTTACAAAAGTTACCGGCTTCGGCAGAGGAGTTTATGGCACAGTTTCACTCTATATTGCAATTTATCTTCTCGGCTCAAAAGATTTAAAGCTGGCTCTTTTGCTCCCAATGGGCATAGGCACGGCTGTAGGCACATTGCTTGTAAATTTTGTGCTTAAAAAGTTCAGCACCAAGAAAACTTATATTCTTTTCTGCGTTTACGGTGCATCTGCCCTTTCAATTCTTTACCTTGTTTCAAAGGGTGTAGGCTTTAATAAAACTCTTATTGTTCCTTTCCTTATCCTCAATTTCTTCTGCGGTTTCCAGCATGGTAACACAAATGTTACACCCAATATTATGATTGCGGATTGCGTTGATGAAATTGAATGGAAAACAGGCAAAAGGCAGGAAGGCCTTGCTTATGCGGGATTCGGACTTTTCTCAAAAATAGCTTCCGCTTGCACAAAAGCTCTCGGTCCATGGCTCCTTTACACTTGGTCAGGCTATCTTGTATCCACAAACGCAAATGTTGCTTATGCCGCTCAAAGCGATGCAACTCTCAATAAATTCCTTATGATTTACACAATCATTCCTGCTGTATTTGTAATTCTCCAAGCCGTTCCCATTCTTTTCTATGATATGGTAGGGGAAAAGAAAGAGAGAATAGTAAAAGAGCTTATGGAAAGGCGTGCCGCTGCCGAATCCGAAAGCGAAGCTGAATAAGGAGGAAAATAAAATGGCTAAAAAAGAATTTAATCTTAAACTTTACAGCATTTTTGCCGTAATTCTCGTGGCTGTTATTATTTCTACCCTTACGGTTTATGCTTTCACCACAAGATACACGGCTTTTGATGCGAAAAAAATGGCAGTTGCCTTTGTTGACACCATAGTTCAAACCGGCGATGGCTATAATGCCTATAAAGACACTCTTTTAAGTAAAGATGACAAATTCGGCGATTATATTCGCAAATATTATCTTTACCCCGAAATTTATGAGGGTTACACGGTGGGTGCCGATACGGATTCTCTTAAAGGGCTTAATGATAAGAAACTCAAAAACGATGCGGACACAAACGATGACGGCACCCTTGAGGGCAAAGTTATAGATGCTATGTATCCCTATTTTCTTGAGCTTATCACCTCAAATAACGGCTTTGATAATTACGATGAAATTTTCCGTAGTTATATTACAGAGCTTAAATCCGTAAGAGCCGAAGTTTACGGAGATACCTATTTTGATGATGAAGCTTTTTTCACTGCCTTTGAGGCAAACCTTGCAACTTACGGTGAAAGCCTGACAGGTACCGAGGACGTGTTTGACAGTAATACAGGCGTTCAAACAAAATATAAATCCACGGGTACATATCAGGAAAAATACGGGGATGATTATAAAATCACCGTTGAGTCCGTGGGAGCCGAAAACACCGAAATCCCCGATATGAGCAGCTATAAGACCGATGCAGAGCCTACCGAGGCAAAAACAGTAAAAATAAATGTGCTTGTAAATGATGAAATCGCGGTTGATGGAATTGAAATTACCGTTGTTAAAATCGGCAAAAGCTGGTATGTGGCAAATAATTCCTGCGACACTTCGGTACTCTATAATTTCTATAAGTAATCACAAAATAATTCCAAAAAGGCTGTGGCTTGTAATCAGGTCGCAGCCTTAAAATATAGGTAAAGGTGCAAATGATTAGCTAAAAAACTTGCCAAATGGTGCAAACTACCCTCAAAAAAACACCTAAATTGGTGCAAATAGCCTCTAAAATAACTTGCAAATCGGTGCAGATTGCAGTATAATCAAGGCATAAAAGATATGGGGGTATACCTATGGAAAGGCTTGCACTAAATAAAATAATAGAATGGAATAACAGCAAAAGCAGAAAACCCCTGATAGTTTGGGGAGCAAGGCAGGTTGGCAAAACCTATCTTTTAGTGGAACTTTTTGCAAAAAAATATTACAAAAACAAATATATTTATGTTGATTTCAAAAAAGAGGATGAAATTCGTGAGTTTTGCTCTGAAACGGCAAATGCAGAAAAAATTATAGAGTACATTTCATTGAGAAAAGGAATAAAAATAACCAAGGATGTATTGCTGATTTTTGATGAAGTGCAAGAATGTCCTAATATTGTTTCGTCGTTAAAGTATTTTTGTCAGGATTTTAGAGACATCCCTGTTATTGCAACCGGCTCTATGGTGCGTATTAAATTGCAAAGGGAAATACGAAAAAAAGACTCGGAAGAAACCGGTAAATTTTTGTTCCCTGTTGGAAAAATAAATCAGATTACAATTTACCCTATGACTTTTGACGAATTTCTTATTAACAGTAACGGATTGCTTTATGAAACTCTAAAAAAGTCCTATGATGAGAGAGAGCCTTTGAGTAATCAAATTCATGAACTTGCAATGGAATATGTATATAAATATTTGCTTGTTGGTGGTATGCCTGAGGCGGTAGAAGCCTACATTGAAAATGGAAATATTCTTGAATCAAGAGAAATATTAAAAACTCTGTATGATAACTATCTTGCGGATATGGAGCTTTACCAAGCAAGCCAAGAGGCGGTAATGCGGTCACGAGTTTTGTTTGAAAATATTTACAAAGAGCTTAATAAGGAGTCAAAAAACTTTTCTCCCGGATTGATAAAAGAAAAAGGAAAAACAAGGGATTTTGCCACTTCTATCCAATGGCTTACAATGGCACATATAATAAACCTATCCTATCAATTAAAGGAACATGTGACGCTTCCGCTTATGCAAGATGATGAAAGCAATTTCAGGTTGTTTCTCGGAGATGTAGGTATGTTTTCTTACCAAAGCGGAGTTAATGCCGCCTCCTTCGTATCCCCTGAAAGAGAAAATGTTTTATCAGGTATATTTTTTGAAAATTTTGTTGCAAATGAGCTGACAGCAAAAGAACATAAGCTGTTTTATTGGCGTGGTAAATCATCTTGCGAGCTTGAATTTATTGCTGAATCCGGCAACAAATTATATCCCATTGATGTAAAAAAAGGCAGAGGAACTCTTAATTCCCTTGAAAAGTTTTCCAATCACAATAAATTTGAGTATGCAATTAAAATTTCAAAAAACAATTACGGATATAATTCCGAGCAAAAATTGCTTACTGTTCCATTTTATTTTGCATCCTTTATTGCAAACGACCTTGCTGAAGGAAATATGAAATCTTTCTAAAAAGTATCATTCTGCCCCTACTAACTGATTATTGCACAGATAAAATAATAGTGATATAATCTATTCACAAAGCTAATGAAAGGGTGTGTTTTATGGCAAAAACAGTTTTTGAAAAAAGTAAAAGACTTAGGCTGATTCCCATGAGCGATGAAGAGCTTGAAACTTATGCGGCAAATTGCAAAGACGAAAGCCTTAAAAACATTTATTCAAAAAAACTCCTCAGCTGTAAAGCAGACCCAAATAACAGATTATGGTACACCCTGTGGAAAATCTGCCTTAAAGAGCAGGGAACGGAAGTTGGCACCGTAACTTTTAACGGCCCTCAGGTAAAGGGTAAAGTTGAAATAGGCTATGCTGTTTATTCTCAATTTGAGGGCAACGGCTATGCTACCGAGGCTGTTAAGACTATGACCGCATGGGCTTTTAGCCAAAAGGATGTTTACACGGTGGTTGCCGAAACAGAGAAGGAAAATCTTGCCTCCCAAAAGGTACTTGCAAAGGCAGAATTTCAGCCCATCGGTTCCGGTAATAACGGACCGCAGTATGTTAAACTTAAAGCAGCCGTAAGCCAAATAGGCGTTTATATGTGCTTTGGCATTGCAATCGGTCTTTCCGTCGGCAGGATTCTTGATAATTCTACCGTATTTATGTCTGTTGGCATCGCTTTAGGTGTTTTAATAGGCTTTATGCTTGATATAAAAGAAAAAAAGCACAGAGCAGAGGTTGAAGGAAAATCCGCTGTTCAGCTTGACAGCGAAGAAGAACTTATTAAAAGTGTTAAAGACTCATCAAAAAATAAGTCATCAAAGGAGAAAAAATAATATGAAAAGATTTATTGCGGTTTTGCTTGCAATATTTATGGCGCTTTCCCTTACCGTTTCGGCTTTTGCCGAAGAAACTGCAACGAGTGATAAACTAAACTATCTTTTGCTCGGTGATTCAATCGCAGTAGGTTCGGGCTTATTGAATCCTGATGAAGCCTGTTACGGCCGTATGGTGGCAAACACCAATGGATATAATTACAAAAACGATGCCGTTAACGGACTTATGAGCGGTGGTCTCAAAAGCATGGTTAAAACCAACGCAGAAGTTATTGAAGACATAAAAAATGCCGATATTATCAGCATCTCCATCGGCGGTAACGATTTCCTTCAGTCTGCTTGGTTTATTCCCGTGATTTTAAGCGCTCTTGTAGGATATATGGGAATTGAAGAAGAAAAGATTATAAAGAACTTTTATCCCAATTTCTGCGAAGTGATTGATACAATCAAAGAAATAAATCCCGATGCAACTATTCTTGTTCAAACTCTCTACAATCCGAGATATGTTTTTCTCAGAGCTACTTTTGCAAGAGGAGTAAGCATTCTTAATAACTGCTATTATCAATATCTTGAAGAAAACCCCGGTGCATATACCATAGTTGATGTGGCAAGTGCCCTAAGTAATAAGGTTGGATTTATAGCCGTTGATACCGTTCACCCAAATAGTTACGGCAACAAACTCATTGCAAAAGAAATACTTGTCACTCTTAAAGAATTAGGCCTCGGCGAAAATACAGAACCTGTTGTAAATACTCAGCCTGTTGATGAAATAGCCGCACCCGTATATTTTCCGGTGCAATGGCTTTCACAGCTTTTTTCAACGGTAACGGCATAAGGAAATGAGATTTTGAAAAGCAATAAAACAAAAGCGGTAATGTATATTACCTGCTCCGCATTTTTCTTTACACTTATGAATATTTTTGTTCGCCTTTCGGGGGATTTACCCAGCGTGCAAAAGAGCTTTTTCCGTAACTTTGTGGCTGCAATAGTCGCTTCTGCTATAGTGCTGAAAGAGAAAAAAGATATTCATATTAAAAAACAGAATTTACCCTTTTTATTTCTGCGAGCTTCTTTTGGCACAGTTGGGCTTTTATGTAATTTTTACGCAGTAGACCGTTTACTGCTCTCAAACGCAACAATGCTAAATAAAATGTCGCCCTTTTTTGTGCTGATATTTTCCTATTTTGTGTTAAAAGAAAAATTAAAGCCCATTCAAATCGGTGCTGTTGTGCTGGCATTTATAGGCAGCCTGTTTGTAATAAAGCCAACATTTGAAAATGTAGAGCTTGCATCTTCCCTAATCGGCTTGCTTGGAGGTATATGTGCAGGCGCAGCTTACACAATGGTTAGGCTTTTGAGCCTTAGAGGAGAAAAGGGGAGCGTGATAGTTCTTTTCTTCTCCCTGTTCTCTTGCATAGTTCTTTTACCGTTTGTAATCATAAAATGTGAGCCTATGACCTTAAAACAGATTATATATCTGCTTTTAACGGGCTTATGTGCCGCAATAGCACAGTTTGCAATAACGGCCGCATATAAGAATGCTCCCGGCAGAGAGGTTTCCGTTTACGATTATTCTCAGGTTATATTTGCCGCAATTTTCGGATATATCATATTTAACGATGTGCCGGATAAATTCAGCTTTTTAGGTTATTTTTTAATCATTTTAGCAGCGGTAATAATATTCATTTACACTAATTACACTCATAAAAAGAGTATAACAGATAACAATGTTCAAATTAAGGAGTGATTCCCATGAATCCAAATTGGAATTTAGAAACAAAATGTATTCAGGCAGGTTATGAACCCGGTAACGGTGAGCCTCGTATGCTTCCCATTATTCAAAGCACAACTTTTAAGTATGATACTTCCGCTCAAATGGGTGCGCTATTTGATTTAGAGGCAAGCGGATATTTTTACACCCGCCTTGCAAACCCCACATCCGATGCGGTAGCCGCAAAGATTGCTGCACTTGAGGGTGGCACAGCTGCTATTCTTACATCTTCAGGTCAGGCTGCCAACTTCTTTGCAGCTTTTAATATCTGCTCCGCAGGGGATCATATTGTTTCTTCCTCAACAATTTACGGTGGCACATTCAATCTTTTCTCCGTTACAATGAAGCGTATGGGAATTGACTGCACTTTTGTTGATCCCGATTGCTCTGATGAAGAGCTTGAAGCAGCATTCCGTACCAATACAAAATTGGTATTCGGTGAAAGTATAGCAAACCCCGCACTTATCGTGTTTGATATAGAGCGTTTTGCAAAGGCAGCTCACGCCCACGGCGTGCCTCTTATTGTAGATAATACTTTCCCCACGCCCGTTAATTGCAGACCTATTGAGTGGGGTGCGGATATTGTTACTCACTCAACCACTAAATATATGGATGGTCACGATGCTACCGTTGGTGGCGTTATTGTGGATAGCGGTAATTTTGACTGGATGGCACATAAAGATAAATTCCCCGGCCTTACCACTCCCGATGAGAGTTATCACGGCATTACTTATGCTGAAAAATTCGGTCAAGGCGGAGCATTTATCACAAAGTGCTGTGCTCAGTTAATGCGTGACCTCGGCTCAATTCCCGCACCTATGAATGCTTATTTGCTTAATCTCGGCTTGGAATCTCTCCATGTTCGTATGCCTCGTCATTGTGAGAATGCAAAGAAAGTGGCAGAATTTTTACAGAATCACGAAAAAGTCGCATGGGTTGAATACCCTGATTTGCCCGGTAACCGTTACTATGAAAGAGCAAAGAAATATATGCCCAACGGCACTTGCGGTGTAATCTCCTTCGGCGTAAAGGGTGGCCGTGCAGCTGCCGAGAAATTTATGGGTGGCTTAAAGCTCGCTATGATTGCAACTCATGTTGCGGATGCTCACACCTGTGTGCTTCACCCTGCATCTTCAACACACCGCCAGATGAATGATGAGGAGCTTCTTGCCGCCGGCGTTGCTCCCGATATGATTCGCCTTAGTGTCGGCATTGAAAACGGTGACGATATTGTTGCCGATGTGGCACAGGCTTTGGAGCTTATATAATTACAAGTTAATTTTACAAATCCCCGTGGTTTAATTATCACGGGGGTTTAATTTTATACATTTTTTGTAAAATTTATATTAAAAATGTTGAATTTTGAAAAAAATAGGAGTATAACCTTATGGGTAAAAATTTGACTTAAAAAACGAAACTTTTTTTGAACGGCGAAAAATCGTGTGAAAAGGAGGAATTTTCATGAGAAGAAAATTCAAAACGGCATTATCATTACTGCTTTGCGCAATAATGGTATTCGGCACAGTTGCCATTGGAGGCTCTGATTTGCTTAGCTTTACAGCATCGGCAGATGAGAGTGTTACTTACAGCTTTGATGACACTACCAAAACTTTAACTATCAGCGGTAATGGCGAAATTCCAAATAGACTTCAAGAATCCGATACAACGGATACAAACGGCAATAAGATTAAAGATTACAAAAATACAATAACAAATGTTGTAATTGAAGATGGAATTACAAAGGTAGGGCTTTGTGCCTTTTACGGTGTCTGGTCTATTGAAAGAGTAACTGTTTCCGGCACGGTAACATATATAAACTGGAGCGCATTTCAAAATTGCTCAGGTCTTAAAACCGTAATAATAAACAATGGCGTAAATGAAATTTCTCAAAGAGCATTTTCCGGTTGCGCAAGCCTTACAACTTTAAATCTTCCCGATAGCGTAACAACCATAGGCGATAATGTTTTCAATGGTTGCACAAGCCTTACAAGCGTTACAATTCCCAAAGGCGTAACAAGATTAGATACAAGTGCCTTTGATGCTTGCACAAGCCTTAAAGAGATAAATGTAGACCCCGATAATAAAAACTATTCAAGCGTAGACGGTGTTTTATTTGATAAAAGCGCTACGGAATTGATTACATATCCTCTCGGCAGAACAGATACAACATATACTTTTCCCTCTACCGTTACTACCATAAGCAGCAACTCATTCGCCGGCTGCACATCTCTCACAAGCATCACAATTCCCGATGGTGTTACGAGTATAGAAAGCAGTGCTTTCAGTGGCTGCACCAACTTAACGGATATAACAATCGGTAAGGATGTTACACATATAGGAACCGATGCGTTTAAGAATACAGGTTACTATAAAGACAGCAATAATTGGTCAGATAAAGTACTGTATATCGGTGATTATCTTATAGTTGCCGATACATCTATTGCAGACAGCTATGAAATTAAAGGAAACACAAAGCTCATTGCTAACTCCGCTTTCTGTAATTGTACCTCTCTTACGGGTATAGTAATTCCCAATAGCGTGGAAGTTATAGGCTGTAATGCATTCCAGAAATGCTCAAAACTCACTTCTGTTGAAATTCCGAGCAGTGTTAAAAAAATATGTGATAACGCATTTGACTCTTGTTCAGGTCTTACAAGCGTAAAAATCAATGAGGGCGTTACATATATCGGCGCGCGTGTATTTTCCGAATGCACATCTCTTACAAGTATTGAAATTCCAAATAGCGTTACTGAAATGGGGCTTCGTGCATTCTACAAATGCACGGGAATTAAAAGCGTTACCCTCGGTAACGGCTTAAAGAGCATAAACAACGCAGTATTTGACGATTGCACCGGAGTTGAAAAATTAGCTGTCGGCAGTGGAACTACCTATATAAATGTCAGCGATTTATTAGACTTAAAAAATCTTAAAGAAATAACCGTATCTTCCGAAAACAATGTTTATTCTGCCACAGATGACGGCATTTTGTTTAATAAGTCAGGCACAAAATTGGTTTTATATCCTTTAGGCAAAGAGGCAACCTCTTATACTATTCCGAGCAATGTAGAGGAAATAGGCTATCAGGCATTTTATGGCAACACAATTCTCACGAGTGTTGATATTCCGGAAGGTGTTACAAGTATCGGATACTCTGCCTTTGAAGGGTGCACAGGTCTTACAAGTGTGGCGATTCCAAATAGCGTTACAAGTATTGGCGACTCTGCTTTTGAAGATTGCACCAATCTTAAAGATGTAACAATCGGCTCCGGCGTAACCGATTTAGGCGAGGATGTATTTAAAAATACCGCATATTACAGCAATGCTTCAGATGGCATGTTTTATGTCGGCACCTGGCTTATGGAAACAAAAAGCGACATTTCCGGCGATATTACCATCAAAGAAGGCACAACAAAAATTAACGATAGTGCATTTTCAAGCCGTACAAGTATTACAAGCGTAACCATTCCCGATAGTGTTGAAATTATAGGCAAATCCGCTTTCAGCGGCTGCACGGGCCTTACAAAAGTAGATATGGGAGATGGCGTTAAAAGTATAGGAGAAAGTGCATTTTATAACTGCTCACAGCTCACGGCTATGATAATTCCCACAGGGGTTACAGCCATAGAATCCTACACCTTTGCAGACTGCGCAGCTCTTACAAGCGTAATAATTCCCGAAGGGGTAACAAAGATAGGTTACAATGCATTTTACTGCTGTGAAAACCTTATAATTGCGGAAATTCCAAGCACCGTTACACAAATAGGAATGAACGCATTTTACGGAAGCGGCATTAAAAAAGCAACAATTCCCGCAGGGGTAACAAGCATCGGCAAATCAGCCTTCGGCGGATGTGCAAATCTTAAAGAAATAAATGTAGCTAAAGAAAATACAGCATATTCAAGTGCTGACGGCGTATTGTTTAATAAAGATGCCACAGAGCTTATTACTTACCCTGCCGGCAAAGAAGGGGAATACACTATTCCGAGTACCGTTGAAAAGATAGACAACAACGCATTTTTCTATAGTAAAGGCCTTACATCTGTAATAATTCCCGATAGCGTAACGGCAATTGGTGAAGCTGCTTTCTATAACTGTTCAAAACTCAGCAGCATAACCATGGGAAACAACATAACAAGCATCGGCACCCGTGCATTCATGGGAACGGCTTACTATGAGGATGGTTCACATTGGGAAGATAGCTTAGTTTTATATATTGACAATTATCTTATAGCTGTAGAACCTGATGTCGCAGGCGACTATACGATAAAAGAAGGCACAAAAGCCATTACCGAGTTTGCATTTATTGATTGTTACACCCTTACAAGCATTACAATTCCCAATAGCGTATCAACCATAGGCGATTATGCATTTTTAACATGTGCAAGCCTTAAAAGTATAACAATTCCAAGCAGCGTAAAAAATATCGGCTCCAAAGCAATAGGCTATAATGTTGACTATTCATCTATTGATGAAAATGAATATTATGAGGTATACGCAAGTGTTATGTCCGGAGAGATAACTTACCGTGAGGGTATGTTAAAAATCTTTGAAAATCGCTATTATGTCAATGAAAATCTTGTGGTAAACTGTGAAAAAGATTCGGCGGCTCATCAATATGCTTTGGAAAACGGTATAAAATTCTCCCTCCAGGATGATACGGACAAAACTCACGCCCATTCCTGCACAAAGAATATTGTAGCTCCAACCTGCACTGAGGAGGGTTACACCGAATATACTTGCTCTTGCGGATATAGTTATAAAACAGACTTAGTTTCTGCTACGGGGCATAAATACAGTAATCCAAAATTTGTATGGGCTGATGATAACACCGCAACCGTTACTTTCACTTGCGAAAAAGACAGCGCCCACACATTAACAGAGAATTGCACCGTTACAGAAGAAGTATTAACACCTGCTACCTGTACTGAAAAAGGTGAGATGGTTTATACAGCAAAATATACTTTTGACGGAATTGAATATTCCGATAAAAAGGAAGAGCCTATTGATGTTGTACCCCACACATTCAGCATCGCAACCTGCACAGAGCCGGCAATTTGCAAGGTATGTGGAGAAGTCTTCGGCAATGTTGATTTAACAAATCACACCGGTGGCACAGAATTGAGAAATGCAAAAGATGCTACATGCACAGAAGAAGGCTACACAGGCGATACATATTGCCTTGGCTGTAAAAATCAAATTTCTTCCGGTAGTGTTACAGCTGCGTTAAATCACAATTATGTAAATTACACCTACAACAACGATGCCACAACCTCAAAAGACGGCACAGAAACAGGTATATGCTCAAGATGCGGTGCAAAAAACACTCGCACAAAGGCAGGCACAATGATAAAACCCGTTATAAATGTTGCAAGCAGAACGGTTGATTATCGCTCAAAAGTAACTATCAAAGCAAAAGCATCGGGCGTTGATACGAGTTATAGGTTAGCAATTTATGTTGGCAATAACCGTGTCGCAACAGGTTCAAACACCGAAGTAACATATAACGCAGGCGAAACAAAAGGCGATATTAACTACACCGTTAAAGTTGTAGATGCCAATAACACGGTTGCGAAAGATGCAAACGGCAATGAAATATCAAAAGAGGGTAAAGTTTCCTGTAACAGCGGATTCTTCAAAAAGCTCGTTGCTTTCTTCAAAGGCCTCTTTAACAAATTGCCCTCTGTAACAGTAGCACCGTAAAGCACAATAGCAAAATAAATTGAAATTGCATGAAAAGTGTGCATAAGAAAATTAAATACACTTAAATCTACAAGCCTGTGGCATTATTTGTCACAGGCTTGAATCTTGAACACGCATATTATGAAATTTAAGGGGCTATTCATGACTTGTGTTGTCACATCTGCGTATGCCTGTGATAGCTTTTATCTCTCCGTTCCACACACAATGAATCAATCGGTTCAAATATAAATCTCGTTTAACCATACGTTTCACCTCGCATTTAGGACAAAATTGTCCTAACTTCTATGTGGATATAACATGTTTTGAAAAATATCAAGGCTTCACGAAAAATCCACAAAGAAGCCCGCCAAAAACGGACTAAGTGTGAGACGTATTTCTCTGAAATGAGTTTGGATATGTTTTGTTACTTGTATATGATAATGTATTTTGTATTTGAAATGTATATTAAGGTAGATGCAAATCACAAATAAAAAACTATTGAAATAATATTACAATAATGTTAAAATAACCTACAAGAGTGCAAAAGCACTTATTATGTTTATTATGAAGGGATTGTTATTATGTCACTCAAACATGTATGGTACAGAGTATATCAAAAGGCTTTTAAGCTGGTTATGGCTACTAACCTCTTTAATTGGAAAGAGCCTGAGCTTCTTGAAGGCCCCGGCGCTGTAAAAAAATTACCCGAGTTTATTAAATCCAAAGGCCTTAACAATGTTCTTGTTGTTACAGATAAAGGCCTTACCGGTCTTCATCTTCTTGACGGTATGTATGAAGAAATGGACAAAGCAGGGGTTAAATATACAGTGTTTGACGGCGTACAGCCTAACCCTTCTATTGAAAATATTGAGGCTGCAAAAGATTGCTACCTTCAAAACAAATGCGAAGGCATTGTTGCTTTCGGCGGCGGTTCACCAATGGACTGCGCAAAGGTTTGTGGTGCAAGAGTAACTAACCCTAAAAAGAGCGTTCGCTCAATGCGTGGACTTCTTCATGTTACTCATAAACTTCCTCCTCTTTTTGCTGTTCCCACCACAGCAGGTACAGGCTCAGAGGTAACTTTGGCAGCTGTTGTTACAGATGAGTCCACTCACGAAAAGAATCCTATTAACGATCCTAAACTTCGTGCTCCTTATGCAGTTCTTGACCCGGAGCTTACTCTCGGTCTTCCTCCTCACATTACATCTACCACCGGTATGGATGCCCTTACTCATGCAGTTGAGGCTTATATTGGCAGAAGTAATGTTGCTCACACAGAGGACTTTGCCGAAAAGGCAGTTAAACTTATTTTTGATAATATTGAAACAGCCTATAAAGACGGCAAAAATATTGAAGCAAGAAATAATATGCTTAAGGCTTCTTACTATGCAGGTATGGCATTTACAAGAGCTTATGTAGGTTATGTTCACGCAATCGGCCACAACCTTGGCGGTTTCTATCATGTACCTCATGGCCTTGCAATGGCTACGATTCTTCCTCACGTGCTTGATTACTACGGTGAAACAGCTTATGCTCGCCTTGCAAAACTTGCAGTTATCAGCGGCGTAAAGACAGACGGCACAGATGAAGAAAAGGCAAAGGCATTTATTGCTGAAATCAGAGCTATGAACGCAAGAATGGGCATCGGCACAGGCTTTGATTGCATTAAAGATGAGGATATTCAGACTATTGCCGAAAGAGCAAATAAAGAAGGCAATCCTCTTTATCCCGTTCCCAAGATTATGGATGTTCCCGATTTTGTAAATCTTATTAAAGAACTTAAAAACTGATTAAATTTAAGGCGGACTGTTGCATTGCTGCAGCAGTCCATTTTTATAATCGATATCTTGAAAAAGCAATAGTATATAGGTATAATAATCTAAAAAGGAGGGGGAGCAAATGCGTTTAGTCCCAATATTATGTATAATTGCCACGGCTGTGTTTTTACCAATGTTCATTAAAAGTGGCTGGCCAAAGACAAAAAAGACAACTCTCTTATGGAAAATGATTTGTGCAAGTGCTTTTGTTGTTACGGGCGTTTATTTAAGAAAGTACGGTGCTGATGGCATTGAATATGAATACAGTCAATTTATCCTGTGGGGCCTTTGCCTTGGATGGATAGGAGATTTGTGCCTTACGGGCAATGCTTTGTTCGGTAAAAAAATATATTGGGCGCTTACGGCAGTCGGAGGCATATCTTTCCTTTTAGGTCATATTTTTTATGTTATTGCTTTCTTCTCAAAGGGTAACCTTTTCGGGAGCGTAATGTATATTTCTTTTGCCGTGGCTCTTGTGATAATTGTTGCTCTTAAATTCATATTGAAAATCAAGCTCGGTAAGCTGACATTTCCCGTTTTAATTTATGCAATTATGCTTGATTTTATGTTTGCATCTGCTGTTGCCCTTGGAGCAAATATCGGCACGATGCCTGCATTTATATGCCTTGCAGGTGGCGGAGTTCTGTTTGTAATATCGGATTTAAGCCTTGCTTTGAAATTCTTTGATCAAAAAAGATTTAACACATTTTCTTTCAGAATTATAAATCTAACAACATATTTTATTGCCCAGCTTCTTATTGCAAATTCTCTTGCATTTTTACAGTGAATGGCTATAATAATACTATAAATTATTGGAGGTTTGATTATGAGCTATATTCCCATGACCGAGTATGATAATTCTTCTGAAGAAGTAAAAAGAGAATATGACGACCAAATTGCGAAACACGGTCGCATTACTAATATGAAAAGAACTCTTCTTCATAATGTGCCCTCATTTAAGGCATATATGGAGTGGTACACGCTTTATGATGAGCTTGTGCCTTTACTTGGTGAAAGAGCGCTTTCGATCTTTTCATATACTATTTCCACAGGCAATGATTGCCTTATTTGCGGTTCATTCTTTACACAGATACTTATTGATAACGGTGAAGATGTGGAAAATCTTCAGCTCAGTGAAATAGAGCAGCTTTTGGTTGACCTCGGCGTAGGAATGGTAAAAGACCCTCACAACATTCCAAAGAGTGTTTATGATGGCTTAAAGGCTCATTTTACAGACGAGCAAATCGTAACTATTTTTGCTTTCGGTGGGCTTATGGTTGCCACAAACCTCTTTAATACAGTTTGTAAAGTGGAACTTGATGAAGTCCTTTATGCATACAGAATAGATAAAGATAAGAAAGATGAGGATAAATAAAATGGGTGATTTTAACGGCAAAGTAGCATTTATTACAGGTGCAGCACACGGCCAAGGCAGAGCAACTGCCCTGGCTCTTGCAAAAGAGGGCGCATATATTGCAGCTTTTGATGTAGCTAAAAAGATAGAATATCCTGCTTATGAGTTTGGCACAAGCGATGAGCTTAAATCTCTTAAAGAAGAGGTTGAGGCCCTTGGCAGCAAGGCAGTAATCTATGCAGGCGATGTAAGAGACGATAAATCCGTCACAGAGGCTGTTGAAGGCACAATAGCTGCTTTCGGTAAAATTGATATTCTTTTTAATAATGCAGGTATTTGCGCTTATGCAAAGGTCAATGAAATGACTGATGAAGAGTGGGATGCAATGATTGATATTAACCTTAAAGGGCCCTTTATTGTTACCCGCCGTGTTGTAAAATATATGATGGAAGCAAAGAGCGGCGTTATTATCAACAACAGCTCCGTTATGGGCCTTCGCGGCGGCAACAGACTCAGCCATTACACCGCATCCAAATGGGGACTTACAGGCCTTACAAAGGCTTGGGCAATAGAGCTTGCACCATATAATATCAGAGTTGTAAGCATTCACCCCACAGGTGTTAATACTCCTATGAATGATGGCCTTGCAGCTATGGAAGGTAAAACTCCCGAAGAGATTGCAGAGGCGAGTGCCGGTAACCTTCTTCCTGTTCCTTGGATTGAGGCCGAGGACACGGCAAATCTTGTTCTTTTCCTTGCAAGTGATAAAGCAAGGTATGCAACGGGCTCACAGTTTGTTATTGATGCAGGTCTTCTTACCGTATAAGAGGAGAGAAAATTATGTTTAAGCCTATAATGGGAATTCAGCTTTATACTCTTCGTGACTGTATTCAAACTGCCGAAGGTTTTGACAGCACCCTTGAACGCCTCGAAAAAATGGGTGTTACGGATGTTCAAATTTCGGGAATAGGAGATATTCCCGCACAAAAGCAAGCTGAAATACTTAAAAAGCATAATATGAAAGTTTGCGTTACTCACAAATCCTATGACAGAATGTTAACCGATCTTGACTCTATGATAGACGAGCATAAAATTATAGACTGCGATGCCATGGGTATAGGTTCTGCGCCTCAAAACAGTCGAGGCAGTATGGGCGAAGTGCGTGAATTTATAAAAAAATCGGATGAAATCGGCAAAAAGCTCAAAGAAAAGGGAATGACATTTAATTATCATAATCATCATTTTGAATTTTTTAAGCTTGCGGATATGAATTGTAATATGATGGATTTACTCCTTGAAGAAACAAATCCGGCGTATTTTAAGTTTATTCCCGATGTTGCTTGGATTCATTATGCCGAAAAAAATCCCGCCGAACTTCTTAAAAAGATGAAGGGCAGGGTGAAAGTAATTCACTTTAAAGATTATGTTATAGGCGCTGACAGAGAAAGAAAGTTTGTTTCTCTTGGCAAAGGTATTGTTAATCTTAAAGAATGTTATGAAACAGCTTGCGAACTTGAAATTCCTTATATTATGTATGAACAGGATTGTGACTGGAAAGAGGGCAACCCCTTTAAGTCAACAGAAGAATCTTGGACTTATATGAACGAGCTTTCAAATTCTTATTGATAAAGTTAATAAGCAAAGAAAAAAGCCTTGCAATCTTAATTTGACTGCAAGGCTTAAAATTATTAACGCTATTATTTGAGCTTACCGGCTTTTCTTGCCATTTCTTTTTCTTCTTCGGCTTCTTTTTCGGCTGCTTTCTTGGCAGCTTCTTCTTGCCTGATTTTTGCTTTTTCTGCAAGAATTACATCCATTCTTTCGTGGAGTTCTTCAATGGAAGTGCCTTTTGCAAGCTCTTCTTCATATTCTTCTACGGGAATACCGCCAACATAGCATTGTTTGTATTTAACTTCAACCTTCTTTACGGTAAGAAGAATATTAAGTGCAAGTAAAAGAACGAGGGAAGCAACGTAAGCGTAAGCACCGTACATTACAGAGCCACTGAAATATTCCGGAAATACGGAATTAATATTGCCGGCAAACATATTAAACCCGACGATTGCGGCAACTGCAAGGCCGATTGTGATGCAGTTGTTTGTAATGTTTCTTATATTTCCCAGCTTGCCCATGGCACCCATTAAAGCAATAAGACTGATAAGCACCATAACAGCAGAAAGCAAAGTGCAACCAAGTGCTACAAAATACCCTGTAAATCCTTTACCGAGGACTGTTGAATTCATCATAGTGAACAGTGAATCAAAGTCCATAGAGGATACAAGATTGTAAAGGGTAATGGCATTTATATTTGATGATGTTTGCTCAATAAACGGGCCGCAGTAATTAATGCTTGCAAGGGGCAGCATAAGCATACCGAGGGGAATTACGGAAAGAAAAATTCTGACTATTGTTAATGGTGAGCCTACAAATGAAGTTTTGAGCCTGTCAATCTTTTTTTGAACTTTAGCGTGCTCAACTTCTGCTGCGTCTGCTTCTCTTTGAAGTTCTTCCTCAAGGCCGTAGTATGTGATGTTAACTCCGCAATGAGGACAGTTGGGCTTCCAGTCAATTATTCTGAGGTGACCACCGCATTTAGGACATTTTGCCATAAAAAATTTGCCTCCATTTTTATTTTCTCATAATATTATATCATAGTGAAAATGAGTGTTCAATAGTGAACCCTGTAGAAAAAAACGGCTGATTTTCGGCAAAATGCTTAATAAATTTTGATTTTATGTGTAAATCGGTATATTTTTATTGCATTGATTTTCAATAAATGCTATAATTTTTCAGTATATAATTATTTTTACTGTACAGAGGTTTTGTTATGTATAACTTAAAAATTCCCGAAGGCTACAAATCCATTCTTACACCTCGCCAAACTCAATTGGCAATTAAAAAAGTAAAAGACTTTTTTGAAAGAGACCTTGCTGTTGAGCTTTCTCTTGTTCGTGTTTCCGCTCCTCTTTTTGTTAATAAAAATTCAGGACTTAACGATAATCTTAACGGTGTTGAAAGGCCTGTTGCTTTTGATGTTAAGGATATAGATGATGGAAATATGGAGATTGTTCACTCCCTTGCAAAATGGAAAAGGCTTGCTCTTAAACAGTATGATTTTGAGCCCGGTGAAGGTCTTTATACTGATATGAATGCAATTCGCCGTGATGAAGATACAGATAATATTCACTCAATCTTTGTTGACCAGTGGGATTGGGAAAAATGTATTCGTAAAGAGGACAGAACCGAAGAAACCCTTAAAGAAAATGTAAAAGCAATTTACAGAGCTCTTCGCCATACCGAAAAATATATTGCAGATGATTATGCTTTTGCCGAAAAGAACTTTCTTCCTGAAAAAATTACTTTTATTACCACTCAGGAGCTTGAGGACAGATGGCCCGATTTAACTCCCAAAGAGAGAGAAAATAAAATTGCCCGTGAAAAGAAAGCAGTTTTCATTATGAAAATAGGCGGAGCATTAAAGAGCGGTGAAATTCATGACGGCAGAGCGCCTGATTATGATGATTGGGAGCTTAACGGTGATATAGTTGTTTATTACCCTGTGCTTGATATAGCTTTTGAGCTTTCATCTATGGGTATAAGAGTTGACGAAGATTCTCTTGTGCGTCAGCTTGATGTCAGAGGCTGCCCCGAGCGTAAGGATTTGCCCTTCCATAAGGCACTCCTTAACGGTGAGCTTCCTTATTCCATAGGCGGTGGCATAGGTCAAAGCCGTATTTGTATGTATTTTCTTCACAAAGCCCATATCGGTGAGGTTCAGGCATCTGTTTGGCCGAAGGGTATGATTGAAGAATGTAAAGCCAATGGCATAGAATTACTTTAAGGGAGGATTTCAAGATGAAACTCGGTATTATCAATGGCTGGGATGAAGATAGCTTTAAGTATGTAAAAGGTAAAGGCCTTGAAGCTGTTGAGTTTTGCATTAACCACAATCACGATGCCGACGAATTTCGCTCAAAGGCAGAGGAAATTAAAGGCTATAGCGAAAAATACGGCGTTATTGTAGGCTCCATGGGCCGCTGGGGTATGGAACGTATAGATGAAAGCGGCAATATCATTGAGTCTGCAATGCACAGTGATAAAGTTCTTATTGATTCCGCATCAATTATCGGTTGCCCCGTTTACAATGTAGGTATTAACTATATTGACAGTATGAGTTATTACGATAATTGTCAAAATGCAATTAAATATCTTTCTGTCCTCCTTGATTATGCAAAGGGAAAGAATGTTAAAATCGCCACTTACAACTGCGATTGGTCAAACTTTGTTTATAATGACAAAGCATGGAGTGTTATTCACACCGCACTTCCGGAGCTTGGCATTAAATATGACCCCTCTCATTGCCTTAACAGAGGCGATGATTATCTTAAAGAACTTCGCGATTGGGGCGAAAGAGTTTGCCATGTTCACATAAAAGGCACTCTTTACATTGACGGCGAAAGATATGATGATGCTCCTGCCGGCCTTGACAGTATTAATTGGGGCGGCATTATGGATGTTCTTTATACCAAAGATTATAACGGTATGCTCTCAATAGAGCCTCACTCAGGTTATTGGCAGGGAAAAAAAGGTCAATGGGGTATAGATTTTACCATTCAGTTTATTCGCCCCTATGTAATGCCTGATAATTACGGACTTGAAAAAAGCCCATATATGCCCTGAAATATTTAAGAAAACAGGTATACTAAATGAAATGCGCTTTTTTTACACTTGGCTGTAAAGTTAATCAATATGAATCTCAGGCTATGAGCCAAAATCTTGAAAAGTACGGCTTTACCTGTGTTGACCCCGGTGAAGAGGCAGATGTGTATGTTATAAATTCCTGCACCGTAACCGCCGAAAGTGACCGCAAAACAAGGCAAGCTGTCAGAAGATTCAGGAAAAATCATCCTCAAAGCATTATTGTGCTTACCGGATGTATGACTCAGGCTACCCCTAACGCCGCAGATTTATTGCCCGAGGCCGATGTTGTAATGGGAAACCATAATAACAGCAAACTTTTTGCCTATGTGATGCAGTTTATCAACACCGGCAACAGAGTTGTTGCCATAGATGCTCACAAAACAGGGGATAAATTCACAGGGGATACTATTACAACATTTTTTGAAAGAACACGAGCAAGCGTAAAAATTGAAGATGGATGTAATAGATTTTGCTCATATTGCATTATCCCTTATGCAAGAGGCAGAGTTCGTTCAAAGCCTCTTGATGTGCTGAAAAAAGAAATTTCGGAGATTGAAAAAAACAGTTTCAAAGAGGTCGTTCTTGTTGGCATAAACCTTTCTGCCTACGGCTCGGATATTTCTTCAAGTCTTGTGGAAGCAGTTGAGGTTGCGGCATCTTTTGATGGAATAAAAAGAGTAAGGCTCGGTTCTCTTGAACCTGACCACATAACCGAAGATGTTATTAAAGGACTTGCCAAAATAGAAAAATTCTGCCCGCAATTTCATATTTCTCTGCAAAGCGGATGCGATAAAACTCTTAAAAAGATGAATCGTCACTATGATACCGTTGAGTACGAAGATTTGTGCTTAAAGCTGAGAAATACTTTCCCCGATTGCACTATCACTACCGATATTATGGTAGGATTTCCCGGCGAAACTCAAAGTGATTTTGATATTTCTCTTGATTTTGCCAAAAAGATAAAATTTGAAAAAGTGCATGTTTTTCCATATTCAAGGCGACCCGGTACACCTGCCGCAAAAATGGAAGACCAAGTTGAAAATTCTGTTAAACAGCACCGTGCCGAGATTATGATTGACGAGTGCGAAAAAATCCGTCAAGATTTCTTAAAAAATCAAATCGGAAAAACTCTTGAGATTATTCCCGAAGAAAATCATAACGGTCAAATTCAAGGCTATACGGCAAATTACACACCTGTTAAGGCTAACGGCACAGCTGAGTACGGAAAAATAATTAAAATTAAAATAACCCACACAGAAGGAGATTTCTGCGTGGGAGAAATAGTATAAAAAGCGAAAGAGGGCAAACGCCCTCTTTCAATTATTTTAGCTTGTGGATAAACAATCCGCTGAGAAGTTTCGGCTCAAACCAAGTGGATTTTGGAGGCATAATTTTGCCTGCATCGGCAATATTCATAAGCTCTTCAAGAGATGTTGGATACATTGAAAAAGCAAGGCACATATCACTAGTTGCTCTCTTTTCAAGCTCGTTAAGGCCTCTTATACCGCCTACAAAGTCAATCCTTTTATCTGTTCTTGGGTCATCGATTTTGAGAATAGGAGATATAAGATTGTTTTGAAGGATTGAAACATCAAGGGCTGCTACCACATCATTTGAATCGTATGTGCCTTCTTTTGCACTGAGCTTATACCATTCACCGCCGAGAAACATACCGAATGTGTGGATTTTTTCGGGCTTATAGGCTGTTTTGCCAACCTTTTCAATATCAAACTTTTTGCTTATTTCAGCCTTAAATTCTTCCTCTGTGTAACCGTTAAGGTCTTTAATAACACGGTTGTAATCCATAATTTCAAGCTCATCACAGCTGAAAAGAACAGCAAGGAAGAAATTAAATTCTTCATCACCGGTATAATTCGGGTTTGCTTCACGGCGCTTTAATCCTACTTTTACTGCTGATGCCGCTCTGTGATGGCCGTCGGCAATATAAAGATAATCAACGCCGGCAAAAAGCTCAGAAATTTGAGCATTGATATTATCGTCATCAATCACCCAAACCGTGTTGCCTATTCCGTCATCTGTTATAAAATCGTATGTAGGCTCATGCTGTGCCTGCCATTTTTTAATTATGGATGCAATGTTATTATTCGGCCTGTAAGCAAGAAAAATTGGGCCTGTGTTAGCATCGCAGTAGTCAACATGATTGATTCTGTCTGCCTCTTTGTCGGCTCTTGTAAGCTCGTGCTTTTTGATAATATTATTTATGTAGTCATCAATTGAAACGCAGCCTGTAAGACCTGTTTGTGCTCTGCCGTTCATAATTTGACGATAGATATAGAAACGAGGCTTTTCATCTTGAATACAAATACCGTCACTTTCAAGTTTTTTAAGATTTTCCGCTGCCTTGTTATAAACCTGCTGGGAATATAAATCCGTACCGGCAGGCAAATCTATTTCTGCCTTGTCAACATGGAGAAAAGAATAGGGATTACCCTTAACCATCTCTGCTGCCTCGGCACTGTTCATAACATCATAAGGGAGAGCTGCTACTTTTGAGGCGTATTCGGGCTTTGGCCTTACTGCCTTAAAGGGTCTGAAAACTGCCATAAAAACACTTCCTTCTTTTAGATTACACTTCATTATATAACGCTGTAACGTATTTTTCAATTATTTGTTGATTTTTATTTTTGCAAAATGTATAATATCAAAAAAGATAATAATTTTCGGGAGGATATATTATGTATTGTTCCAAATGTGGAACTCAGCTTGACGAAAACGGCGTATGCCCAAAATGTTCGGCTGAATCCAATGTAGTACAGAATACTCAGGTAGAAAACAGTAAGCCTGAAAAAATTTCAAAAGGCTCAAGAACCTTTGCTGCTCTTGTAAGTGCGTTTTTGGTTTTCCCGGCTTCTCTGAGCATCGCCATTGATTTGAGCTTTCACAGTTATGATTTTTGGTTTGGTTATGTAGTGGGTGCATTGCTTGTTGCTTGGGTTTGCCTTGTGCTTCCTGCCCTTAAAATAACGCCACCGCCTATTACCGCCATAATCTGCTTTGTAACAATGATGGGTTACGTCTTTTACATAATGTATAAGATGGGCCATTTTGAATGGCTGTTCCATAAAGCGTTGCCCTTAACCATTCTGTTCGTTGTGTTTGTTTCCATTGATATAATGCTTGTCAGCTATAAGAAAGTTAATTGGCTTACGGTATTTTCAATTATGAGCTTTGAAACGGCAGTTTACCTTATGTGCGTAGAGGCAACATATAAAGGCGGATTTGATGTGCTTCGCTGGTCACCGATTCTTGCCTGTGGATTTTTCAGCGTTGCAGCAGTATTCCTTGCCTTTGCATACATCGGCAAGATTCATAAAAAGTAAAATTCGGTTAAAAAAGAGCCTTGTGGAAATTCACCACAAGGCTTTAATGCTGCTATTAGGTTTGTGCTGCACCATCTACTGAAAGAATTTCGCCGGTAATGTAGCTTGCCAAATCACTGGCAAGGAAAAGGAATGCATTTGCAACTTCTTCAGGTTCACCCATTCTGCCAAGAGGGATAGGAGCGCAAACTCTTTTAACTATTTCTTCGGGAAGGTTTGCAACCATATCTGTGCGAGTTACACCGGGTGCAACGGCATTAACACGGATGTTATCACGGCCAAGCTCACGAGCTAAGCTTTTAGTCATACCGTTTACGGCAAATTTACTTGTGGGGTAACCTACACCTGCGGGCTGACCGTAAAGGCTTACCATAGAGCTGGTATTTATAATTGAGCCGCCACCCTGTGCCTTCATAATGGGAGCAACTGCACGGCAACCGTTAAATACAGCAGTAACATTTAAGTCCATAATGCTCTTGAATGCTTCCGGGTCATACTGATACAAAGACTCACGGGCTGAAACGCCTGCATTGTTTACCAAAATATCAATCTTGCCGAATGTTTCTTTAACTTTGTTAATTGCTTCCTCAACAGATGCATAGTCGCTTAAATTTGGGGCAAGACCTATAACATTCCAATCGGGATTTTCAGCATGCAACTTAGCAAGTGCATTATCAACTGTTTCCTGACGGGACCCGAAAAGAGCAACGGATGCTCCGTTTTTCAAAAAGGTTTCAACAACTGCCAAACCTATGCCTCTTGTACCACCTGTTACAATGGCTTTTTTACCTTCCAATAACATAATTGGCCCTCCTATAAAATCACCTTTCGGTGAAAATTTAACATTGAAAATATATCAACATTGAGCTTTATTGTCAAGCTCGTTTTTTCTTTTTAAAAGCATAAAAATTCTGTATTCAAACAAAAGAAAATTCCATTGAAGGTTTTACAGCCGATGATGCAATAATTTACTGATGTAAGAGTAGGCAAAAGGCACAGCCATAATTTGACTGTGCCTTTATAAGTATTTTGTGATTTTATAATGAAAGGTTAATAATTTGCTTCGGGTAGCTTGTCTAAGTTCCAATCATATTGAACTTTTTTGCCGTCAATCAGCCATTGTGACGGAGTGGCATTCCAAAGCCAGTCTAAAGGTTCGGCAATATTTTTTTGCTCGGAGGCAGTTACATAATATTCTTTCAGCTCTTTTTCTTGCTCTGCGGTTAGCACTCCATCAGGGCAGGAGATAAACAAAGGCGTACCGCTTTTTGAGAGCAAGTCAGCCCATTGACGGTTAAGCTCCCAAGGAATATTATCACCAAGTATGCCAACACAGTCTGCATCAATATCATAGAATGTTTTGTGCTGAGCCATTCTGAAAGCAAGGGTATTAACTCCCATTTTTCTTGTTCTGTTCCAATCGGCTCCGCTTGTGTCGTCACCGATTCTCTGCAAATGCACAAGGCCTGCGGCAAGGTGAGAAACGGTATTGCAGCCGATTATAATCATACCGTCGGCAGCATTCAAAATCGTTTTGTAAAATTGAAGTACAATTTCAGCACTCGTTTTTGTGTTATCATAAAGGCGTATATCACGCTTTTTGGTAATTGAATCGTTTATTCTGCTGTCACCGTTATCAAATATATCAAATGTTGAAAAGTCGTGCTTAATCAGTTCAAATCCCCAGGACTTGATTCTTTTAATCGTTTCGGTAACATAATCCAGCACACCGGGTACAGATGGGTCAAGCATACAGTCATTTTGCCTAAGATAAAATTCTTTCGGCAGATTTTCGCTGAAATCGTGAAGGAAACGCACCCATATACCCGGGCGAACACCCTCTTTTTTTATTTCATCGGCAAGAGATGCCATATCACCGAATTTATCATTTGAAACCCAAGGGCCTGCGCAAGAATTCTTTTCCCAGCAGTCATCAATAACCATAAACGGTCGGTTTACAAGGCCTGAGGAAAGCTTTGCCTGCAATTTGGTATCGCTCAGTATTTCCTCACGGCTTGATTTACCGTAGGCATAGTACCAGTTGTTTCCACCGTAAACGGGGAATCCGGCAGTAAGAGGTTTATCACACATAACTTTGCAAAAACTTTGCAGAGCCGAAAATGCCGTACCCTCATAAGTTTCGGATACAAATGAGCAGGCAAGCAGGCGGCGGCCATTAAGATGCACACCGAATGAACCGTTTCTAACATCTATCCAAGTGGTTATACCGCTATCATCATATTGAAAACTGACAAAGCTGTTGCATCCGGTTTTTACACCGTAGCCTGCGTGTGATTTTCCTTCGGAAACCATAAAATACCAAGGCATAAAGCGGTTTTCTTCAATTCCGTGCCAGCAAAGGTCACCGTAAGAACGTTCCCATGTGTCACCGAGTACACTTACCGGTGCGGTTGTTTTGCCATTCCACCTGAGAACTATAAATTTCGGCAAACTTTCATTTGCACTTACATAAACATCAAGAACATTCCCATTTAGAACAGTTGTAACCTCGGTATCTGTATTTTTGCCTTCGCACCTAATCTCAATGCTGTCAGGATTTCTCAAAATATTTATCATATCATTCACCGCTTTTTTATTTTTATTTTATTTGTTATTGTAATTCTATCACGGTGTAAAAGTTGTGTCAATTATGGTACCGAAAGTTTTTCGTAATATCATTAAAGAACATAAAAGGCACAGCCGCAACTTGACTGTGCCTTTACTAATATCCTATTCTTTCTTTTTTTCTTGTTTTGCTAAATATTTTTCGTTTTCAATTTCAAAATTCAAATGTTTTTTCTCGCATTTCGCTTTTAATTTTTCAATGCGAGCTTGCTCAATAAGAATATTGTTTTCTTCTTCTTCTCTTTTTGCCGCTTCAACAGGATCAATCCATTCTTCACCTTTTTCAAGAGCCAGCTTTTTCTTTCTTTCCATTAGCCCTGCGGTAACCTCATCAAGATTCTTTTCTACCTTGATTTGTGAAACCATAATCGCAAGAACAATTCCGGCTATGGCCTCAAACCCTAAAAAGCACCATGATATTGCATTTTGACATTCTGCCGTTTGAGTGTTGAAAATTCCCGGCGATATTTCATAAGGTGCAACATATCCGGTTTTGGAAAGAAGAATATTAAAAATTGATGTGGCAATTCCCGTGGAAACAGTAATTATAATTGTGTAAACAGAGCCGGAAATACCATCCACTCTAAAACCGCTTTTATACTCAATGGTATCCAGTATATCGGCAATAAGAGACATAAATATATATGCTATCGGAACATAGCCCATATTCTTTATGAATTGCCCAATTAGAACAATAATAAGGCTTTTAGGAAATAAGAAACAAATAAAAGAACCGAGGGAATAAATTATAAGCCCTGTTGCCGTTATGTTCTTTTTGCCAAATCTTTTTGCAAGGGGCCACACAACTAGCATCCCTATGCCCATGGGAAGCCCTCCCAGAGCGTTTACAAGGGTTTGGGTTATTCCATCACTGTATGTTCCGAGTACCCAGTTACAATAATATGGCAAAGCTATGTTTCTGCAATTACCGCAAATGCTGTAAATCAAATAAAACAGCATAATCAGCACCCAATATTTATCCGTAAACATTGCTTTCAGTTGCTTTGAAAGGGGAATTTTCTCCTTTGAACCCGAAAGCAAATCTTCTTCCGAAACTCGTTCCCTTGTATAATAATACATAAGAATTATGAGCGGAAATGCCAAAACAGCAAAAATGCTCATAACAATTATCCATTTTTCTTTGTCGATACCGATTAAAGGCATTATGACCATAGGCACAATGAGAGCAACTATGATTCCGGTGCCGGCAATGTTTGCTATATTGTTAAACACGCTTAGCTGTGTTCTCTGCATTGTGTTTCTTGATGAATTAGGCACAAGCAAATTGCTGCTTATAAAAAACATAGTGTAAGCAATGGCACAATAAAAATTATAAGAGAACATAATCCAAATCATTTTTCCGGTATCGCTTAATTCGGGAATTGCAAATAAAAGAATTCCGGAAATAGTTACAAGAGGCGCCGAGATAAGAATATATGGCCTTAACTTGCCTTGAGAGGTTTTTGTTCTGTCAATTATAATGCCCATAATAACATTTGTAATGGCATCAAAGATTTTTGAAACCACCGGGTACATAATCAAAAAGCTGCCATTAAGCCAAAGAGATGCGCCCATTACATCTGTATAATAAACATTCAGGTATTGTGCAACTAAGGCCTGAAAAAGAAAGGGACCGAGAGGTGCAAACAAATAACCTATCCATTTTTCACTTTTTGAAATGTTTCGGGTTTTAATTTTACTGTTAAGGAAGGGCTTATCCCAAAAGCTTTTTCTTACATTCTCCATTTTTTCTCACCCATCGATTTTTACATCCTTTGAGAGCTTACTGTGATGCATAGCATTCATAAGATTTTTTACGGATGCATATACTTTTGCTTTTTTAAGAAAAGCATGAAATGAATTTCTGTCAAGCTCCACATCGCAAAGACTGCGAATATTTATGCTTTCTTCAAGTTTTTTAAGGTTTATGTCAGAGCTCGATTTTATGTAAATATCTTTTGTTTCGTTAGGTAAAATATCAAAATAATTATCGCTGAAAGGTACACTTGAAAGGCTGCTCTCTAATTTTACAAGGCGAGCGAAATTATCCGTATGAATGGATATGTGCAATGTGTCGCCTTCCGCTGAAATCTTTGAGGTAAGATTTGCTTTCGGCAATTTTAACTCTTTTTCTTTCTTGAATAAAAGAGTTTTTTGCTCTGTGAGTTTGTCATTTTCATACATTCTCACAACTATACCCGTTTGAGATAAATCATATTTTGATTTTAATTTTGAAACATCATAATCAAAGATAATTTCATTTTTGACCGGTGCAATTTCAATTTCTTTAGAATCTTTTTCAAGTATTCCCATTTCAAAATCAAAAATTTCACAGGATACTTTTATGCTTTTAGGCTTGTTATAGTCATTAAGGGCAAATATTTTTACATAGTCCTCCGTATCCTCAAAAGAAACAGTTAGAGGTGCATTAAAGTGTTTAGCACCGTATTGCAAGGCTTTGTAGTTGCCGTAATAATCAATGCCCGACCAAGAGCAAACGCCCCAGCAATCATTAAATTGCCAATACATTGAGCCGTTGCATCTCCCTTTGTTTCTGCGCCAATGCTCTGTTGCATCTCTGATACATTCAAGCTGAGTAACCTGAGAAAGATAGATTATATCCTCTAATGTTACAGGCAAATTAAATCTTGAAACAATATAGAAAAGCATCTTGTCGTTGCCGCCGTTGCACTTTTGATGTGCCTTTAATACATCACTTGATAAAGAATAATCTTTTGGCTCTGCGTATTTTTCTATTGCCTTTATATCGGGCAGGCTTTCAAACCCGAACTCACTGCAAAATCTTGTCATTCTTTTGCGGTAGAAATTCATAGGCTGAAGCCCGTGCCAAACACTCCACAAATGAGTATCTCCCACATTGTCTGCCCCAACGCCTTTATTATGAGATATACCGATGGGAGAACCCTGTGTGTATGGCGTTGCATCGTCGTATTTCCTGATTTCAGACTCAAGAATATGATAAAAGAATTTTTCTGTCCAAGAAATATAATTACGCATGTGCTTCCAAGCAATGCTCATATCCTCTATTTCGTTGTTGCCGTTCCATAAGGCAAGGCTCGGATGATGGCAAAGTCTTTTTACATTATATTCGGTCTCTTTTTTTACTTCTTTCAAAAATTCATCGTCAAAAAACGGATAAGCCTGGCAGGCAAACTGAAAATCTTGCCAAATCAAAATTCCCCGTTCATCACAGGCGTTGTAAAATTCGTCACTTTCGTAGTATCCGCCACCCCAAACACGAAGCATATTCATATTTGAGAACTGTGCGGCGTCAAGAAAATATTTTAATTCTTTTTCTCCGAATCTTGTAATAAAGCTATCCGGCGGAATATAGTTTGCGCCCTTTATAAATATGGGAACGCCGTTAAGAATAAACTGAAAATTTTTGCCGTATTCATCTTTTTCTCTGTTTAGCTCTATCGTTCTTATGCCGATTTTTTTCTCTGCCGTTTGTAATAATTGCCCGTCATAAAACAGCTCGGCTTTTACGGTATATAAAGGCTGCTTGTCCTTATCTGAAAGCTCTTTAGTCCACCAAAGTTCAGGCTTTTCAATAAAGAACTCGTCATTCTTTGACTCCTGAATATATTTTTCGCCGTTTGGGCAGGTTAATGTTATTTTACATTCACAATCTTTATATGCTGTGATTTCTGCTGAGGCAGTAATGGTTGCAGAGCCGCCTTTTACCTTTTGTTTTACCTTTAAGTAATCAATTCTGCCTGCATTCACAAACTCAATATCTATATTTTTGGTTATGCCGCTTGAGGGCAAAACAGGGCCCCAATCCCAGCCGAAGTGGCATTGAGGTTTACGAATATGCACAATGCCGTTAAGCCCGTTTGAATTCATAGGTGTGGGGCTTTCTTTATATTTATTTTTAACATAATTAACCGGAGAATAAAACTTTATTTTAATTTCATTCTCTCCGATTTTAAGATATTTTTTAATGCTCACGCTATAAGCCGTAAAACAGTTTTTACCGCTGAAAGCAAGTTTTTCATTGATATAAACATCGCATATTGTATCAAGCATTTTGCAATTCAGTAAAACATCGTCGCTTTCAATTTCTTTGCTGTTTACATCAAATGTTTTTTTATATTCCCAATCTTTATCCGCTACCCATTGAACTTTATTTTCATTCAGACCTACAAACGGGTCGGGAATATCACCGTTTGCCATTAAATCAAGAAAGTTACAGCCGGGTACAGTTGCCTTTTTCCATTCTTTGCTGTCGGTGCTTTTGAACAGCCATTCACCATTCAGAGATTTTTTCATATATTTGTTCTCTCCTATCAACACAGTGTTGATTTATTTACATAAGTGTATTATACTTGATGCATAAAACCAATTCAACCGATAAAATTACTTTTTTTGAAAGATAGGCAACACATTGCAAAAATGTGTTGATTGGTGGTTTATGCAAAACGATTATAGAGTTAAAATGACAAAAAGTTTAATAAGACAAAGCCTCTTAAGTATGCTGAAAAATTCAAGTGCCGAAAAAATCACCGTTAAAGAGCTTTGCCAAAATGCTCATATAAACAGAGCAACATTTTATTCGCATTATGAAAATATAAAAGAGCTTCTTGATGAAATAAAAAATGAATTCAGCTCGGAACTTATGAAAAGTATCAGCAGTTTTACAAACGAAGATTGCCTTGAAACATTTTTCATAAATATTTGTAATTTTGCAAAAAGCAATCTTGATTATTGTGAAATAATCTTTTCGGAAAGCAGTGGGGAGTTTTATTCATATATAATCGAACTTGCAAGGCCGAAATTTATAAAGCTTTGGAAAGAAGATGGCTGTACAGATGAAGAAAGCCTTGAATTTCTTTACACCTTCGTTGCAAACGGAGGCTTAGCTGTAATTAAATCTTGGATAAAAAGCGGGGCAAAACAATCGCCTGAATATATAGCAAAATTTATTATGAGCAATGTGAGCGATAATATTTGCAAATATAAATAAATGAGCATTGAATAAGTTATATTTATGTGATAGAATACGGTAAAATTTCAATAAAAAAGCAGGAAAATTTTATGAAAAAAGCAATAGATAAAATTTACGGAAATCTAAAAATGAGCTGGTTGGGGGTAATTATATTTGCTGTTGTAGCAGGTGTATATACCGGAGCAATTTTACTTATACCGGCTCTCAAAGATACTTCATTTACGGATATAGGCACCTATGTTGAGTGGTGGGTTATCTTTGCGGTTATAATTGTTACAAACTGTAAAAAGAATTATGAAGCAATGCTTAAATGTTTTGTTTTCTTCTTGATAAGTCAGCCTTTGGTTTATGCCGTTGAAATAATTTTCGGGCCCCTGACTCTTGATATGGCATGGCAATATTACAGAAATATGTGGCTTCCTGCTACTATTATGACCTTGCCCGGTGGCTTGGTTGCTTACTATTGCAAAAAGCAAAATGCTATTGGTGCCGTGATTTTGGGAATTGGAAATTCATTTCAGATTTTGATGGGAGTTTCTTATATTGTTAAAACCGTAAATGATTTTCCTCATCATATTTTAAGCGCGATTGTATGTTTTGCATCAATTTTTATAATGTCTTTTGGTATTCAAAAAGAAAAGAAAAACCGTTTAATCTCCATTTTAATCCCCGTTGTTTTACTTGTTATTGCTCTTGTATTTATGAAACTGACAGGCCGTGTAATTGCATAAGGAGATACAGCTATGAGTGAATATGAGTACCACGTTAACCTAAAAAAAGAGGATGGGGCAAGGTATGTGATTATGCCCGGCGACCCAGGTAGAACTGAAAAAATAGCTTCCTATTTTGACAATGCAAAAGAAATTGCTTTTAACCGCGAATTCCGCACATTCAGAGGCTACCTTGAAGGCGAACCCGTGCTTGCCGTATCATCTGGTATAGGCGGCCCTTCGACAGCAATATGTATGGAAGAGCTTGCACATATAGGAGCAGATACTTTCATAAGAATAGGAACTTGCGGCGGTATGCAGATGAATGTTGATCCCGGAGATTTGATTATTGCTACCGGTGCAATCCGTATGGACGGTACATCCAAAGAATATATGCCTATTGAATTTCCTGCTGTTGCAAATCTTGATGTTACCAATGCCATAGTAGAAGCAGCAAAAAATCTTGACTATAAATATCATGTGGGAATTGTTCAGGCAAAGGACAGCTTTTACGGGCAGCAAAATCCCGATTCCATGGGAGTAGATTACGAACTGAGAAATAAATGGAATGCATGGATAAAGGGCGGATGCCTTGCCTCTGAAATGGAAAGCGCTACAATGTTTATTGTTTCCTCTTTAAGAAATTTAAGATCGGGTGCTGTATTCCACTGCGTTTGGAACCAAGAGCAAGCAAAAGAAAGTATGCCACAGGAAAGAAAACTGGATACAAATCTGGCAATTAAGACGGCTGTTGAGGCTGTAAGAATTTTGATAAAATCCGACAAAGCCAAATAAAACAGAGGGACTTGTTCATTTAAACTGAACTGTCCCTCTTATTTTCTATTTAATTTTTTTGTATTTGCCTTCTTCTTTTTTATCTCTCTTTTTAAGGTAGATTGCAAGACCGATAAGGGCAGCGGCACCGAGAATGACAACAGCTATGATAATTCTTATAATAACTTTTCCGTTGATTAAAGTGGACTTTTCACTTGAGGTTGTTGTTTCTTCGACTGTACTGTCTGTAATGTTTGAACTGTCATAATCTGTTGAAGTACTTTTCGTTGTCGGAACGTATTCTGTGTTTATTCTTTCTTCAACACCTATTTCTACCGTGCCGTCATCATTTAACCTTAAGGCGGTGGCTGCTGATTGGCCTACCGCAGAATAATTTCCCTCATCAAAAGCCCATCCTGCAACTCCGTCAACAACAACATAATTCCAATACCCTTCATCTTGGTATAAATACATAAACATATTAAATGTTTGAGATTCTTTTATTGTATAAACTTTTGTGGAGCTTGAATTTGGCTTTGTATAAACCGGAATTTCATCGTCTGTTACCGTTCCCTCTACATAGCTGCCGTTACACTTGCAAATAGTGTCACTGCCGTCTGTAGTAATCCAATAATTTTTCCCCTCATACTCAATTTCAATCCAGTATCTATATCCATCGCTTGTATTTTCGTCATATTCATCAAGAGCCTCAAAATAGTATGAATCTATGTTTATGGCACTGTTTGCAGGGAGAACCTTGCCGGTCTTTTTGCTGAGACTTAAATCCGAATAAAGAGGAATTTCATTTTGCACATAGCCGATATCCCTTATATCAACTCTGCATATTGCATCAGATGGAGAATCATAGCTTTCGTCAAAATAAATCCATCCGTTTGTTCCGTTATAGCTTACGTATGCTGTACAAAGGGAACCTTTACTGCAGAAATACTTGAATTCAAGCTCTGTTCCCACCGGAATTTCATCGGAAACTATTTTATATTTGTCATTTTCTATTTGGTTTAAGTCAAATAACTTGATTCCTTCTTTCATAACTGTAAGCTTGCCTGTGTAGAAGGAAGTATCCTCAATGATTCTGCCTATTGGGCAGTCGTTTGTGTAAGGATAAGTATAGACCCAGCCTTTTATGCCATTATATTCTGTGTATCCATAAACGTAAGCACCATCAACATCCCCGTAAGTAACATTAAAATCAGCTTCGTACGGTATTGTGCCAAGTTCTTCGTAAATTTTTGAAGGGCCTGAATAAATTTTAACTCCTTCTTTGACCATAACATGATATTTATCTGTATGATAGAGCCTTACACCATCTGTTTTTTTGAAAGAATCTGCTTTTGCAGAGATGTTTTTAGCTTCAACATAACCTGTTCTTTCGTTGCCTTTTTTATCTGTTGCCTTGATTTGAACATAGTCTTTTCCTTCTGTGTCAAAGCTATTAAGGGTTAAAAGCTCCGGATCTGTAGCCTCTCCGGTAACCGTTACAGATGTGTTATAATCAAGATGTATTTCTTCATAAAGAGGAATCTCGTGCTCCTCCCCATCAGAATGCTCTGCAACAAACGTGGCACCGGCTTTTGATGAAACATAGGCTTCTGTTTCAATAGTATCTACTGAAAATTCATATGCGCTTGCACCGATACAAAAAAGAGAGAGCGTTACCAACGCAAAGAATATTGTTGCAAATTTTTTCATTATGTACCTCTGTGTATTTATTTTGTCATTTTTTCCTGCTTAACCTTGTGATCTATAACGTGACGTGAAGCAAGCTCATTTTGTATATCTTCAATGGAAATGCCCATTTGAATCATAAGCACCATTACATGGTAGGTAAGATCGGCAATTTCATAAATAGTTTCTTTTTTATCATCTGCTTTAGCTGCAATAATGACCTCTGTAGATTCTTCGCCTACTTTTTTTAGAATCTTATCAATGCCTTTTTCAAAAAGATATGTGGTATAAGAGCCTTCTTTTTTCTCGATTTTTCTGCCTTCGATAAGCTTCATAAGGCTTTCAAGAGAGAAACCCTCAAGTTCTTCACTTTTCCAAAGAGGATTTTCAAAGCATGATGTGGTGCCAAGGTGGCAGGCCGGGCCATCGGGCTTAACCTCTACTACAAGAGCATCTTTATCGCAGTCTGCTGTAATGGAAACAATGTGCTGGTAATTTCCGCTTGTTTCGCCTTTGAGCCAAAGTTCTTGCCTTGAACGGCTCCAAAAACATGTCAAACCTTTTTCAATGGAAATACCAAGGCTTTCTTTATTCATATAGGCGAGGGTTAACACCTTTTTAGTGTCGCAATCAACAACAATTGCGGGAATTAATCCTTTTTCATCAAATTTTAACTCATCAATATTTATCATTGTAAATCTCTCCTTTATATGCGCACGGGGATGTTATTTTCTTTTAATGTATTTTTTAATTCTTTTATGCTTACTTCTCCAAAGTGGAAAATAGATGCCGCAAGGCCTGCATCAACTTTCGGGAGAGTTTTGAAAAGGGTTACAAAGTCATTTATTGAACCGGCTCCGCCTGAGGCAATTACAGGCACGCTTACAGCATTGCAAACTGCGTCAAGCATCTCAAGGTCAAAACCGCCTTTAACGCCGTCTGTATCAATGGAATTAAGTACAACCTCGCCGGCACCGTTACCGACACATCTTTTAATCCATTCAATAGCTTCCATTCCCGTGTTTTCTCTGCCGCCTTTGGCAAATACTCTGAAAACGCCGTCAACCCTTTTAACATCTGCGGATATTACTACGCATTGATCACCGTAGAGCTTTGCCGCTTCTTCAATTAAACCGGGATTTTTAATCGCACCGGAGTTTACGCTGACTTTGTCTGCTCCGCATTTAAGTACTCTGTCAAAATCTTCAACAGTGTTGATTCCGCCGCCTACGGTTAGGGGAATAAATACTTTTTTGGCTGTTTCGCAAAGAATATCGGTAAATAACTTTCTGCCGTCAGAGGAGGCTGTTATGTCATAAAATACAAGCTCGTCTGCTCCGCATTTACTGTAATAATCAGCTAATTCAACAGGTGAAGAAACATCATTCAGCCCTTCAAAGTTTATTCCTTTTACAACCCTGCCGTTTTTAACATCAAGGCAGGGAATTATTCTTTTAGTAATCATTTTGCAACCTCTACAGCTTCTTTAATTGAAATTGCACCTGTGTAATAGGCTTTTCCTATTATAGCACCATACATATTTATTTTAGCAAGATTTTTAACATCTTCAATAGTTGAAACACCGCCGGAAGCGGTAATTTGCATATTATACTTTTGAGAAAGCTCTTTGTACAATTCAAGATTTGTTCCCTGCATGGCCCCGTCTTTTGAAATATCCGTGATGATAAGAGTTCTTACACCGATTTTTTCCATTTTATCGCAAAATGTATATGCATCATAATCGGATTTTTCAGTCCAGCCCTTAATGGCAACATATCCGTCTTTAAGGTCAACACCTACCGCAATCTTATCACCGTATTTTTTTACAGCTTCGGTAAGGAATTTTTCATCCTTTACGGCAGCGGTGCCGAGAATAATTCTGTCAACACCGGAGCTTATATATTTTTCGGCTGTTTCAAGGTTTCTTATGCCTCCGCCGATTTCCGTGAAAAGCCCGGATTTTTCGGCAAGAGCCTTAACTGTTTCAATGTTGGGCGTTTCACCTGTTTTAGCACCTTCAAGGTCAACGATATGTAAACAGGTTGCGCCTTGATTTTTGAAATCTTCTGCTACGGCAAGGGGATTGTCGTTGTAAACTGTCATTTTAGAATAATCACCCTTATAAAGCCTGACAGCTTTGCCGTTATATAAATCGATTGCAGGAAATATGAGCATTTTATGCCTCCAATTCGCAGAATGCTTTTAATATTTTCATACCTACCTCACCGCTTTTTTCAGGGTGAAATTGGCAGCCGTAGACATTACCGTTTGCAACGGCGGCAGTTAGAGCTACGCCGTACTCGGTAGTTGCCACAGTGTCTTTATCACAGTTTGTAGCATAAAAAGAGTGAACAAAATAAACGTAATCGCCCTCTTCAATATATTTAAAAAGGTTGCATTTTTTGCCTGTAAAATTAAGGGAGTTCCAACCGATATGAGGAATTTTATAATTTTTTGGAATTACATCTGAAATCGGTCTTATTTCTCCGTGAATCAAACCAAGGCCTTTAAATTCACCGTATTCGAAGCTTTTATCAAAAAGTAACTGCATACCAAGGCAAATGCCCATAAGAGGCTTGCCATTTTTGACTTGCTCTTTAACTATTTCGCCCATGCCGGTGCTTTTTAGCTTTTTTGCCGCATCCTCAAATGCGCCTACCCCGGGCAAAATGATTCTGTCCGCTTTTTCAATTATTACTGGGTCGGCTGTTATGACGGCTTTTTCGTTTATTGCATCAAAAGAACTACAAAGGGAAAACAAATTTCCCACGCCGTAATCTATTATGGCAACCATTAAAGTACCCCCTTGGTTGAGGGAATTTCATCGGCAAAATCTTTATCAATTGCTACAGCCTGTTTTAAGCTCCTTGCCACAGATTTGAAAGTTCCCTCAGCTATGTGGTGGGAATTTCTGCCTTCAAGTTGCTTTATATGGAGGGAACACGGACAGTTGCGAACGAAAGAAATAAAAAATTCTTCAACTAATTCACTGTCAAAAGTGCCGATTTTTTCGGTGGGTATTTCAAGATTATAATTCAAACAGCTTCTGCCGGAAATGTCAACTGCACTTAATATAAGAGCTTCGTCCATCGGAAGAATCGTACTGCCATATCGAACAATTCCCTTTTTGTCACCCAAGGCTTTTTCAAAAGCCATTCCAAGGCAAATGCCTATATCCTCAACAGAGTGGTGGTCATCAACATTTGTGTCGCCCTTGCAGGTAACATCAAGGTCAAATCTTCCGTGCTTAGCAAAAAGAGTGAGCATATGGTCAAGATAACCTACACCTGTATTTACATTGCTTATGCCTTTTCCGTCAAGATTTATGGATAGGCTTATATCTGTTTCGGCAGTTTTTCTGTCAATTTTTGCTATTCTCATTTTGCTTCCTCCATAATCTCGCTGAGAGTTTTTATGAGTGTGCTCATTTGTTCTTTTGTGCCGATGGTAATTCTGTTATATTGGCAAATTGATTTTTTAGTGAAATGGCGAACAAGAATGCCTTTGCTTTTCAGCTTTTTATATAGTTCTTCACCGTCAAAATCGGGATGCTTTGCAAAAACAAAATTAGCTTTTGAATCCGGCATTTCAAACCCAAGCTTTTTAAGCTCAAAAACAGTATATTCTCTGTTTTCGATGATGGTTTTGCAATTTTCTTTCATATAATCGTCATCCTCAAGTGCACCTATACCCGCTGCACTTGTCATACGGTTAACATTATATGGATTTGTTGAATATTTAATTGTATTTAAATCTTGTATGATTTTTGCATTTGAGAGCCCCATTCCGAGCCTTGCACCTGCAAGAGAACGGGATTTTGAAAATGTTTGTGTAACGAGTAAGTTATCGTAATCGTTAATGAGTTTAACCGCACTTTCTGCTCCGAAATCCACATAAGCCTCATCAACTACCACAATGCTGTTTGGATTGCCTTCAACAATTCTTTTAATATCCGAAAGGGAAAGAGCAATAGATGTGGGAGCATTGGGGTTAGCAATGAATATAGTCTTATTTAAACCGATGTAATCATCAACGTTAATTGTAAAATCTTCATTGAGGGGAATTTCATTATATGGTACTTTATTTATTTCGGCAAATACCGGATAAAAGCCATAAGTAATATCAGGAAAGACAGCCGGATGATTATCATCACAAAATGCCATAAAAGCAAAATTCAGTATTTCATCAGAACCGTTTGTCATTAAAACTTGATCCTCTTTCAAGCCATAATAAGAAGCAACCTTTTTGGTGAGTTCTTTGCTTTCAGGGTCTGAATATAGATTTAATTTTTTTGCAGCTTCCCCGGCATATTTAATAGCGCTTTTTGAAGGCGGAAAAGGGGACTCATTAGTGTTGAGCTTAATGTAATTCATATCCTGAGGCTGCTCACCGGGAGTATATGGCTCAAGAGAAAAATATTTTTCACTAAAAAACCTGCTCATTATTTATCATCCTCTAATCTGATTACCGCACTTTTTGCGTGGCCCGTAAGGCCTTCCTGTTTTGCAAACTCTGCCACATCATAGGCAACTTTCGAAAGTGCCTCACGGGTAAAATATGTGTACTGAGTTTTCTTTATGAAATCATCAACCGAAAGGGGGCTTGAAAATTTAGCTGTTCCGCTTGTGGGAAGCGTGTGGTTTGGCCCCGCAAAATAATCTCCGAGTGCTTCGGGGCAGTTTCTGCCCATAAAGATGGAACCTGCGTGACGAATTGAATCAAGATAATCAAAAGGATTATCAACGCATAATTCAAGGTGTTCGGGTGCAATTTCGTTTGCAATGTCAATAACAACATCAAGGGTGTCGGCAACAATGATTTTGCCGTTTGTGTCAATAGATACCCTTGCAATTTCAGCTCTGTTAAGGAGTGGAATTTGTTTCTCAAGCTCTTTGCTTACTTCTTCTGCAAGTTTCATACTGTTTGTTACAAGCACGGCACTTGCCATTTTATCATGCTCCGCCTGTGAAAGAAGGTCGGCAGCGGCATATTTTGCATTTGTGTTTTCATCTGCAACAATGAGAATTTCACTGGGTCCGGCAATCATATCTATTGAAACTCTGCCGAAAACCTGCTTTTTGGCTTCTGCAACAAAAGCGTTGCCGGGGCCTACGATTTTGTCAACCTTGGGCATGCTTTCGGTGCCGTATGCAAGGGCTGCAATAGCCTGCGCACCGCCTACTTTATAAATTTTATCTACTCCGGCAACTTTTGCGGCAGCAAGAATTGCGGGGTTAACCTTACCGTTTTTTGAGGGAGGAGTAACCATTACCACCTCTTTAACGCCGGCAATTTTAGCGGGAATTGAGTCCATAAGCACTGTTGAGGGGTATGCGGCCGTGCCTCCGGGAACATATAAACCGGCCCTATCAACAGGAATGATTTTTTGACCCATTACAATTCCTTTTTCATCGTTGATAATAAAAGAATTGCGCACCTGCCTTTCATGAAATTTACGAATATTTGCGGCTGCCTTTTTTAGTATTTCAACAAATTCCGGCTTTACCAAATCAAAGGCTTCATCAATTTCTTCTTTAGATACAAGCAGACTTGTAAGCTCGGCTTTGTCAAATTTCAATGTGTAATCATAAAGGGCCTTATCACCGTTAGATCTGACATTTGCAATAATATCGGCTACAATCTCTTGTACATCCGAGGTTGATGTAGAGCGAATAAATATATCTTGGTTATCAATTTCACCGTACTTTAAAATTTTAATCATTTCTTTGCCTCCACCTGAAGGGATAATTCTTTAACAATTTTTTCTATTTTTTCACTGTTGAATCTGTAACTTGCTTTATTTGAAATAAGTCTTGCACTTATAGGTACAATGCTTTCAAATACTTCAAGATTGTTTTCTTTTAGAGTGGTTCCCGTTTCAACAATATCTACAATTACATCGGAAAGCCCTAAAATAGGTGCAATTTCTATTGAGCCGTTAAGATGAATAATATCAATATCTCTGCCCAAAGAATTATAGTAGTTGCCTGCAATATTTGAAAATTTAGTCGCTACTTTAAGAGTCTTTGATTGGTCATCGTGAAAATCTTTCGGTGCGGCAACACACATACGGCACTTGCCTATGTTAAGGTCAAGAAGTTCAAATACATCCGGCTCATATTCCAGCAAAATATCTTTGCCTGCAACACCGATGTCGGCAGCCCCTCTTTCAACATAAATTGCAACATCCGAGGGCTTAACCCAAAAGTATCTTACACCTGTTTCCGGGTTTTCAAATATAAGTTTGCGGTTGGTTTCTTTAATGGAAGGGCATTCAAAGCCTGCCTTTTCAAACATATCATAAACTTTTTCACCGAGCCTGCCCTTTGGCAGAGCCACGTTAAGCATTTGTTTCAATTAACTCTGCCTCCTTGCCGTTTAATTTCATCAGCTTTTTATATTTCAGCTTTTGCGGAATTGATTTTAAAGCCATAACCGAGACGCCTGTGTCTGCAATTTTTTTTACGGCAGAGCCGAGAGATGAAATGTCGGCATTAGAATCATAAAGGATTACGGTATCTACATCAAATTTTGCCTTTGGCTCTCCGAGCCTTTCAAGTGTGCCGAGGTATACAGCAAAACCGATTGCTCCGGATTTACGGCCCATCTTTTTCATAAGCCCGTCATATTGACCGCCCGAAAGGACACTCTCCGGTATTCCGTTTACAAAGCCCTTAAAGGCGATTCCGTTATAATATTTAATATCGCCCGCATAAGAAAAGTCGATTTCAAGCATATCTTGAAGGGAGGGATAAACTGCATTCACAATATTTTCAAATTCCGAAATAATATTACATTCGGGAATAGTCTTTTTAAGTTCATTAAAAACAATGCTCGGCTTTCCGTGGAGTTTTGCAATGCTGCAAATTGTTTTTGCAGCTTCTTTGCTTAAATTGTTTTCTTCGCATTCTTTTTCAATGGCGTTAATGTTCTTTTCGCCAACATAACCGATTAAATTTTCTTTTATGGCAGTATTATCGGTGTATAAATCAATAGCATAGGAAAGAATATCAAGGTTTGAAATGCTCAGTATACTGTCATTTGAAATCAGTTTGAGGCTTGATGCTCCAAGGGATAATATCTCTGCGATAATATACGAGTCAATATCGCCTATACATTCAATGCCTGCTTGCATAATTTCCTTAAAAGAATGGCTGTTTTTTGAAACACGGTAAACATTTTCGTTATAATAAACTTTTCTTCTTTCATCGGGGCTGTCTTTTGTGTTTTTTATGATAGATAGAGTAACATCGGGCTTTAATGCCATAAGCTTGCCGTTTGTATCATTGAATGTGATGATATTGTCGGAAACAAGAAAATCTTTATTTTTAACATAAAAATCGTACTCTTCAAACTTTACCATTTTGTATTGAGAGTAGCCGTATGCTTCGTACAAATCACGCAGAGCAAATAAAATTTGTTCCTCATTATTTACGATATAATTATTTGTTTTCATTTGAATCTAACCTTTCAATCGCCGATTTATAACCACCGCTACCATAGTTTAAGCACTTGCTTACACGGCTTATTGTGGCTGTGCTTATGCCGATCTCTTTGGAAATATCAAGATAATTTTGGCCTTTGTTAAGGCGGCGTGCAGCTTCGAGACGCTGTGCCATATCCAAAATTTCCTTCACTGTGCATAAATCATCAAAAAATTTATAACAATCGTCAACATCTTTAAGGCCGAGAATAGCTTCAAAAAGTTTATCGGTTTGCTCGTTTCTGTAATTCAAAACAAATCCTCCAATCGTGATTTTGTACATTAGCATATTATCACGTTAGCGTACTAAAGTCAATATATCTTATTGCATTTCTGCATTTTACACAAATATGTGCATTATAATTCAATAAGAGAGTGTAATTTTGACAAGTTACATTATCTGTATTTGGCAAGTTTTCATTGATTCAAGGGCTCTTTGGTGGCTTTCCTGAGTTACACCGGCACAGCAGGAAGAATCTACGGTAATTGGGGCTTCCGGCAAAAATGCTTTTATGAGCATTGCATTTGAAATAACGCAAATATCCGTGCAAAGCCCTACAAGAGTGACTGATTCAACCTTTTCTTTTTTGTTTTCGCTTGTTAGATATTCACCAAGCTCTTTACTGCCAAATGTGGGCTTGTTTATTATTTTGTGCCTTGTTGTATCTAATTCCGGCACTATTTCAAAGCCTTCTGTTCCTTCAATACAATGTGGAACGGGCAGTAATTTGCCTTCTTGAGTGTCAAGATAATTTTTTTGATGGGTATCTCTTGTAAATATTATTTCTCCATTAAAATTTTTAATTTTTTCTTTTACACTCAGCACAATTTTTTCTGCTTCCTTAGTGCCGAGAGCGCCGGTAACAAAATCATTTTGCATATCAACAACTATAAGATAATTCATATAATTTACCTCCGAAAATGTTATTTTTAAATTTACGTGCTAATTGTAATTTCCTTTAATCATTGCAAAATATAGCCTGCTATGTTAAAATTATTTCAACTATTGGAGGTGACTGTTATGGAAAATGGCTTTTTTGCAATGGTTTCCAGAATGAAATATATAAACCGCTGGGCACTTATGAGAAATGAACACAGTGAAAATTTAATGGAACATTCCTTTGAGGTTGCTGTTATTGCTCATGCTCTTACGGTTATTGCCAATAAACGCTTTGGCAAAAATTTAGATGCAGACAGAGCTGCGCTTTTGGGAATTTATCACGATACGCCCGAAACATTAACAGGGGATTTGCCAACTCCCATTAAATATTACAGCGATGAAGTACGCTCAGCTTTCAGAACAGTCGAAAATGTTGCCTGTAAAAGCCTTGTGGATATGCTCCCCGAAGATTTAAGGGAAGAATATGAGGCTATGTTTATTCCTTGCGATGAGGATGCAGAGCTTTGGAAATATGTGAAAGCGGCAGATAAAATCAGTGCTCTTATAAAATGTATGGAAGAGAAAAAAGCAGGTAACAGTGAATTTGTGCTTGCCGGTGAAAGCACTGCCGAAGCAATAAAAAAATTGAATTTACCTGAGGCGGAAGTTTTTGTAAAAGAATTTTTGCCTGCTTATGAGCTAACACTTGACGAGCTGAAGAAATAATTGCATATATTATACAGCTTTTTTAATGTGTTATCAACTTATGAGGTGATTTTTGATGAAAAAAAGAATGATTTATATTATCTTCTCTTTGTTACTTTTAACAGCACTTTTTTCTTCTTGCGGAAAAGAGATAAAACAGGAGGAAACTACCGCCCCCGAAACTACCACCGCAGCGCCGGATTTAACAAAATGGAATACCGCTTACGAAGAATATATGCTCTCTTTACTTGCGGGTGAAGAAAACCTTGCAGGCTATGATTATGAAGCCGAGGAATGCAGATTCGGAATAGTTGACCTTAATGACGATGGAACTCCCGAGCTTTTGATTTCGGAAGGGGAGTATGATGCGTCAAAAGTTGATGTTTATTACTATGACGGCTATGAGGTTAAACTTGCCGGTTCGGTAGGCGTAAAAGGTGAATTTTCATATAGTTACGAAAACAGCACCGTCAGCATTTATTCTCTTGTTGAGGATTCTGAAAGATATCAGGAAACTTATACGGCATACTTGTTTACGGGTACAGAAATCGTTCAGCAGTGGCAGGGAATCAGCTATACTGAAAATTCCAAACTTACCCCTATTGAAATAGATAAGGACTATGGCGAAGAGGTAACCTATCTTTGTGATGATACCGAAACCACATACGATGTTTATGCAAGCTCTTATGAGCAATATATCTCAAAAAATACGGAAACTTTCGGCAGAAACGGCTTTAGCCTTACACAAGATAATGTTATTTCCGTTTGTGAAAACGGTCAAGTTTCGGCTGTGTTCCAAACCGAAGTTCAAAGCGAAGAATACACCTCGGATATTAAACTTTCGAATGATGTAAAAGCCGCTTACAGCACTGTTCTTTACAGTTTTTATGAAGAAAATACCAACGCTGTTGCCTCGTTTAGCTTTGCATATATAGATGATGACGAAATTCCCGAACTTCTCATTTCGGAAGGCAGCGAACATTCATCAAGAGTTAAAATTTACACTTTTGACGGCACAGGCGCGGTTCTTCTTTGCACAGCCGGTTCCGATGGTAAAGCAGGATATGTGAAAAATAAAGGCTATATTATAAGCCCATATTCCGGCTATGGAGCTACCAGCATCACCGTTTATAAACTTGAGGACGGAAACGCCTCGTCTGTTTGGGAAGGCACAGAAATTACAAATGATGACGGCAGTAAAGAATATACCTCAAACGGCGAAACGATTACCGCAAAAGAATATAACGAAAAATATGATGAATATATTTCAAATGCCGTTTATAACACAGCAGATGGGCAGGAAAGCTCTAAAATTGTCGGCTATAGCTTCACAGAAGAAAATTTGACTTCTGCCGTTGGTGAAGAAAACACTCAAAAGTCTATAGGTTAATAAACAAATTAAAACAATTTAAGATATTACAAAGAGGTGTTAGCAATTACGCAGCACCTCTTTTATCATATAAAACATAGCTTACTATTGAATATTTTAGCCTTTATGGGCTGTAATTTTCAATGATTTGTCAAATTGGAAATAAAAACTCAAAAAACAAAAAGTAAAAAGGAAAAGCCGACTTGGAAAAAACCAAGTCGGCTTGTTTGATCAGGTGAGTAACTCAGGCCTGCTCTTCCTTCATCTTTGCGAAACATTCGCTGCAGTAAACAGGCTTGTCCTCGCGCGGCTCAAAGGGAACTCTTGCAACTCCACCGCAGGAAGCACAAACTGCCTCATGCATAACGCGCTCGCCACGGGCTGCGTTCTTGCGTGCGTCGCGGCATGCTTTACAACGCTGGGGCTCGTTTACAAAGCCTTTTTCAGCATAGAATTCCTGTTCACCGGCGGTGAAAACGAATTCGTTACCGCATTCCTTGCAGATGAGAGTTTTGTCTTCGTACATGTTGTTAACCTCGCTAAAATATGTATTTGCCCTTGGACGGAATTGCACCGTCACCTTTGTAATGTACAACGCTCACTTTAAGCTACGGGGGCATATTGTTTATTTTTTATATTTTTTTCTGATACGCTGAATGGCGTTATCTACAGATTTTTCCGTGCAGCCGAGTTTTGCGGCAATTACAGAATAGCTTTCTCCGCTCAGTCTTAAATTAAGCACTTGCTTTTCAAAACCGGAAAGAGAATTTTCCGTGAATTCAAAAATTCTTTTTGCCTCATCGCTATCTGCAACAAGAGCGGCAGGGTCATCGCCTGAAGGCTCATCGGCTTTCTCTTCAATGGAAACAGCAGTAGTAAGAGCGGCATTCTTTTCGTTTGAATTTTTGCGAAGGGCAGATAATATTCTGCTTTCTATGCACAAATTCGCGTAAGCTCTAAATGGAACACCTTTTGAAATATCAAATCTTTTAACTGCTTCAAGGAAACCGATCATTCCTTCTTGAACAAGGTCCTCATCGGAAATGCGGGCATAGTCTGAGCTGAACTTTGCGGCCTTTGCTTTCGCAGCAGGCATAATCTCTGAAATAAGCTCTGCCATGGCTGAGTCGTCACCTTCTGCAGCTTTTACAGCAAGGGTAGCAAGCGTATTATCATCAAACTTTTGAGACATCCTAATCTCCTTAAAACCTATTCATAGAGTTATTATAAACAAATTTTCCGTTTTGTCAATCTTTTTTGTATAATAGGTGGATATTACACAATAAGCACTGCTTTTATTTAGCAATAATGCACAATAAAAATTCAAATATTTTATTTTTATCGCTAAATACTGTTGATTTTTACGTAAAATGTCTTTATAATTTTTATTAAGCAATATGTTATCGGGGGAGATAGAGATGAATAAAAACGTCAAAAGGGGAATTATTGCAATTGCTTGCGTTTTTGCGATTCTTTTCAGCTTGTGCACTCAGGGAATTTTTGCGGCAACTGATGCGGAAGCATCGCAAAATTTTTTATCTTATGTTGCTCCAAAAGGTGATTTATCAAAATTTGAAGCTATCGGCAAATGCATTTTATCGGGGATTAAAAGCTGCCAAAAAGAAATTGATGTTTCATCTTATAACTTTTCATCAGACAGCATAGAAGAGCTTAAAGCCTATGTGTATTTTGATATGCCCGAGGCCTTTCATGTTACAAATTTGAGTTATACCTCCGATAATAAAACAAATTGCGTGCGAACTTTAATTCCTACATATAAACTTAATTCAGCAGATTATAATAAAGTTTTAGCTGCAATATCCGACATAGCAAACAGATTGGTTGCGGATATAAAAGCCGGCACGTTGCCGGATGCTGAAAAGGTTTTGCTTGTTCACGACCGCCTTGCAAATTTATGTACAGTTAAACGAAACAATGATATGATAATAGGCAACTATGATACAGGCATAGTCGGCGCATTTCTTAATAAGCAGGCAACAAGTATGGGCTATGCAGCGGCTTTTAATTATCTTATTTCAATGATTGGAATGAAAAGCTACACCTGCTTTTCAAATTCTCTTGAACATGCATGGAATATAGTGTATGTGAATGGAGAAAAATATCATTGTGATGTTTCCGGCGATGAGATTTCAATGGAGGCTTATGGTAATTTTATTCATGAGTATGTATTGTGCTCTACAGATTATGTGAAAAATCAATGTGATCAAGTAGATGATTACGATGTTTCTCCGAGTTCCGATATTTATGATAACTACTTTTGGTATAATTCTGTAACAGAATTTCAATATCTTAACGGCAAAATATATTTTACAGATTGCGTAAAAGAGAAAATATATTCCTATGAGCCTCCTTATTCTGAATCTTCTATCAAAGAAGAAAAAGATTTAAGCGATGAAAGCTGGAAAACTCAATTGCCTTTACCAAACAAAACTATGTACTATTGTGCATCTCGCCTTTCAAGTGATGGTGAAAAAATTTATTACACTTTGCTAAAAGAAATTTATCCACTTGACGGCGAAGCTCCGATTTATTCACACATTGATGAAAAAGATTTGTATATCGCAGGCTTCAAATGCTATAACGGTGAATATCTCATAAATGTAAATTCATCCGTAATAAATCGAGTCGGTTCAAAAAAGGCCATAAAAACAGTGGTTTATGATGAAAACGCTCCGAAAGATGCAACTCTTGAAAGCCTTGGCATTACTGACGATCAAGTGACGCAAACTTCTTCCGAAAGTAAATCGGAAGAAAAAGAAGAAATTTCAAAAACTTCCGGCGCGGAGTCAACCGGTGATTCAAAAGAAAACGACAAATCATCCACCGCTTCTTCCGGCACAGTAAGTAAACCGTCGGCTGAAATAAAAGGATATAAACAAAGTGCTTCCGTTTCTTACAAAACCACCTGCACATTCAGCTGCGTAGGTAAAAATCTTCCCTCAAATGCGGAAATCCAGTGGTATGTAAACGGAAAATACAGTAAAAGCGGTAATTCATACACAGTAGTAAAAGCAACGGCCGATTTTAAATTACAATGCAAAGCCGTGCAGAATGGCAACATTATTGCCGAATCTCAAACAGAGAAGATAGATGTTGATACCGGCTTTTTATCAAGATTTATTGCATTCTTCAAAGAAATTTTCGGTAAATTACCGAGTTATACTCAATAATAGATATATTCATATCAACTATAGGAGGCGGCAATATGAAAAACGGATTCAAAAAAGGTCTTGTAGCAATAATTTGTGTGTTTGCAATTCTTTTCGGCTTGTGCAGTCAAGGTGTATTTGCCGTATCTTCAAAAAGAAATTCTTTAAGAAGCGTAAGTGTTGATTTCAACTCCTTAAGTGCGCCCACAGGGAATGTATCTGCCTATGAGGATTTCGGAGCAGATATTCTTAAAGGTTTGAAAGAATGTAAATCTCCCATTGATGTATCATCGTATAATTATACAGTAGAACAAGCAGAAGAAGCCTGGGCTTATGTTCACTACGATGTACCCGAAGCCTTCAACGCATCTTTATCTTCAATTTCATATATTAAAGAATCAAACAAGGCTATATCGCTGAATGTAACATACAAATTAAGTAAATTGGATTTTGATAAAGTCCTCAGTGCAATAAAGACCATTGCCGATGGTATGATAAGTGATATTAAAGGCAGCAATCTCTCCGACGCGGAAAAAGTGTTGCTTGTGCATGATCGTATTGCAACATGGTGTGAGTATGATGAATCAGTTTCAAGCAGTGATGGTTCAGAATACAGCTATTCCATGGTCGGAGTATTTTTGAATAAAAAAGCAGTTTGTATGGGCTACGCCGATGCCTTTAATTATCTTATGTCTATGCTTGGAATAGAAAGCTATTGTTGCAATTCAACAGCTTTGAAGCACTCATGGAATATAGTTATTGTAGATGGTGAAAAGTATCATTGTGATGTTACGTTTGATGACCAAACACCGGATACCTACGGCAGAGTTTGTCATGATTTTGTTCTTGCATCTACTGCTGCTATAACCGCGAATATGCATGATGCAAAAGATTATGACTCTACTCCCACAGATACAACTTACGATAATTATTTTTGGCGCAATTCAATAAGCTCATTCCAATATTTTAACGGCAAAGTTTATTTTGTTAATTCTGCAGATAAGAAAATCTGTTCTTATACTCCCCCTTATTCATCTTCTGCAACCTCTACCGATACCGAAAAAGATTTGAGCGATACAAAATGGGGATTTTATTATTCGCTTTCTAACGGCAATAAGGCAAAGTGCCTTTCGTCTCTTGCTTCAGACGGTACAAATATCTTTTATTCAACGCAGAGCGGAGTTTATAAGCTTAACGGAGAAAATGAATATACAAGTACCGATACTTCAGACAAAAATTTGTTGGTAACAGGATTCAAATATTATAACGGTTCGTTTTATATTGACAGAATTGAGATTGTTTCAGAAGAAATTGTAAATTCAAGAGAATTATATTCGGTAACAATAGATTACGGCACAAAGGGCAATGATATCACTCTTGAAAGCCTTGGTATAAAGAATGACTCAACAGAAGAAACAACCACTGAATCAACAACCGGGTCTGCTACTGAGCCTACTACCGAGTCTACGACAAAATCAACTACGACTCCGACCTCAAAGCCTGAAATTACCACAAGTGCTACCACTACAACCGCTACTACCACCACGAAGCCGGTAGTTAATGCTAATATAGAAATCAGAAATTATAAAAACAGTGTTTCCGTATCATACAGAACAACCTGCACATTTACCTACACAGGCAGTTTGCCCTCAGGTACTACTGTTCAATGGTATATTAACGGCCAAAATAGGGGCACAGGCAATTCTGTTACCGTAAGTCAGGCTAAGAGCGACTTTACGGTTAAATGCGTAGCCGTAAACAACGGGAAAATTATTGCAGAGTCTCAAACTCAAACCGTTCATGTTGATACAGGCTTTTTTGCAAAACTTGTAGCATGGTTTAAATCTTTGTTTGGCTCATTGCCAACCTATAATCAGTAACAATCTTCCTTGACAAAGAGAATATATAATTGTAAAATGATTTGGGCGTTTTTGGGGAATGTATTTATAATTTAAGGAGAAAATCAAATGGAAAGATATCTTATAATCAATGCCGACGATTTTGGTATGTGCAATTCGGCCAATCAGGCGGTATTTGAGCTTTTTCAAGGAGGCTACATCAAATCTTCAACGATTATGATGCCATGCCCTGCAGCAAAAGAGGCAGTTAAGTTTTCGGTGGATAATCCACAATATCCCATAGGCGTTCATCTCACTCTTACAAACGAATGGATGGAAAGATGGCCTTGGGGCTCTTTAACTCACGGCAAAACCATTGAAAACGAAGAGGGCAGAATGTGGCCCGAAAATGAAGATTTTGAGGCTCATTGTAATTATAAAGAAACCGTTGCCGAAATAGAGGCACAAATATCCATGGCCGAAAAAATGGGAATGAAACCCGCACAGGTGGATAATCACATGGGTTCCCTTTATGGCATGAACGGCAAATATCTTATGCTTCCAAAAGTTTTTAAGGTGTGCGGTAAGCATCATTACCCTTTCCGTATGTGTACCACTCCTTATGAATTATATTGCCCCGAAGGTATATCCTACGGCCTTTATAAATTCTTCTGTTATTTTTGCAGAATACTCAGTAAAATTTATAAGGTAAAAACCCCCGATTATTTAATTCTTCCGGACCAAGTCAAATGCCTTGACCATTGCGAAAGTTATGAGCAGTTCCGTGACAATTTCCTTGATTTTCATTCAAAAATTCCCGAGGGAATTACGGAAACATATATTCACCCTGCTCTTGAAACAGATGAGATTAAAAATATTACAGGCTCTTGGCAAAGACGCTATTGGGAATATTTGCTTATGAAAGATCCCGTAACTCATGAATTTTTCAAAAAAAACAATATTGAGCTTATCAGTTATAGAGATTTGGTTAAATTGAAAAAATAAAATCAACTTATAGGCGATTTACAAAACTTCGGCTTGTCAAAATGTCGAAACACAGCAGTTTTTACAAAAATCATCATAAAGGTTGACAAATCACAAATAATAAACTAAAATATCACCATCATAAATGAAAGGAGCAAAAATAATGTTTAAGGGCACATTTTCATTTTTCTTTTTCTTTACAAACGCAGTGGATGCCCACATTATCAATGCTCTTTAATTAAGAAGTGCTTAATGTTGACGCCCGCTGCGAGCTTTGTGTTGCGCAGTGGGCTTTTCTTATTTTTAGCGGAGGTGCTTATGAATACTCTTGAAGAGGCAAGGCAAGTTATAGATGAGGCAGATAAAGCTATAGCCGAGCAGTTTGAAAGACGTATGAATGCCGTTAAACAAATTGCAAAATATAAAAAAGAAAATAATATTCCCATTACTGATTCAAGCCGTGAAAAAGAGATAATGGGGAAAAATTCTTTAAGAATCGAAAATACAGAATTTCGCCCCTATTATGTTACAGTTATTTCGGATGTTATGGCTCAGTCCAAAAAATATCAAAGAAATTTCATAGGGCAGGAGCCTCAAAAAATCACCGTTTCTCTTGATAGCGCAAGCTACGATGTAACCGTAAAAAGAGGAGCTTTAAAAGAGGCAGGCGAGCTTTTTAACCTTGACCGCAAGGTGCTTGTAGTAACCGATGATGGCGTTCCTTCCGAGTATGCAAAGACTGTTGCCGCCGAGTGTAAAGAGGCGTATATTTACACAGTTGAGCAGGGAGAAAAAAGCAAAAGCCTCCCCGTATTTCAAAAGTTACTTTCTTTTATGCTTCAAAAGAATTTCAGCCGTAAGGATGCGGTAGTGGCAGTCGGCGGCGGAGTCGTAGGCGACCTTGCGGGATTTACCGCATCTGCTTATATGAGAGGTATTGATTTTTACAATATTCCCACAACAATTCTTTCTCAGGTGGATTCATCTATCGGGGGCAAAACGGCAGTAAACCTTGATAATATAAAAAATATCGTTGGTGCTTTTTATCAGCCGAAGGGAGTTATAATTGATGCAAATGTTCTTTCAACCCTTCCCAAAAGGCAGATTTCAAACGGCCTTGCCGAGGCAATAAAAGCCGCTGTTATAGCAGATGAAGAATTATTTGAAATTTTTGAAAATGAAAATATAGAAGAAAATCTTGAAAAAATAATATATCGCTCCCTTGATTTTAAGCGAAAAGTAGTTGAACAAGACGAAAAAGAAATCGGGCTTCGCCGTATTCTTAATTTCGGCCACACCATCGGTCACGGAATAGAAAGCGAAGAAGAGCTTAACGGCCTTTATCACGGCGAATGTGTAGCTCTGGGCATGATTCCCATGTGCAGCGAAGATGTAAGGCAAAGGCTTATTCCTGTGCTTAAAAAAGCAGGGCTTCCCACAGAGTTTGAATTTAATAAAGAAATCCTTGCCGCTGCCATAAGTCACGATAAAAAGAGCACCGGAAAAAATATAAACGCAGTTATCACCGATAAAATCGGTATTTGTAAAGTTATTGAAATGACGGTAGCAGAAATTACCGCAAGGGCAGAGGCAATTCTCCCTAAAAAATAATAGAAAGGTGGTTTTCTTATGAAAAACACTTTCGGCAACAGTATAAGCGTAACTTTATTCGGCGAAAGCCATGGCGAAGAAATAGGAATAGTAATTGACGGCATTGCTCCCGGTGTGGAAATAAATAAAGAATATATAGATAAAAAATTATCTTTAAGAAGACCCGCCGGAAAAATTTCAACAGCAAGACAAGAGCCTGATAATTACAGAATTGTCAGCGGTGTGTTTGAAGGCAAAGCTATCGGCACCCCTATTTGTATTCTTATTTCCAACGAAGATAAACATTCATCCGATTATTCTTTAATAAAAAATACAGCACGCCCCGGCCATGCGGATTTTACTGCTAATGAAAAATATCACGGCTTTCAGGATTACAGAGGCGGCGGACATTTCAGCGGCAGATTAACTGCCCCGATAGTTGCCGCAGGGGCAATAGCTCAATCTATGCTTGAAAAAAAGAATATTCATATCGGCACTCATATTAAAAATATAGCAGGCATTGAAGATGACTCTTTTAACCCATTAAATCCCGAAATTGACGCAGTAAATGACAAATATTTTGCTGTTCTTAACGAAGATAAAGGCGAGAAAATGAAAGATGCCATTGAAGAAGTCGCAAAGAATAAAAACAGCGTTGGCGGTATTCTTGAAACGGCAATAACAGGCATTCCCACAGGCCTAGGAGAGCCTTGGTTTGATTCGGTTGAAAGCCTGCTTTCTCATGCACTTTTTTCAATCCCCGCGGTAAAGGGCGTTGAGTTCGGCAAAGGCTTTGATTTTGCCGATATGCAGGGCAGCGAGGCAAACGATTCGTTTTGCATTAAAGACGGTAAAGTTCAAACCTACACGAATAATAACGGTGGCATAAACGGAGGCATCACAAACGGTATGCCCGTTTTATTCAAAATTGCCGTTAAACCTACTCCGTCAATTGCTCTCCCTCAAAATACAGTTGATTTTGCCGAAAACAAAGAAACAGTACTTGAGCTTAAAGGCAGGCACGATCCTTGCATTGCGCATAGAGCAAGAGCGGTTGCGGATGCGGTTACTGCCCTCGTTATTTGCGATATGTTATCATCTCGTTTCGGAACAGATTATTTTACAGAAGGTTAATTATATGATTTACGGCTGCATTGGCGAGCATCTTCCCCACTCCTTCTCAAAGGAAATTCACAACAGAATAGGCGATTATGATTATGTGCTTCATGAAATTCCTATGGGCAAATTGGATGCCTTTATGAGGGCAAAGGATTTTAAGGCGATAAATGTAACAATTCCTTATAAACAGGCTGTTATACCTTACCTTGATGAGATTGATGAAAGAGCAAAAGCCATAGGAGCGGTAAACACAATAGTCAATAAAAACGGTAAACTCTACGGCTATAATACGGACTTTTTGGGAATGACGGATCTCATAAATAAAATCGGAACTTCTCTTAAAAATAAGAAAGTTCTTATTCTCGGCACAGGCGGCACTTCAAAAACAGCTAATGCTGTTGCCGAAAGTATGGGCGCAAAAGAAATTATAACCGTAAGCCGTAAAAAGACGGATAAATTTATTGATTACGATGAAGCGGTTACCAATCATAAAAATGCCGAAATTATCATAAATACAACCCCATGCGGAATGTATCCCAATATAGATTTTTGCCCTATTGATATTTCTCCTTTTTCAAATCTTGAGGGAGCGATTGATGCTATATATAACCCCCTTAGGACAAATTTTATTTTGAATTGCAAAAGCAGAAATATTAAAGCCGAGGGCGGTTTATATATGCTTGTGGCACAGGCAGTAAGAGCTTATGAAATATTTTTTGATACCCTTTCCGAAAAAGGTTTAACAGATAAGATTTATAATGATTTGTTTTCTGAAAAAGAAAATATAGTTTTAACGGGTATGCCCGGCAGCGGTAAATCCTCGGTAGGCAAGGTTCTTGCCGAAAAATTGCAAAGAAAATTTATTGATACCGATGAAATCATTGTAAAAAATGCAGGTATGCCCATAACCGAAATATTTGAAAAATACGGAGAAACTCATTTCAGAGAGCTTGAAACAAAAGCAATTCTTGAAGCGTCAAAATATTCAAACGCTGTTATTTCAACAGGCGGCGGAGCAATTCTTAAAGATAAAAATATTTCTCTTCTTAAAATGAACGGCAAAATTTATTTCCTTGACAGAGCGCTTGAAAAACTTTTGCCAAGTGACGACAGACCTCTTGCCTCAACTCGTCAGGCAATAACAAAGAGGTATGATGAGAGAATTGACAGATATAATCAAACGGCAGATGTTAAAATAAATTCCAATGTATCCGTTGAAGAAGTGGCGGCGGAAATTGAAAGAAGGCACACAAAATGAAAATTCTTGTTATAAATGGGCCTAATATAAATATGATAGGTATAAGAGAGCCTGAAATTTACGGTAAACAAGATTATGCTTGGCTCTGCAATAATATAAAAGAGCATTGCGAAAATATAGGTGTAGATGTTGAAATATATCAAAGTAATCATGAAGGAAATTTGGTGGATAAAATTCAGCAGTCCTACGGAAAAATTGACGGAATAGTCATAAACCCCGGCGCCTACACTCACACAAGTGTTGTAATTCTTGATGCAATTAAAGCCGTAAGTATTCCCACGGTAGAGGTGCATATAAGTGACCCCGATACCCGTGAAGAATTCAGAAAAATCAGCTATATAAGGCTTGCTTGTGTAAAAACAATAAAAGGTCACGGCCTTGCAGGTTACAATGAAGCAATAGATTTTCTTGTGAATAGGGAGAAAATATGAATATTCGTATATTTCCGAGTGCTCCCTGTGGGCAAATTACCGCACCTCCCTCTAAAAGTGATGTGCATAGGTTACTCCTTTGTGCCGGTCTTGCCAAAGGCAAAAGCGTAATAGAAAATGTGCAACTTTCCGAGGATATTAAAGCTACTCTTGATTGCCTTGAGGCAATGGGAGCAAAGTGGGAAAAAGCAGGAAACACCGTAACTGTTGAGGGTACAGATGTCTGCTCTATTTCAGAGAAAAAAGAGCTTTTTTGTAATGAATGCGGCACAACAATCAGATTTTTCATTCCTCTTTGCTTGCTCAGTAATAATGAATTTACTGTTTTCGGCAGTGAAAGATTATTAAAAAGACCTCTTACAGTTTATGAAGATATTTGCAAAGAGCAAAATATATATTTTGAAAATGACGGTGAAAAAATAAAACTCAAAGGCAAACTCTCACCGGGAGAATATAAAATCAAAGGCAATATAAGCAGTCAGTTTATTTCGGGTTTGCTTTTTGCTCTGCCCTTGCTTAATGGGAGTAGCGTAATAAAAATCATACCTCCCTTTGAAAGCAAGCCTTATGTAAAAATGACTTTATCCGCCCTTTCACTCAGCGGTATTGAAATAAATCAAAAAGATGAATTTACTTTTGAAATAAAGGACAATCAAGCCTATAAGCCTATAAATTGCAAGGCAGAAGGGGATTGGTCAAATGTTGCCTTTCTTTATGCTCTTAAAGAAATGGGTAACGATTTACAAATAAACGGTCTTAACGATAACAGCCTTCAGGGAGATAAAATTTGTGTTTCCCATTTTGAAAAGCTGAAAAAAGGCTATGCCGAAATTGACCTTTCAGATTCACCGGATTTAGCACCCATTCTGTTTGCCTTTGCGGGTATGAATAAAGGTGCAAAATTTACAGGTACTGCTCGCCTTAGAATAAAAGAAAGCAACAGAATCAGTAAAACTGCCGAGGAGCTTTCAAAATTCGGCATAAAATTAAAAGAATATGATGATTATGTTATAGTAGAGTGCGGAACACTTCATCCACCAAAAGAAAGCCTAAAAGGTCAAAATGACCACAGGATTGTTATGACCGAAGCAGTTCTGCTCACAAAATTCGGCGGAGTTATAGAAGGTGCGGAAGCAGTAAAAAAGAGCTACCCCGATTTCTTTGATGATTTGCAGAAAATAGGGGTTAACGCTTCGCTCAATTATCAATGATCAATGAAACATAAAAATAAATCTTCCCACGTCCGCAGACATTTCACTGTCGAAGGCAATTTCACTCGCCGTAAGGCGAATTTCACAAATCCGTAAGGATTTATTTCACTGAGCATAGGGGGCTGTCTGCGAAGCAGACTGGGGGATTGACCATACAAACATTGCGAAGCGACCCATCATTTTCCATTGTCACATAAGCTCACAATTAAGCACCATAACAAAGGAGATAAATAAAATGAATATTATATTTGAGAAAAAACTTGCCATTCCCAAAGAGGTTAAAGAAATGTACCCTCTTGATGCTTCTCTCGGTAAAATAGTTGAAGAGAGAGCCGCAACAATAAGAGATATTTTCAGCGGAAAAGATAACCGACTTTGCCTTATTATCGGCCCTTGCTCCGCAGACAGAGAAGATGCCGTTATTGATTATATTTCTCGCCTTCGTGAAGTGCAGGAAAAGGTTAAAGATAAAATTTTTATCATTCCCAGAATTTATACAAATAAGCCTCGCACCACAGGCTCGGGTTATAAAGGTATGCTCCATCAGCCCGATCCAACAGCAAAGCCGGATATGTTCAAGGGCATTATCGCCATCAGAGAATTACACATGAGAGCCCTTAGAGAAACAGGCTTTTCATGTGCCGATGAAATGCTCTATACAGAAAATTATAAATATCTTGATGATTTGCTTGCTTATGTTGCCATAGGTGCAAGAAGTGTTGAGGATCAGCAGCATAGGCTTACCGCCAGCGGTATTGAAGTACCCGTCGGCATGAAAAATCCTACAAGCGGCGATTTAAGCGTTATGATGAATGCAATTCACGCTGCCCAAAATAAGCATACATTCATTTACAGAGGCTGGGAGGCTCACTCACAGGGCAACCCCTACGCCCACTCAATTCTTCGCGGCTATACTGATAAACACGGAAAAACTCACCCCAATTATCATTATGAAGATATAAGAGATGTTATTAAACTTTACGCCGAGGATGAATCTATTGTTAATCCTGCAATTATTGTTGATACCAACCACGCAAATTCAGGTAAAGACCCGTTCCAGCAGCAAAGAATTGCCAAAGAGGTTATGTTCAGTATGAAATATGACCCCGAAGTAAAAAAGATTGTTAAGGGCTTTATGACCGAAAGCTATATTGAAGACGGCAATCAAAAAGTCGGCGGCGGGGTTTACGGCAAGTCGATTACCGATGCCTGCATCGGCTGGGAAAAGACCGAAAGACTTATTTACGACCTTGCAGATTTGCTTTGAGTTAAGCATGAATATATATGAGAAGAACTGTTGCAATCGCAGCAGTTCTTTTTTTGATCTTGCTTTTAAATTTCCATTTTAGAAATAGATGCTATACTACGCATAGCATACTTGTACTTGACAAGTAAGTACAAGTAATGAGGAACTATTAACAACAATTTTGTTGAATTAAAGGAGAGAATTCAAAATGATTTGTCCAAACTGCGGAACCGATGCCGGTAACTTTAAATTTTGCCCGAACTGCGGCGCAAAGATCGAGGACGTTGCTGAGGAACCTGCTGCACAAGAACTTGCTGTACAAGAACCGGTAAACAATTCAGAAACAGGTTCAAATAAAAAACATAAGAAAAAACGTCTGGGCTGTACCGGCACACTTGTTGCAATTCTTGCTGCGTTTATCGTAATTGCTGCAGCTATAGCTGCAGGTTTAAAAATTTTAGATTTTTATGAAACAAAAAAGCAAGCCGATATTGATAATACAAATTATGTTGAAATGACAGATACCGTGGTTGGATTGGTTAGAAAGTTTGATGATTTGAATATTGTTAGCTTTAGGTCTAATATTAAAAATGTAAGTGAAAAAACAATTGAATCTATTACGTTTACTTTTGCAATATATAATGATGATGCTGTTGAAAAAGCAGATACGGGTATTACAGATAGTGTAGTGCTCTCTCCCGGTGAGTCTTCTGAATTTGCACGTAAGACAGGTGCTGGTTTTGATGATGTGATAATTGATGATACATACATTGTAAACCGTAATTCTATTCAGATTAAGGAAATTGAAATTAAATTTTCGGATGAAACCACTGTAACGCAAAACGTTTCTATTCCTATAGAAAAGATTTATTTTAAAGGCGTAGATGGCGATAAATATTACTATATCAAAAGAGATGAAGACGGAAGAATCGCTGAACAGTGTTCAATTGATACCGACTCCTTGGATGGAAACTTACCAGATAAATATATTTTTGATGTTCCCTACTATTATAGTGAAGACTGATATAAAAACATCCCGGCAGGTTAAACTGCCGGGATAATTGCTTTTTACTTTGTGCGTAGCCCATTATACTCCCGAATATGCACTAAAACCACCGTCAATTGGAAGAACAATACCGGTGATAAATGCAGAGTATGTGTCATCACAGAGAAATACAAGAGCACCGCTTAAATCCTCGGGTACGCCGAAACGTCCCATAGGTGTGTGGCTTATAATCTTTTCGCTTCTTGCTGTGAGAGAACCGTCCTCATTAAATAAAAGAGTGTGGTTTTGATTTGTTGCAAAGAATCCGGGGGCAATAGCATTAACTCTGATGCCGACCCCTGCAAAGTGAACGGCAAGCCATTGTGTGAAATTGGAAACACCTGCTTTTGCTGAGGAATATGCGGGAATTTTGGTAAGGGGAGTAAAGGCGTTCATTGAAGAAATATTGAGAATTGTGCCTTTCTTTCTTGTTACCATATCCTTTGCAAAACATTGAGTGGTAAGGAGTGTGCCGAGAATGTTAAGGTTAAACACAAACTGAATACCGCTTGCGTCAAGGTCAAAGAAAGTCTTTACGCCCTCAACTTTATTTTCAAGGTCGCCCTCTTCATAATACTCTTTTGTGGTGGTGCCTTTGGGATTGTTTCCGCCTGCACCGTTTACGAGTATATCACAGGGGCCAAGCTCTTTATTTACTCTTTCTCTTGCTTTTTCAAGGCTTTCGCTTTCAAGCACGTTACAACCTACGGCAATAGCCGTGCCGCCGTCCTTTGTGATTTCATCCACAACGGTTTGTGCAGCTTCTTCTCTTAAATCAAGCACTGCAACTTTAACACCTTGTGATGCGAGTGTTTTTGCAAATCCACTGCAAAGCACTCCGCCGCCACCGGTTATAACGGCAACTTTTCCGCTTAAATTTTCGTGTACCATTTATTTCACCTCAATAGTTTTATTTTCTTTTGACGAATTATAGCAGGCCGTTACGATTTTAGCACTTTTTGAGCCCTCCTCGGCGTCAATATCAAAATGCCTGCCTGTTTCAAGGCAATCGTAAAAATCCTTTATAATAGCTTTGTGACCGTGGCCCCAATAATTTTTGCCCACAAATTCTTTTTCACTCTTTTTGCAAAGCTCTTCAAATCCGCTTTCCGTGATTTTATAAAGATGTTCGCCTTCAAGCCTTAAAATTCCCTTTTCAAAGGTCAGCTCTATAAACACATCGGAGTTAACTGAAAAAGCCGTTGTGGCGTATAATAAAGCCGTTACGCCGTTGTTTAATTCAAAACGAACGGTTGCAGTATCTTCAACCTCAATTATATTTTTCAGATGGTCGTTAAATACATGGGCGGTAACATTTTTGCACCCGCTGCCGAAATATTGAATTAGATCAATGGTGTGAATAGCTTGATTGATTAAAACGCCGCCGCATTCTTTGGCAAGAGTGCCGTGCCAGTCATCAGAGTAATAATTTTTATCTCTGCTCCACGTTACAAAGGCTCTTATGGCTTTTAATTCACCTAAAGTGCCTTTATCTATAATGGATTTTGCTGTTACGGAGCTGTCATTATACCTGTTTTGCAGGCATACTCCAAGCTGTTTATTACTCTGTTTTTGGGCGTTTATAAGAGCATCTGCTTCTTCATTTGTAACGGAGCAAGGCTTTTCAAGAAAGACGTTTGCACCGCTTTTAAGAGCCTTTATTGCCATAGGAGTGTGAAGATAATGGGGCGTTGCAATGTGAACGCAGTCCGGGTGTTCATTTTGGAGCATTTCATCAAAATCGTAATATGCTTTTGCGTTATTTTCAGCCGCTTTTATGTCGGCTCTTTCTTTTTTTATATCAACTGTGGCAACTATTTCGGCATTCTTAATTTCCTTAAGAGCGCAAAAATGATTTTTTGATACATTACCGCAGCCGACTACCGCTACTTTCATTGGTAAATCTCCCAAAATCAGAATGTGTTGGACATATCTCCCTGAACTGTAACCGTTACATTGTCTTTTTCTGCTTTACCTGAGGCAATTTTCTTTTGAAGCTCTGCATAGTAAAGGTCTTCATCAACGGGAAGGGTAATTTCTTTTGAAAGCCAAGATGAAAGGTGAGCGGCATTTGAAATGTTAAGGCCGTTTATGCCTTCTTCACCCTTTGCCACAAGAGGCTCACCTCTGAGAATGGCAGCGGCAAATTTGCTTACAACCTCAGGATGCTGCTTGTTTCTGCCGTCAGTTTCCACATCTTCCCATTCACCTTCCAGCTTGCCGAAGCCGTCGGTAGCGGTTTTAATATGCTCGGATACTTTGCCTTTAAGCCTGTAAAGCCTCAGCTTTTCACCGTTTTCGCAGATTACCTTACCGCCGTCAAGGGTAATTTCAAGCCTGTTTGTGCCGGGGCAGTCACCTGTGGTGGTGATAAATACGCCGGTAGCACCGTTTGGATATTCGGCATATATGGTAACATCGTCTTCAACTTCTATGTCGTGCCATTTGCCCTCGTGGCAAAATGCTTTGATTTTTGAGGGCATACCGCAAATCCATTGCCATAAATCAAGGTTATGAGGGCATTGGTTAAGAAGAACGCCGCCACCTTCGCCTGCCCAAGTGGCACGCCATCCGCCTGAATTGTAATAAGCTTGAGTGCGGTACCAGTCGGTGATAATCCAGTTAACTCTTCTTATTTCTCCAAGCTCACCGCTCTTTACGATTTCACGGAGTTTTCTGTAAACGCAGTTTGTGCGCTGATTATACATAATACCGAAAACAAGATCTGTTTTTGCGGCAGCCTCGTTCATTTCCCTAACTTGCTTTGTGTAAACGCCGGCAGGTTTTTCCGTAAGAACATGTAAACCTTTTGAAAAAGCGTACTGTGCAATGGGGGAGTGAGAGTAATGAGGTGCGGCAATAAGAACGGCATCAACCTCACCGCTGTCTATAAGAGCCTCTGCGGAGTCAAAAGTTTTAAGTGTGGGCAAAAGCTCTTTCATTTTTTCGTTTCTTTCGGGGATAAGGTCAGCACAAGCGGTAATGCGAAGCTCGTGGTGTTTGCCGTTCACTTCGTTTTTAATATGAGAAGAACCCATATTGCCTACACCTATAACACCAAGCCTTACAGGCTGCACCTTTTCAACCAACTTATGAATTGCTGTGCAAGCTGCGGTGAAAGATTCATCGTTGTTGTTATAAACATATTTTTCGTTCATTTTAAGAGCGAGTTTATCATCAACCTCAAGGTCTTTAATTCCGTCAAAGACTCTTAAATGAGGCTCAACGCTGAGAATAATCTCATCCTCTCTCTTGTCAAGAAGCCTGAGCATCCTTTCAAGCTCACCATCACCCTCGCCGGCAGGAACAATGGTTTCTGTGCCGTAGAGAGCGTCTTTAATATGCATATAAGTAATTCTGTTGCAAAGCGTTTCAAATGCGGGGAAAGTCTTATTTGGATTAATTAAATAGTTTGCAGGGTCAAAGATAACACCCAATCTGTCACCGAAATAATCGGCAATTTCAATAGCTCTTTCTGGAGTGTCCCCGTAAATGCCTCTTTCGTTTTCGTGGCAGCATTTAATGCCATGCTCATTGGCGTAATCTGCCATAGCACCCATACGTGAAAATACTTCTTCTTTGTATTCCTCACGGCTCTCACCGTGAAGGAAGTAGAAGCTGAACATTCTAATGCATTTTGCACCGAGAATTTTTGCAACTTCAACAGTATTTTTGAATGCCTCAAAATGAGGAGCAAAATCGTCTGTAATCTCAATTTTGCCGTAGTGAGAGCCTAAGGAATAAATTTTCATTCCCCCCTCATCAAGCCTTTTCTTTAAGTCTTTAGCTTCTTCAACAGTCAGATTGGAAACATTTTTGCCATCGCAATTACGAAGCTCGATAAATTCAATACCGTTCTTCTTGCAAGCGGCAATCTGCTCTGAGATATTTCCGGAAGCCTCATCGGCAAAAGCCGAAAATCTGAAATGTGCCATAATTACCTCCGATATTTATTATTCAAAATTGCAAATAATTTTATTATCATTTGCAGTTACGGTTACGGATTTAATGGGGGAGTCAACGCTTTCAACCATCTTGGCTGTAATAACATCCTCCACATTCTTTCTGATGCATGAGCGTAAATCTCTTGCACCCCTTGTGCCGTCGGCAGAAAGATTTGCAATGGTTTCGGTTGCTTTGTTATCCCATGAGAATTTAATGCCTTTATCTTCAAGAGGCTCAACAAGCTCTTTAAGAAGGAGAGAGGCGATTTCTTCATAGTTTTCTTTTGTAAGCTCGTTAAATACCACAACTTCGTCAACTCTGCCTATAAATTCGGGCCTCAAAAATTCTTGTAGACCTTTCATTGCTTTTTCTTTAGAAGCATCGTTTTTGGTTTTGCCGAATCCGAGAGCACCGCCTAAATGGCTGCTGCCGGCATTTGAGGTCATGATTATAATTGTATTTTCAAAGTTTACAACTCTGCCTTGTGCGTCTGTAATTCTGCCCTCATCAAGAATTTGGAGCAAAATGTTCATTACATCCGGATGAGCTTTTTCTATTTCATCAAAAAGAATTACGGAGTAAGGCTTGCGACGTACCTTTTCGGTAAGCTGACCTGCCTCATCATAGCCCACATATCCCGGAGGTGAGCCGATAATTCTTGAAACGGAGTGCTTTTCCATAAACTCACTCATATCAAGGCGAATGAGTGTTTCCGGGGTATCAAAAAGTTCTTTTGAAAGCAGTTTTACAAGCTCTGTTTTACCAACGCCTGTGGGGCCTACAAATATAAATGATGCAGGTCTGCGGCGAGGATTTATTTGTATTCTGTTTCTGCGTATTGCGGCGGAAACAAGCTCTACTGCTTCATCTTGACCGATAAGATGAGCTTTAATATTTTCTTCAAGCTGAGAAAGACGCCTTAAGTCGCTTTCAATAACTTTGCTTGCGGGTATGCCTGTCCAAAGCTGAATAACCTTTGCCAAATCTTCTTCCGTAACAAGATTATCCTCTGCAAGCGCTTTGAGCTTATCCACTTCTTGCTCTTTTAAGAGAATTTCAGACTTAACTTTTGCAGTTTCTTCGTAATCAACTTCTCCGTTTTCGTCACCTTCCATAAGCTCAGATTCTCTGTTCTTAAGCTCTGCAAGGTCTTTTTGAGCAATTTCATATTTACTGATATTTACATTTCTCAAATTTGCGCTGGTGCAAGCCTCATCAAGTAAGTCAATGGCTTTATCCGGAAGGAAACGGTCGTTTATGTATCTTTCGCTTAAAGTAACGGCCTTTTCAAGCAAGCTGTCATTAACTCTTACTTTGTGGTAATCTTCGTAATAGCTTTTAACGCCTTTAAGCATTTCAATGGTTTCTTCAATTGATGGCTCTTCTACCTTAACGGGCTGAAGCCTTCTTTCAAGGGCGGCATCCTTTTCAATATATTTTCTGTATTCGGTAAATGTGGTGGCACCGATAATTTGCAGCTCGCCTCTTGAAAGAGAGGGCTTTAAGATGTTTGCCGCATTCATAGAGCCTTCAGACTCACCTGCGCCAACAAGCTGATGAACCTCATCAATAAAGAGTATTACATTTCCTTCCGCTTTAACTTCATCAAGCAGGCCTTTGATACGGCTTTCAAATTGACCTCTGAACTGAGTGCCGGCAACAAGAGCGGCAATATCAAGCATTTGAATTTCTTTATCTCTTAGTTTTGCAGGTACTTCTCCGGCTGCGATGCGCATGGCAAGACCCTCGGCAATGGCTGTTTTACCTACACCGGGTTCACCGATTAAGCAGGGATTGTTTTTAGTTCTTCTGCAAAGAATTTGAATTGATCGGTAAATTTCGTTATCTCTGCCAATAATTCTGTCAATTTTACCGTCTCTTGCTTTTTGAGTAAGGTTTGTGCAGAATTGGCTGAGATATTTTCTCTTTCTGGAAGGAGCTTCTTCATCCTTTTTGCCGAATCTCTTTTTCTTTTTTTCTTTCTCTTTTTCGCCTGTGGCACTGTCACTCTCTTTATTTGCCTGATGGTCATCGGTCATGGCGCTGAAATTTTGCATAAAGGGCATAGTGTTGGCACCACCCGGCTCGAAGGAACCGTTTTCAAACATTTCATTGAATTGTTCGCTCACTTCGTCAAACTCATCCTCTGAAATGCCCATGGATTGTATAATTTGTTTTATAGGGCCTATATTAAGGTCCATGGCACACTTAAGGCAAAGGCCCTCTTGTGTGGTTTTGTCACCTTCAACCTTTGTCATGAAAAACATGGCAGGGCGTTCGTGACATTTTGAACATAAAACCTGTTTCATAGTTTAACCTCTTTTATTTTGCTGAGTTTTCGGCGTTCTTATTTTGATTTCTTTCTTTAAGCTGGTGATAAACGCCGGGAAGATAGCCGCAGAAAGCGATGATTGTAAGTATTGCACTTATTACAACAAGAACAAGCATTAACCAGTCCGGATATGTGAAAAGTGCCTCTCTTAAAATTCCTATTTCGGGGCCGAATGCAATTATTGAAATCATAATTAAATAAAAAGCGAATGTTGCTACTTTACCGGGCATTTCGGCAGCACCCGGGCGAATACCGAGAATAATCATAACAACGGAGCCGATTACCATAAGAGCCTCTTTAACAAGGAACACAAGGAAGATAATGCTTATGTAGTGAACAAATGTATCCTCTGCATTCCAAAATCTTATAAAGAAAACAATGGCAATGGTGATTTGTGTTGCTTTGTCGGCAAGGGGGTCAAGAATTTTGCCGAGTGAACTTATTTGATTGAAACGGCGTGCAATTTTGCCGTCAAAAAAGTCACTGAGGCCGGAAAGAGCAAGCACGAAAACACTCCAAGCATATTCGCCGTTCATAAAAAGCACTGCAAACACAGGCACCATAAGAATTCTCAAAAATGAGAGCAAGTTAGGTACGGTTTTCCAGTTTGAAAATAAATCCTTAATAATCTCTTTCATTTTTATATCCTCCGATCAGAAAATATTCTGAATTTTATCTGCAGCAAGCTGCAATATATGCGTTTGTGATATTAACGCATTTATTTCTTTATTATCTGCAAGGGAAATAACGGTAACTGCTATAAGTAATATAATTCCAAGCCTTACAGCCCCCGATACTAAACCAAGCACGCCACCGAGAAATTTATTTGATTGTTTAATCAGTGGTAACTTTGCAATTAAATTTGCGGGCTTTACAAGTATTCTACCTATAAGTCTTGAAACAATATAAGCGATAACATAAATAAGACATATAATTACGGGAATTATAATTATTGATTCCGCACTTGTGGCGGTTTTTTCACTTATTTCATCTATGGGCAGGGAACTTGTTGCTTTATTTGCGGAAAATCCTGCAGCCTGAGCCATTGCAAGTAACCATTTGGGTAAAGAATCCGACAGGGTAGTGGCTCCGCTTTCAATTCCGTTTGTGATTTCAGTGCTTACAAATTTTGTAAGTTGCCCGTGAATAAACATTGTGCTTATTTCATTTGCAATAGTTCCCGCATACATTTTGCAAAGCACAAGGCAACCTATAGTAGCGGCAAGGGGAAGCACAATTGAGGCAAAACCTTTCCTGAAGCCCGCTATCATTGAAACTAAGGGAATAAGAATAATAATACCGTCAATTATGTATGGTACACTTTCCATAGCATCCCTCCTTTAACTAAGTAAACAGACTCTAATATTTACAAACAGAGCCGTTTTCAAGGGTATAAATACCGGAGCTTGTTAATGATACGGTGCTCACATTGTTGCTACATTCATAGGTGTCTTTCTCTTTGCCCGAAGGTGAGTAAACCGTTACTTTATCATCAAGAGCAATGGCAATTTTGCTGCCCTTTATGTCAATGCTTATGGGAGTATAGTCTATTTCAAATTGTTTTGTTGAGCCTATGGCAGGAATCTTAACTATATTGATTTTTGAGCCGCCATAGAGTTTATAGCAAAGTAAAGTGTTGCCTTTACTGTCATTGTCAACTGCAAAAAGGGAATCTTCCGAGTATGTTATTTCGGAAATTTGCTCGCCCTTTGAATTAAATATAACCGTTTTGTTATCGCCTATGGCGATAATTTTATTGAATGATGCATAAACTACTTTAAGTATACTTGTGCCTTCAAGTTTAACATCAAATTTTGCCTCTGTGGCATTTGTCTTAAACAATACAACACGTGAATATATTTCAGCATTATCTACACCAAGAGCGGAGATTAAAACATTTTTACCGTTTGGCGAGAGAGAAAGAGATGAAACGTAATCCCTTGAAACTTCCCATTGAAATTCTGTTTTTTGCTTTGGAGAATATACTTTAACAATGCTTTCTGCGTTATCTCCTGTATATGATAGGGCAACGCTGCCGTTTTTACCCACTGTGCCCGTAACTATTGTGCCGTCTTCACTGAATGATGCAAGAGTGTCGGTACGGCTGATAAGAATAGCTTTGTTAGATGTATTGCTGTATACAAAAGCTCTGCCGTTTTGAGAATATGCTCTTGTATCTGCCCAGTCTGTATATATTTCCTGCAATAAATCTGCATTTTGCGAAAGCACTTGAATGCTTGTATCGCTTATGAGCATGGGTTTGTCTCCCACAAGCATTAACTTTTCAAGGGAAAGTTCATCCTCACTATATGGATAACCTGTGCTGTCACCCATGGTTGCCGGAATAGCTTTAAAGCTATCCGCAATGTTTGAACGCCTTGTTTTGCCTGCTATAACAAAAGAAACAGAAACAATGGCAATTACAAGAAGCACTGCAATGGGTATTCTCAGTTTCTTTAATATTTTGTGGGCCGTTGCTTTCTTTTTTGCTTTTTGAAAGTCAACCGTATTTTTGCTGCTTAATTTTTTTGCCACAAATTTACACCTCAATAAATGATTTTGTTAAGAAATAAACCTTCCGGTTTTGCTGTAAACCCTGCAAGATTTCTATCACCGGATGCGATTATTTCCGGAATTTTGCCTTGGGGAATCTTGCCTGAGGAAACGTCAAGCAAAGTGCCTACCATTATTCTTACCATATTGTAGAGAAAGCCATTTGCCTCCACACGAAAGGTAACTAAATTTCCTTCACGCTCAACAGAGGCATTTTTTACGACTCTGACAGTATCTTCAACACTGCTTCCTGCGGAGCAGAAGGCTTTATAATCAAATTTTCCGATATAGTCTTTTGCTTCTGCGTTCAGCTTTTTTTCGTCAATGGGATATTTGTATTGCAAAGAATATTTATATAGGAACGGATTTTTCTCTGTGCTGTTCCAAATTTTATAAATATACTCTTTTGAAACGCAGTCATACCTTGCATGAAACTCGTATGGAACTTCTTTGCAATCAATTACTCCTATATCATCGGGCAAAATCGCATTAAGGGCAGAAACAAGTTTTTTGCACTCTATATTATGCTCTGTGCGAATGTTACAGCAATACATATTGGCGTGAACCCCTGCATCCGTACGGGAGCAGCCGGTTATATTTTCTCTTTTTTGAATAATTTGTTCAAGAGAATCTTGAAGAACTTGCTGTACTGTTATTGCGTTTTCCTGCACCTGCCAACCATGGTAGTTTGTGCCGTCAAAACAGATTGTAAGAAGCAAATTTCGCATAAAATCAATCCTTAAATTACCGCATCAAAAAATATATTCAGCACTATTACACCGGCACAAACCAGCACACTTATGAGAAGTGCAATAAAGTCACGAAGCGAGAGCTTCATTTGTTTCATTCTCGTTCTGCCGTCACCACCTGTATAGCAGCGGCAAGTCATGGCAAATGCAAGCTCGTATGCTCGCCTAAAAGATGAAACCATAAGGGGAATAAATATAGGTATAAGAGCTTTTGCCCTTTGAATGAGACCGCCTGATTCAAGATCTGCTCCTCTTGCTTTTTGGGCGTTCATTATTCTTTCAATTTCTTCAATGAGTGTTGGAATAAATCTTAAAGCAAGAGTCATCATCATTGCAAGAGTGTCCACTCTTATGTGCAATTTTTTAAGAGGGGAAAGCAGCCTTTCAAGGCCGTCTGTAAGCATTGTGGGGGTAGTGGTGTAAGTGAGAAGTGAGCTGATTACCACAAGGGCAACAATTCTGATAATTGTGAAAATTGCCGTGTATACGCCCTTGTCCCATATCTCAAATCTGTTAAAGAGTGTGCAAAGTAAAATATCTCCGTCTTCTGTTTTGCCTTTTGTGTAGAAAGTGTTGAGAATAGCTGTAAATATCAAAATGATAAAAACGGGCTTCACACTTTTTAGTATCATTTTGGGTGGAACGGACGAAAGCGCAACTGCGACAATCGTGAATAAAACCATAAGTGCCAGGGAAAAGAAGTTTTTGCACACAAATAGTATTACTATCATTGCAAAAACAAGTATGATTTTCATACGGGGGTCAAGTCTGTGCAAAGGAGATTTTGCGGAGTAATATTGACCGAATGTAATATCTTTAACCATTACTCGCGCCCCCTTTCTTTAAGAGAACGGAGAATTTCGGCACCGTATTTTACCGTGTAAACATCAAGGGGAACATCATAGCCCATATTTTTGAGCTTTATGAATACCTCGGTAATTTCAGGCACATTGAGTCCCATTTGTTTAAGTTCTTCTCCACGGGAGAAAACTTCTTTTACCGTGCCGTCCATAGCTATTGTGCCGTTATTTATAACTATAATTCTTTGAGCAAGGCGGGCAATATCTTCCATATTGTGAGATACAACTATAACCGTTGAGCCTGTTTGCTCGTGATATTCTTCAATAAGTTTTATAAGATTTTTACGCCCTGCAGGGTCAAGGCCTGCGGCAGGCTCGTCAAAAACAAGCACCTCAGGCTCCATTGCCATTATGCCTGCAATGGCAACTCTTCTTTTTTCACCGCCCGAAAGGTCAAAGGGGGATTTTTCAAGCATATCTTTCCTAATGCCTGTGAAATCAGCTGCTTTAAGCACTCTTTCTTTTATTTCGCTTTCGGAAAGCTTCATATTTTTGGGGCCGAAAGAAATGTCTTTATAAACTGTTTCTTCAAAAAGCTGATATTCGGGGTATTGGAAACAGAGACCTACTTTAAACCTTGCATTTCTTAAAGTTTCTTTATCTCTCCAAATATCCGTGCCGTCAACAATTACTTTCCCTTCGGTTGGCTTAAGTAAACCGTTAAAGTGAGAAACAAGGGTGCTTTTGCCTGAACCAGTGTGGCCTATTATGCCGATAATTTCACCCTTTTCAATGGTGAGATTTATATTTTTAATTGCCGTTACTTCTTGATTTGTTCCTTGAGAGTAACGGTAACTTACATTTTGAATTTCAATAGCTTTTGTACTCATAAGGCACCTCCCAGCATTTGAGATACCTTGCTGACACATTCATCAACGCTAAGCACATCATCACCAAGGCCGAGAATATGGCAAAGCTCTGTGGACTGAGGTGCATCAAGGCTGTGAGCTCTGAGAGAATCAATCTTTGAAAAAACTTTTCGGGGTGTGCCGTCAGCAATGATTTTGCCGCTGTCCATTACAATGACTCTGTCTGCCTTAACGGCTTCATCCATAAAGTGAGTAACAAGAACTATTGTTATGCCCAGCTCTTTATTAAGCCTTTGAATTGTTTTTATAACCTCGTGCCTGCCCATCGGGTCAAGCATGGCAGTAGGCTCGTCAAGCACTATACAGTCTGTTTGCATAGCAATAACACCTGCAATGGCAACTCTTTGCTTTTGACCTCCTGAAAGTTTGTGAGGCTCTCTTTCTCTAAATTCATACATATTAACACTTTTGAGAGCTTCGTCAACACGCCTTCTGATTTCACTTGGCTCTACGCCGAGATTTTCCGGGCCGAATGCCACATCATCTTCAACTATTGTTGCAACTATTTGATTATCGGGGTTTTGAAAAACCATACCGACTTTACGGCGAATTTTATCCCCGTTTTCTTCTGAATTTGAGGGGATACCTTCAACTGTTACGGTGCCTTCCGTTGGCTCAAATATTGCATTGCAGAGCTTTGCAAGGGTGCTTTTACCTGAGCCGTTGTGCCCAAGCACAGCAACAAATTCGCCTTTATTTATGTCAAGAGTGATATTCTTAAGAGTAGGCGGAAGTAACTTTCCTTCTTCATCACCTTCATAAGAATATGACACATTTTTAAATTCAATAAGTTTTTCGCTCATTTAGGGTATCCTTTAATTCATTTTTTCCAAATGGCACTTGCACCGCAGGGGAGAACTCTGCCGGGTTTAGAAGAAACAGGTAAGCCTATTTCATCACTTTCGGTTGTGCCACCGAATTTCATTTGTACCGTTTCGCCGAGAATATATTCCATTACACTTGGTGAAAGCCCTGTTGTGTAGGAGTTTATAAGCATCATAAGTGAATCGTCTGTAAGAAGTTTTGCACATTCTTCCACAAAGCCGTAAACTTCGTTTTCCAGCTTCCAAACTTCTCCGCCGGGGCCTCTGCCGTATGAGGGTGGGTCCATTATGATAATGTCGTAAGTGTTGCCTCTGCGGATTTCTCTTTGTACAAATTTCATACAGTCATCCACAAGCCACCTTACGCTTTTATCTGCCACATGGCTTGCAGCGGCGTTTTCTTTTGCCCATAAGGTCATACCTTTTGAGGCATCAACATGGGTAACGCTTGCCCCTGCATTAAGAGCGGCAATAGTCGCACCACCGGTGTATGCGAATAAATTTAATACTTTTACGGGCCTATTTGCTTTTTTGATAATATCGGCTGTCATTTCCCAGTTAACCGCTTGCTCGGGGAAAAGGCCTGTGTGCTTAAAGCCCATAGTTTTAATATTAAATTGTAAATCTTTGAAACCTACCTGCCAAATCTCCGGCATCTTTTTGCACACTTGCCAGCTGCCTCCACCGGTATTTGAACGGTTATATATAGCATGGGGATTATACCAATTTTTATTTTCTTTCGGAGTTTTCCAAATAACCTGAGGGTCAGGTCTGATAAGAATAATATCTTTCCATCTTTCAAGCCTTTCTCCGTCGGAGCAATCAATCAGCTCATAATCTTTCCATGAGTTTGAAATTCTCATATTTTTCCTCTTTATCACACATCAAGTTTTTGCTGCCCCGGCATGGGTATACCGAGATGAGCATATCCGGCAGGGGAAACACATCTGCCACGGGGAGTTCTACTCAAAAAGCCCAGCTGCATAAGATACGGCTCATAAACATCCTCTATGGTAATGGCTTCTTCGCCTACGGCTGCGGCAATGGTTTCAAGGCCGACAGGGCCGCCATTGTAATTTCTAATCATAGTGGTCAAAATAAGTCTGTCAATGGAATCAAGCCCAAGGTTATCAACTTCCATTTTCGAAAGGGCAATTGCGGCAACTTCTTTTGTGATAGAGCCGTCACCTACAATTTGAGCAAAATCCCTTGCCCTCTTGAGAAATCTGTTGGCAATTCTCGGCGTGCCTCTTGACCTTGAAGCAATTTCATAAGCTCCTTCGGGGGCAATATCTATGCCCAATATACCTGCGGAACGGGTAACAATCTGTGCAAGCTGCTGTGGAGTGTAAAGCTCCAAACGGAATATTACGCCGAAACGGTCACGAAGAGGGGCTGAAAGCTGACCTGCTCTTGTGGTAGCACCTACAAGGGTGAATTTATGCAAATCAAGGCGAATTGACCTTGCGGATGGGCCTTTGCCGATTATTATATCCAGCTCATTATCTTCCATAGCAGGATAAAGGACTTCTTCAACTTGCCTTGAAAGCCTGTGAATTTCGTCAATAAAAAGTACATCGCCGTCATTTAGATTTGTAAGCAAAGCGGCAAGGTCACCGGGCTTTTCAATGGCAGGGCCGCTTGTAACTCTGAAATTAACACCCATCTCATTTGCAATAATGCCTGCAAGGGTGGTTTTGCCAAGGCCCGGAGGGCCGTAAAGGAGCACATGGTCAAGGGGGTCGTTTCTTTGCTTTGCCGCCTCAATGTAAACAGAGAGATTTTCTTTAACTTTATCTTGACCTATGTAATCATCAAGAATTTTCGGGCGGAGGGAAAGCTCAACATCACTATCATCGGAGTCAGAATATTCTGCGCCCACAAATCTGCTTTCAAAATCTGTTTCCATTCATTTCCCTCCTTAAATATTTTTTGATAGCACATTAAGCGCTTTTTTAATCATTTCTTCGGTAGATAAATCACCGTCAAGTTTGCCCACGGCAACGCCTGCTTCGCTCCTTGAAAATCCGAGAGAAACAAGTGCATTAACAGCTTCTTCCCCTGCATAGCTTACAGAGGATTTCTTTGCTGCTGCAATATTGCCCAGCGCCTGAGAGGATGATGCGAAGGAATCCAGCTTGCCTTTAAGTTCAAGAATTATTCTGTTTGCAATTTTTGTGCCTATTCCTTGGGCGGCGGTAATTGATTTTGCGTCATCGCTTGCAACCGCAAGGGCAAGGGCATCCGGAGTAAGAGCGGAAAGAATCGCAACAGCCGCCTTGGGGCCTACGCCCGTAATTCCGATAAGCATTTTGAAACATTCAAGCTCACTGTTTTGTGCAAATCCGAAAAGGTCAAGAGAATCTTCTTTAACACTGAGATAAGTGTATAAAGTTTGCTTTTCTCCGATGGAAGCACAGCTTTTTAATGTGGTTAATGTGGTGGTTAGGTAAAATGCTACACCGTTGCAATCAAGAGCAATGGCATTTTCACCTGTAAAAACAACTGTGCCTGTGATACTGTAAAACATAATAGTTTATCCTCTCATTTTCAGTGAGCCCAACAGGGAACCTGCACTGTGGCAGTGGCAAATTGCCATTGCAAGGGCATCGGCGGCATCATCGGGTTTGGGAATTTTTTCAAGATTAAGCATAATTCTTGTCATTTCCTGAACTTGCTTTTTCTCTGCTCTGCCGTAGCCTACAACACTTTGCTTAACCTGTAGGGGAGTATATTCATAAATTGGAATTTTATTTTTTTGAGCTGCAAGCACAAGAACACCTCTTGCCTGAGCTACATCTATTGCTGTTTTTTGGTTTGTGTTAAAAAACAACTTTTCCATTGCAACAGCTTCAATGGGGTATTTTTGCATAAGAGCGGTTGCCTCATCCCAAATTTTTTCAAGCCTTTCGTTAAAAGGGGTGTTGGCATCTGTGGTTATGGCACCGTACTCTAACATTTTGAATTTATTGGCTTTATATTCAACTACACCACAGCCTACTATGGCATAGCCGGGGTCAATGCCGAGAACTATCATTTCTTCTTTGACTCTCTTTCACGAATTACCATTCTTGTGGGTGTGCCTTCAAGGCCGAATACTTCTCTTATTTGGTTATCAATATATCTTTGATAGCTGTAATGGAACAGCTCTGCATTATTTACAAAGCAAATGAATGTCGGCGGTCTTGTGGATGCCTGAGTCATATAGTAAATTTTAAGCCTCTTGCCCTTATCTGTGGGGGGCTGAACTCTTGCCGTGGCGTCTGCAAGCACTTCGTTTAATTTACCGGTGGATATTCTCATTGCGTTTTGAGTGTCTACAAACTTAATAAGCTCAAAAAGTCTGTCAAGTCTGAGGCCTTCTTTGGCTGAAATGAAAATGATAGGGGCGTAGCTCATAAACGAAAAATCATTCATAAGTTTTTTACGCTCTTTATCCATGGTTTTGCCGTCTTTTTCAACTGCATCCCATTTGTTGACTGCTATAACACAGCCCTTGCCCATTTCGTGAGCAATTCCGGCAACTTTTGAATCTTGCTCTGTAAAACCTTCGGTTGCATCAATCATAATCACGCAAACCTGCGCTCTTTCAACAGCCATTCTTGCACGGATTACGGAATATTTTTCTATTTGGTCATAAACTTTGCTTTTACGCCTGAGTCCTGCTGTGTCAATGAAAACAAATTTACCGTATTCGTTTTCGACTATTGAATCCGTTGCGTCACGGGTTGTGCCGGCAATATCGGAAACAATCATCCTGTTTTCGCCGAGAACAGCATTTACAAGGGAAGATTTGCCCACATTGGGCTTGCCGATAACGGCAACTTTAATATATTCATCGGAGTCTGTTTCATCTATGCTGTCATCCGGCAAATATTTAAGCACCTCATCAAGTAAATCACCTGTGCCGTGGCCGTGAACCGATGAAACGGCTATAGGGTCACCGAGGCCGAGATTGTAAAATTCATAAAAATCTGCGGGGAGTTCACCGATGGTGTCACATTTGTTTACTGCAAGTATAATGGGCTTGCCGCTCTTTTGCAGCATACTTGCAACTTCCATGTCCGTTGCTACAACGCCGGACCTAATATCCGTTACAAGAATTATAACTTCTGCGCTGTCAATGGCGAGCTGTGCCTGCCTTGACATTTGTTTAAGAATAATATCATCGCTTGCAGGCTCAATACCACCGGTATCAACAAGCATAAAACGCCTGCCGAGCCACTCACATTCGCCGTATATTCTATCTCTTGTTACACCGGGAGTGTCATCAACTATTGACATCCTTGTGCCGATAAGTTTGTTAAAAAGGGTTGATTTGCCAACATTCGGTCTTCCGACGATGGCTACTACATTGCCTGCCATTATTTACCTCCGATTATTGAAGCGAGCATTTCTGCACCGCTGCTGCCACATTGGCTTACTTTAACTCCGAGAGCATTGCTCAGCTCCTCAATTGTCATATTATCAAGAAACATATCTCCCTCACTGCGTAAACAGTTAGGTGGAATTAAAAGTTCTTCGCCAATTTCTTTATCTTTAAGTGAGGAGATTATATCTCCTCCGGTGATAAGCCCCGAAACAGTAATGCTTTCACCGAATAATTTATTTTTTATTGCTTCCACTTTGATTTCAAGCCCCTGAATTTTATTCATTGCAAGGCTTGAAAGCTCACTTATAAGCGGATATGCCGCCGTGCCTGTTGCAAGGGTGATTTTTCTGTTTAGGCTTTTGATTTCACATTCGCCTAATGCCTCTGTAAATTCATCTTTTAGCAAAGTCCACATTCCAACCCCGTTTTCAAGCTGGGGAAAATCATCATAATAATCTGCAGAGGGCATTTCTCTTTCGGCTATCAAATAAAATTCATCCGATGCGTAAGCGATTTTTACGCCATGGGTTTCTTTGAATTTCTCATTGTAGCTGTCAATTATGTCAATGACCTCGCCGGCCGTATCTTTGTTGTAAGCGCTTAGGTGAGGCAGGTTCTGCCTGAATTTAGTAAGCCCTACGGGTACACAGGCAATACTGCACATTGACGGATAATATTTGAAAAGTTCAGTTAATGAATACTCAAGCTCTTTCCCATCGTTTATACCCGGGCACAGAACAAGCTGAGCGTTTATGCTAAGCCCTGCATCCGCAAATTTTTTTATGTATTTGAGACATTCGCCCGAGCGTGGATTTTTCATCATTTCAACCCTAAGTACAGGGTTCATCGTATGCACGGATATGTTTATAGGGCTGATGTGCATCTTTATGAGCCTTTCAACCTCATTATCATCAAGATTGGTCAAGGTTACGTAATTTCCAAATAAGAAAGATAATCTGTCGTCATCATCTTTAAAATACAGGCTGTCCCTAAGGCCGTCGGGAAGCTGATCAATAAAGCAAAAGATGCATTTGTTTTTGCAGGAATGTTGCTTATCCATAAGATAAGTTTCAAAGTCAAGGCCTATATCATCAAATTCGTCTTTATGAATTTTATAGTGCTTTGTTTTGCCTTTTTGCTTTATTATCTCAATCTTCAGCTTTGAATTATTTAGGTGAAAACGGTAATCAAGCACATCTTTTATTTCGTTGCCGTTTATTGAGATTATAGTATCACCGGTTTCAATTCCTTTTTTGTCTGCAATACTGCCTTTCTCAACAGAGGAGATTTTGACTGCCATTTTTTCACCTGCCTTCGCCATCTTAAATAATTATACAGCAGTATAGCACATCGAGATGAAAAAATAAATATTATTTTTAAAATTTTAACAATTTATTATTAGTTAAATAATATAGGCTGCCTAAAATACTTGACAAGAAGCGTAATAAAGTGCAATAATATATTGATTTATTTTGTCCGTTTTGGAGGAATAATATGAGAGTTATTACCGGCTCGGCAAGAGGAATGAGCCTTAAAACCCTTGAGGGCGAAACCACAAGACCTACCACAGAAAAAGTTAAAGAGGCGGTTTTCAGCGCCGTTCAGTTTGAAATAGAAGGCCGTCGAGTTCTTGACCTTTTTGCAGGCTCAGGTCAAATGGGAATTGAAGCACTCAGCAGGGGAGCACTCAGCGCAACGTTCGTTGACCAAGATAAAAGAGCTATCGGCGTTATAAAAGAAAATGTTGAAAAAACAAAATTCACAAAAGAATCCCAAATAGTGCAAATGGATGCTATCGGATTTCTTAATATGAATATTCGTACCTATGATATAGTCTTTCTTGATCCCCCATATTCAACGGGTTTGCTTGAAAAATCCCTTGAAAGAGTTACGGATTATGTAGCAGAGGGCGGAATCGTTATTTGCGAGTATCCGTTTAAGGATAGCACACCCGTTTCTCCCGAAGGTTTTAGCGAATACAGAACTTACAAATACAGCAAAACAGCGGTTACAATTTTCAGAAAGGGCTGATAAAAATGCGTATTGCCATATGCCCCGGCTCTTTTGACCCTGTAACAAAGGGCCATGTAGATATTATTCGCAGGGCATCAAAAATATTTGATAAAGTAATTGTTGTTGTAATGATAAATTTTCATAAGCCGGATAGTTATTTTACGGCTTCCGAGCGTGTTGAACTTATTAAAAGAAGCATATCCGATATTGAAAATGCCGAGGTGGATATGTACGGCGGCCTCCTTGCGGAATATGCAGAGAAAAAGGGAGCTTGCGCCGTTGTTAAAGGTCTTAGAGCCGTATCGGATTTTGAATATGAATTTCAGCAGGCTCTTACCAATAAGAAGCTCAATCCGGAGCTTGAAACTGTTTTTATGACAACAAATGCGGAAAATATGTTCCTCTCATCAAGCGTTGTAAAACAGGTTTGCGAATTTGGCGGAGATATAAAAGAATTTGTGCCTGAAGAAGTATGTGATGACATTATCAAACGAATAAAAGAAAGGAATAAATATCGATGAATACAGACCAACTTTTAAATCAAATTGATGATATTATTGAATCCGGCTCAAAAACTCTCAGGGGCGGTAAAATTGCCGTTGATGCAGAAGCTATCAGAGCTACAATAGATGAAATTCGTGCAGGCCTCCCAAAAGAAATTGCTCAAGCTAAGCTTATTGTCGCAGATAGAAATAACATTCTTGCAAAGGCGAAATCCGAGAGCGTAAACGTGGTTACAGCAGCACAGGAAAAGTCAAGAGCTCTTGTTTCCGCTGCCGAGGATAAAGTAAGAACCCTTGTTCTTAAAACAGAAGATTATTGCAAAAATAAGGTTGCTGAGGCAGATGCACAGGCTGCTCAAATTGTCAATAACGCAAATTCCGAAGCGGTTGAAATAAAAGCAGAGGCTCAAACACAAGCTGCCCAAATGGTTGATGACAGCATAATTGTTATTGAGGCTAAGGCGAAGGCGGATAGTCTTACCGAGTCCGCAAATGCTCAGGCACAGCAGACTGTGGCAAATGCAAATGCACAAGCCGAATCTATCATAAATGCGGCAAACGAACAGTTTGAGTACACCACAAAACAGGCCGATGATAAAGCTGCTCAAACAGTTGAAAAAGCAAATAAGTGGTCATCTGAAATCAGACTTTCGGCAACGGAATTCATTGACAGCATCATGAATCAAGCAGATGAGGCTGTAGCAAAGAGTTTAAAAGAATTGCAGTCGGCTCGCAATAGCATCAGGTCACTTACGGCAAATGAGGCAAATTCAAATTTAACGGAATAAAAAAGGTACGCCATTCAGTTTTGAGTGGCGTATTTTGAGGACACTATGGACAAAACAATTTTTGAAAAGACAAAATATTTCATCATTGATATGGATGGAACATTTTATTTAAGCGGTAACATCATAGAAGGCTCAATAGATTTTCTTAATAAAGTGAGAGAAACGGGCAGAGATTTTTATTTTTTCACAAATAACTCTTCAAATAATGTGGAAGTGTGCAGAGAAAAGCTTGCAAAAATGGGTTACCCCGTGGATGAAAAAAGAGTAATAATTTCTTCTCATGTTGCTGCATCTTATATCAACAAAAATTACCCGAATAAAAAAGTTTATCTTCTCGGTAACGAAAGATTAACCGAGGATATGAAAAAAGCGGGAATAAATCTTGTGGATGAAAATCCCGATATAGTTTTGCTGGGATTTGATACTACACTGACATACGAAAAAATCAGAAAAGCGGCAAAATATATTTACGATGGCGCAATTTACCTTGCAACACACCCGGATGTTAACTGCCCCACTGCCGATGGATTTAAGCCCGATACAGGCTCAATGATAGAAATGTTTGCAGCTTCCACAGGCAAGCGCCCGCAGGTGCTTGGAAAGCCTATGACAGCGACCGTAGACTATATAACGGAGCTTCTCAACTGTAAAGGCGAAGAACTTGCCTTCGTCGGAGACAGACTCGCAACGGATATAGCAATAGGAGCAAATCACGGCATACCTTGTGCGCTGGTTTACAGTGGCGTAACCAACCCTGAAGAGTATGCATCTCAGGATATAAAGGCAAGTGTTGAAGTGGAAAATCTAAAAGAACTTGCACAGTACATTTAATATTTGAAAAAGGCTCTTGCAAAATCGCAAGAGCCTTTATTTTAATGGGTTAAGAGTTGTTTATTAAGTTTTCTCTTTTTGATGATACCGTAAAGAAAAGTGCCTAATGTAAGCATTACCAAAAGTTCACCGAGAGCTACCAAGCCACCTTGAGTTAAAAAGCCTATAAATTCAAAATCTCCCTCAATATAAAAATGCTCGATTTCCCATCCCACTATGGCACCGTTCCACAATGCAGGCATAAGCACAGTTGCAAAGGGGAACCCCTTTACATGTATTTTTCTAAGTAGATAAATACATATCGTTGCAAATAGAGTTGCAAGAGTTCCGAAAACCATATCGAGAGGAAGCCCTCCGCCGATATTGTATAGATTTGAAATAACACATCCTATGGTTAAACCGGGAATTGCTGCCGGAGTGAACAGCGCAAGCACATTAAGAGCTTCCGATGCCCTGAACTGAACTGCCATAGATGTTGTGCCGGGCAGTAAAAAGTTTTGTGCATAAGTAAGCGTTGCGTACATAGCGGCAATAATCGCCGCTTGGGTGATAAACACCGTGCGTTTGTTTTTCATTGAGTTTTCTCCTTAGTTTTGTTTTTAGAAGACAAATAAAATTTTGCCTGGTCAGGATTTTGCGAACTGACAGGGGAGATTATACTCTAATGCTTTTTAAAATTCAACCCTATAACGAAAAAAGCTGTATTTCACAAAGTTAAGCGAAATACAGCTCTTAAATTTTTAATTATTCGGCATCGTCTGTGTTTTCCCAGTTGTGCCATACGCCTTGAATGTCATCGTTATCCTCAAACATTTCAAGCATTTTGTTCATATTATCCATATCTTCTTTTTCGGTAAGAGTTACGAAAGTTGAAGGAATATATGCTGCTTCAGCTGAAAGGAATTTATAGCCTTTTGCTGCAAGGTCTTCGCTTACTGCACCGCAATCGTATGGATCGGTACGGATTTCAAAGATTCCTTCATCGGTAAGAAAGTCTGTGGCGCCTGCTTCAAGAGCATCTTCCATGAGCTTTTCTTCATCGACATCTTCGCTCTCAACAAGGATAACGCCTTGCTTTGTGAAAAGGAAAGAAACGCTGCCGCTTTGGCCCATGTTTCCGCCGTATTTATCAAAGTAATGACGAACATCGCCGGCTGTTCTGTTACGGTTATCTGTTAGAGCTTCAACTATAACGGCAACTCCCTTGGGGCCGTAGCCTTCGTAGATTATTGTTTCATAGTTTGCTCCGCCTTGTTCACCGGCAGCCTTCTTGATAATTCTGTCAATGTTATCGTTGGGAACGTTGTTTGCCTTTGCTTTGGCAATAACATCCTTAAGCTTTGAGTTGCTTGCAGGATCAGGGCCGCCTTCACGAACTACAACTGCAATTTCTCTACCTATTTTTGTGAATACCTTTGCTCTTGCATTATCGGTTTTTTCTTTTTTGCGCTTAATGGTACTCCATTTGGAATGTCCTGACATACATAAACCTCATTTCAAATCGAATTTTAACTTTAAAATTATAATACGAAAATATATCACTTGTCAATATTAAAAATCCGTATTAAATCCGTTGCCTAAAATTTCATTTGCTTCGCTTACTATGATAAATACCTTGCTGTCAACGGATTTAACTATTTTTATAAGCCTTCTTATTTCGTGTTTACGAGCAACGCATATAAGCATGTTTCTGTCCTCTCCGCTGTATGCACCTTTTGCGGGCAAAATTGAAACGCCTCTGGGAGAATTTGAAATCATGGCCTTGGAAACTTCATCGGCTTTATCGGTGAATATCATAATGCACTTGCCGTTGCCCATACCGTAAAGAAGAGAATCCATACATCTTGAACTTACGAAAGCAACAATAAGAGCATAAAGACCACTGTCAATAGTTTTGAAAACTATCATGTAGATTAAAACAATTGTAGCGTCGCTTAGCATAACTATAGTACCAACGGTAATGTGAGACCATCTTTTATTTACCAGCTTGCCTATAATATCCGTTCCGCCGCTTGTAGCACCTGTGGTCATAATCAATCCGAGGCCGGAGCCCTCGAGCACACCGGTAATAAGAGAAGCGAGAATTTTATCGTTTGTGTATTCAATTCCGTATTTTGAAACCACGAAAGCCACGGCATCAAGGCAAAGGGAAAGAAGCACCGTTGCCCATACTGTTTTGGCAAAGCTCTTTCTTCCGAGGAAGAGCCACATCAAGACTAAAAGGGGAATATTCAGTACCAATCCCACAGTACCGACGGGCCAATCTGTTAATCTGTGAATTATAACCGATGCGCCTGTCATTCCCGTTTGTGCAAGGTGATTCGGCAGCACAAATACATTTACTCCTATGGAATAAAGCAAGCAGCCTACAACCCATATTCCCGTTTCTTTAAGAAGACTTACGGCATCGTTTTTAGTTATTTTCGTCATTTCTATCCTCTTTCATAAGCTCGTAAAGCTCTTTGATTCTCTCATTTTTTCCACTGAGGTAAAGCCAACCGAAAAGGCACTCAAGGCCTGTTGCATAATGGTAATCGGCACTGCTTTGATTTTTCGGTACTGTACCTGTGTGAGCATTTCTGCCCCTTTTGAATATTTCTTTCTCGTCTTCCGAGAGCAAGGGGAGAACTTTTTTTATATAACTTGCTTGCGCGGCGGCACAAACCTTTGAGACTGCCTCTTTATGAAGCTCTTTAACGGGCCTATTTGCCTCACACACAAGCTCACTTCTTATGAGAATATCAAAAACCGTATCTCCGATAAATGCAAGAGCCAAGGGGCTGAGAGATGTAAGCTTTACTTCTTTATCAATTAACATAAAATCACCGAATCAGTTAACAAAATCAAACTCAAGGTCATAAATAGAAACAGTATCGCCCTCATTTATGCCTTTTTCGTGAAGGGCATCTATAATACCACTTGATAACAAAACTCTTTGAAAATACTGTAAGGATTCATAATCATCAAGGTCGCATCTTTGAAGGATTTTAAGAAGCCATGGAGCTTCAACGAAATAAACGTTATCCTCAACTCGTACTGTGAAGCTTTTATCATCAGTTTTTTCAAATATTTCGGCGGGTATTGATTCCTGTTCATATTGCCTTATGGGTGGAAGAGTTTGGAGTTTATTCCAAAGGGCGTTTACTATTTCGGTTGTGCCTTCCTGTATGGGAGCACACATCTCATAGTATTCATATCCTAAGCCCTCAAAGTGATTTTTTACAGATTCTCTCTGTTCATCTGTGGCAAGGTCAATTTTATTGCCGATAACAATTTGAGGCCTTTCGGCAAGCTCCGGATTAAACTTTATAAGCTCTTTATTGATTATTTCAAAATCATCTATGGGGTCTCTGCCTTCGCTGCCGGCAACATCAAGTATATGCAAAAGAAGCCTGCAACGGTCAACATGGCGTAAAAATTCATGGCCGAGACCTACTCCGTCACCGGCGCCTTCAATAAGCCCGGGAATGTCAGCCATAACAAAGGAGTTTCCACCGCCCATATTTATAACGCCCAGCACGGGCGTTATTGTGGTGAAATGATAGTTTGCAATAATGGGCTTAGCTTCGCTTACAACAGAAATAAGAGTGGATTTTCCAACATTTGGAAAACCGAGAAGTCCAACATCCGCAAGAAGTTTTAATTCAAGGCTTACTTCCCATTCTTCACCGGGAGTGCCGTCTTTTGCAAACCTCGGAACTTGTCTTGTGGGGGTTGCAAAGTGTGGGTTACCCCATCCGCCTCTGCCGCCTTTTGCGGCAACAAAAGGCTCGTCTGTGGACATATCCGCCATAACTGCACCGCTTTCGGCTTCACGTATAATTGTGCCTTTTGGCACATAAATGATAAGATCTTCGCCGTTTTTGCCGTTTTTTCGGCCACCTGAGCCGTTAGCGCCGTTCGGAGCGGTATATTTACGCTTGTATCTGAAATCTGAAAGAGTGGCAAGGTTTGTATCAACCTTGAACACGATATTTCCACCCTTACCGCCATCGCCTCCGTCAGGCCCACCGGCAGCTACATATTTTTCTCTGCGGAAACTAACGGCACCGTTGCCGCCGTTACCTGCTTTTATCTTAATTTTGGCTACATCTATAAACATAGTGAACCTCCGTTCCGATGGTGGATTATACAATAATTCTAATAAATTTACAAGAACTTATTTTTCATTAAAGGCGTTATAAACATTTTGTGCGGATGAGGCAGTCATTCCTTTAACTTTTGAAAGCTCTTCCACACTTGCTTCGGATATTGCTCTCAATGTTTTGAAATGCTTTAACAAGGCTTTCGCTCTGCCTTCTCCGATGCCTTCAATGTATGTAAGCGTTGTTGAAATAGTTGATTTTTTATTTTTTTGATGATGATATGCTACGGAGTATCTGTGCACTTCTTCTTGAATTGAACCTACAAGGGTAAAAGCGGCTCTTTTTGATGTCATGGAAATTTCTTCACCGGAGGTAGCTATTGCCCTTGTTCTGTGGTGAGAATCTTTTACCATACCGAATATTGGCACGTTTATGTTATGAGCTTTCATAACGGGAATAACGGCATTTACTTGACCTTTACCGCCATCAAGAAGTATTAAATCAGGTAAAATCCCGAAACCTTCATTACTGCCTTTGTTATTCTCATATTCTGTAAACCTGCGGTCAAGAATTTCTGCCATAGAGCCGTAATCATCCTGCCCCGAAAAGCCTTTTATTGAAAATCTCTTATATGCCTTTTTAAGCGGCAGTCCGTCTTTAAAAACTATCATTCCTGCCACATTGTTTGAACCGGCAGTGTGTGAAATATCATAAGATTCAATATATCGGGGAGGAGTCTTAAGGCCCAATAATTGACCTAATTCATCAAGAGCGGCAGTATATTTGCCTTTTCTTCCAAGATAAATTGACAATTTTTGCGCAGCGTTGGAACGGCACATATCAACTAAAGAATGTTGTTCTCCTCTTTGAGGCACAAATATATGCACTTTTCTTCCTGCAAGTGAAGATAGCCATTCTTCCAGCACTTCACCTTCTTCTACATCACCGTCAACCGTTACTCTCGGCGGAATTGAATCTCTCATTGAATAGTAACTTCTCAGCAGTTCATATCTTGCCGATGGTAAATCTTCGGGATAATCTATGAAGAAATGCTCGCTTTCATACAAACGGGATTTTTTGAACCTAAGCACAGAAAGGCAGGCCTTTGGATTTATGCCGTCAGCTGCTCCGACTATTGCAAAAACATCTTGCTCTTCAACTGCAGCGGCCACAACTTTTTGCTTATCAGTAACCTTTTTAATGGAGTTAATTGTGTCACGGAGCTTTGCTGCTTTTTCAAATTCAAGATTTTCGGCAGCTGCCTCCATTTTTTCTGTAAGCTCTTTTACAACTGTTCCTGAGCCGTTAACTATGAAATCAAGAGCCTGATTAACGGCTTCGTTGTGTGCTTCTTTGCTGATTTTTCCGGCACAGGGGGCAGAACATTGGCCTATTGAATAGTTAAGACAGGGGCGGCTTTTTCCGTATTCTTTCGGAAATTTTTTACTGCAAGACGGGATTTTGAATATCTTTTTTGCATTTGAAATTGCGTTGGATATTCCGAAAGAATTCATATAAGGCCCGATGTATTCGGCGCCTGTGTCGTCTTTTTGCTTTACGGCATAAAAATTTTTCCATTCACCTTGAGTTACTTTTATGTAGCTGTAACCCTTATCGTCTTTAAGCAGAATATTATATTTTGGGGAGTGCTGTTTTATGAGTGAGCATTCAAGCACGAGAGCCTCAAATTCACTGCCGCATAAAATATAGTCAAAGTCTGCAACATTTTCAACCATTTTGCGTACTTTTTGAGTGTGGGTGTTTTGTGAGCCGAAATATTGACTGACTCTGTTCTTTAAAGCTTTTGCTTTTCCTACGTAAATTATTTTACCGGTTTTATCTTTCATTAGGTAAACGCCGGGAGTAAGAGGAAGGCTCATTGCCTTTTTTCTAAGAGCTTTCAAATTTTCGTTCACATTATCACCACCTTATGTGCATACTCCAAATCTAAAATATTATTTTATCATATTTTCATTATATTGTCAAATACCGAAAGACTACAAAATGTTGATTTAAGCCTTATAAACTAACGAAAATAAGCTTAAATCTATCCATCAAATTATTAAATATGTCTATTGAAATTTGATTTGTAAAATGTTAAAGTATACGCGTTTGTGATGAAATTAGAAAAATAAGTGAAAGGGATGAATACTTTTGAAAAAATCAAAGTACGAAATAGACCCGCAACTGATAAAAGAAATCAACAATATTAAGACTCTCAAAGAAATAATCATTTACGGCACTAAAAAAGGTGGAGATTCCCTCCATTTTACCTTTCTTGATGCAAACAAAAATCCTGATCAAAGGACTTTTAATCAGTCTTGGGATGAAATGACTGCATTAGGTACATATTTCTATCTTAAGGGAATTGACGGTAAAAAGAAAATTGCCATTATCGCAGAAAACTCTTATGAATGGGTTATCGGTTATTACGCAACCCTTCTCGGCGGTAATATTTCCGTTCCCATGGATATTAAACTCAGTGATGATGAGTTAGTTAGCCAGTTAGACAGATGTGAATGCGATGCCCTTATCTATACTAACAAAACGGCTCATGTTGCTGAAGCGGCAAAAGCATCCGAAAATACCACTATCAAAGAATATTTTTGCGTTTCTGACTTTCCTTCATACAAGGATGAAGGCCGCAAAGCTATTAAAGCCGGAGATACAAGATGTATTGATGCTGTTGTTGAACCCGATGACCTTGCAGCAATTGTTTACACTTCCGGCACAACCGGTTTAAGCAAGGGCGTTATGCTTACTCACTACAATATCACAAGTGATGTTGTTGCATCCTGTCAAACAAATTCCGGTAAGCACGCAATCGGCTTCCTTCCCCTTAACCACACATTCTGCTGGGTTGGTGCGCTTTTCTCAGGTTACCTTCTTGCAGAGTATGGCCATATTTGTGATAGCCTTAAAGATATTCAGCATGATATGAAAACTTATCATCCCCAGAATTTCTCTGCAGTGCCCCTCGTTGTTACAACAATTTATGACCGTATTTGGAGAACCGCAAAGGCCACAGGCCGTGAAGAAACTCTTAAAAAAGGCCTTAAAATCAGCAAATCCCTTCAAAAAGTCGGTATAGATGTCAGAAGAAAATTATTCAAGACAATTATTGACAATCTCGGAGGAGAGCTTGAATTTATTATCGTAGGCGGAGCAAATCTTGATCCTAAATACGAAAACGGAATGAACGATTTCGGCATTCAAATCATTAACGGTTATGGCATGACCGAGTGCTCACCTGCAATTACCGTTAATCGCAGAGATAATTATAAAATCGGTTCAGTTGGTCTTCCAATTGCTTGTAATGAGATTAAAATTCATGATCCCGATGAGTTTGGCGTTGGCGAAATTTATGTTAAGGGCTCAAATGTTATGAAGGGCTACTATAACGACCCTGAGGCAACAGCCGCAGTATTTGACGGCGAATGGCTTAAGACCGGCGACCATGGTTATATTGATGAAGACGGTTTCCTTTTCTTTGTTGGCAGAGTTAAAAATCTTATTGTTCTTTCAAACGGCAAGAATGTTTCTCCCGAAGAAATAGAAGATAAACTTATTTGCATAGATTACGTTAAAGAAGTTCTCGTTTACCAAGAGAACGATAAAATTACAGCAGAGTTTTATCTTAACGAAGAAGAATATCCCGGCTGCCGTGACAGGCTCAAAGAAGATGTTGCAAAAATCAATGATAAGCTTCCCGCTTTCAAGAGAGTTCAAAAGAGAAAAATCCGCGATACAGAATTCCCCAAGACCACAACTCTCAAGATCGTTCGTGATAGGCACTAATTTATTCTTGACTTTTATTTATATTTCTGTTAAAATACAAAATCGCTGTGGATACCACAGCAGGATTAAATAAACTTTATATCCTTGCCACAGCTACACTGTGGCCATAGACCGGAAGGAGGTGCTTAAGGATGTCAGCAACAAACAAGTATGAAACAATGGTTGTTTTCTCAGTAGCCAATGGTGATGAGAGCGTACAGCCCCTTGTTCAGAAGTTCAAGGAAATGATTGAAGCTAACGGCACTCTGGAGAGCATTGATGAGTGGGGTAAGCGCAAGCTTGCTTATGCTATCAATGATGAGCCCGATGGATACTATGTAATTTATAATTACACAGCTCCCGTTGAGTTCCCTGCAGAACTTGATCGTGTTTTCAAGATCACAGATGGCGTACTTCGTTCACTTATCCTTAACAAGAACGACTAAGGAGGATGCACAATGTTAAATATTGTTGCAATTAACGGCAGGCTTACTGCCGACCCCGAGCTTCGTACTACAGGCACCGGCGTACAGGTTTGTTCTTTTACGGTAGCTGTTGACAGATCATTTGTCAGAAGCGGTGAAGAGCGTCAAGCAGATTTTATTGATGTTGTTGCGTGGAGAAATAATGCAGAATTTATTTGCAAATATTTCCACAAGGGCTCTATGATAGCTATTGACGGTTCCATTCAGACCAGAAATTTTGAGGATAAGAATGGCAACAAGAGAAAGGCTACCGAAATAGTGGCAAATAATATCAGTTTCTGTGGCTCAAAGAGCGAATCCGGCACATCATACAGAAATGACAGTGCCCCTGCCTACCAGCCTCAAGCTGCATTTACAACTGCAGATGAAGGCGATTTTAAAGAGATTCCGGAAGAGGACGATTTACCCTTCTGAGAATTTATGAACCTATAAAGGAGGTTTAATCCATGGCTTACGAGAAAGGCGAAAGAAGACCTAACAGAAAAGGTCGCAGAAAGGTTTGTGCTTTCTGTGTTGATAAGGTTGATTATATCGACTATAAGGATGTTAACAAGCTTAGCAGATTTACATCCGAAAGAGCAAAGATTCTTCCCCGCCGTGTAACCGGAACTTGCGCTAAACATCAGCGTGAGCTTACCGTTGCTATTAAGCGTGCACGTCAAGTAGCTCTTATGCCTTATATCAGCGAATAATAATTAAATCAATATTTAAGCCCCGTTCATTCATTTGAACGGGGTGTTTTTGGGTTAGAACGAAATGCGTCGGTATAATACCAAAAAAGCTCAAAATATATGTGATTGCTTTGCTTGGATTTTAGCTGCAAAATCACTAGAAAAATGCAATTTGAAATATAAAATCCTGCAAAAATTATGCAGTTAAAAATTCATTTATACTGAATAAAATTGTTCATAAATAGAACATAATTTGCAGTAAAGTGAAAAACTTTACCGTTATAGTGCTAAATAAGAATAATGAAACAGGACATTTTCACATTTTTCACTGAGTTATTCACATTTGCAAGGCGCATAACTTTACAAAAAGCACCTGTGAAGTGATACAACTTTACAGGTGAAAATGAATGAATAATGCACTTTGAATTACAAAAAAGCAGTCTTAAAAAAGACTGCTTTTGCAAGATTTATTTCATTTATATACATTTCCCTTTATAATAACATTATAAAGCTCTGAAAAATCATTTTTCAAAATAATCAAATCCGCATTTTTACCTTCTTTAATGGAACCTGTATATTTATCAGCTCCTATGCATTTTGCCGGGTTTATTGTAACGGATTTTATTGCTTGTTTCAGAGGAATTCCCCAAGAGATCACATTCTTAAATTCGTCAAAAAGGTTTGTAACGCTTCCTGCAAGAGTTCCGTCTGCAAGCCTTGCGGCACCTTTTTTTATAACTCTTTGTCCACCTAAGGCGTATTCGCCGTCTTCGAGTCCGGCCGCCATCATTGCATCACTGATTATAACCGTTCTGTCTTCTCCTAAAATTTTGAATGCAATTCGCAAGGTCGCAGGGGAGATGTGGATGCCGTCACAAATAAGTTCGGCTGTAATTTTATCACTGTCAAAAACTGCACCGACCGCTCCCGGCTCTCTTGAACCAAGTTGAGTCATCGCGTTAAAAAGGTGAGTTGCGTGCTTTAATCCTAAGCTTTCTGCTTTTTTGATTGTTGTATAATCCGCTTCTGTATGTGCAGCGGAAACTCTGCAAATATTTTTTGCTTTCTCTATGAATTCATCAGCTCCGTTAACTTCCGGTGCTATATCAACAATCTTTACGTTGCATATTTTATTGAGATTTGAAAATAATTCAAAATCCGGTTCTTTTATGTTTTCTTCTGCTTGAGCACCCTTTCTCTTAGGAGAAATAAACGGACCCTCCATATTTATTCCGTGGATATATGCTCCCTCTTCTTTTTCCATCGTTTCTTTGATGTAAGAAAAAGACTTTTCCAAATCTCTAACAGGCAAAGTCATGGTTGTGGGGCAAAAAGAAGTAATTCCGTGCTCTGCAAGAAACCGGCCCATTTTTGCTGCACTGTCCGGCTTTCCGTCTGTGCAGTCGGCCATATTGCAGCCATGAATATGAATATCAATAAATCCCGGCAGAATGACACAACCTGTGCAGTCGATTCCGCTTTCTTCATTTTTTTCTAAGGATTTGATTTTTCCGTCTACAATTGTAATGTCTGTGTTAATAAATTCAAAATTGTCATTACAAACTGATGCATTTTTTAATATCATCATAATCACTTCCCGATTCTTTATATCACACGAAATATGATTTGTCAAAAAATTAAGGCTGCTGCATTATTTTGCAACAGCCATTTTGAATTTTATTATTCAATAGTAGTTTCAATGAACTTTGCAAGCTCACCGACAGTCTTGATCTTATCAAGATCGTCATCGGGAAGCTCAATGCCGAATTCATCTTCTATTGACATGGCAAGGTCAATCATATCAAGGCTGCCTGCGCCAAGGTCGTCTGTAAAAGCTGAATTTTCTTTGATAACGGATTTGTCAATTTCAAGCTGTTCGCTGATAATGTCAATAATTTTTTCGAGTACCATAGTTTCCTCCAAATTATTTAAGGCCTAATTATTAAAGATTTTCAGGTCTTTCACAGCATGAGCAAGAAACATAATTCTCTTCACTGTCTGCGTCAGCACACTTTTTGGCCTTGATCTTTTTTACTGCATAAACAACGCCTGCAACTGCTGCTGCAATGGCAACGATTATAGCTACGAATTTTGCAATCTTCTTGAAAGTTTTCATATCTTTCCTCCGATTATTTTTATTATGGAATAAATCCACTTCGGCTGTATTATATCAAACCAACAGGGGATTGTCAACATTTAACAGCCGCGGTCATAAATTGTTTACAACCACGGCTGATGCATTTGCTTTGAGTTGCATTATTTTGCAAGCTTAGCAAGAGCTGCCTTTTTGTGAGCAGCGTTATTCTTATGAATAAGACCTTTGGCAGCAGCCTGATCTATCTTTTTTGTTGCTTCCTTAATGAGAGCTTCTGCTTCAGGAGCGCCTTCAGCAACTGCGATATTAGCTTTCTTTATAGCTGTTTTGAGAGCTGTATTACGAGATTTGTTTCTTGCAGCTCTGGTTTTGTTAACGATAACTCTTTTCTTAGCTGACTTAATATTGGGCATGTGGACACCTCCTTCTTTCATACAGGTTGATATATTATCACATTTTTTTCACGATTGCAAGAAAAATTTTAAAAAAGTTTTTTGATCGTGAAAATTCTTTCTTTTCTTGACTTTCAAGGCTTCAAATTATGTTTGAAAACTGATGAAATTACCCTTTATGAAAAAAATATGTGGTTTTTTCTATTTTTGTGAAAAAAATACTTGCAATTGGATAAATTTGTGTGTATAATCAACCCACAAGGAGAAAAAAGGGGGCAAATGGGAGCTTTAACCACAAATTTGCAACCTTAAACCATATGAAAGGGGGAAAACCGATGCCGGCAGCAGCACAACCTGATTGTTTAGGTGGCAGAGAACTTAGAAAGTTCGACCAGGTAAACAGAATCACAATTCCAACAAGATTCCGTTCAAGATACGGCAACACGGTTTACCTTTTCAAAAACTTCCAGAGCAACGACTGTATAGTCGTTTACTCTGAGCAAGATTACCTTGATGTATATAACGGTCTTGCAGAAGTTTACAGTGGCGCTGAGCTTACCTACGTTCAGAGGCTCTTTGCAAACAATATAGATATGGCTGTAATAGATAAAGCCGGCCGTATCACTTTAAAACCCGATTTTATCGAGTTTGCCGGTCTTGTTGATGAGGCACTCATTATTGCTCACCCTGACAGAATCGAGCTTTGGAATCAGGAAAGATGGGATTCACAGTTCAATCAGACTATTACTCCGGATCTTTCAAAGTTCAGCCTTTCACCAAGGCGTTAAGTTATGGATACGTCAAAAACTTTTCATCATATTCCCGTCTTGTTCAATGAAACAATAGATGCAATCAACATAGCTTCGGATGGCACTTATGTTGATTGCACCGCAGGCGGGGGAGGCCATTCCTCTGCAATTGCATCAAAGCTCACAACCGGTAGACTTATAGCAATTGACAGAGACCCTGAAGCCATAGAGGTCCTTACCGAAAGATTAACTCCTTATGGCTGCGTTACCATTGTCCACGGCAATTTCTTCAATATAAAAGAAATACTCAATAACCTTAATATAGATAAAGTTGACGGCATTCTTGCCGATTTAGGCGTCAGCTCTCATCAGCTTGATGATGCAGAGAGAGGATTTTCCTTTCATAAGGATGCGCCTCTTGATATGAGAATGAGTCTTGAGGGAATGAGTGCAGCAGACGCTGTTAATAATCTTCCCAAAGAAGAACTCAGAAGAATCATATATGAATACGGTGAAGAAAAATTTGCACCGGCAATTTCTTCTGCAATTGTTAAAGCAAGAGAGGTTAAGCCCATAGAAACAACTCTTGAGCTTAGTGATATCATTTCAAATGCAATGCCTGCAGCCGCAAGGCGAGAAGGTCACCCTGCGAGGCGAACTTTTCAGGCACTCAGAATATATGTAAACGGCGAACTTGACGGGCTTACAAAAGCAGTTGAAGATATGTTTGACTGCTTAAAACCCGGTGGAAGAGTATGCGTAATAAGTTTCCATTCTCTTGAAGATAGAGCCGTTAAGCAGGCACTTGCACCTCTTGCAAAAGGATGTACCTGCCCCAAAAATTTCCCCGTATGTGTTTGCGGTAAAACACCGAGGGCAAAAGTTTTCAAACCCATAACTCCCGATGAAAAAGAAACATCGGAAAATGCACGCAGCAGATCTGCAAGATTAAGAGTGGCAGAAAAGCTGTAATCTAATTGATTATCAGAAAGGAGGGGCTGAAAAATTGGACGATTTTGACTATATTCCCGGAATTGTTCCTTCGCCTTTTGTTTCTTCAGCCGCTCCGAAATTAACTGAATATGAATTTCCAGAGGTTCAGCAAGAAAAAAGAACCATACAAAAAAATGTTGTAAGGCCTGCACCGAAAACACAGGTGAATAAGCTTGTGATGGCCATTACATTTATCACGGCTGCAATAATTCTTCTTATAATGTCCACAATTCTTATGCATCTTAATAATTCAATTGTGGCGAATAATAAAACAATCACAACTCTTCAGTCACAAATTGAGCAGGCGGAAGCCGAAAATGTCAGGCTTAATGCCGCCGTTAGTGCAGCGGTGTCTGCGGACAAGATTCAAGAATATGCGGTTTCCGTATTAGGTATGCAAAAAGCTGAGCGTTATCAAATTCACTACTTTGAGGACAGGGATGGCGACAAGGTAGTTATAGCGGATGGTAAAGCTCTGAATGCAGATATGCAGGACGAATGAGCCTGCCATGCTGTCTCAACGAAAATTGGGACAGCTTTTTTTAGCTTGTAAAGGCAGACGAAAGGAGGACAGTTATGCAAGAGAAACGCAAGGAAGAAAATCCTTATATAAGAGCAAAGAAAAACGCAAGATTTCTTGCTTGTATTCTTATTGCCGCAACTGTCGCCGTTATCGCCCGCCTTGTTAATGTTCAAATTATAAATGCAGATGAGTACAAAAAATATGCAACTGCTGCCCAGTGGAACGAGGAAACTATCAGTGCCACAAGGGGAGTTATTTACGATGCAAATGGGAATGTGCTTGCGCAGAGTGCTAAGGCATGGAAAATTTATCTGATACCCGAAAATTTTACGGATGAAGATTTCAGAAGCCAAGTTTGTCATGACGTAGCAGATGCTCTTGAGCTTGAGTATGATGACCTTATGGAAGCAACCGAAACGGAAAAAGCCGAGGAAGGTGAGCTTGTTGTAGCTCATAGAGAAGTGGTTAAATCCAAAATGGAGCTTGCAGAGAAAAAGCTTGTTGATTGCGGCGAAACTTCCGCAAAGGATTGTGCTACTAATTGTTTAAAGCATAGGACATATAAAAAGTCATTTTATACTGATGGTGAAGTCACTACAAAAAGTTATAAATACAGTGATGTAATCGGTCTTGAAGAAGATACAAAGCGTTATTATCCCATGGGCACATTTGCATCATCGCTCATAGGCACGGTTAATTCCGACGGTAATGGCGTAAGTGGCATAGAGAGCTATTATAATTCAACTCTTTCAGGCCAAGACGGTAAAGTTAAATCTTATGGCACTAATGTGGATAGTGATAACGAAACGACTTATGAAGCGAAAGACGGCACAAGCCTTGTGCTTACAATAGATGAAACGGTTCAATACTGCCTTGAGGAACAGCTCCAGTCTGTTTACGAATCCAGCGGTGGCATCGGTGCTTACGGTATAGTTATGGATGTTGATACCGGGGCAATTCTCGGTATGGATTGCGTTGGATATAAAGGAGGATATGACCTTAATAATCCGAGCAACCTTAATGAGTATTACCAGAATGAACTTGATAAATCTATAAAAAATGAAAATTATGAATATCTTGAAAAGTATTTTTTAGAGGATACTTCTGTTAAAGACCCTGAAGAAGCTCTTAATGAAATTGAAAACACAAAAGATTACGAAGAACGTCTGTCGCTTCATTCAAAGAGCCTCAAAAAATATTTCAGCCTTGAGCAATGGAATAACTATACGGTTTCCGAAACTTATCACCCCGGTTCGGTTTTCAAAATCTTTCTTGCCGCAGCTGCACTTGAAGAAGATGCACTCGGTGATGATTTTACATATTATTGCAGTGGTTCAACAGTTGTTGATGACAGAACATTTAATTGTCATCAGGCTTCAGGTCACGGAACTCAAACACTCAGAGAAGGCTTGATGCATTCTTGCAACCCGTTCTTTATTAAGGTTGGTCTTACTCTCGGCGCTGAAAAATTTTATGAATATTTCAAAGCGTTTGGATTTACGGAAAAAACCGGAATTGAAAGCCTTGAAGAAGCAAATTCAATATATTATACAGAGGATCAGCTTACAAGAGTTGCTCTTGCAAGTGAATCTTTCGGACAAACTTTTAGCGTAACGCCAATTCAAATGATTACGGCAATTTCCTGTATTGCAAACGGCGGTAAACTTATGCAGCCCTATCTTGTGTCTGAGGAGCTTGACAGCGAAGGAAATGTAATCAGCAAAACAGAGCCCACTGTTAAGCGACAGGTGGTTTCCGAAGAAACGGCCGAAGAGGTTGCTTCTATGATGGAAGATGTTGTAAAAAGCGGTACCGGTAAAAACGGATATGTTGCAGGCTACAGAGTGGCAGGTAAAACCGGTACGACTCAAAAGTATCAGCTCAAAGGTACATATATTGCATCTTTCGGATGCTTTGCACCGGCTGATGACCCCGAAATTGCTGTTTTGATTATTGTTGATGAGCCACAAAGCGAAATTAACGGCAGTACTGTTTGTGCTCCCGTTGCCGCAAAGGTTGTTGAAACAGTTCTTGAATATCTCGGAGTTGAAAGACAGTATACAGATGATGAACTTGAAGAGCTTGATACAACAACACCGGGCGTAATAGGTAAAGCTGTGGACGAGGCTCAAGACGAGCTTGAAGAAGTGGGCTTCTCAGTTAGAGTAATTGGCAATGGTTCAACTGTTGTGAGCCAAAGTCCTGCCGGAGGCCAAACAATTCCTCAAGGCGGCGTAATAGCAATATACACAACAGAAAATGAAGAAAAATATGAAGTAACAGTACCTGATCTTACCGGTCGCGGAATAAGCGAAGTTAAGAAATATGCTGCATCTGAAGGCGTAAATGTAAGAATTTCAGGAGCTTCCGGCAGCGGTGTTGTATCTTATGATCAGAGTGTAGCTGCGGGAGAAAAGGTTGAATACGGCACAATAGTTACTGTTTACTTTAAATCCTATAATGATGTGGGTGATACCTAAGAGTTTTAACTTTCACGGAGGAAAGAATAATGAAAATTTCTGCACTTGTCGCCGATATTTCATACAGTGGCAATTTTGAAGATAAAGAGGTAACTAAAATTACCGATAATTCCTCGGCTGTTTGCCCGGGGTGTATATTCGTGTGCATAAAGGGAAAGCACTTCGATGGTCACGATAAAGCTGCCGAGGCGATTGAAGCAGGAGCAGCTGCAGTCGTTGTAAGCCGTGATATAGGTGTTAAAAATCAAATAATCGTTGAAAACACTCGCGCCGCTTATACAAATCTTTGTGCTGCATTTTATTCTCATCCGGAAAGAAATCTTAAACTTATCGGAATAACAGGAACTAACGGAAAAACTACCACAGCTTTTGCAATAAAAAATATTTTTGATTGCCTGGGTATAAAAGCGGGAATGATAGGCACTGTTAAAAATATGATCGGTGATACAGAGATGCCCTCAAGCTTGACTACTCCGGATGCAAATGACCTTTTTGATTTGTTTGCGAAAATGGTTGCATGTGGGTGTGAATATTGCGTTATGGAGGTTTCCTCTCAAGCACTTGCTCAGTATAGAGTTGACGGTGTTCATTTTGATGCCGCAATATTTACAAATTTGACGCAGGATCATCTTGATTACCACGGAACATTTGAAAATTATAAAGAAGCAAAGCACATGCTTTTTGAAAATGCAGATCTTGCAATTATAAACGCCGATGATGAAGCAGCGGAATATATGGTTTCCGGTACAAACTGTCGTACTGTCAGCTTTTCAATAGAAAAAAACACAAGTGATTATTCCGCTAAAAATATCAGGTCATCCTCATCGGGAGTTAAATATGAACTTGTAAGCAACAAAAATATAGGCAGGGTTTCTTTCAATGTTCCCGGCTTGTTTAACGTATATAATTCTATGGGAGCAATCGTTTGCCTTATTGAGCTTGGCTTTGATTTTGGAAAAACCCTTGAGGCGGTTTCTCAAATCGGAGGCGTTCCTGGCAGAATGGAAGTTGTACCTACCGATACACCTTATTCCGTGATTATAGATTATGCGCACACTCCCGATGGCCTTGAAAATGTTTTGAAATCTCTTCGTGAGGTTACGGAAGGGAAAATAATTGCCGTGTTCGGTTGCGGTGGCGACAGGGACAAAACAAAGCGCCCGCTTATGGGCAGTATCGGTGCAAATCTTGCCGATGTGGCAATTATTACATCGGATAATCCGAGGACAGAAGACCCCGATACCATTGTAAATGATGTGATTGCCGGAACTGCTAAACATAAAGCAAAAATAATAGTTGAAGTTGATCGCACCAAAGCAATAGGCAAGGCTCTTTCAATTGCTGAAGCGGGTGATGTGGTTGTGCTTGCAGGCAAAGGCCACGAAACTTATCAAATACTTTCAACAGGTAAAATTCATTATGATGAAAGAGAAGTTGTTGCATCTTTTCTTAAATGAGGTTTTTAAATGGTACCTATTTCTTTCAAATCAGCTGCTGAAGCTGTAGGGACAAAAACAACCCTTGATGGAAAATTTAACAGTATCAGTACCGATTCCCGTAAAATTCAAGAGGGATGTTTGTTTATAGCTCTTGAAGGGGATAACTTTGATGGGCATGACTATGCAAAAAAGGCCCTCGAACTAGGCGCAGCCGCTGTAATGGTACATAAAGATTGCGGACTTTCCGAAAAACAAATTTTAGTTAAAGATACAAGAATTGCTCTGCTTGACCTAGCGGGTTATTACAGAAGTTTGTTTAATATTCCTTTCGTGGGCGTTACCGGCTCAGTCGGAAAAACTACCACAAAAGAAATGGTTTGGACTGTGCTTAGTTCTAAATATAAAACTTTAAAAAACGAGGGTAACCTTAATAATGAAATTGGCGTACCTCTTACACTTTTCAGACTTGATGAAACATATGAAGCAGCCGTTATTGAAATGGGTATGAGTCATTTTAATGAAATTTCCAGAATGACAAAGGCTGTAAAGCCTGATGTTGCACTTATTACAAATATAGGCGTTTCTCATATTGAAAATCTTGGTTCAAGAGAAGGAATACTTAAAGCTAAGATGGAAATACTTGAAGGCATGAATCCAAATGCACCTATTATCTTAAACGGTGACGATGATATGCTCAGTAAGGCAAACTGTGGCACTCATCCTGTTACTTATTACGGAATTGAGAATACCGGTTGTGCTTTTAAAGCACGTAATATTACCTCCATAGATGAAGAAATCACATTTGACTGTGATTTCAGTGGCGGCCCCGTTGGGGTTTGCCTTCCCTTTGTGGGCCGCCATTACATCTATAACAGCCTTGCTGCTGTTGCTGCTGGTGAAAAACTTGGCGTGGATGTAAAAAAAGGATTAGAAGCACTTAAAAATTATAAAACCACAGGCTTTAGGCAAAAAATGGTAAAAAGAAACGGGATCACATTTATAGAGGATTGTTATAATGCAAGTCCCGATTCTCAAGCCGCTGCAATGTCTGTTTTGGGAAATGTAAATGCAAAAAGAAAAATCGCTGTTATAGGTGATATGCTTGAACTTGGCGATTACAGCGAAACAGCTCATAAGCTTGTAGGCCAATATGCAGTAAATAACGGAATTGATATTTTATTTACTTACGGAGAAAAATCTCTTGCCGCTGCATTAGAAGCTGAAAAGCTTGGCTTAAAAGATGTAAGAAGTTATGTCGATAAATCAAAGCTTTCTTTGGATCTGTATTCAGAACTTAAAAGTGGAGATGCTGTGCTCTTTAAGGCGAGCCGTGGAATGAAATTAGAAGATGTTATCTTCAACATATACGATTATTTTGATAAAAGATAAATTGTGATCTGTACAAGAGGAGGTGAGCACATGGAAGAAAATATAAATGAGAAGCCGGTCGGTACTATTGAAAACTGGTGGAATAAGATAATTAAGCCGGAATTGCAGCAAATAATTTTAGGTCCCAAAAAGGTTATTACAGAATTTGTGAAATCTCCGAAAAAGGTTTTTAACGAAGGCTGGCTTAATTTCGATATTGCTTACCTTTGTGTGGTTATTGCACTTGTCGTTTACGGACTTATTGTTCTCTCTTCAGCGAGCAATTCAATTTTGAAACAAGCGTTGTTCGCCTTTGGTGGCATTGCAATAATGATAATCATATCCAAAATAAAGGTTAGCGTGATTAAAGAAATATCGCCTTTTCTTATGGCATTTGCCACAATCTTCCTTGTGGCTGTTTTCTTTCGAACGGACTATAATGGCACACATCGTTGGTTCTTTTTCTTTCAACCATCAGAGCTGGGAAAAGTTACTCTTATAATGTGCCTTGCATACCTTATGGATAAATATAAAAAGTCAAAAGATAAAGTATCCAGCTTTTTTGTTTTTTTGGGAATCACAATATTTTACGGTGTTATGATCTTATTGGAAAGCCATCTTTCGGGCTGCCTCCTTTATCTTTGTATCGGCTACGCAATGATGTGGTATGCTGATATGGATAAGAAATGTTTTTTAGGAATTACTGCTGTTGTTATTGTCGGATTTTTAATTGTGGCTTGGAAGCCTGAATCAATTCCTCTCCTAAAAGATTATCAGGCAGAGAGAATTGTTATTTGGAAAAAAATACTCTTTAACGGGGAACTTACCTCAAACGAAAAACTTAATAAAGCCCGTCAAGTTTTACAATCCCTATACGGCATAGGCTCAGGCGGACTTTTCGGCGTGGGATACGGTAATTCAGGCCAAAAAATCAGCAATCTTCAAGAGAAAGAAAATGACTTTATTTTTGCGGTCCTCGGCGAGGAACTTGGATTTTTCGGCGCTATTTTGATGCTTGCTGCTTATGGAGTGCTTGTTTATCTCGGATTCAAGATAGCATTCAAAACAAAAACCACTTATGGAAGACTGGTTGCGCTGGGAATCAGTACGCAAATGGCTTTGCAGGTGCTTATAAATGTTGCTGTTGCAACATCCCTTTTGCCAAACACCGGTATCAGCTTGCCTTTCTTCAGTAACGGCGGTTCATCAATGGTGGTTAATCTTGCAAGTATGGGCATAATGCTTTCAATATCAAAAGATAATAGACGGGTGAAAAAAGATGCTTGATAACAAAAGAATACTTATTGCTGCAGGGGGAACAGGTGGACATATTAATCCCGCTCTCGGTACAGCAGGTTATATAAAGGAAAAAAATCCATCTGCAGAGATTGTTTTTGTAGGTACTGCGGAAAAAATGGAATCAAAGCTTGTGCCTCAAGCCGGTTATGAGCTCAAAACCATTAAAATACAGGGATTTTATCGTTCATTCAGTTGGTCGGATATTAAACACAATATAAAAACATTGTGGCTTCTTCTCAGAAGCTCATCAGCTGTAAAAAAGATAATCAAAGAATTTAAGCCGGATCTTGTAATTGGCTTTGGCGGATATGTCAGCGGACCTGTTTTGCGTATGGCCGCAAAAATGAAAATTCCCACAGCCATTCATGAGCAAAACGCATTTCCCGGTGTGACAAATAAAGCTCTTGCCAAAGAAGTTGACAGAGTTATGTTAACCAGCGAAAAAGCTGAGCAATATATGCAGTGCAAGAATCCCCCGGTTGTAACCGGCTTGCCTGTAAGAGGCGATCTGCTTAAAACAAGCAGAGAGGAAGCTGTTAAAGAACTTGAGCTTGACGGAAAGCCATTAATTCTCTCAATGGGCGGCTCCCTCGGCGCAAAGCCCATAAATGATGCAATGCTCGGCTTAATTCTTAATAAGTATAAAGATAATGATTGCGTATTTCTTCATGCCACCGGCAAGAATGGCACAGACTTTTCTTCAAAGCTTGAAGAAAAAGGATTATCTCTTGAAAATAATAAAAATGTAAGAATTTGCGAATATATTGATATTCCGAAAAGCCTTCCGGCCGCTGACATAGTTATTTGTCGCTCCGGTGCAAGCACCCTCAGTGAATTGCAAGCATTAGGAAAAGCGTCAATATTGATCCCGTCACCTTATGTTGCGGAAAACCATCAATATCATAACGCAATGGCACTTGTTAATAACAATGCCGCTTTGATACTTGAAGAAAAAGATCTTACTGCAGATAAGCTTACATCAATGGTTAATGACTTGCTTGCAGACAGAGAAAAGCTTAACAAAATCGGAGAGAACGCAGGTAAAATGGCTGTTCTCGATGCTACAGAAAGAATATATAAAACACTTTGTGAATTAGTTTAATTCAGAGGAAAATAAATGAGCAATGAAATGGAACTTACCCCTGAGCTTAAGGCGGCAAGAAGGGCGCAGGTGCTGAAAAAAAGAAAAATAAGAAAGCTTATCGTTAAAGGCGGAATAAGTGCTTTCTTCATAATTATTGCACTTGTGGTAGTGTTCCTTTTATTGTTTAGGGTTAGAAATATCACCGTTAAGGGAACAACATCCTACACAAACGCTGAAATTATAGAAAAAAGTGGAATAGAAACAGGGAAAAATCTTTTCTTTATTGATTATGAAGAAGCTGAGGAAAGAATCGAACAGCTTTTACCTTATTGCGATAATGTAAAAATAAAAAAGAAATTGCCCTCAACAATTGTTATCAATGTTGAGCAGGCGAAAGAAACATATTCCGTTATGATCGGTACAGGCATCTTTGCAATCACAAATGAAAATATGAAGGTGCTTGAGGTTACAGGGGAATATAGAAGCGACATTATTACCGTAGAGGGCCACAGCGATGTGATCGCTTATGAGGTTGGCAAGGAGTTGCCCTTTACAAATGAGGTTGGTGACGATCCCGTAAAAGAGGCACTTACCGAAGTTTCTCAAGCTATTACAGACAGTGAATTTGAAGGCGTTGAATACATAAACATTGAAGATGACAGTAAAATCTATCTCATTTACGACGACAGAATAATTATTAGAGTCGGTGATACAAATAATATTCTTCAAAAACTCGCTCTTGCAAAGAAGGCTCTTGATGAAGAAAATCAGCTTTCAACTTCTCAATACGGTGAGCTTGATATAAGTGAAATTAAAAAAGCGGTTTTTGCTCCCAAGGATTATAAAAACATGGATGATTTAATCAGCTATGATGAAAGCAAAGCTGCTGCTCAAACTCCGGAAGAAACCGATAAAAATGTTGGAGAAAATTCCAACGAAGAAGAATTATCGGAAAATTCGGAAAACACAAATACTGAAAATGAAGAAAATGAGGCAGCATAATTGTTGCCAAAATGTAAATATTGAATTTAATTTATTATATTGACAAAAGTTTTTCTTGTAATTTTTATATGTATATGTTACTATAAGCTTGTATTGAAATAACTAATACTATGGAGGTTTATATATGGCATTTGAAATTGATAATGATTTTGAAAGCGCAGTTCAAATAAAAGTTATCGGCGTCGGTGGCGGCGGCGGAAACGCAGTTAACAGAATGATTGATGAAGGCATCCAAGGTGCTGAATTTATTGCAGTTAATACCGATAAGCAGGTTCTTGTGCAGTCAAAAGCTACTCACAAAATCCAAATCGGCGAAAAATTAACTCGTGGTCAAGGCGCAGGCGGTAAGCCTGAGGTTGGCGCAAAAGCTGCCGAAGAGAGCTCCGATGCTATTTCCGAAGCAATTAAAGGCACAGATATGGTATTTATCACCACCGGTATGGGTGGCGGCACAGGTACAGGCGCTGCTCCGGTTATTGCAGGTATTGCAAAAGAAATGGACTGCCTTACTATCGGCGTTGTAACAAAGCCTTTCAATTTTGAAGGTAAAAGAAAAATGAACGAGGCAATGGCAGGCATTGAAAAACTTGCGAAGAACGTTGACTCTCTTGTTGTTATACCTAACCAAAAGCTTCTTGTAGGCGAAAATAAATCCACACATTTCAAAGATGCATTTGCAAAGGCAGATGAAGTTCTCCTTCAGGGCGTTAAGAGCATATCAGAGCTTATTACCGTTCCCGGATTCATTAACCTTGATTTTGCTGATGTTACCAGCGTTATGAAAGATGCAGGCTATGCTCACATGGGCGTTGGCCGTGCAAAAGGCAAAGATAAAGCCGAAGCAGCTGCTCAGCTTGCTATATCCAGCCCACTTCTTGAAACATCTATTGCAGGTGCAAAGGGTGTTATTATCTCCTTTACCGCATCTGAAGACATTGATATTGAAGAAATTGAAAAAGCTGCAGAACTTATTACCGCATCTGCAAGTGAAGATGCAAACATCACATGGGGTATCGCATTTGACCCTGCTCTTGATGATGAGCTTGTAATTACTGTTATTGCAACAGGCTTTGATTCTGTAAACGGCGAAGTAAAAGCTGCACCCGTAAACCCTTTTTACGCAGCCGCTAAGGCAGCAACTAAAGTTGAAGCTAAAGCGGAGCCAAAGACAGCTCCTTCAGCTCCAAAAGCAACTTCAACAGGTATGCCCAGCATTCCTAAATTTACCGGCGAAGATATTTCATCATCTTCCTCTGCACCCGCTCCGTCAATTCCGAGCTCGAATAAATCCACAGAGCCTACTAAGGCAAGCAACGGCTCCTATGGCGATGATGATTTCTATCTTATGGTAAGTGATATCCTCGATAAAGATAAGAAATAATATAGAAATGGTTTTACTGCACCGCATGTTTTTGCGGTGCAGTTTTTCTCTCCAACGAAAAATGCAGAAATCCTGATTTTTATCCTTGACAAATATATAAATATAATGTATAATCTGTAAACGCCGTGAGATTTGCGGTAGTGATTATGGTGGTTATAGCTCAGCTGGTTAGAGTGCCAGGTTGTGGCCCTGGAGGTCGAGGGTTCGAATCCCTCTAATCACCCCATTAAAATCAACTGCGCAAAGCCCTGCTTTGCGTATTTTTATACATTGGGGCGTAGCCAAGGGGTAAGGCACGGGACTTTGACTCCCGCATCCGCTGGTTCAAATCCAGCCGTCCCAGCCACGAAAAAGTCGTACTGAAAAGTGCGACTTTTTTATTTTGCTTTATTGACAGAAATTCAATTTTAATCTATAATTAACAGTACAATAAAACGGACACGGAGGTGCTACAGTGCCAAAATCACAAAATCAAAAATTAAGAATACTGTATGTAAAGGATTATTTGCTTAAATACACAGATGAAAATCACACTGTAACAATTTCGCAAATAATCGATTATCTGTCATCTCAAGGAATTATGGCAGAAAGAAAGACTATTTATTCGGATTTTGAGCTTCTCAAGCTCTATGGTCTTGATATCATAATGTCAAAGGGAAAATCTACAGGCTATTTTGTTGGCAACAGGGAGTTCGAGCTGCCGGAGCTTAAGCTGCTCGTTGACAGCGTTCAGTCATCTAAGTTTATCACAAACAGAAAAACTTTATCTTTAATTAAAAAAATTGAGAATCTAACAAATGTTTATGATGCCGGATCTCTTCAAAGGCAGGTTTATGTTCATAACAGAGTCAAATCCATGAATGAGAGTGTTTTTGTGAATGTTGATGCAATTTCTGAAGCAATCACCAATGACAAAATAATAAATTTTAAGTACTACAAATATAAGATTGATAAATCCAGAGAATTCCGTCACGATGGAATGATATATAAAATCAGTCCTTTTGCGCTTATTTGGGATGATGAAAATTATTATATGCTCGGTTATGACTCGGATGCTGAAAAAATGAAGCATTTCAGAGTTGACAAAATGTATGGCATTAGAAGTACAAAAGCAACCCGAGACGGAAAGAATATTTTTAAAAATATTGATATGTCCAGTTATAATACGAAAGTTTTCGGAATGTACGGTGGTAAACAGCAAAAAGTGGAGATGAGATTTGAAAATTATCTTATTGAGCCGGTGATTGATAGATTCGGAAGAGATGTTTTCATTGTTGACGAAAAGGATGGGTATTTTTCCGTGACTATTGAAGCCCAAATCAGCCCTCAATTTTTTGCATGGGTTTTTGGCTTCGGAAGTGCCTGTGAAATACTTTCTCCACTTGAAGTCCGTGAGGAAATGAAAGAAATTTCATTAAAAATTGCGAAAATGTACAGTTGAGTCCGTTTTATTGGACACGAATTGTGATATAATATACTTGAAATTAAACAAGGAGGGCAAATTAATGATTGAAATAGTATGTCCCAATTGCAAGCAAAAGTTTTCTTTAACAGATGACGGCTATGCAAATATTTTAAGCCAGGTCCGTAATCGTGAGTTTGAAAAGGAAATGAAAAGGCAAGAGGAGAGCGTTGAGAGGGAAATTAAAGCCAAGGAAGAATCTTACAAAATACAAATAAAAAATTTGGAAGATAATTTTGAAAAAGAAAAGCAAAATGCAGTTTCTCTCGCAGTTACACAATACCAAAATAAAATTAATGATTCTCTTGCGGCTAAGGATAAAGAAATTGCAGAACTCAAAAGCAATTTACAAATAAATGATACTCAGCATAAGTTGGATGTTCAATCTGCCTTGAAAGATAAGGACGCTCAAATTGCAGAGCTGCAAAATAAAATTCAAATAGAGAAAGCTCAAAATATGCTTGAAAAGAAGTCTGCTGAAGATAGCTATAAGGCAGAGCTTAAACGCAAGGATGACGAAATTCAGTTCTATAAAGATTTTAAGGCTAAACAGTCCACTAAAATGGTTGGCGAAAGCCTTGAGCAGCACTGCATGATTGAGTTTAATAAAATCAGAGCTGCTGCATTTCCAAATGCGTATTTTGAGAAAGATAATGATGCTCGTACAGGCAGCAAAGGGGATTTCATTTTCCGCGAAAATTCCGGAGATATTGAATTGGTTTCAATTATGTTTGAAATGAAGAATGAAAATGATACCACTGCAACCAAACATAAAAACGAAGACTTTTTCAAAGAACTTGATAAAGACAGAAGAGAAAAAAATTGCGAATATGCTGTTCTTGTTTCAATGCTTGAATCGGACAACGATTATTATAACGAAGGCATAGTTGATGTTTCCTACAAATACCCCAAAATGTATGTGATTCGTCCTCAATTTTTTATTCCTCTCATTACAATATTAAGAAATGCATCACTGAATTCTTTGAGCGTTAGGCAGGAACTTGAACAAGTTAAAAACCAAAATTTGGATATTACAAATTTTGAAAATGAAATCAATGATTTCAAGGATAAATTTTCACGCAATTATAAGCTTGCAAGTGACAAATTTCAAAAAGCCATAGATGAAATAGATAAAACTATTGACCATTTACAAAAAACAAAAGAGGCACTGCTTTCTTCTGAAAATAATTTAAGGCTTGCAAATAATAAAGCAGAAGATCTTTCGATAAAGAAGCTTACTAAAAACAATCCTACCATGAGGGCAAAATTTGAGGAGCTGAATTCATAAAACCTTATCGGTTATAGAAAAAGTTATTTCTCAAAGGCTCACTGTGTCTTTCATAAGATTGTCTCCTTTCGTGCAAAACGAGGTGGTAATATCCACCTCGTTTTGTGCTTCATAAAATTTTTAAAAAATCATGGTTACTGTCAGTTTTATTGGACACTGAACAGTGTATAATTGAACTATAAACAAAAAAGAAATTTTATTTGGCTCTGTTAAAATTTCTTGATTCTTAAAAAGAAAGGAAAATCTTATGAAAATCTGGTGCCTCAAATGCGGGAAAGTTCTTGCTCAAACAAATTTCAGCGAAACAACTAATGTTAAATGCCCATGTTGTGGTGAAAAAATTGCTTATTCGGTTAAAGGCAATACAGGCTATATTGCTTCACTCACCGATAATCTTGCAATTAATAACAGTTTGTATATTCTCGCAAATTATAATAATGCAAGCTAAAAAAGGGGAGCTGTCAAAATTAATGGCAACTCCCGTAAATTATTCAGTCCAAATTTTAAGATGATAACTTTCATCAAGAAGCATTTTTGCAAGCTCATGTGAATCTTTTGGCAAATTATCAAAGTACATTCCGCCGGGTTCCATGCCGGTGTCATAGTGAAAATCCGATGAAGATGATTTTCTCAAATTATACTTGCATGCCCAGCGATAGGCTATGTCATTGCGCGAATCATGACCACCATGGCCGTTATATACCTCCATGCCGTCAATATATTTCGGATCTATTATTGTCATATTTTCCCTAAATGGATGGGCTTGAAAAACGGTTAGATTATTTTCAATGGCAAAGGGCTTGAATTCTTCTATATTTTCAAAATTTGTTAGATCTCTTTTAAAAACAAAATCCTCATCAAAGCCATATACGAGAAAATCATTATCGTATTCAAGAAATCTGATTTCCATTCCCAAAATAACCTTAAAGCTGTTACCTGCAGCTTCTTTGGCAGCTTGGTATCCTCTTAAAAAAGCTTCGGCTTTTTGTTCATAAGTGTCACCGAATGGTTTCGCGTTATCTTTGTTCATGTGATCGGTAATGCAAATTCCGTCATAACCGAGATTAATATATCTTTTTACAACATCTGCTGCGGGTACCTTCCCGCACCTGCTGCTTTCGGATGTGTGCACATGAAGGTCAAAAAGATATGACATAAAATCGCCTCTCAATCGTATGTATTGTATACCCAAAGAGTGAAAATATCAATATATTGTTTGAATAAATCACTAAAATCTTGACAAAAACAGAACATACATATATAATATATTTTAATTATAGCTATAACTTCAGAAGATTGGAGTGAAAAATTTCATGAATGAAGATATGATTCGCTATGTGAAAGCCGCTTCAGAAGGCAACACGGATGCAATGGCAAGGCTTTATTCAGGCACTCTCAAAGTATCTTACTTTTTGGCATTAAAGCTTACAGGAAATGCAGCAGAAGCTGTTGATGTTACCAAAAAAGCTTATGCAAGAGCATTCTGCACAATTACAAAGCTGAAAAAGCCTGAAGCCTTTGAAATTTGGATGAAGCAAAATATTGCTTCTGTTTACAAAGAAACACAAAAATTTGTATTTGAGGATGCTGAAGGAAGTGTCCCCGAAAGCAATATGGAATTCCTTTCCGAAAGCGTATTTGACGAGCCGGATAAGGCTGTTGCAGCTGTCAGTGCAGCGGATTCCCTTAAGCCCGAGTATAGAACGGCGATAATTCTGCATTATTTCAGCGGCATGCCCGTTGCTTCTCTTGCTAAGCAACTCGGAGTATCCGAAAGCACAGTCAATGCTCTTCTTGCTCACGCAAAAGAAAAAATTGCAGAGGCTTGTGACAGCGGTGAGCCGGATATAGCTCCTGTCGGTACTCTTCCGGTTCTTACAAGACTTCTTCAAAATCAAATGGAAGTAACAGGAGTTCCTGCTGCCGATGTTAAAGATATTTTTGTATATGCCATGGAAATTTATAATTCCTTCAAGCATGTAGAAGATGTAAAAGCCAATGGCGGCACCGAGGAAAACTCATATTTTAAAGCAAAACCTTCAGCGCCTGTTAATGCAGGGCCTGCAGTTCCTTCAAAATCGGAGCCCGCTGTTCCTTCAAAACCTGCTGTTTCATCGGATCCCGGCTTTGATGACACTGAAAGCAAAATTGATTTTGATACATTTGTAGATGAGCCTATCCAAAAGCCTGTTCAAAAGAAAGGATTTATGGCTAAGCTTGATACTATGAGAATCGGCAATATAAGCGTTAAAAGGCTTGGAATACTTGTTGTTGCCGTGATTATGCTCATTATAATCATCGTTGCAATTGCTAAGGGCTGCAGTAAAAACGACAGTGGCAGCACTTCAACTAACAGTGGCTCAAGCACCGCTTCTACAGCCTCAGCTGACCTTAAAGAAGGAGATTATAGCTGGGTTCCCGGCGGATTTGAGGATTGTACTGATATTCAGTATCTTGATGAAAACTGCTGCGTGTTCAAATCAGCCACAACCGGCAAATATGGACTTCTTGATTACCAGGGCAACGTTCTTCTTCAACCAAACTACGACGGCTTTGTACGTTGTGGATTTGGCAGAGATTATGAAAACAGCGGTCAGTATCACACCCTTGTTACTATAGAGGGTGAGCAATATTATGTAAGCATAAGCAATGGCACAGCTATAATTTCCGAATCCCCCCACGGTAAACACGGCATCACTCCTCAAGAACTTGACAAAGATGTTAAATATGATGAGCGAGATCGCTATTTTGAAGGCTATGCAGCTGCCGAAAAGAATGGCAAATGGGGCTATGTAAGCCAAGAGACAGACAAGAAAGTTATCCCATACGAGTATGAAGCAGTTAATAATTTAACAGCTTCCGATGCATCTGCTTGCGACTATTGCCGACCATTCAATAATGGCCTTGTAGCCGTTAAAAAAGACGGTATGATGGGTATCATAAATACAAACAACGACACAATCGTTCCTTTTGAATATTCCAATATTATGGTTGGTGATAACGGTGTATTTATTGCTTGTAAAGATGGTACATGGGGTGTAATCCTTGTAGGCAATGCTATTAATACATTCAGTGGTGTTAATATTGTAATATCTGACACAACAACCGGAACAGATGATACGGCTGCACCGGAAACAGATGAAAGCAAAACATATATCTGCGTTGCGGACAGTGGTATAAATATCAGATCCGGCCCCGGCGGCTCATATGATGATATAGGCGACCTTGCTTCCGGAGAAGAAGTTGAAGGTTATGAAACCAAAACCGCTGAGGATTCAGGTAAAACATGGCTTAAAATTGCCATGGGCGATGGTTCCTATGGCTGGGTGGCTATGAGTTATATGCAGGAAGCTTGAATTAATTAAATAAAACAAAGCTGTGATGAAGAAAAATTTCAGTTTATCTCACAGAGAAATTGTCTGCTTGCTGAGATGACAGTTGAGAATTTTAAACTGAAAGGGCCGCTTCTGAGCTTCACTTCGATGAGGAGTGACGTTAAATCTGCGTTAAAGATATTGAGAGGTGCAATTATTTACACAATTTGGGTGGTACCGCGGTTTTTGATCGTCCCAACCGAAGTGTATAATTGCACCTTTTTTGCGGTTGAAGGCCGCCTTAATAAGTTTAATTTTTGTTTATTATACATTCATTTGGAGGTAATTTTTATGGAATGGATGGGCTTAAACGAGATACGTGAAAAATATCTCGAATTTTTTGAATCAAAGGGCCATTTGAGAATGCCGAGCTTCTCACTTGTTCCTCAGGGAGATAAGAGCCTTTTGCTTATAAATGCAGGTATGGCTCCCCTTAAAAAGTATTTTACCGGCGAAGTAACTCCCCCTCGCACAAGGGTTACAACTTGCCAAAAATGTATACGTACACCGGATATTGAGCGAGTAGGCATTACCGCTCGTCACGGCACATATTTTGAAATGCTCGGCAATTTCTCTTTTGGCGATTATTTTAAGCATGAAGCAACAAGATGGGCATGGGAATTTTGCACAGAGGTCATGAAAATGCCTGTTGATAAACTCCATGTTACCGTTTACGAAGACGATGACGAAACTTATGATATCTGGGCAAATGAAATAGGCGTTGCAAAAGATCATATTTCAAGGCTTGGCAAAGAAGATAACTTCTGGGAGCACGGCGCAGGTCCTTGCGGACCTTGCTCTGAAATTTATTTTGACAGGGGCGAAAAATACGGTTGCGGCAAGCCCGACTGTAAAGTAGGTTGTGACTGTGACAGATACACGGAATTTTGGAATATCGTATTTTCACAGTTTGAAAACGACGGTAAAAACAATTATACTCCTCTCAAAAACAAGAACATTGATACAGGTATGGGCCTTGAAAGACTTGCTTGTATTATGCAGGGCGTAGATAATCTTTTTGAGGTTGATACTGTTCAAAATATAATGAAACATATCATTGATATTGCCGGCGTTAAGTATCATGAAGACGAGAAAAAAGATATTTCTCTTCGTGTTATTACCGACCATATCAGAAGCACCACGTTTATGATTGGTGACGGTGTTATGCCTTCGAATGAGGGTAGGGGCTATGTCCTTCGCAGACTTCTCAGAAGAGCTGCACGCCATGGCAGATTATTGGGAATTGACGGAATGTTCCTTTATAAAGTTGCCGAAACAGTTATCAAAGAGAATGCAAACGCATATCCTAATCTTGTTGAAAAGCATGATCTTATAGTAAAGGTTATTAAGGCAGAGGAAGAAAGCTTTAATAAAACCATTGACACAGGTCTTACACTTCTTGAAAACATTATTGCAAATAACAATTCAAAGGTCCTTGCAGGTGCCGATGCTTTCAAACTTCAAGATACTTTCGGATTCCCCATTGATTTAACCAAGGAACTCCTTGAGGAGAGGGGAATGAGCGTTGATATCGATGAATACAACAGGCTCTATGCCGAGAGCAGAGCTGCTGCAAGAGCTGCTCGTAAAGACGCAGGCGCAGAGGCATGGAAGGGCGGAAGTGCTTCCCTTAAAGACATTGAAAAAACCGAATTTTTAGGTTATACCGATTATGAATGCGATGCTGTTGTAAAAGCTATTATAATCAACGGCGAAAGATCTGAATTTGCTGATGGTGACAGTGAGTCTGCCCTCGTTCTTGACAGAACCGTATTTTACGGTGAGAGCGGCGGTCAGGTAGGCGACACCGGTACAATTAATTTTGCCGGCGGAACTTCCTTTGAAGTTGAAACCACCCAGAAGAGTCCTGATGGACACATTCTTCACATAGGCAGGCTTATTTCAGGTGAAAGCATAACAATCGGTGATAAAGCTCATGCAGAAATAAATGTTAAAGCTCGTAAAGCAACAGCAAGAAACCACACCTCCGCTCACCTTCTTCAAGCTGCTCTCAGAGAGCTTCTCGGTACCCATGTTGAGCAGGCAGGCCAGCTCGTAAATTCTCACGCAGTCAGATTTGACTTTACTCATTTCTCGGCTCTTACGGCAGATGAAATTCAAAAGGTTGAGGATAGAGTTAATGAAATTATTCTTGAAGGTATTCCGGTAACCATTACCGAAATGCCTATTGATGAGGCTAAAAAACTGGGTGCTATGGCTTTGTTTGGTGAGAAATACGGTGATATCGTAAGAGTTGTTAAAACAGGTGATTTTTCAACCGAACTTTGTGGCGGTACCCATGTTTCAAACACAGGAAATATCGGACTTTTCAAGATTGTTTCCGAATCTTCCGTTGCAGCTGGCGTTCGCCGTATAGAAGGTGTAACAGGCCTTGGAGTAATGGATTATATCAAAGAAAATAATGAGCTCATCAGAAAAACAGCTGTTGCAATGAAGCTTTCAAATACAAGTGAAATTGATAAGAGAGCAGCTTCCCTTATGACCGAGCTTAAAACTGCTGAAAAAGAAATTGATAAGCTCAGAAATGAAGTTTCATCAATGAAAACCGGAGACCTTATGAATAATGCCGTTGAAGTAGGTGCATATAAGCTTATTACCGCAACGGTTGACGGTGCTAATCCCGGTGAACTCAGAACTATGGCAGATAAAGCAAAAGATGATGATAATCTTGTTATATTTATTTGCGGTGTTAACGAAGCAAAAAACGGTGCAAACTTTGCTTGCGGATGCGGTAAAAATGCTGTTTCAGGCGGTGCTCATGCAGGTAATCTTGTAAAAGCAATTGCAGGCATCGCAGGTGGTTCAGGCGGTGGTAGACCTGATAGCGCAATGGCAGGTACAAAAGATATTTCAAAACTCAATGAGGCTATGGCAGCTGTTGCCGATACTCTCAAGGGTATGCTTAAATAAGGAGTGAAAATTATGGATTGTCTTTTTTGCAAAATAATCGCAGGCGAAATTCCTTCAACAAAGGTTTATGAGGATGATTTGTGTTATGCTTTTAATGACATAGAACCACAAGCTCCCACACACATTCTTATTATTCCCAAGCAGCACATTAAATCAATGGCAGAAATTGATGAAAGCAACAGCGCGGTTGTTGCTCACATTTTTGAGGTTGCCGCCAAAATTGCAAAAGAAAAAGGCCTTGATGACGGCTTCAGAGTTGTAAGCAACTGCGGTGACTGCGCCGGTCAGACTGTTAAGCATTTACATTTTCATCTTATGGGCGGCCGCGATTTTGGCTGGCCTGCAGGTTAATTGAATAGGAGAGATAGATATGGACAAATATTATACCGTTGACATTGCAGGCCTCAAGAGAGACTTGCTTAGATGCCCCCTTAATGAGCATCTTGATATAGCTGCATTTATTATGTTCGGTGATGTGGAGCTTACAATCCATGCGGCAAAAAAACTTTTAGAGAGAATGCCAGAGTTCGATTATATAATCACTCCGGAGGCAAAGAGTATTCCTCTTGCTTATGAACTTTCACGTCAAAGCGGGAAAAAATATTTTGTTGCCCGTAAAAAGGCAAAGCTTTATATGAAAGCCCCTGTTACAGTTGAGGTTCATTCAATCACCACAAGCGGTATTCAAACTCTTATTCTTGATGGAGTTGACGGTGATCAAATAAGAGGTAAAAAAGTCGTTATTATTGACGATGTTATCAGCACAGGTGAATCACTCAAAGCTATGGAAGAGCTTCTTTCAAAATTTGATTGTGATATTGCTGCTAAGGCTGCCGTGCTTGCAGAGGGCGATGCAGCTCAAAGAGATGATATTATCTTCCTTGGTGAAATTCCCCTTATAAATTCCGCTGAATAATTGTATCAACATACGATATTATTATCAAAAAAGTGAGGTTGTGACCTTATGCCACGCCCCTTTGCCATAATCGGCATAATCGTTTTTCTCTTATTATCTTTGCTTTATAATGTGTCGGGTAGTACGGCAGTTATTGTACTTGCCGTTTTTACTCTTGCACTGATTGTCAGTTTAATTATTAAACCACTTCGCAAGCAATCGGTTTTTCCGATTGCCTTTGCGAGTGGTGCCTTGGCGTGTCTTCTCTTAGTGTGCGTTAATGAATTTTATTATTTTCCCCAGCTTTCCCTTGCAGGTGCAGACCATACGGCTGCAGTAAAAATTACATCAAACGCAGAAATAAATTATGGAAATTGGTATTATGAGGGAACAGCAACTGAAATAGATGGTGAAAAAGCTTCCGTAAAAGTGAGGCTTATGTTTTCATCTGCACCTGAAATTGAACCTTATGATACCATAACCGGTACATTTACTTTTTATGCTTTGGGAAGCACCTCCGATGAGGCTGCATCCACTTATAAATCAGAAAATAGATTTCTCGGAGCTTATTCGGCAGACGAGAATTATAATATAATTGAAAATACAGATAAAATAAAACCTTTTGGTTATTATATTCTTTCTTTTCGCTCAGGTGTAAAGAACGTAATAATGCGAATGCTGCCAAATGATTATGGCGCTCTTTGTACTGCCCTTGTATTGGGAGACAGGACTGAACTTTCAAATTCTGCATATTCCTCCCTCAGAGCTTGCGGAGTTACTCATATAATTTGTGTTTCCGGTCTTCATATTTCTCTCTGGTCCTCTGCAATTTTATGGGCTTTGCGAAAGCTGAAACTTCGTGAAAAAACAGCATCTTTAATTGCAATGCCGGCGGTAGTGTTTTTTATGCTTGCCGCAGGTATGACCTATTCTGTTGTTCGTTCCGGAATAATGATGCTCATATATTTGCTTTCAATAGTAATATCTAGGCGCAGAGATTCTCTTAATTCTCTAGGTATTGCACTTACGATTATAATGGTTTCAAATCCCTTTGCAGCTGGCTCGGTATCATTGCAATTATCGGCTTTGTCAACCTTGGGAATTATTCTTTATTCCGAATATTGCAGTCCCTATGTTACTGAATTTTTTAAAAAACATTCTTCTGCAAAAATATTTGAAAAACCGGCAAAAATGCTGCTTATTACCTGTGCGGCAGTCGGATTTTGCCTGCCGGTTTCTGTCGGAGTTTACGGAAGTTTTAATTTCTGCGTATTTCCCTCAAATTTACTCGTTGTAACAGCTGCCGAAATATGTATGATTTCTACGGCGCTTGGTGCTGTAATTGCAAGTATAAGTGTAAATATATTTAACCTTCCCGGCCTTATTGCAGGCCTATTGGCAAAGTATATTTTGAAAATTTCAGAGCTTCTTTCAAAAATCGGATTTCTTAATTTTCACTTATCACAAACAGACGCATATATGATGCTGTGCGGAATTTTTATGCTCTGTGCTCTCTTTGTACTTGTTGCCTATACGGGCAAAAAAGTTATGCCATTAGCTGCCATACTTGTTGGCACTGTTGTTGTTATTACTACAGTTTTTTGCGGATATTATGATTACGGAAAAACTCTTATCCGCGTAACCGATGCCGGCAACGGAAATGCTGTGATTATTTCTCATAAAGGAAAAAATGTGCTTGTTGGTTGTGGCGGAGATTTGTTCAGCACAGAATATAATATCAATGATGGAATTGAAGAAGCCGGTGGCACACTTTCGGCAATAATTGTGCCGAATAATGCAGATTATAACACGTCTTGTCTTTATTCCATTGCGGCAGATTATGATGTAAAAGAAATATTCTGTTCCGACGATATTTTGACCGCAGGGCTTTTTTCGAATGTGAAATCTCTTGATTCTCTCGGCTCTGTAGAAGATATAAATTTTCAATTTTACAGCGATTCAAATATAGTGTATGTTACAACAGATGATATAAATTTAGCGATTTGTTTTGATCCTGTTGCTGAAAATTACCCTAAGGAATTATCACAATCACAGGTGATTATAAGCCGTATGGACTACCCGGAAAATTTGATGCTCAATAACATTAAACTTTTTGTAACCGAAGCAACTAACGAAAGAGGATATATTGTTCAAAATGAGCTTAAAGCTCAAGGAGTAAACGGTACCTCAACGGCTGAATGCGGTAATATTTTGATTACTGCTTACAAGGGCGAGATTATCGGCGAAAGATATTAATGAAAGGGGGGGATATTGTGCCTGCCATTGAAGAAACAGAACTTAATGAAAAAATAAAAGAAAACCCAACCGGCGCTTATTTGCTGTATGGGGAAGAGAGCTATCTTGTAAAAACGTATGTTGATAAGCTTTCAAAAGCAACGACTGATGAAGCTTTTAGAGATTTTAATTTGCGCATTTATGACGGGGATGATATTTCTCTTTCGGATGTATATGACAGCGTAACTGCTGTGCCTATGATGGCAGAAAGCAAATGCGTTATTGTAAAAGATTATTCCTTTGACGACATAGATAAAGGAACTAACAATGATATTGAAAATCTTGAAGGCATTTTAAGGGATAACCCCGATGATAATTGTTTGATATTTTCTTATGCTACTTCATTGCCCAAAAAGAATTTCAAAGAAATTGAAAAACTTTTTAAGAAGTATGGGTACGCTGTTGATTTTTCGAAAAAATCGCCTCTTGAATTGACTAAGACTCTTGAAAAAGGCGCAAAAAAAAGAGGAAAAAATTTTGAAAACAGTGCCGCTGCATATATGGTTAAGTCTGTCGGTTCAGAACTTAATCTTCTTGTAAATGAGCTTGATAAGCTATGTGCTTATACTCAAGATGAGACAATCAAAGAAACGGATATAGATGAAATTTGTACCAAGTGTCTCGATATAAAAGTTTTTGACATGGTTAAGGACCTTACAAGCAGAAATTTTGAAAGAGCTTTCAAAAAACTTGAAGCTCTTATGTATGAACAAGGCGAAGATGTTTATATGATTCTCGGCGCTCTTAATTCACAGTATGCTGATATGTACAGAGCAAAGGCACTAAGGGAAGCCGGTGTATCTTTCGGATGTATGGGCGAAATTTATCAAGCTTACAAGAATAAGATATTTAAGCTGGAAAGTGCCTCAAGGATAGCTTCATCAATGAGTATTGACAAAATTCGTGAATGCCTTGAAATTCTTTCCGATGCAGATACAGCTCTTAAAAGCACGTCAGAAGAAAAAGAACATATATTAGAGCGTACTCTTGTTCGCCTTTCAACAGTCGGAAGGTGATTTCATGATTAAAATAAAACAAGCAGTTATTGTTGAAGGAAAATACGATAAAATAAAATTATCATCAATAATAGATGCACCTATAATTCAAACTGACGGCTTTGGAATCTTTAAAGATAAAGAGCTTCAAAAGCTCATTAGGATGCTTGCTGAAAAAGATGGAATTCTTGTGCTTACGGACAGTGACTCCGCAGGCTTTAAAATAAGAAATTTCATAGGCTCAACAGTTGATAACAAGTATATAAAAAATGCTTATATTCCCGACATTTTCGGTAAAGAAAGGCGTAAAGCCGAACCGTCAAAAGAGGGAAAATTAGGCGTTGAAGGCATGAGTGAAAAAGTTATTATCGAGGCTCTTGAAAAAGCCGGTGTTCTTTGTGAAGAAACGGATGAACCGGTGCGCCCGATTACAAAACAGGATTTGTATGAATTTGGTTTTAGTGGCAAACCGGATAGCAGCGGGAAAAGAGCCACGTTGTTAAAATATTACAATCTTCCTTCAAGATTAAGTGCAAATTCTCTTGTGAAAGTACTAAACTGTATAACCACTTATGATAAATTTGTTGATGATGTAAAAAATATATAATACGAGGTTTTATTATGTTCAGAATCGGCGAAGGATATGATGTCCATAGGCTTTCCGATAACCGAAAAATGATTATCGGCGGTGTTGAAATAGAGTACGAAAAAGGGCTCCTCGGTCACTCTGATGCAGATGTGCTTTTGCATGCAATTTCCGATTCACTGCTCGGTGCTGCTGCCCTTGGAGATATAGGCCATTTATTCCCCGATACAGATGAAAAATATGAGGGCGCAAATAGCTTACTTTTGCTTTCGGAGACTGTAAAACATTTGAAAAATAACGGTTTTTCGGTTATTAATATAGATTCTACAATTATTGCTCAAAAGCCGAAAATGGCGCCGTATATCGACAAAATGCGTGAAAATATCGCTCTTGCCGTGGGTATAGACAAATCCTGCGTGAGCGTTAAGGCCACCACTGAGGAAAATCTCGGTTTTACAGGTGAAGGCCTCGGAATTGCTGCAAAAGCCATTGCACTTATAACCGATGATTAAATTTTTGTTAATTATTTATTGTAAATTTGCAATTTTGCTTTAATGTGTGTTAATATAATCTACAGCAAAATTTATGAAAGGATAACTCGTAATGGATGCGTTCGGCAATTTGATAGATTTGATTTCAAAAATACCATCCCTCACATTTAGTGTATGGGATGCTATAGATATAATTTTTGTTGCTTTTGTTATTTATCAGCTTATTAAGCTCATTAGAGATACAAGGGCTTTCCAACTTGCAAAAGGCATGATTTTTCTCGGTATTCTCTATTTTCTTGTTTACAACTTTGGCATGCAGGCAAGCACCTATATGCTTAGGATAGTTTTTGCAAATATTTTTATAGTTTTGGTTGTTGTTTTCCAAAAAGAAATACGCCAAATTATAGAGCATATCGGCAAGGGCAGAATCGGCTTTTTCAGTACCCTTTTCAGTGGCTACAGGGGCGGACTTGATGAAAACATTAAAACTGCCATTATAGAAATAAGCAAGGCTGTTGACCGTATGAGCGAGAGCAAAACAGGAGCCTTGATAGTTATTGAGAAAGATACTCTTCTCGGAGATATAGCAGATAACGGCACTCTCCTTGATGCCAAGGTTTCGCATGAGCTTATTGGTAATATTTTTTATCCGAAATCACCTCTTCATGATGGCGCTGCCATTATCAGAGGCGATCGAATTCTTGCTGCCGGATGTGTCCTTCCGAATACTCAAAGCACAGAAATATCAAGCGATTTGGGCACAAGGCACAGAGCAGCAGTCGGTATGAGTGAGGCTTGTGATGCAATGATAGTTGTTGTTTCTGAAGAAACAGGTGCCATATCCCTTGCTTGTAACGGTAAACTTCAGCGAGGGCTTAATGAAGCAGAATTCAGAGAGCAACTTAACAACTATTTAACTGTACCGGAAGAAGAAAATTCGGGAAGCTTTTTCACTAAAGTTGTAAAAAAAATAAAGGGCAAAAAAGATGAAAAAAAGACGCAGAATAAGTGATATTTTTTATAACAATAAGTTTGTTTTTGTGTTTTCCGTTGTTATGGCTGTGATTATTTGGGCTGTCATAACGATTGAGAAAACGCCGGAAACAACGGTAACTATATCGGATGTTCCCATAACCATTGATACAAGTGGCCTTGAGGGACGTCTTGGTCTTACTGCATTCGGAGATACAAGCTATACTGCAAATGTTACTGTAAAAGGTCAGCGCTTTATTGTTGACAGTGACTCGGTAAAGGATAGCATTTCCATTACTGCAAATACAGGCTCCGTAACCGCACCGGGTACCTATTCTTTACGAGTTGATGCAGAATCCACTAACGATTCAATCAGTATTGAAGATGTGTCTGTATCCAACATAAGTGTTTACTTTGATTATCTTGCAGAGCAGGAGTTTGATGTTAAGGCTATAGTCAGTGATGAAGAAAATATTGTGCCCGATGGTTTTGTCGCGGGCGATGCTTATATAACAGATAATCCCACGGTTAAGGTAAGCGGTCCGGAATCGGAGGTTAATAAAATCACTGGAATTACGGCTAATGTTATAATTGAGGGGCCCGTTACGGAAACTCAAACCGTTGTTGCATCCATTGAGCCAGATGTTACAGATTCAGTTAATTACAAATACGTAACCTTTTACCGCAGCTCAGGAACATCTGAAGTTAGTGATGTTACGGTAACTGTTCCTGTCTATAAAATTACAAATCTTGAAACAAGTGCAGGCTTTACAGGCAAACCGTCTTCATTTACCGGTATATCATATACCGTTTCACCATCTAATGTGAAAGTCGGTGTTCCGGAAAGTCGTTTAGATACAATTACTTCTTTTGTAGTTAAAAAGATAGATTTTTCAACCTTAAATGTTGGCACAAATAAGTTTACATATTCTGCAAGCGAGGCTGAAACAACGGGTGTAATGATTCTTGACGGAACCGATGAATTTACCATTTCCGTGACTGTGACTGACGTGGAAAGCAAAGCTGTTGAGGTTTCAAAAACAGTTGAAACACAGAATGTTCCTAAAAATGTAAAAGTGAAATCCATAACACCGAATTTTGAGGATGTAATGGTTATAGGCCCTGCCGAACAGGTTGAGAAGATAACTGCGGAAAATTTGTCTTTGGTTGCTGATCTCAGCAATGTTGATCCTGAAAAAGCCGGAACCTATACTGTGCCTGTAACATTTACCGATGAATACTGCTGGATTCACGGCACATATACCGCAACAGTTACAATAGAATGATCCATGAGAAAGGGCTGCGATTGCAGCCCTTTTTGATTGTATATTGATATTTGCAAAGATGCAGCGTGATCCTTATAATATTATAAAATAATTTAAAATTTATTAATAAATAATGTTGAAAATACGGACTCCACTGTGTTATAATATCTTGAATAATTTTACAGTGGGGGAGGTGCGCCCGATGAAGAAGAAAAACATCCTGATTTTTGTGTGCTTAGCAGCGGTTACAGGGCTTTTGATATGTATTAGCCTAAATTCTTCATTTATCCGCACCGTAGATTCTTTGATTACTCCTCCACTTTACTATTCGGAGTATGAAGGACTTGTTACAGCTTTTAATGCAGAGGTCGGCAACAATGTGGTGCTTTCAAACCCAAATGAGGGTGATCACCTTTCTGCCATTACTGTAAGTGATCTTGATAATGACGGCGAAGAGGAAGCAGTGATATTTTATAGAGAAGGTGCCGACAGCAACACCGTTAAACTAACTGTGTTTGAAGGAAAAAACGATGAATGGAAATCTTGTGGTACATTTGACGGTTACGGCAATGAAGTAACTTCCCTTACTCTTGACGACCTTGACGGGGACAGTTCAACGGAGATTATAGTTACTTGGGATTATTCAGGTATAAATAACGCAAAGGTTTTCAGCATTTACCGCTCCGGCACAGTTAAAATTGACTATGAGGAAATCAAAATGTGTAGCTGTGATGTTGCTGAGATTGTTGATATGGATGCAGATGATTTATCTGAAATCCTTTACATTTCAAGTGACAATGACGGCAAGGTTGTTTCGAAAAATGCAAATCTTTTAAAGCTTAGTTCAGGAAATATTACCACAATCGGCAGCGTGAGGCTGGACTCAAATGTCGGAAGCTATGTTTCAATAAAAAAAGAAAAATACAATTCTCACTATCCCATGAAGGTTTATTTTGATGCAGATAAAAACAACAACATGATGATAACTGAAGTAGTTTATTGGGATTCCGAAAAAGAAACTCTTGTGGCACCGATGTATGACGAGAAAACAAACTCAACCACTATTACTTTGAGATATGAGCAAATACAGAGCGCCGATATCAACAATGATGGTATGATTGAAATTCCTGTTCAAACAGTTTCAGACACAGATGAAAACGAAGAAAACAATATATTACCCATAACAAATTGGATTTATTTTGTAGGATCAACGCCGGCTTTCTACCTAAAAACGTATGTATGCGGCGAGAGCGGATATTATATAAATCTCAGCTCCATAAACAATCAAAGTCTTATAGCTAAGTCGGACAAAAAAGATAAATATGCAGCTGTTGATGTTTGCACCGATTCGGGAAAAGTACTTTATACTGTTCTTTCTGTGCCTGCAGATGAATATACTGAGGCGAAATTTGAAAGCTATATTACAGTTTTGAAAACTACTGATTATACGGTGTGTGCTGAAATTACGGAATATGGCAGCAATCTCGGAGTGGACGAAGAAAGAGTTCGTAATTTAGTTGAAAAAATGCCTTGATTGAAGAGGAATTAATATGAAACGAGTATTAATAGCAGAAGATGAATCTGCAATAAGAGATTTTGTTGTTATAAATCTTAAAAGAGGCGGCTATGAGGTCGTGGAGGCTCACGACGGAGCCGAGGCTCTCGAACTTTACGAAGAATGTGACGGGGACATCGATGTTGCTGTTTTGGATGTAATGATGCCCAATGTTGATGGCTTGCAGGTTTGCAAAGAGTTAAGAGAAAAAAATAACAATATCGGCATTATAATGCTTACAGCAAAGTCTCAAGAAATGGATAAAATCACAGGGCTTATGATGGGCGCTGATGATTATATGACTAAACCTTTTTCTCCTACCGAGCTTGTGGCAAGAGTTGATGCCATTTACCGCAGAGTTGCCATGAATAACCATGATGGTGAAAAAAACAGCGAAGAAATGAAACTTGGCGATTTTAAACTTAATATAAAATCTCGTTCTTTTTCAAAAAATGGGGAAAATATTGAGCTCACTCAAGTGGAGTTTCAAATTGTTGAGCAACAATGTGGTGCTTTCAAACCCAAATGAGGGTGATCACCTTTCTGCCATTACTGTAAGTGATCTTGATAATGACGGCGAAGAGGAAGCAGTGATATTTTATAGAGAAGGTGCCGACAGCAACACCGTTAAACTAACTGTGTTTGAAGGAAAAAACGATGAATGGAAATCTTGTGGTACATTTGACGGTTACGGCAATGAAGTAACTTCCCTTACTCTTGACGACCTTGACGGGGACAGTTCAACGGAGATTATAGTTACTTGGGATTATTCAGGTATAAATAACGCAAAGGTTTTCAGCATTTACCGCTCCGGCACAGTTAAAATTGACTATGAGGAAATCAAAATGTGTAGCTGTGATGTTGCTGAGATTGTTGATATGGATGCAGATGATTTATCTGAAATCCTTTACATTTCAAGTGACAATGACGGCAAGGTTGTTTCGAAAAATGCAAATCTTTTAAAGCTTAGTTCAGGAAATATTACCACAATCGGCAGCGTGAGGCTGGACTCAAATGTCGGAAGCTATGTTTCAATAAAAAAAGAAAAATACAATTCTCACTATCCCATGAAGGTTTATTTTGATGCAGATAAAAACAACAACATGATGATAACTGAAGTAGTTTATTGGGATTCCGAAAAAGAAACTCTTGTGGCACCGATGTATGACGAGAAAACAAACTCAACCACTATTACTTTGAGATATGAGCAAATACAGAGCGCCGATATCAACAATGATGGTATGATTGAAATTCCTGTTCAAACAGTTTCAGACACAGATGAAAACGAAGAAAACAATATATTACCCATAACAAATTGGATTTATTTTGTAGGATCAACGCCGGCTTTCTACCTAAAAACGTATGTATGCGGCGAGAGCGGATATTATATAAATCTCAGCTCCATAAACAATCAAAGTCTTATAGCTAAGTCGGACAAAAAAGATAAATATGCAGCTGTTGATGTTTGCACCGATTCGGGAAAAGTACTTTATACTGTTCTTTCTGTGCCTGCAGATGAATATACTGAGGCGAAATTTGAAAGCTATATTACAGTTTTGAAAACTACTGATTATACGGTGTGTGCTGAAATTACGGAATATGGCAGCAATCTCGGAGTGGACGAAGAAAGAGTTCGTAATTTAGTTGAAAAAATGCCTTGATTGAAGAGGAATTAATATGAAACGAGTATTAATAGCAGAAGATGAATCTGCAATAAGAGATTTTGTTGTTATAAATCTTAAAAGAGGCGGCTATGAGGTCGTGGAGGCTCACGACGGAGCCGAGGCTCTCGAACTTTACGAAGAATGTGACGGGGACATCGATGTTGCTGTTTTGGATGTAATGATGCCCAATGTTGATGGCTTGCAGGTTTGCAAAGAGTTAAGAGAAAAAAATAACAATATCGGCATTATAATGCTTACAGCAAAGTCTCAAGAAATGGATAAAATCACAGGGCTTATGATGGGCGCTGATGATTATATGACTAAACCTTTTTCTCCTACCGAGCTTGTGGCAAGAGTTGATGCCATTTACCGCAGAGTTGCCATGAATAACCATGATGGTGAAAAAAACAGCGAAGAAATGAAACTTGGCGATTTTAAACTTAATATAAAATCTCGTTCTTTTTCAAAAAATGGGGAAAATATTGAGCTCACTCAAGTGGAGTTTCAAATTGTTGAGCTGTTCTTTTCAAAACCCGGCGAGGCACTCAGCCGAACGGATATTCTTGAAAAAGTTTGGGGAACAGACTATTACGGTGAAGAAAAAATTGTTGATGTAAATATAAGACGCCTTCGTATGAAGGTTGAAGATGATCCGTCCGAACCGAAGCATTTAATGACTGTTTGGGGCGTCGGATATAAATGGCAGGTATAAAAGACCTGTGAAAGAGAGGTGAAACAAAATGAAATTTACAGGCATTACAAAAAGATGGCTTATGAATGTTGCTTCAATAGTGCTTGTAATTCTTGTTGTTGTTTCACTGTTCGTGTTTGCTCTCGCAAGAAATTACTATTACGGTTCCGCAAGAATGACTGTTAATAATCTCGATTCAAGTGAGATAAATACAATTTTTAGGCTTTACGGTGCTTCTTCATCCGGCTTTGAGGATGCTGCAAGAAGTTATGTTGAAAATTTCAACAATAAAGACCATGTAGCCGTATGGGTTATAAACAGCTCCGGAAAAGTTATTGTTACATCTACCGGTTTTTCCATTGATGAAAAAGTTGAAATTCCGGATTATGATTCTGCTGTCTCAAATGAAACGGGCAGTGCTCAGTGGACGGGCAGGCTTCCTTCCGGTGAAAAAATTATGGCATCAACAACTGCTTATTATTACAGCGATGGTTCACTTGGCGGAGCAATTCGCTTTATGGTTTCAATGGATGCCATAGACCAGCAGCTTATGAAAATTGTTGCCCTTATAGTTGTGGTTGCTCTTATTATGTTTGCGGTGCTTATGCTTTCCGGTATGGCGTTTGTTCGTTCGATAGTTGTTCCAGTTAAAGATATAGGCGAAACAGCAAAAAGAATTGCCGGCGGAGATCTTAATGCAAGCATTGAAAATTATCCTTACAACGATGAAATAGGCGAGCTTTGTGTTACTATTAACGATATGGCGGAAAAACTTTCTGAAACAGATCGTTTAAAAAATGATTTTATTTCAACTGTTTCCCACGAGCTTCGTACGCCATTAACGGCTATCAGAGGTTGGGGCGAAACACTCTTACAGGTTGAAGACAGTGACCCGGGTATGGCAAAGAGAGGTATGGAGATTATAGTCAGTGAAGCCGGTAGGCTTAACGATATGGTTGAAGAGCTCCTTGATTTCTCCCGTATGAGCAGCGGCAGAATGAAATATAAAGACGAAAAGGTTGATTTTCTTGCCGAGCTTGACGAGGTTGTGTACTCCTTTAAAGAACGCACAATGAAAAACGGTATTGAGGTTGTATATAATTTTCCCACACTTCCGGCCCCGGGCAGAGGCGATGCCTCAAGAATTAAGCAGGTGTTTATAAATATTCTTGATAACGCCGTTAAGTACTCGGAGGAAGGCTCCACAATAAACATAAATGCAAAAATAGAAGATAAAAAGTTACTCATAATTGAGGTTGCAGATAATGGCGTCGGTATAAAAGAGGAAGATTTGCCGCACATTAAAGAAAAATTCTACAAAGCAAATAATTCCGTGAGAGGCTCCGGTATCGGCCTTGCTGTTTGCGATGAAATAATGAAGCACCATAACGGCACTTTAGATATTGCCAGCGTTTATGGTGAAGGTACTACGGTTACTTTAACTCTTCCAATTGAAAGAATGAGCAAAAAGAAAGAGGAGAGCAAAGTAAAGGAGGAAATCGAAAATGAGCAAAAAGAAACAGAAGAATGAGTACGTAGCTGTCGGCGGTCAGGCTCTAATGGAAGGCATTATGATGCGTGGCCCCAAAGGCACTGCTATGTCTTGTAGATTACCAAACGGAAAAATAGAAACGGAAATGAAAGACTTTGTATCCGTTCGTAAAAAATATAAATTTCTGAATGTTCCCATTATCAGAGGCGTAATTGCATTTGTTGAATCTATGATTATGGGCTACAAGCTTCTTATGGAATCCGCTGAGAAAACTTCTCTTGACACAGAACAACTTGATACTGAGTCAAAGTTAGATAAATGGCTCAGTGACCACTTTGGCCCTAAAATGATGACCGTTATAGGAATTATCGGTTCTGTGCTTGGCATTCTACTTGCTTTTTTCCTGTTTATGTGGTTACCTTCCTTCGTTTATGATTTGGTAAATGAACATCTTTTCCCGAATGTTGAGCTCTCAAGATTTCGTGCGTTATTTGAGGGAGTAATCAGAGTCATCGTTTTTGTAACTTACATGTATCTCACTTCAAAGATGTCCGAGATACACCGAGTTTATATGTATCACGGTGCAGAGCACAAAACAATTTTTTGCTTTGAACACGGCCATGAGCTTACAGTTGAAAATGTGCTTAAAGAGGGTAGATTCCATCCTCGCTGCGGTACAAGTTTTATATTTGTGACAATTATTCTCAGTATTCTCATTTCATCAATAGTTGCAATTATTTGGCCTTCTCTTACAGAGGTAAGAGCTGTATGGATCTTAGTTAAAATTCTTCTTTTACCTGTAATTATGGGCGTGGGCTTTGAATTTATCCAGCTTGCAGGTAAATATCCGAATAAACTTACAAAGGCTCTTTCAGCTCCCGGCCTTGCAATGCAGAGAATTACTACTGCAGAGCCTGATGGCCCAATTGCTGAGGTTGCCATTGCAGCCATGAAGGCGGCTCTTACAGGTGAGGTTCCGGAAGAGGAAAGACCTGAAGAAAAAAATGAAACTTCCGAGGACAAAATCGAGAATGAAGCAGCAGAGAAATCTGTAGAAGAAAATGAGGCTGAAGCTGATGACAATCAGTGAGGCACTAAATCAAGGTGTCAACACCTTAAAAAGTAACAATATCGAAAATTCACAAAATGAAGCAATATGGATATTGGAAAGTGTGCTTTCTTGCACATATTCCCATATTTTGTTCAATAAATCGGAAAATATATCATCTGAAAACGAGAAAAAATTCTTTGATAAAATAAACGAGCGTATATCCGGTGTTCCCGTTCAATATATTCTCGGCAAATGGGAATTTTACGGTAGAGAATTTTACGTTGGAAAAGGCGTGCTAATACCGCGGCCAGAAACAGAATTGCTTGTTGAATATGCTCTTAATTTTCTAAAAGATAAAGAATCTCCAACCGTTATTGACCTTTGTGCAGGCACAGGGTGTATAGGACTTACCGTTGCAAGTGAAAGACCCGATTCAAAAGTTTATCTTGTTGAAAAATATGATGACGCCTACGAGTATCTCATAAAGAACGCTAAGGGTTTAGAAAATGTACAGCTTATTAAAGCGGATGTTCTTGATAAATCGCAACTAAGTTTGTTGCCAAAATCTGATTTAGTATTATCAAACCCTCCCTACATTGAAACAAGTGAAATTTCTTCCCTTCAAAAAGAAGTGCAGCTTGAGCCGGTTACGGCTCTTGACGGGGGAGATGATGGCCTTATCTTTTACCGCGCAATAAAAAATATACTTCCCGAAATATGCAAAGGCGCAGTTGCAATGGAGTGTGGGGAAAATCAATCTGAAACAATAGGCAAAATATTCCAAACTAAAAAATTTTTAAAAGATTTTGCGGGGATAAATCGTGTAGTAGTATATGAAGGAGAAAATAAATGATTTTTGATATTATTCGGAATGGCTTTTCGATACAAACTCTTGTAAATCTTATGGCAAGAGTGTTTGTGGTGTTTTGCATTCTTCCTGTTCATGAATACGCCCATGCACTTGTTGCAAGCAAGCTCGGGGATGACACAGCAAGGCTCCAAGGCAGACTCACTCTTAACCCTCTTGCTCATTTAAATCCCATAGGCGCTCTTATGATATTTCTTGTTGGCTTCGGATATGCAAATCCCGTTCCGGTTAATGCAAGAAATTTTAAGGATCCCAAAAAAGGTATGGCAATTACAGCTGCCGCAGGCCCAATTTCAAATTTAATTCTCGCAGTGTTAATGGCCTTAATTGCACAGGGATGCAGAGTGTGGTACGTCCATTCTCCCGTAACAGTGGCAAATGTTTCTTATTTGTTTTTCTACTATGCGGGCTATATCAATGTAAGCCTTGCAGTGTTTAATTTAATACCAATACCGCCACTTGACGGATCAAGAATTTTGAGCTTATTTTTGCCATCAAAGTATTATTTTAAAATTATGCAATACGAAAGATACATTATGATTGCAATTTTTGTTCTTTTATTAACAGGAGCCTTGAGCACTCCGCTTAATGCTTTAATGGCAATAATATACAAAGGTATTCTTTGGCTCACATCGTTACCGTTTTCATTTATCTCATAACCGTAAGGAGCAATTCTTTTGGAAAAGCTACAATATAAACTTGAAGTGTTTGAAGGCCCGATGGATCTTCTGCTTCAATTGATCAGTAAAAAACAGGTCAGCATCAATGATGTACCTATTATGGAAATTATTGAGCAATACCTTGAATATATCAGAAATCTTCAAGAGGACGATTTGGATGTTTCAAGCGAATTCCTCGAGATGGCAGCAAGACTCATCTACATAAAAACCGTTTCGCTTTTGCCTGTTCATGAAGAGGCAGAAAAACTTGTTGAAGAGCTTCGCGGTGAACTTATTGAATACAGAGATTGTAAACTTGTTGCAGAGGAACTTCGTAAATCCGGCCAAGGTTTTGATTTCTATTGCAGAGAACCGGAAGAAATTGAAGTTGACCAAACTTATACAAGAATTCATGAGCCCGTTGATATTTTTAAAGCATATCTTGCAGCAGTGGGTAAGGGCTTAAGAAAATTACCGCCGCCGGTTGAGGCTTTTCGTGGTATCGTAGCTCATAAGATTGTATCCGTATCATCACGAATAAGCGTAATTATAGATAAATTCAAAATCAGTAAAAAACAAAAATTTGAAGTGTTTTTTGAAAAATCCGAATCTCGCTCTGAAATGGTTGCAACTTTCCTTGCACTTCTTGCAATGGTAAAGGCAAAAAGAATTTCAGTTGACGGTGATTTTGAAAATCCGGATATAATATTACTTCAAGGAAGAGGGGAGGAAATCGAACTTGACGAATGAAGAACAAAGAGCAGCGGTGGAGGCAATATTATTCGCTTCCGGAGAGCCTTTGGAAATAGGCAGAATTGCAGATGCTCTTGATGTGGATGCGGAAACAGTGCAAGCCCTTCTTTTTGAGGTTGGCGCAAACCTTGATAACAGAAAAAGCGGAATTTGCCTGTTAAAGCTCGGCAGTAAGTATCAGCTTTGTTCAAGAACGGAATATGCCCCTCAAATCAGAGCGGTGTTGGATATGAAAAAGAATATCCCTCTTTCAAATGCAGCTCTTGAGGTGCTGGCGGTTGTGGCATATAATCAGCCTGTAACAAAAGCGTATATTGAGCAAATAAGAGGCGTTGATTGTTCCGGCGTAGTTAACACCCTCTGCCAAAAAGGTTTGCTTGAAGAAAAAGGAAGGCTTGACCTTCCGGGAAAGCCCCTTCTTTATGGTACAACTCCTAACTTTTTAAGATGTTTTTGTCTTACATCTCTTTCGGAACTTCCTGAATTGCCGGACAAAATAGGAACAGAAGAGCTTGTAAGTGCAGCTGATGATGAAATTGATTCATCTCAAGGTGAACAAATAAGAAATTTCTTCCAAGCCGAGCTTGAAGAAACAGTGGCCGGAGGTGATGAATAATTGGCGTGGAAAATAATACTCGGTATTATTCTTTTTATAATCCTTGTGCTCTCGGTTAAGGTTAAAATCTTGGTACATTCCGAGGATGGTATAGACCTTTCTGTAGGTTGGCTATTCCTTAAGTTCCAAATTCTTCCCAAAAAAGAAAAAGGCGAAAAAAAGCCTAAAAAAGAGAAGAAAAAGAAAGAAAAAGAGAAAACCGAAGAAGTAAAAGAGCCAAAGGAAAAGAAAGAAAATATCTTTATACGATTTTATCGAAACAACGGTGTTGACGGCGTAGTTGAGCTGTTGCAAAACCTTAAAAAAGCCCTCGGAGGCATGTTCAGAAGAATCGGCAGAGCATTCTTATTCGAACAGGTTTACATTTATATGCAGGTTTCTTCCGGTGACAGTGCCGACACGGCTGTTAAATACGGCAAAGTTTGCAGTGCCGCATATCCTGCTATGGGATTTTTCGTTGCAAACATGAGAGTGAAAAAATCCAATCTTCAAATAGTTCCCAATTTTGTGAACGGTGAAAGTAAAGCAAAGGTTCACACAAAAATATCCGTAAGACCCATTAAACTCATAAATGCACTCATTGTTGTAGGCGTCCAGCTTACATTCAAAGTGTTGATAAAATTCCTTAAAGGTGCGAAAGCCCCAAAGGCGGAGCCGATAAAGGAAGAAAATATAAACAAATAATTTTGAAAGGTGAAAAAAGTTATGAAAGAAAATTCAGCATCAGGAATCCTCGGCACATCAATTGATAAGATTAAAGATCTTGTTGATGTTAGCACAATTGTAGGCGAGCCCATCACAATCAGCGACACATTGCAAATTATCCCCGTATCAAAAGTTTCTTACGGCTTTGCATCAGGCGGCAGCGATTTTCCATCAAAGAATAACAACGAGCTCTTCGGCGGTGGCGGAGGAGCAGGCATCACAATCACTCCCGTTGCTTTCCTTGTTATCAATAACGGTAATGTTTCCATTAAGTATGTTAATGCAGCCGAAGGCTCAGTTGAAAGAGTTATCGGTATGGTTCCCGACCTTGTTGATAAAGCATCCGATGCTATTGCTCAAATTAAGCATAAGGATGTCAGCGTTGACACTGCAGTTGCAGATTATATGGAGAAAAACGCTCCTGCAGAAAAACCTGCTGAATAATTGGGAGTGTTAGAATGCCCGAAAATAAAATGAGGCTGCAAAAGTTTCTTGCCGAGGCAGGAGTTGCATCCAGAAGAAAATCCGAAGAATTGATAGCTGCAGGGCATGTTAGAGTTAACAATCATGTTGCTCATATAGGCGACAGTGTTGATCCAAAGAGAGATACGGTAACGGTTAGAGGCAAACGTGTAGCACGCACTAATAATCTTTACTACATTCTCTTAAATAAACCCAGAGGCTATGTTACAACCACAGATGACGACTTAGGCCGTAAGTGTGTAACTGAGCTTGTTTCAGACATTAAAGAAAGAATTTATCCTGTTGGAAGGCTTGACCGTGTGTCAGAGGGGGCACTCATTCTTACCAATGACGGTGAGTTTGCCAATGCAATGATGCACCCCTCTCACCATGTTCCCAAAACATATCGCGTTACAGTAAGACCGGATGTTACAAAAGAAATGGTGAAACAGCTTTCCGAAGGCATTGAAATTGACGGCAGAATGACTGCTCCCGCCGAAGTTAATGTTATTGATCGTGAAGAGGGCAAGGCAGTGATGCAAATAGTCCTTTATGAAGGCAGGAACAGGCAAATACGCCGCATGTGCGAAGCTCTCAATCTTGAGGTTGCAAGGCTTAAAAGAATTGCAATAGGCTCAGTTAAATTAGGCACGCTTCCTGTGGGAAAATATCGAGATCTTACAGAGCAAGAAGTTAATTCCTTGCTTGTTGCCGCCGGTGTTAAGAGAGAGCAAAAGAAATCTTAACCCTAAGGCAGATTGTTAAAAAATCGGAGTGATACCAATGGTTAAAAGTATGACCGGCTACGGCAGAGCCCAATCTGTTGAAGACGGTATGAATATTACGGTTGAGCTTAAAAGTGTTAATCACAGATATTTTGAGTTCACCTCAAAGCTGCCGAGAAGTTACGGCTTCCTTGATGAAAAGCTGAAAAGCTTCTTCATGAACGGCCTTGTTAGAGGAAAAATGGAGTGCTATGTTTCCATTGAAACGGTTGAAGAACCGGATGTGGTTATAGCAGTTAATCATCCTCTTTTAAAAAGTTACTTGACAGCTTATGAAGAAATTTCTTCCCAATACGGCATTGAAAATGATATTAAAGTTTCCGATGTAGTAAAAGTACCGGATGTGCTCAGTGTTACTAAGCAGGCTGCCGATGAAGACAGAATTTGGACAGCTGTAAAAGCGGTAGCTCAAATGGCACTTGATAAGTTTATCGCTATGCGCGAAGTTGAGGGCGAAAGACTTAAAGCAGATGTCAGTTCAAGGCTTGACAAAATCATCGAATGCGTCGCTTTCGTCGAGGAACGTTCACCGGAAACGGTTAAAGAGTATAATGAAAAGCTTCTTGCACGTTTGCGGGAAATGCTTGCAGATACTCATATAGATGAGCAAAGGATTCTTACCGAGGCTGCAATATTTGCAGATAAAATTGCCGTTGCCGAGGAAACAGTTAGGCTTCGCAGCCATATTGACCAAATGCACAGCTTTCTTGATGCCGAGGAATCCTTAGGTAAAAAGATGGATTTCTTAGTTCAGGAAATGAACCGTGAGGCTAACACCATAGGCTCAAAAGCAAATGATGTTGCCATAGCCCGTAAGGTTGTGGATATCAAAGCGGAAATTGAAAAAATCCGCGAGCAAATACAAAATATTGAGTAAGGTGAAATTATGAAGCTGATAAATATCGGATTTGGCAATATGGTTAATGCCAATCGAATTGTGGCTGTTGTAAGCCCTGAATCGGCTCCCATCAAAAGAATTATTCAGGAGAGTAAAGAGAAGGGAAATCTGATTGACTGCACTCATGGTAGACGCACAAAGGCTGTTATTATTACAGATTGCGATCAGATTATCCTCACCTACTTATCCAATGAAAAAGTTGCCGGAGTTCTTAATGCAGAGTATGGCGAGGAGGAAGAAATTGATGGATAAAAAAGGTGTTTTAATGGTTCTTTCCGGCCCGTCCGGCTGTGGAAAGGATACGGTTCTTGCTCAGCTTATAGACAGCAATGAGGATATAAAAGTTTCAATCTCAATGACTACCCGTAAGCCAAGAGGCCAAGAGAGAGATGGAATTGATTACTATTTTGTCACAAGGGAATATTTTGAAAAGAAAATTGCAGAGGGCAGTATGCTTGAATATGCAGAGTATAACGGAAATTATTACGGCACGCCCAAAGCTCCCGTTGATGAAATGTTAAAAAGCGGTATAAGTGTTGTGCTTGAAATTGAAGTTCAGGGCGCTGAAAAAATCAGGAAGCTTTGCCCGGATGCTGTAACAGTATTCCTTCTTCCACCGTCACTTTCCGCTCTTGAGGCAAGGCTTCGTGCCAGAGGGACAGAGGATGAAGAAACTCTCAGTCACCGTCTCTTTATAGGTGAGCAGGAAATACGCCGAGCAGGTGAGTTTGATTATTATATAATCAATGATAAAATCAGAGATGCTCTTGATGATTTTGAAAGTATAATAAGAGCTGAAAAGTTAAAAATGTCAAGAAACAAAAATATAATAAGCGAGGTAATAAATAATGTTTAATCCGGATTTAAGCGAAATTCTTCAAAACAATATCAGCCGTTATTCTCTTGTAACTGCTACAGCCAAAAGAGCAAGAGAAATAGCCATGGAGGCAGAGGCAAAAGGTGAGCCCCTTACCGAAAAGCCTGTTTCAATCGCCCTTGAAGAAATACTTGACGGCGAATATGTTATAGTTGAGCCGGAAGAAATCAGAAATATCTGATCAGATAATAAGCTAAGAAGGAAGTGATCAAATGAGATATGCAAAGGTTGCCGTAGAAAGCTCAAATTTTTCCTTTGACGCTCTCTTTGATTATATAATTCCTTCCGGGATTGATTATGCAGTTGCCGGCTGCCGAGTTACCGTTCCTTTCGGACAAGGCAATAGAAAAAGTCTTGGTATAATTTTTGAAATAACGGATTTTTCCGATGGCAAAAAGCTTAAAAAACTTGACTCCGTGCTTGATGAAAAACCTCTTTTAAGTGAGGAAATGCTGGGTATAGCTAAGTATATAAGTGGAGAATGCTTCTGCACTCTTTATGAGGCTGCTAAAATTATGCTGCCAACAGGTATAAATCATAAAATGGTGCAGTCTTATGCTGCGAATACAGATATTGACTCATCAAAAGCAGAAGCTCTTGAAGGTGCGGAAAAAGAAGTTTACGACTTTCTTCAAAAAAGAGGAACTTATGTAAAATCCGATATTATTTTCAAAAATTTATCAATGCACCGGGATGATTTTTTACTTGATAAACTTGTGAAAAAAGGGCTTGTATTAACCCAAAGAGATGCAATAAAAAATCTCGGCGACCTAACAACAAGAATGGTTCGTCTGCTTCCGGGTTATGAAGAAAAGAAACTTACCAAAAAGCAGAAAGAAACCGTTGATATTCTAGGTGATGTAGGTACGGCAACAGTAAAAGAACTATGTTATTTTACCGGTAATACCCCCGCAGTTGTCGGCGCACTTGTAAAAAACGGTGTGGCAGAGTTTTATGAAAGCCCCGTGGATTATTTTGCTTCTCTTTCAAACACCGAAGGAGAGCGAACGGCAATTAATCTCACTGACGAGCAAAAAAATGCTTTTGCCAAATTAAAAGATCTTTCTTTTTCAGGCAACCGTCATACAGCCCTTTTATATGGCGTAACGGGCAGCGGAAAAACCTCCGTATATATGAGTGTTATGGATGAGGTTTTAGACAGCGGCAAGAGCGTTTTGCTTCTTGTGCCCGAAATAGGTCTTACTCCGCAAGCTCTTAGCATATTTTGCAAACGATATGGCAAAGATGTTGCTGTTTTTCATTCCGCTCTTTCCTTAAGAGAGAGAAGAGAACAGTGGAAACGAGTGAAAGACAGCAAAGCAAAAATAGTTATAGGCACAAGGAGCGCCATATTTGCTCCCTTTGATAATCTCGGGCTTATAATAATAGACGAGGAACAAGAGCATACCTATAAATCAGAGCAAACCCCCAGATATGATGCAATAGACATTGCAAAATGCAGGGCAGCTTATAATAATTGCTTGCTTATTCTTGCATCGGCAACCCCGAGAGTCGAAAGCTATGCTAATGCCCTAAACGGCAAATACGAGCTTTGCACCCTTACAAAACGTTATGGCAGCGGAGTTATGCCCGAGGTTGTTACGGTGGATATGCGCACTGCCGAAAAAATGCCACAATGCAAGGAAATCAGCAAAGAACTTTATGAAGCAGTAAAAAATACTATCGATAACGGGAAGCAGAGTATTTTACTTATAAATCGCAGAGGCTATAATACTTTTGCAGCTTGCGATGCTTGTTCAACGGTTATTACTTGCCCTAAATGCAGTATTTCCATGACTTATCACGCAGCAAACAAAAGGCTTATGTGCCACTATTGCGGCTATTCGCAGCCCTTTACGGATGAGTGCCCCGAATGTCATGAGCATGCTGTTAGATATGCGGGCTTTGGCACTCAAAAAATTGAAGATGAGCTTCAACTGCTTTTCCCCGAGGCAAAAATTCTTAGAATGGATGCAGATACAACAACTGCAAAAGATTCCCACGAAAAACTTTTAGGAGCTTTTGAGAAAGGTGAGTATGATATATTGCTCGGCACTCAAATGGTGGCAAAGGGCCTAAACTTTCCCAATGTAACATTGGTCGGCGTTGTTTCGGTTGACCAACAGCTCTACAATGACGATTTTCGCTCCCTCGAAAAAGCTTTCTCCCTTCTGACTCAAGTTGTAGGCAGAAGCGGCAGAGGTGAAAGCAAGGGAATAGCCCTTGTGCAAACTCTTACCCCAGAAAATGATATAATTCGTATTGCAGCAAAGCAAGATTATGACGAATTTTACAATACAGAAATAAAAATTCGCAAAGGACTTATTTATCCCCCTTATTGTGATTTGTGCGTAATGGGATTTACGGGCACGGAAGAAATCACGGTAAAGGCTGCAGCAGGTGAAGTTATAACACTTCTTAAAGAAAAAATAAAAGAAAAATATAATAACGAAAAAATTATTGTCCTTGGGCCGGTACCTGCAAGGGTGTCAAAGGTCGGAGGAAAATTTAGATATAGAATTATCATAAAATGCCGAAATAAATCATCTTTTAGGCAAATGATTTCGGAAATTCTTAAAGAAATGGGCAAGGATAAACGGTTCAAAGCGGTGTCAGTCTATGCAGATATGAACCCGGATTCCATGCTGTGAGGTAGAATAATGGCAACAAGAAATATTGTTAAAATCGGTGACGAGATTCTTCGCAAGCATTCTCGTCCTGTTGAAAAATTTAATGAGCGTCTTTGGACTCTTCTTGACGATATGAAAGAGACTATGTATAAAGCAAACGGCGTAGGCCTTGCAGCTGTACAAGTCGGCACTTTAAGAAGAGCAATTGTTATGGATTGCACAGAAGACCATAGCGGCTATCTTGAGCTTATAAACCCCGAAATAATCGAAAGAGAAGGGGAACAGTTTGAGGTTGAAGGATGTCTGTCTATTCCCGATGAATCAGGTGTAACTTGTCGCCCTGAAACAGTTAAAGTTAAAGCACAGGACCGAAACGGAAAATGGTGTGTTTATAAGGGTACAGGTCTTAAAGCAAGATGCTTCTGCCATGAAATAGATCACCTTGACGGTTTGCTTTTTATAGATAAAGTAGTTGATGATAAGGTGATTAAATGAGAGTAGTATTTATGGGGACGCCTGATTTTGCCGTTCCCTGCCTGCAAAAGTTAATAGACCTTAATTATGAAGTTACGGGAGTTTTCACTCAGCCCGATAAGCCTAAAGGCAGACATGGAGTCTTAACTCCTCCTCCGGTTAAAGAACTTGCCGTTAAATATAATATTCCCGTTTATCAGCCTGTAAAAATGAAAGACGGTACAGCTTTTGAAATGGTTAAAGAAGCAAATCCGGAAATTATAATTGTTGTGGCTTATGGTAAAATCTTACCAAAAGAAATACTTGATTATCCGAAATACGGATGTATTAACATTCACGCTTCTCTTCTTCCTCTTTTAAGGGGTGCTGCACCGATTCAGTGGTCAATTCTCAATGGTTTTGATAAAACCGGTGTAACCTCAATGAAAATGGACGTGGGCCTTGATACCGGTGATATGCTTCTTAAAGAAGAAGTTGATATTACGGAAAATATGAATGCTGAGGAGCTTCACGATAAATTATCGTTAATCGGTGCAGATGTTATGGCAAAAACCATTGATGCGGCGGTTAAAGGTGAGCTTAAGCCTCAAAAGCAGGATGAAAGCAGATTTACCTATGCATCAATGCTTTCAAAGGAGCTTTCACCTATAGATTGGTCAAAATCCGCACAGGAAGTTCACAATCATATCAGAGGCTTATATTCATGGCCCTGCGCAACCGCCAAACTTGGCGGCAAAACAATAAAAATTCATGAAAGTGTTCTGTGTGACGGAATAGGCTCATTCCCCGGTGAAATAGTTTGCAAAGATAAAAAATTAGTTGTTGCTTGCGGTGATGACAAATGCATAGAAATTTTGAAGCTTCAAGAGGAAGGTAAAAAGTCTATGTCCACTCAGGATTATTTGAGAGGTCACGTTATTACCGAAGATAGATTTGAATAACTCATAGGAGGCACAATATGTATTGGTATGACAGTTATTACTTTATTCTTGTGGTGCCGGCACTTATAATCGCCATGATTGCCCAGGTTAAAGTTAAATCAACCTACAATAAATATTCAAAGGTGCTGAATTCAAGAGGAATTACGGGTGCTTATGCGGCTCAAACAATATTAAGCTATTATGGTATCACCGATGTTACGATACAGGGCATCAGTGGTAAATTAACAGATAATTTTAATCCTACAACTAAGACAATCAGCCTTTCTGAGGGCGTTTACAGTGGAAACTCAGTTGCCGCAATAGGCGTTGCTTGCCATGAGGCAGGTCATGCGGCACAGCATGCACAAAATTATACGCCCATACTTGTAAGAAATGCTCTTATACCGGTATGCAATATAGGTTCAAGTTTAGGACTTCCCCTTGCTTTAATCGGATTTTTCCTCAGTTATTATTCGGAATTATTTCAAATTCTTGTTTATGTTGGCCTCGCTCTTTATGGATTTGTTTTTCTATTTCATCTTGTAACTCTTCCCACAGAGATTGATGCGAGTAAAAGAGCACTCAAGGTTATAGAAGAAACAGGGCTTCTTGCAGAGGATGAAATAGGTGGAGCTCGCAAGGTTCTTATTGCTGCAGCCATGACTTATGTGGCATCTATGATAGTTGCCCTTGCAAATTTGCTTAGATTTATAATAAAATTTACCGGTAACAGAGACAGAAGATAATAAGGTGGTATCCCATTGAAAAGTGCAAGACAAGTAGCTTTTGAGGCCCTTTTAAAAATTCATAAAGACGGAGCATATTCAAACTTGGTTGTTGACAGTATGTTAAAGGACAATCCCGACCTTGACGAGAGGGACAGAGCTTTTGTCAGTAATCTTGTCTACGGCTCTCTTGACCGCCTTATACTCATAGATTATAATTTGAGCCTTTATCTTAATCAGCCTTCAAAAAAATTGAAGCCGGAGCTTCACACGATTCTTGTTTTGGGCGCTTATCAAATACTTTTTATGGATAAAGTGCCGAATCATGCAGCAGTCAGCGAAAGTGTGCAGCTTGCAAAAGTTAATAAATCTGCTTTTGCTGCTTCTCTTGTGAATGCAGTGCTTAGAAGAGTAGCTGATAATGGATTAAGATACCCTGAGATGGATGAAAAATCCCCTGAATATCTTGCAATCAGATATTCATGCCCGGAATGGTTAATTAGCTTATGGATTAAATCATACGGCTTTGATAACGCTCTTGCAATTGCAGAGCGAGCTTTGGATGCTCCTCCTGTTACCGTTATGGTAAATACCCGTAAAATAGAAACAGAAGAACTTATTTGGAAACTTGCCGAGGAAGGTGTTGTTTCCGAACGCGTGCCTGATATGGCAGATACCCTTTTACTGAGCAATACAGGAGCGGTAGATAAACTTATAGCCTATAAAGAAGGCTGGTTTCATGCTCAGGATAAAGCCTCTCAGCTTTGCTGTAAAGCTCTTGAGCCTAAAGAAAATGATGTGATTTTTGATATGTGTTCGGCTCCCGGCGGAAAAACATTTACAATAGCCGAGCTTATGAACAACAAGGGCACAATAAAAGCATTTGACATATATCAATCAAGGGTTGATCTTGTAAGGAAAGGCGCTCAGCGCTTAGGCCTTGATTGCATTAATGCAACTTTGTCAGATGCCATGCTGTTTAATGAAAATTTTGGCAAGGCGGATAAAATTCTGTGTGATGTGCCTTGTTCCGGTCTTGGAATTATAAGACGTAAACCTGAAATCAGATACAAAAACAATGTTGAGCTCGCTCAGCTTCCCGATATACAATACAGAATTTTGTGTAACTCCGTTAAATATCTTAAATCAAAGGGCAGAATAGTTTATTCTACTTGCACGCTTAATCCCAAAGAAAACGAAGATATTGTTGATAAATTTTTATCAGAGCATCCTAATTTCAAAAAAGCGGAATATCTTACAGATGTGCCGAGATATTCCGAAAAAGATAAGTATTTAACTCTTATGCCCCATATTCACGGCACAGACGGATTTTTTATAGCAGCACTTGAAAAAACGGATTAAAAAAGGGAGAAACCTATGGATATTCTTTCAATGACCTTTGATGAAATGTCACAGGCCTTTAAGGAAAATTCAATACAGGCTTTCAGAGCAAAACAGGTCTATGAGTGGCTTCATAAGCACTTGGTTTCAAGTTACGATGAAATGCTTAATCTTCCAAAAAATTTAAGAGAAGAATTAAAGCAAAAATTTCCCATTGTGACTTGCAATGTTGTTCGTAAGCAAGTGTCATTCGATGGCACGGTTAAGCTGCTTTTTTCCGTTGCAGACGGTGATTACATAGAGTGTGTGGTTATGAAATACAAATACGGCTATACAATTTGTGTATCATCACAGGTGGGCTGTAAAATGGGGTGCGCTTTTTGCGCCTCCACTCTGGGGGGCTTCAAAAGAAGCTTGTCTGCCGGAGAAATTCTTTCTCAGGTTTACAGAGCCCAGAGAGAAATCGGCGAAAGAATATCTCATATTGTCCTTATGGGTATGGGAGAGCCTATGGATAATTTTGAGAATGTTATGCGCTTTATTACGCTTGTAACCGATGAAAAGGGGCTCAACCTCTCAATGAGAAATATTTCTCTTTCAACTTGCGGAGTTGTGCCGAAAATACAAGAACTGTTAAATAAGCATTTACAGCTTACTCTTTCAATTTCGTTGCACGCCCCAAATGATGAAATCAGAAGCAAAATAATGCCGATAAATAAACGATATCATATTGAGAAACTCCTTGGTGTGTGCCGTAAATATACAAAAGAAACGTCAAGGCGAATTTCATTTGAATATGCAATGCTTTCAGGTGTAAACGATTCCGATGAATGTGCAAAAGAGCTTGCATCACGTCTTAAAGGTATGCTTTGCCACGTAAATCTTATACCTGTAAATGAAGTGCAGGAAAGTCCGTTTAAACCCAGTAGTCCCGAAAGAGTCCAAAGCTTTGCCGATATTCTGGAAAAGAGCGGTGTAACAACTACCGTAAGGCGAAAGCTCGGTTCAGATATTGATGCATCATGTGGGCAACTCAGACTGAAGCATAAACAGGAAAAGGGGGAGATATCATGATTCTTGCAGCAAAATCCGATATTGGAATGCAGCGTGAAAACAATCAGGATTCATATTCCTTTGGGGAAATCCATCCCGGTGTATGTTATGGTATAGTATGTGACGGAATGGGTGGCGCAGCCGAAGGAGCTGTTGCCTCAAGAGAATGTGTGAGAATTGTCAGGGAACGAATTACCCAAGGCTTTTATGAAGGAATGAGTGATATTGCCGTTAGAGCCTTGATGACCTCTTCAATTGATCTTGCAAATAAGCAGATATATAATTTATCTCTTTCCGATGAAAAATATGAAGGAATGGGTACCACTGTTGTGGCGGCAATAGTCACTCAAAATTATGTCTATATTGCTCATGCAGGGGATAGCAGAGCCTATCTTTTAAGCCCCGAACACAGAGAAATTTTTCAACTTACTCGTGACCATTCGGTTATTCAAAAAATGATAGAGGATGGCACTATAACTCAGGAACAAGCGGTTGATCATCCCAAAAAGCATCTTATTACAAGGGCAGTTGGCGTTGATAGCACTGTAAGGGCAGATTTTTGCCAGGAAGATATAAATTCAGGGGATATTGTTCTATTGTGTACAGACGGTCTTACAAATTATTCTACGGTGGACGATATTGTACTTTCTGCAGTGGATTCTTCCCTTGACGAATATGTAAGTAAGCTTGTTAATAAAGCTATTGAACATGGCGGCGGTGACAATGTTACGGTTGTTGCCATTTCAGTTTGAGTTAAGAAAGGATGTTAATGTATGGATAATTATACCGGTAAAAGACTTGATGGCCGTTATGAAATTCAAGAAGTAATAGGCGTAGGTGGCATGGCCGTCGTTTATAAGGCATATGACAATATTGACGACAGAATCGTTGCAGTAAAAATTTTGAAGGATGAGTTTCTTGCAAATGAGGAATTTCGCCGTAGATTTAAGAACGAATCAAAAGCAATTTCTCTTTTGTCACATCCTAATATAGTTAAGGTTTATAATGTTAATTACGGTGACAGGCTTCAATACATAGTAATGGAGTATGTTGAAGGCATCACTCTTAAAGAATATATTGAGCAGCAGGGAAGGCTTGGTATAAAAGAAACCATTCATTTTACCATGCAGATTTTACGCGCTCTTCAGCACGCTCATGACAAAGGAATAATTCACCGTGATATTAAGCCTCAAAATATTCTTTTGCTTTCAAACGGCACTATTAAAATATCGGATTTCGGTATTGCTCGTTTTAGCTATAGTGACACCAAAACTATGACGGATTCTGCTATAGGTTCTGTGCATTATATCAGCCCTGAGCAGGCAAGAGGTAACTCAATTGATGAAAGAACGGATATTTATTCTGTTGGCGTTGTAATGTATGAGATGCTTACCGGCACTCTGCCCTTTGTTTCGGATAACAGTGTTTCCGTTGCTCTTATGCAGCTTCAAAATGACGCTAAAAGTATAAGAGAAATCAACCCAAATATTCCCATTGGCCTTGAACAGATTGTTAAAAGAGCAATGGAGAAAGATACTAAGGCAAGGTATCAAACCGCGTCCGAAATGCTCCTTGATATTGAAGAATTTAAGAGGAATCCCAATGTTCAGTTCAGGCAGGAATATTTTGTGGATTCAGACCCAACAAAATTCGTAAATCCCAATGGTCCTGTTGTTCAGCCTGCAGTTCCAAAACCCGTTCCCCAAAAGCCGGCTCCCATTGTTCTTCCCGGCAATGAGGATGATTACGATGACAGCAGTTCAAAGGGCAAAGGCGGATTTATAGCTATCGGCGTAATATTAGGCCTTGTTGTTATAGGAATCGTTGTTTTTATGTGCCTTTTCTTCTTTACGGATGTATTTAAGTCCTCAAAGGTTGAAGTTCCCAATTTCTATGGAATGAATTATGAAACAGATATTTTGGGAAATGCCGATTACAGTGAGTTTACAATTCAAGTTGTTGAGGAGTCGAATTCTTTGCTTGAAGATGGTCTTGTATTTGACCAGGATCCGGCTGCTAAGACTAAAATTGACCCATCAGCTACCACAATCACATTAAAGGTTGTTGATAACAGCGAGCCTATTACAATTCCCGATGTTTCGGGCAAAAACTGGGAAACAGCCCAATCAGAGCTCGAAGCAAAAGGCTTTGTCGTTCAGCTTCTTCCTACTCCGAGCGTAACAGTTGATTTCGGCACGGTAATCAAAACTTCACCTGCAGCTAACACTCAAGCAACAGAGGGCAGCACGGTTATACTTTACTACGCAAGTGACGAAGATCTTATAGAAGTACCTAACATTGTTGGCTATACCACTGACATGGCAAAAGAAATGCTTGAATCCATGAAACTTGCTCTTGATACCAATTTTGAAGAAAAAGCAAGTGATAAAGCAGCCGGCACAATTATTTCTCAAAACCCTGCAGATGGCGATAAGGTTATGGAGGGCACAAGAATCACCGTTGTGGTAAGTAGCGGTCCGGAAGATAAGACAGCCAATATTAAAATAAGTCTCCCTTCTACAGATCAAAACGGAAGATTTGAGGTTTACGTTAATAACGAAAGTCAAATCAGTAAGAGCCTTATAATGGACGGTAGTGATTATACATTCAGTGTTACAGGTTCAGAGGCCAATACAAGTGTAAAGGTATATATTGACAGTAAAGAATATTATACATGTACCGTTGACTTCTCTGCTTCTAACCCGACTGTTAGTAATACCAACTACGCAAATTCCTCATCGTCCGGAGTCGCCAAAGCACTTCCGGATGTTACCGGAAAAAATATGGAAGATGCAAAAGCAACACTTATTTCAGCAGGATTCAACAACATAAAAATAAATTATGTATCCGATGGCATAAGTTCCTCTGATAACGGTAAAGTAATATCTCAAAGCCCTTCAAGCACTCTTCTTCCTACAGTTTCAACATCTACGCAAATTGTTTTAACTGTTGGTCAAAAAACAGGCGTTTAATTGTTTACAGTGCTTTGATGCAAAAAAAGAATATTAATTTTGCTTTCTTCCTTTTATGTGTGTAACATAAATTGAACACTGAAATATGCAATAATAAGAATAAAAATATCCCGGCAGCAATGAACAATGGTATGCTGCCGGGATTAATTCTATATAAATTATTGAGCTTTACTTATAATTGAAAAAGTAAATTGCATGATAATAATTTAATTAATTTCAGCAAAAAACTCATCTGTTATTTCGGTGGAGTATTTGCCGTTTGAACAATCAATAAGTTTAGCATTAAATAAATCAACCTGTGAGCAAGGAAGTCTAAAAATAACTGTTACATTTTCCTCATAAACTGTGTCCTCAATTATTCCGCCGTTTTCGGGAATAAGGGAGGCAAGCTTGCCGTAAAAATTATAATCACATTTAATTTTTAACCTTGCACAAAGAGACATTGTAATAGGCTCCGCTGTATTTACGGCCAATGAGGCAGAGTGTGAATAAGCTCTTACAAGGCCGCCTGCGCCGAGCATTATGCCCCCAAAATATCTTGTAACAACCACAACACAGTCTGTAACCCCGCTTTTTTCAAGCACATCGAGAGCCGGAATACCTGCAGTTCCCTGAGGCTCGCCATCGTCTGAAAAACGCTTTATTCCGCCATTTCGCAGAATATAAGCATAAACGTTATGCGTTGCATCCCAATATTTTTTAGATGTTTCCCCAATAAAAGCAAGGGCTTCCTCTTGAGTGGTAACAGGTTTAATGTGGCCTATAAATCTGGATTTTTTTATTATATATTCCGCATGAGCTTCTTTTTTTATTGTTTTATAGCAATTATCCATAAATCTCCACATAAAAGCAAAGCGGTGCAATAAATGCACCGCTGATTTGCTTCTCTTATTTGTTGTTAAGACCGAAACGCTTGTTGAAACGATCAACACGTCCGCCTGTATCAACGAGCTTCTGTTTGCCGGTAAAGAAAGGATGACATTTTGAGCAAATATCAACTTTCATATTGTCTTTTGTAGAACCGGTTTCAATAACTTCACCACAAGCACAACGAACCTGTGTCTGATGGTAATTAGGATGGATTCCTTCCTTCATTTGTGTTCACCTCTTTCAGTAAAACCTATCATAACAGAGTGCATTTTACCATAGAAAAGAGCAAAATGCAAGTGTTTTTACATATTTATTTAATGCTTTCCAAAAACGCTTTATCCTTTTCTGAAAGCTCAGCGTTTTTCAGTAAATCCGGGCGCCTTTCAAATGTCTTTTTAAGGCTTTGTTCCCTTTGCCATTTTTGAATATTAGCATGATGGCCGGATGTAAGCACATCAGGCACAGTCATCCCGTGCCACTCATAAGGGCGAGTGTATTGAGGATATTCAAGTAGCCCTGAATAGTGACTTTCAAGTGTGTATGCGTCTTCGTTTGCAAGCACTCCGGGAAGCATACGGGAAACTGCATCAGCAAGAATTAAGGCGGGCAATTCGCCACCGGTAATAACATAATCTCCAATGGAGATTTCTTCATCTACAATTTCCTCTATTATTCTTTCATCCACGCCCTCATAGTGACCGCAAAGAATGGCAAAATTATCCATTTTTGCAAGTTCTTTAACCTTTTCTTGAGTTAAAGTCTTGCCTTGCGGAGACATATATATAAGGTGCGGCCTTGTGCCGATTTCATCACATAAAGACTGAAAGCAATCATAAATAGGCTGAGTTTGCATAATCATACCTGTTCCTCCACCGTAAGGGGAGTCATCCACTCTGTTATGCTTATCAAGAGTGTAATCTCTAATATTTCGGCAGTTGATTTCAACAAATCCGTTTTCTCTTGCTCGTCCTATTATGCTTTCAGAAAGAACACTGAGGCACATTTCGGGAAACAGGGTTAAAATATCAATCCTCATCGTCAAATATACCTTTCAGTGGCTTTATGAGAATGTTGTTGTTTTCAACATCAGTATCAATAACAACATCGGGAATGGCTGGAATAAGGTATTCGCCTTTGCTGTTTGTAATGTGCCAAACGTCATTGGCACCTGTTTCACTTACATCTGTGAGTTCACCGTAGCAAATTTCTTTATTGTCCGCGTCATAAACTTTACAGCCTATAAGCTCAGCAATAAAGTAACTGCCTTTTGGGAGCTTGGTGTCTTTTCTACGCATCCAAAGAACTTTTCCACGCATTTTTTGTGCCTGCTCAACTGTATCGGTGCCCTCAAGTTTCAGCAAAACAACATTGCCATGAGGCCTTACACTTTTAACGGCAACGGCATTTTTACCTTCGTTGTCAAAATAAAGAGTTTTGAATTTTTTAACGAAATCCGGGGAATCGCACCATGGATTAAGGCGTACCTCTCCATGGATTGAATGTGTGCCCACTATTTCGCCGATTTCAAGATAATCTTTAATCAATTTCAACTACAACCCTTGTGTTTTGACGTATTGCGGCAGCTCTCATAACCGTGCGGATAGCTTTGGCAATTCTGCCTTGCTTGCCGATTACTCTGCCCATATCATCTTCTGCTACGTGAAGATGATAAATTGTGGCGTTTTCGCCTTCCTCTACTGTTACTTTAACAGCATCGGGAGCCTCAACAAGGCCCTGAGCTATGCTGACAAGTAATTTTTCCATTAAAGGATACCTTCCTTCTTAAGAAGAGCCTTAACAGTATCTGTGGGCTGAGCGCCGTTTGCGAGCCACTGCTTAGCCTTGTCTGCATCTACCTTAACCTCTGAAGGTTTGTTAAGGGGATTGTAAGTGCCGATTTCTTCGATGAATCTACCGTCACGAGGATATCTTGAATCTGCTACTACGATACGATAGAAAGGGTTTTTCTTTGCGCCCATGCGGCGAAGTCTGATTTTTACTGCCATGATAAAATTCCTCCAAATATTGAATCTTAATTATTTATAAATGCACCAGCTTTTGCTGTATTACATCCCAAATTGTGATGGGTCAAAGCCTTTCGGAAGCCTCATTCTTTGCTTCCTGTGGCGTTTACCCGATTTGCCGTTTAATTGCTTAAACATTTTTTGCATCTGTTTGTATTGACTTAACAGCTTGTTGACATCTTCTATAGTTTGCCCGCATCCTGCTGCAATTCTCTTTTTTCGTGAAGGATTGATGATATCCGGATGAGCTCTTTCTTTCGGTGTCATTGAAAGAATTATTGCCTGCAAGCGGTCAAACTGCCTTTCGTCAACATCTATATCTTTTGCTTTTTTGCCGACACCGGGGATAAGCTCAAGCATATCTTGAATTGAGCCCATCTTTTTGATAGAACGAAATTGGTCAAGCAAATCGTTAAGGTCAAACTTATTTTGCATAAGTTTTTTCTCAAGTTCTTCCGCCTTTTTCATATCAAGGGTTTGCTCTGCTTTTTCTATAAGAGAAAGCACATCGCCCATGCCGAGAATTCTGTTTGCCATTCTGTCCGGGTGGAAAACATCAAGATTTTCAAGCTTTTCACCTGTGCCTATGAATTTGATAGGCTTACCGGTAACGGCTCTTGCGGAAAGTGCCGCACCACCTCTTGTGTCGCCGTCAAGTTTTGTAAGGATAAGCCCGTCAATGCCAAGGGATTCATCAAAGGATGTTGCCACATTAACGGCATCCTGACCTGTCATAGCGTCAACAACAAGGAGTATTTCATGAGGCTTAACTTCCGCTTTAATGTTTTTAAGCTCGTTCATAAGCTCTTCATCTACATGAAGTCGGCCTGCGGTATCTATGATAACATAGTCATAACCTTTGAGTTTTGCTTCGGCAACAGCTGCTTTGGATATTTCAACAGGGTTACCTTGACCCATTTCAAAAACGGGCACACCGGCTTGCTCACCTACAACCTGCAACTGCTTAATTGCAGCAGGTCTGTAAACATCGCAGGCAACAAGAAGGGGACGGTGATTTTCTTTTTTTAACTTCAAGGCAAGTTTTGCACAGTGAGTGGTTTTACCTGAACCTTGAAGGCCACACATAAGAACTATTGTAGGCGGATGAACTGCATAGGCAAGCTTCGCATTTGTGCCGCCCATAAGATTAACAAGCTCTTCGTGCACTATTTTTATAACCATCTGTGAAGGGGTAAGGCTTTCCATTACCTTTTCACCTATAGCTTTTTCGGTAACCGTGTTGGTGAAATCCTTGGCAACCTTATAGTTTACATCAGCTTCAAGAAGTGCCATACGCACCTCTCTCATTGCGGAGCGAACATCCGCCTCTGTTAGGCTGCCCTTGCTTCTTAAGTTTTTGAAGGTAGCTTCAAGTCTGTCTGAAAGACCGTCAAATGCCAAGCTTATTCACCTCTCTTTTATGTAAATCTCTTATTTTCAGCTTTCAAGCATTGTCATGGCCGTTGATTTAATATTGAGGCTCATGTCATTTATTTCTTTTGAAAGCCCGTGGTGAAGGTTGTATTCAGTTATTTTATTAGAATACTCTATAATATTTTTCAAGCCTTCGTTCAGCTCCGAAAAGCGCCTTGCCATACCGAGTCTTTCTTCCATATCAATCATTTGCGCTTCGGCTCTTTTTATGGCGTCTCTCACACCTTGACGGGTGATGCCTTCGTTTTCGGCTATTTCAGAAAGAGAGAGATCGTCATTATAATAGTATTCAATAAACGAACGCTGTTTTTCAGTGAGCATTTCACCGTAAAAATCAAGCAAAACAGCCATTTCATAATTTTTTGCCATTATTTAACTCTCCTTTCTGTTGGTTATTGTTTCAAAAAAAGACAACCTGTAAAGCATTAAAACTTTACAGGTGCTGATTATACTATAAACTTGCCTCAATGTCAAGGAAAAAATCACGGATTTTATAGCTTTTTCTGATTTTATTTCAAAACAACAATGGTAACACCGTCTTCACCTTCGCCGTAAACTCCGAGCCTTGAAGATTCAACATAAGGGGAGGATTTTAAATATCTTGTTACCGCAGATCTTAAAGCTCCCGTTCCTTTGCCGTGAACTATAGTGAATTCTTTTAATCCTGTCCTAAGGCTTTTATCAATAAATCTGTCAAGCTCAATTAAGCAATCATCAACGGTCATTCCTCTTAGGTCAATGCGAGTATTAGCCTCCATTGTGAGCCTGCTTTCTCCTTGAAGTTTCGGTGATGATTTTAATTTCTTCTCTTGCTTCGGTGCTGATGTAAGTTTTAAATTTGATTCTTTAACCCTCGTTCTGATTGAACCGGCAAGCACTTCAACATTACCGCTTTTATCCGCAGGGGAAATAACTTTTGCCGTTTTGCCTAAATCTCTGATAATTACGTTATCACCTGCGACAAGAGGTCTCGGAAGTACATAATCTTCGTCATCATCAACCTCGGTAATGGGGTCTGCGGCAGAGTCGATTGCACTGATACCTTTTCTTACAGTGGCCTTTGCCCGTCTTGCAAGCTCAGCGGCATCTTTTGTTTTCTTTTGCTCTTTCTTTAGCTTATCAAGCTCTTGCAAAAGAGCATAAGCCTCTCGCTTTGCTTGCTCCACTACTTTCAATGCCTGACCTTTTGCTTTTTCCATTTCCTGCTCACGGATCAAAGCAATTTCTTTTTTCTGCTTTTCGGCTTCTTCTTTTTCTTTTGCGGCCTTTTCGGATAAAACACGAGCAGCATCATATTCATTTTCCATTTTCTTTCTGGTTTCTTCTAATTTGTCAACCACGTTTTCAAACTCTTTATTTTCGGAAGAAACCAAATCTTTTGCTCTTGCTATTACATCGGGGTTAAGTCCCAATTTTTCACTTATTGAAAGGGCGTTTGATTTACCGGGTACACCGATAAGTAATCTGTAAGTTGGTCTGAGAGTTGCAACATCAAATTCACAGCAGCCGTTTTCAACTCCGGGTGTTTCCAACGCATAGGCTTTTAACTCTGCGTAGTGAGTGGTTGCCGCTATTTTAGCTCCCTGCTTGCTTAATTGCTCTAAAACAGCCATTGCAAGGGCAGCACCTTCTACAGGGTCTGTGCCTGAACCTAATTCATCAATAAGTACAAGGCTTTTATCATTGACTATTTTCATAATATGAACAATGTTTGTCATATGAGCCGAAAAAGTTGAAAGAGATTGCTCAATGCTTTGTTCATCACCTATATCTGCAAGAATTTCATCAAAAACGGAAATTTCGCTTCTGTCATTTGCGGGAATCATCAAGCCGCACATTGCCATCATGGATAAAAGTCCGAGAGTTTTAATTGATACGGTTTTACCGCCGGTGTTAGGGCCTGTAATTACAAGAGTATCAAAATCTTTTCCAAGGGAAATATCCACCGGAACAACTTTTTTAGAATCTATAAGTGGATGCCTTGCTCCTCTTAATGAAATTACGCCCTTATCGTTAAGAATCGCAGGGCTGCCTTTAATAGTGTAGGCATACTGTGCTTTTGCAAAAATAACATTTATTTCAACCGCACATGCGTAACTGTTTTTAATACTTTCCGCATAATCGCCGGCAGTTGATGACAGTTCATATAAAATTCTTTCAATTTCTTCTTTTTCTTTGGATTGAAGAACTCTGATTTCATTATTTGCCTCAACTACACTCATAGGCTCAACAAATACCGTTGCACCGCTTGCGGAGGTATCATGCACAAGGCCCGGCACATTTGCTCTGTTTTCAGCCTTAACAGGCACAACAAATCTACCGTTTCTTTGGGTTACTATATTTTCCTGCAAGTATTTGGAAAAATTTTGAGAACGGGTTAATTTGTCAAGCTGGTCACGAACTTTGCTTTCCTGAATGCGAATCTTTCTTCTGATTTCCGCAAGAGCGGGGGAAGCGTTATCCGCAAATTCGTTTTCTGCAATAATTGCGGTAAAAATAGCACTTTCAAGAAATTTGTTCGGTTGCAGGGCATTAAAAAATGTGTCAAGTACGCTTGATACACCGGAATTTGTGTTTCTCCACTGAGTGAGTGAGCGAATTACTCTTAAAACTTCTCCGATGTCAAGAAGCTCTCTTGTATTAAGTACACTGCCTGCGGCAGCTCTTGCAAGGGAGTTATTTACATTTTTTATTCCGCCGAATGATGGGCCGCCGAATCTTGCAAGGAGCATGTGTGCGTCTACCGTTTGATTAAGTAATGCTTTTGCAAGATTTATATCTGTTTCGGGCTTTAAATTTAATATTTGCTCTTTTGCATCGGCACAGCTTGCGTATTCTGCCAGCTTTTCAAGAACTTTATCAAATTCAAGAGCCTTTGAATATTTTTCAAATGATGTCATTTTGTTTTCCTCAATCGGTTTGTTCTTCTGTTGAACTTTCCGATTCGTTAGTGCTTGTATCAATGGTGCTTTCGACGGTAACTTCTTGAGTTACTGTTTCGCCGTTTTCGTCTGTTACAACTTCACCGTTCTCATCGGTAACGGTTTCAAATTGCGGTTGAGTTTCCGAAACGGCTTCCGTAACAGTTGTTTCCGCTTCGGTTTGAACTTCTGTTTCTTCGTCAATATATTCTTCTTCGCCGGAGGATTTGGTCACATATTCTTGACCGTCTGTTTCCTGAATGGAAGAAACATACATACCGCTGCCGTCTCTTTGTTCTCTTAAAGTTATCATCATGTATTTATCCGGTTCCGGTGCAGTATAATTGCCGTCATCAATATCAGCCCATGCTTTTGTACCTATGTAACCGACCGTAAGCACATAGCTGCTGCCTTGTTTATCTATGTTGTAAACTTTCGGAGAATATACGGAATCAACGCCCGTAATGGGTAAAATATAGCTTTGAAGAGCTGAATCGTATGTAATATCATAACTGCTCATATCAACGGTGTTATGGAGAGCTGTTACATCAATTTCATTACCGAAAAGAGTAGCGAAACTTGCCTCGATATCAGCTTGAGGAACTTGAATACCGAAGGTTTCACCCTGAGAATAAGAGTATTTGCTCATTCCTTCTTCATCAAGCAATAAATTCCAAACAGCCGCATAAAGAAGCTGTGATTGATCTGCTTTTGTCAGATCGTCAAACGGGTCCGGGTCAAACATTACTATGGGCTTAAGAAATGCCTCGTAGTTTGCTTTTTTTATTGATTTTTCTTTTTGATTTTCAACAAAATTCACAGTAAGGTGTATTACGGTTACAAGCCCTACTATTGCCAATATTACCGTTATTATTCCGGCGGGTACCGCCAGTTTATTTTTTATTCTTTTTCGTGCCAAGGTGCTTCCTCCCATTAATCTATTCTGTTGTCAAATATAAGTGTGACCTCTCCAAGTCTGATTTTGTCACCGGTTTTAATCATTTGCCTTTTTTCGATTGGTTTACCGTTTATAAACACTTTGGAGTCGGAATTGTTTATTCCCTTAATATACCAGCCGTCTTTACCACAGATTATAACTGCATGTTGCCTCGAGACAGTGGGATAATTTAATATGATGTCACAATTTTTGTGCCTACCGAGGGATGTTTCACGGCTTGTAAGGGGAAAAGAATCTCCGGTTGCCGTGTTGATTATTTGAACCTCGCCCAAATATTGAGGCCGTCTTCTCAAAAGCGCAGCAAGGCAAAGCCCAAGCACAATAACGGCAAGTATGGGCAAAGCATATCTTGAAATTTCAATTAAATTATCATAGCTCAATTTGTTTGCCTCCGTCAGTGCATAAAACTTCACAATAAAATTTACTATTATTGGATAAAAAAGTCAACATTTTAAGGGAAATATGCATGATTTATATTTAAACACTTATATGTTTTTGAAAAAATCAAATTCTTCGGGTGGGTTTGCGGTAAAAGCAACTTTTTTATTTGTTACCGGATGTATAAATTCACATTTGCCGCAGTGCAAAAGCTGATGATTGAATTCCGGGTAAAAATCTCCGTAAAAACTATCTCCGGCAAGAGGGTGACCAATATATGCCATATGCACTCTGATTTGATGAGTACGGCCTGTTTCAAGATTTAATTTGACCAATGTTGCATCGTTGTAATTTTCAAGAGCTGTCCAGTGAGTTACAGCATTTTCTTTGCCAAGCTCATAGGAACAAGCTCTCAGTGTTTTCATTGGATCCGGTCTGTAAATGGGTACATCCACCGTTCCATTGCCTTCAAGATTTCCTTTCACAATGGCATAATACTCCTTCTTTATTTTTCCCGATAATTTGCATGCGGCAAGAGAATTTAATGCACATACCACAAGGCCGGAAGTGCCTTTATCAAGCCTACCTACAGCTCTGAATGTGCAGGCTTTGCCCTCTTTTTCAAGATGAGCTGCCACGGCATTTGCAAGGGTATCTCCTTGATGGTTGTGAGATGGATGCATAGCTAAGTAAGGAGATTTATTTATAACAAGAATATCATCGTCTTCATATATAACATCAAGCTCTGAAAGAATAGGCTCAATTTGAGAATTGCCGCTTGGTACTGTAACCGTGAGAATATCTCCGGTTTTGATCAAATCAACGGTTCTTGCAAATTTACCGTTAAGTAAAATCCCGTTTTCTGTTGTTTTAAGTTTTGTTATAAGTCTTGAAGAAAAGCCTTTTTTGTATTTCAAAAATGTGGATATTTTAATTTCGTTATCGCATTCCGATATTTCATAATTTATTACTCTCGGCAACTGTTTTTCTCCTTTTTCATACACTCTAACATATTTTTACGATGAAATATTATCATATATGGGCAAAATAAACAACATTTTTGTTGACACTGCAAAAAAATACATTATAATGTGAGGTAAGAATTGAAAATCAAAATTAAGGTGGGGGAATGTGCTGAAATTTTATTCCTAATAAAATTCAGCACTCCGGTTTTACTGTACAAAAGCACTTGCACTATTGAAATCATCGCCTTAATGTTTCTGTAACACAAATAATTTAAAAATTAAATTGGGAGAGGAAAATATGGAAAACAAAGCTAAACTCGGAAAGCTGACTATGTTTAATATAGTCCTTTTCGGATTCATCGGTCAGGTTGCTTGGGCGGTGGAAAACAATTATTTCAACACTTTTCTTTTTAACGTAATCGGCGGCGATTCAAAAGATATTTCAAACATGGTTGCCGCTTCCTCGGTCGTTGCTGTGCTTACAACTCTTATAATGGGCACACTGAGTGATAAAATCAACAAAAGAAAAATTTTTATTTGCGGTGGATATATAGTTTGGGGCTTTACTGTTATGGTTTTTGCTCTTATATCCCGCGAAAATGTAGGCAAGCTACTTGGCATTGATGCTGTGGCTGCTCTTTCGGCAACGGTTTCGATCGTAATTATTATGGACTGTGTTATGACCTTTATGGGTTCCACAAGTAACGATGCAGCTTTTAATGCTTGGATAACCGATATTACAGTTCCCCAAAACAGAGCAAGGACTGAAGGCGTGCTTGCTACTTTACCCGTGCTTGCAATGGTAATTGTTACTGTTGCTTTCGGCGTGCTTGCAAGTTCCTTTGGCTATCCTGCCTGCTTTACGGGCCTTGGCATACTTGTTACAATATGCGGCATTATCGGACTCTTTACCGTTAAAGATTCTCTTAATGGTCAGAAGAAGGAAACTCACTTTTTCAGCGAGCTAATTTACGGTTTCAGGCCAACAGTCATAAAGTCAAATAAAGGTCTTTACCTTTCGCTTGCCTGCTTCTGCATATATGCAACGGCAATTCAAGTGTTTTTCCCATATTTGTTTATTTACGTTCAGCACCAAATCGGCCTTGATTTTGCAAACCTCAATATTTCACCTGCCCTTGCAATTGTAGCTGTGCTTGTAATTGCAGCCGTAATTGCCGGTGCGATTATTATGGGCTCTCTTATGGATAAGTACGGCCGTTCGTATTTCGCTGTTCCGTCAATACTTCTTCTTGTTATCGGACTTGTAGCTTGCTATTTTGCAGAAGGACTTGTTAAATTTGCAATTTGTGCCGTTATATTCCTTGCAGGATATGGACTTATTTCAATCCTTTTATCTGCAGCCATTCGTGACTTTACCCCCGAAGGAAAAGCCGGTTCATTCCAAGGTATCAGAATGATTTTCTGCGTTATGATTCCTATGATTATCGGCCCTGCTATCGGCTCCGCCGTTACGGAAAAATTTGCAATTAAAACATATACAAACGATTACGGCGAAATTGTCAATCTTCCGCCTCCCCACATTTTTATGGCCGGGGCAGTAGTTGCCGTGCTTGTATTTATTCCTTTGATTTTCCTTATTAAAGAATGGAAAAAAGTTGAAAAACAAAGCTGAAGCAAAATTTGAAAGGAAACTTAAATTATGTATATTATAGTTGTAGGTGCCGGCAAAATGGGATGCACTTTAATATCTCAGCTTGCTAAGGAAGGCCACGATATAGTTGCAATAGATACTAAAAGCTCCGTTGTTACAAATATAGTTGATACCTATGATGTTATGGGAATTTGCGGCAGCGGTTCATCAATAGATGTTCTTACTGAAGCAGGAGCAAAAAGAGCAAAGCTTATTATTGCCTGTACAGATTCCGATGAATTAAATATTCTTTGCTGTACTTTTGCTAAAAATTTAGGTACAGAGCATACAATTGCAAGAGTTCGTAACCCGGACTATGCCGACCAAGGCACATTCTTAATGAAAAAAATCGGCATAAATATGATAATCAACCCTGAGTATGAAACTGCAAATGAAATTGCAAGGATTATTCGTTTTCCTTCTGTTGCAAACGTTGATTCTTTTGCGAGAGGCAAGGTTGAAATTGCAAGGATTGTTCTTAGAGAGAATAACCCTCTTTGTGATATGCCCATTCATGAAATAAGAAAAAAATATAAGCAGAAAATTATCGTTTGTGCCGTTCAAAGAGGCAGTGAGGTTACGATTCCTTCCGGCGATTTTGTGCTGAAGAAAGATGACTCCATAAACCTTACCGGTACAAGAACGCAGCTCACATCCTTTATGAGAGCTATTGGTGTTTATAAGCAAAGAATTAACAATGTTATGATTGTGGGCGGCGGCAGAGTAGGATTTTATTTAGCTCAGCTTCTTTCGGAAACAAGCCGCAATATTAAACTTGTAGATGCAGACGAAACAAAGTGTGAAAAGCTGAAAAACGCCCTTGAAGACGTCACTGTTATATGCGGCGACGGCACAGATCAAGATTTGCTTGATGAACTTTGCATTGAAAATCAAGATGCTCTTGTTGCACTCACCGGAATTGATGAAGAGAATATAATTGTTTCCCTTTACGCTTATTCAAAGAGCGTTAAAAAGGTTATCACAAAGGTTAATAAACATTCTTACTCAATTCTTACGGATATGGGTCTTGAAACGATTGTTTCGCCTCAGCTTGTTGCAGGTTCTCTTGTAACAAGATATGTTAGAGCACTTCAAAACTCTGCCGGCAATTCACAAATGCACACCCTTTATAAATTGGTTGGCGGTAAAGTTGAGGCTTTGGAATTTTCAGTGCCTTATGACGCAAGCTACGAAAATATACCTTTTAAAGATTTGCACATATTCTCAAATCTTCTTGTTGTTTCCATCATTCGCAACGGTAAAATCATATTCCCCGGCGGCGATGATGTTATGATGGGCGGAGATACGGTGATTGTTGTAACAGCAGGTAGGATAATTGAAGACCTGCACGATATTTTCATTTAAGGTGAGCGGAATTGAATTATAAAAAGATATTTAATCAGGTAGGTTCTATACTGCTTATTGAGGCAGCTATGATGTGCTTGCCTATAATAATCGGTATTATTTACAAGGATGATTGGAAGATGATTCTCTCATTCCTTGCAACTGTGGCTTTACTTGCCATAGTCGGTCTTCCTTTAAAAAGGTTAAAATCGGAGCGCGATAAAATTTACGCAAGAGAAGGCTATTTTATTGTGGCTCTTGTGTGGCTTCTTATGTCAATATTCGGTGCATTGCCCTTTGTTATAAGCAAATCAATACCGAATTTTATTGATGCATTTTTTGAAACTGTTTCCGGATTTACCACCACCGGCTCAACTATATTGACAGATATAGAATCTTTGCCGAGATGTATGCTCTTTTGGAGAGCTTTCACTCATTTTATAGGTGGTATGGGCATACTTGTATTTGTTATTGCCATTCTCCCCAAAACAGAGGGCTCCGCTATGCATATATTGAGAGCGGAATCTCCCGGCCCACAGGTTGGCAAGCTCGTGTCAAAGCTTCGTGCATCTGCAAGAATACTTTACGGTATTTATTGCGTTATGACTTTTGTACTTATCATAATGTTAAGAGCAGGCGGTATGCCTTGGTTTGACAGTATCACAAATGCTTTTTCTACAGCCGGCACCGGTGGATTTTGTGTTATGAATAACAGTATTTCAAGCTATAACAGCCCTTACGCCGAGGTGGTTATCGCCACATTTATGATTCTTTTCGGCGTAAACTTTAACCTATATTACTTGATTCTCATAAAGCAAGGAAAACATGTGCTTAAAAGTGAGGAACTTCGCTGGTATTTGGGCATTATCACAGCTTCTGTTTTTGTAATCACTTTGGAGCTTACATTCACAAGCCACCCATTCGGTGAATCTCTGAGATATGCATATTTCCAAGTTGCTTCAATTATTTCTACTACAGGATTTTCTTCCACAAACTTTGACCTGTGGCCCACGATGTCCAAAATGGTATTGTTGTTGCTTATGTTCATAGGCTCCTGCGCAGGCTCCACAGGTGGTGGCCTTAAAGTTTCAAGGCTTGTTGTTCTGTTTAAGAGTAGTGTTCGAAGCATCAGAAAAACATTTTCTCCCAGAAGTGTGGAAACAATTAAGTTTGAAGGCAAACCCGTTGATGAAGAAATGGTTAAAAGCATCACAAGTTACCTTGCTCTATACTTTATAGTAATATGCCTTTCAATTTTCGGCGTTTCGATTAACGGCCACGGTATGATTGAATCCATTTCCGGTGTTGTAACTTGCATAAATAATGTCGGCGTTGCCTTCGGAGAGTTAGGCCCCACAGGTAATTTCAGCTCTCTTTCCTATCTTTCAAAAATGATACTTGCTTTTGATATGCTCGCGGGAAGACTTGAACTTATACCTATATTCACACTCTTCTCAAAGTATATAATTCCCCGTAAATATGCGTAAAAAATAAAATTTATATATTATATTCAGAAAGGATTGTTACAGCCATGGATTACAAAATGACCCTTACCCCCGAGCAGGTAGAGCTGCTCAACGGTTCCAAAGGCGAAACAGTTGCAAAGGTTATGAAGACCCTTGTTATGTACGGCGACGCTTTTGATGCCGAAAAGATGGTCCCTGTTACAAGTGAAAAAGGACACCTTGTAACAAGCTTCGGCCTTAAAGTAATGAAACCGGTTTATGACCTTATGGATCAGCTTATTGATGCCGGTGCGGTTTCAAGCCAAAAGTTTACCGTTGACCCTAAGCCTCTTGATCCAAATGTTCCTGCAAATTTCCTTGAAAATATTGTTTTCAAGAAATTTATGTACACAATGCAGGATAGCTATGATGCACAGCTTAACAAGCTCGGCCTCATTGACAAGAATTCCTATACTTGCACTTGCTACATGGATGAGGTAGGCAACAAGCCTAAAAAGGGTGATATTCTTTCATGGGCAGAATCCTCAGCTGTAGTTTATGCAAACTCTGTGCTTGGCGCTCGCTGCAACAGAAACTCCGGCATTATCGAACTTATGGGCTCAATTGCAGGATTTGTACCTTATTTCGGCTTACTTACAGACGAGGGCAGAAAAGCAACATGGATTATTGAGGTTAAAACCACAAAGAAGCCCGAAGCACAGATTCTCGGCTCTGCAATCGGTATGAAGGTTATGGAAGATGTGCCTTTTGTTAAGGGACTTGATAAATGGATTGGCACAGAGCTTAATGACGATGCTTGCGCATACCTTAAAGATTTCGGTGCTGCTACCGCATCAAACGGTGCCGTTGGACTTTATCACATTGAAAACCTTACTCCCGAAGCAGTTGAACTCGGTGAAAAGCTTATTGCAGAAAATGCAAAAGTTTATGTTATTGACGATGCTGAGCTTGAAAGAGTTAAGAATAATTATCCTATTATGTGGAAAAAGAAAGAAGCTCCTGCAAAGCTTTGCTTTGTAGGCTGCCCTCATCTTTCACTTGCACAAGTTAAAGAGTGGACCGATAATGTTTCCAAGGCTCTTAAAAAGAACGGCTTAAGCAAAGTTTCCGTTCCCACTGTTTTTACAGCCGCACCCGGTGTTATTGAAGAATTTAACAAAACACCATACGCTGCAAAGCTTAAAGAAACAGGCATAGTTTTAAGTTATATTTGCCCACTTATGTATATGAATAACCCTCTTTGCAAAAAGAAGAATGTTATTACAAATTCAAACAAGCTTAGGACATATACAACAGCTCGTTACTGCACAAGTGATGAAATTCTCAATATAATCACAACTAAGGGAGGTATGGTAAAATGAAACAGTTTAAAGGCCGTCCTGTAGTTGCAGGAAAATGCTCAGCTGAAGCCCTTGTTTCACACGGTGGTTTCAACACTCTTGCCTCTTTCCAAAATGCTCTTCAATTTGGGGATAAAGAGGTTAAATGCGGTGACCAAAACAATACCGATCTTTACGGCAAATCAATGCTCAATAAAGCTCTTTGTCTTCCCCAAACCATAGGCTCAACCACCGGCGGAATGGTACTTTACTGTGCAAAAGCGCTTGATAAAACACCTGCTTGCCTTCTTTTTGCAGAGCCTATTGATTCCCTTGCCGCTGCAGGTGCGGTTCTTTCTGCTGTATGGACCGATACACCGATGGTAACAGTTGATAAGCTTGGTAAAGAATTCCTTGATTATGTTAAAGATGGAATGAAAATTACTGTTGATGAAGATGGTACCGTTACAGTTGAATAATTGAACAAAACCAAATAAAATCGGCTTCTCAAAAGAGAGGCCGATTTTTAGTTAAGTATAATATGCAAGATATCTTTTTATTTGCTTAATACAAGAATGGTGATAAGAGAAATCACAATTTGCAACATTGAAAATCTGTAAATAACCTGGGTGTTAGACCATCCTTTGTTTTTTCTAAAATGGTCATGAAGGGGAGTACGAACGCCTTCAAGAAAGTTCTTGATTCTTAAAAATCTTCTTACAGAAATTTTGGTAATACCTATGAGACCGTCAAAGCAAATTACACAGCAAAGAGGAATTACAAGCAGAGCATTTCCCGTTTTCATTATAAGCATTGCCATAAATAGTCCGAGAGCTCTTGAGCCTGCATCGCCCATAAGCATTGTGCTGGGTTCTGAATTTTTCCAAAGATAAGGAAACAGAGTAAAAATGAGAATTACCACAAGGTTTGCCATATTGGCATCTCTGTCTTTCAGCAAAATAACTGCTGCAAGAGAAACGAATGAAACTGATGATAGCGTGGTTGAAAAACCGTCGATACCATCTGTGCAGTTTACCGCATTTATCATCATCCAAACAAGAATTGTGCCGAGCACGCCGTAAACAACGGGATGAACAGCCAAAGAATGACCGAAGAAGCTTATGCTCAAGAGATCATTGTTAAAATAAACGAATGTAGCGGCAGTACCAACGGAAATAACAATATCGATTATTCCTTTTTTGTACTCACCCCAAGGCTTTTCACTGCGATCGTCAAGATAGCCGGAGAGCATGCCGAGAAAAATCAGCACATAGTATATTGCGTATTCAGTGGTTACCGAAACAAAAATCAAAGCGCAGATTATGAAAGAAATTACAAAAATTAAACCTACGCCTCTGATTTTTCCTGCAGATTTTTTTCCGTCAACAGCAAATTCTCGGCCTTGATCTTTTGGAAGCTTGTTTTTGAAAATTTTTATAAGTATAGCACAAAGACAAGGAGAAATAATCACTCCCAGTATGCTTAAAAGCTTTGTATCAACTAAATTTGAAATCATAGTAACCCTCCGTTTAAAAACTTTTTTTAGCATATCACAGAAATTTAACATTTTCAAGGAAAATTTGTGTTATAATAACTTCCAATATAGAATTGGAGGTGTTTGTGACTATGTCACAGAATACAAAGGTTACAATTATTGAGGCTTTTGAGCGCTTGCTTAGGGAGAAAAAATTTGAAGACATTATTGTAAAAGATATTACAGATGAGTGCGGCCTCAACAGAAAAACATTTTATTACTATTTCAGCGACATCGATAATTTAATGGATGCGACATTTGATCACGAAGTTGAATATTACTATAAGAGCTTGTCAAAGGATATCTCCATTGAAGATGCTATTTCGGGATTCTTTAATATGGTTAGCGACAATAGAGAAATTATTGACCACATATACAATTCTTCGCGTTCAGAGCATCTTGAAAATTATATTCACAGAACTCTTTTCATGATTTGTGAGCAGGATGTTAAAACCCTGGCAAGAGGTAAAAAAATTACTATCGGGCAAAGGGAAATGATTGCAAATTCTATTACCTTTATTATCACCGGATTTATCATTAAGTGGATTAATGAAGGCATGCAGGAGAACGTTAACAAACTTGTAAAGCAATTATACGGAATACTTTCCGGCCTAAATGGTACAATGATTGATAACGCTATTAGATTCAATGCAGGAAAATAACATTATGAAAAAAACGAAAATAATTTATGCTGTGCTTTGCGCTCTGCTTGCCGTTACAGGTGGATTTATGACTTTTGTGCCTAATTTATCTTTAACGGTGCTTAGCACTGTAACGGGTATAATTTTTCTTGCTTTTGCTATTGCGGGAATCATATCTTATGTTCTTAATGCTCTTCGATCCTTTTCTGATGGCTTGAAACTCGTTTTCAGCATAATTGCACTCATAATAGGCGTGCTGTTTGTTGCTCATCCTTCGTGGCTTTTGAATTTTGTTCTTAAAGCAATAGGTGCGTTTGTTTTTGTTTCCGGCCTTAATTCCATGAGCACTGCCGTTGATATGAAAAGGTCAAACTATGGCAGATGGTGGGTTAGTTTGTGCGTTGCATTAATTAATCTGATTTTGGGTGTAGTGTTTGTGGTTCATTCTTTTGAAATAGGTACTTTTGCGGTTAGAGCTTGCGGTATTGCACTTTTAATTGCGGGAATATCCAGAACTGCTTTGATAATAATATCCTTTATTCAAGGCAAAAAAGAAGAGCCGAAGTATATAGAGTATGAAGAAGTTGAGGATAATCACTGACAAGTATTTTCAATGTTGATTTTTTTACCTTTTTATAGTAAAGTATTTATGTGATTATTACAGCTGCATAAAAATCATTTAATGGTTTTAAAAGTAATATTTGATAGTATTTCCCCTGCAGTTGTTATTGTGGGGGATTTTATTTATCGGGAGGTATAATTATGAAAAAATGGGGCGCACTTTTGATTGCGCTGGTTATGGCTTTTGTTTTATGCGCATGTGAAAGCAATACCATAGAAAAAGATGGTGAGTTTAATCCGGATAGCTATATCAGTGAGGCACAGCTCAGTATTTTTATCAACTATGTAAATCTTAATCAAGAATTTTATAATGATGTGTTTGTACTCGGACACCTTGAGGCAGATACTGAAAACACTTTTGAAAAAGACGGTAAAACTTGGGCACCGGTTACGGATACAAAATATAAATCATACGATGAGCTTGTTGAAGCTCTTTATGGCACCTATACGGATGAAGTTGCTCAAAAAATACTTTCTGATTATCCGATTTACGCAGATGTAGATGGTAAGTTTTGCTATGATATGTCAAATGAAGAAAACGTAAAAACCGGCAGAAAATGGGTTCTTAATACTGACGGCGAAATAGAGCTTGAAGAAAAGTCGGAGGATAGTTATACCGTTGAATTCAGATTTACTTGTGATAAACATAAAGAAATCGATGAGTTTACTTTCGTTCATATAAATGAAAAAGTAAACGACGGCTATCGCCTAACGGAACTTCACGAAGTTAAGTAACCGGTTGACGGTAATATTAGGCACCTTGCTTATAGTCTTATCGGTTATCAGGTATTAATGCACATAAGAGGAGAAAAACGGTATGAATAAACTTAATACAATATGGACAGATAAAGTCAATAAATCTTGCCCGCTTAGCGAATATCCACGCCCTCAATTCGAAAGAAAAACATGGCTTTGCCTTAACGGCCAATATGATTATGCCATAACAGATGCCAATGCATCAATGCCGAAAGAATATGATGGAAAGATTACTGTTCCTTTTTCAGTTGAAACAGAACTTTCCGGGGTTCAAAAACCTCTTCTTCCTTCTCAAAGACTTTGGTATCGCAGAATATTTAATTTGGGTGATGATTTTAAAGGCAAAAGGGTGCTTCTCCATTTCACATCTGTTGATTGGGAAAGTACAACTTTTATAAACGGCAAGGAAATAGGCACTCATAGGGGTGGATATAATCCGTTTACTTATGACATCACAGATTATTTGATTGACGGAGAAAATGAACTTGTCGTTAAGGTTTATGATCCAACAGATGATGGCTATCAGCAGAGGGGAAAGCAATTCCTTAAGCCTGTGGGATTTTGGTATACTGCCACATCAGGCATTTGGCAAACCGTATGGCTTGAACCCGTTAGTGAAAATCATATTGACTCTATTCGACTTGTGCCGGATATAGACAAAGACGTAATAAAAATCAAATCCAATGTTATCGGCTCCGGAAAGCTGAATGCTACTGTTTATGACAAAGATAACATTATATTTAACGGTGAAATAAAAATCGACGATGAAATTCCCGTTCCGGATGCAAAGCTTTGGAGCCCTGAAAACCCATTTCTCTATACCATTAAATTAACCCTCGGCGAAAGTGATGAGGTTTCTTCATATTTTGGTATGAGAAAATTCTCCATTATGAAAGATGAGAACGGATATTCACGCCTTGCTCTTAACAATAAACCGTATTTTCAAAGAGGGCTTCTTGACCAAGGCTATTGGCCCGAAAGCGGACTTACTGCTCCTACTGATGAGGCAATGATTTTTGATATTTCCGAAATGAAAAGGCTTGGATTTAATATGCTCAGAAAGCACATTAAAGAAGAACCCCTGAGATGGTATTATCATTGTGATAGGCTCGGTATGCTTGTTTGGCAGGATATGATGAGCGGCGGAAAGCCTCTTAATTTAATTTATGCAGGTGGCCTTCCAAATATAAACGTTCATGTAAAAGATAATCAATATAAAGCTTTTAATCGTGATAAGCCTGAGTGGCGTAAAGAGTTTGAAGAAGAGCTTCACGGCATGATTGATAATCTTTATAATTCTGTTTCAATTTGCTGCTGGGTACCGTTTAATGAAGGCTGGGGACAGTTTGATGCAAAAAGAATAGGTGAATGTATTAAATCTTATGATCCTTCAAGATTTGTTGACCACGCAAGTGGGTGGCATGACCAACATGGTCCTGATTTTAAAAGTATTCACAAATATGTTTTTCCTGTTCATGCTCCCACTTCTCGTAGAACGGCAGATAGACCGATTGTTTTAAGTGAATTTGGCGGATATCAAAATTCCGTTGAAAGCCACAGATGGAGTGAAGATAAAGCTTTTGGACTTTATCTTAAATTTAAAGATAAAGATTCACTCTCAAAGCATTATGCTGCCCTTCATGAAAAGCAAGTTATTCCGCTAATTAAAAGAGGCCTTTGCGCAACTGTTTATACCCAAGTAAGTGACGTAGAAAATGAACTTAACGGTATATATACTTATGATCGTAAGGTACTTAAAATTCACGAAGAAACCTTAAAGGATATAAATTCAAAGCTGACCTTTTGAGGTGATTATATGTTAAAAAAAATACTGTGTATTATTCTTTCTGTCACAATGGTACTTTGCTTTGCCTCTTGCGGCGCCGATGAAAAGGATGATAATAAAACCGCAAATGAAACTCTTGAGACTGCAACCGAGCCTACAAAAAAAGTTGTTATAATGGTTGCTCCGGAAAGCCAGTATCCTGAAGATTACAGAGCAGCTAAGGCTCTTGAGAAAAAATATCCGAATACTGTTGTTGTTAAGGAGTATGCAGACAGCCGCGTATTGGTTGTAGGTAGTCCTGAAATAGTTACGCTTTCACAGGAAGTGGCAGAGGATGAAAATGTAGGCGCAATTATATATGCAAGGGCAACACAGTTTACTTATAATGCAATTCAAAGTGTAAATGCCGTTAACCCGGATATTATTACTGTTGCTATTGAACCGGAATCCAATATATCTGAAATATGTTCTACAGCAAACCTTGTTCTTGCGGCAAATTGGAAAAAATATTCTGCAGACATAATTGCTGAGGCGAAAGAACAGGGAGCAGAGAACTTCGTTTTTCTTTCTTTCTCCCGTCATATAAGCAGCAATCCTCTCTATGCTCAACTTACATCATATTTTGAGACAGAGTGTGAAAGCGAAGAAATAAACTATATTTATAGAGATATTGAAGATACAAATTCGGAAACAGCATCAACTGCAGAGGAAAATGTAAGAGCTACTCTTAACTATTTATATGAACGCGGCGAGGTCATGGGTAAAAATGTGGCAATATTCTCCACAGACAGCCTCGCTCAAAAGCCAATAGTGAATTATGCAAAAGAAAAGGGCCTTATCTATATTTGCCCATCATTTCCTACGGCCTATAATGGTATAGGAGAGGTCTATGATACAGAATATTCCGATTTGGACAGTTATGTGAAGGCTTTGAAATCTGCAGTTGAATCAGATGAAGAAAACATCGGTAGATTTTCAATTTATACTTATTCTCTCATAAATGTTCTTGAAACCGGAGCTCTTTACACTGCTTTTGATTTGCTTAACGGTGAGACAGAGATGGATGAAGTTTCTGAAACGGCAGTAGCAAGGCTCGAAGAAGCCTCTGGAAATGATGACTTTACCGCAGATTTAGCTTTCGAAGGCGCTTTCATTGAATGTTATGCTCCCGGTTTTGAAATAATAAAATAAATTAGCTTAACCTAATAAAAAGACTGCAATCATACAAGAAATTAAACCTGTGATTGCAGTCTTTGCTTTATTGAATTTTACATTTTAACTTCTGTTTCAATACCGTTTGCTATAACGGTTACTTTACCTTTGCCATAAAGCCTATAATCGCTGACTTTGCCGTCTTGCCACTCAATATCAACAGTAATATTACCTTTAGCTTTAAGACCTTTTATACTGCCATCTTTCCAACTGTCGGGCAGAGCGGGCAAAAGATAAATTCTTCCGTCTCGGCTTTGCAAAAGCATCTCGGTGATACCGCTTACATACCCGAAGTTGCCGTCAATTTGGAATGGGGGATGGGCATCAAAAAGATTTTCATAGGTTCCGCCGCCTTTTGAATACTGTACTCCCTCACTCTTAACGGGCCTTAATTGCATTTCAATAAGCTTTAATGCATGGTTTCCGTCAAAGAGCCTTGCCCAGAAATTGATTTTCCAGCCGAGAGACCAGCCCGTGCCGTCATCGCCTCTTCTTTCAAGAGTACGTTTGCAGGCTTTTGCAAGTTCCGGAGTGCCATCAACTGTAATAAGATTTGCAGGATGCAAAGCGTAAAGATGAGAGCAGTGCCTATGGTTCATCCAAACTTCTTCATAATCATCATCATATTCAAGAAGCTGACCGTCAGAACCGATTTTGAACTCGCTCATTTTTGAAAGCGTTTGCTTAAGCTCTTCGGCAAAATCTTTGTCTGTATCTAAAATTTCAGTGGCTTTAATGAGATTTGTGAAAAGTTCTTTTGCGATGCTCATACTCATTGTGGAGTATTTGGCTATTCTCAAATCCTCACCCTTATATTTGAATTCATTTTCAGGTGATGTACCGGGGCAAATGAATTTTTCACCGTTTTGCTCGGTCATTATACTTAAGTAGAATTTTGCTGCACCTTTCATAAGCGGATAGGCAGTATTTCTCAAAAATTCCACATCGTTTGTGTATTCATAATGGTCAAAAAGGTGCCTGCAGAACCAGCCTGAAGAACCGTGCCAAAATGCCCAGCTTGCATGACCGCTTACAGGTGTGGCAAGCCTCCAAATGTCAACATTGTGGTGTGAGCACCAGCCTTCGGCATTGTACATTCCCTTTGCGGCAACCGCACCGGTATGGCTCAGCTCGGAAATCATCTTGATAAGAGGCTCATTAACCTCTGCCATATTTGTCATAAGAACAGGCCAATAGTTCATTTCCGTATTGATATTTACGGTATAGTTTGCATTCCAAGGGGCATCATATTTGTCATTCCAAATGCCTTGAAGGTTTGAAGGCTGTGAACCGGGGCGAGAAGACGCTATGGCTAAGTATCTGCCGAAATTGTAGACGAGTACAATAAGACCTACATCTTTTTTAGAACGTTTAAAAGCGGTAAGTCTTTTATCTGTGGGTAAATCACGGCTTTCGCCGGCTATGTCAAGAGACACTCTGCCGTATATTGCCTGATAATCTGCAATGGCTGTTTCTTTTATTTTTGAGTAATCTTCTGCATTTTCAAGAATTTTTACGCAAGGCTCTTTATATTCTTTGCCTTCAAGATACGGATGCTTGTCATAGCCGTTAAAGCTTGTAACGCAGGTGAAAAATACAGTGGATTCTGTGGCACCGGTAACGATTATCTTATCGCCATTTGCCTCAACCTTGCCGTTTGAAATAACTTTTGCACCGCTTCTGAAGAAAATACCCTTGTTTTCAGGCTCATCAAAGTATGTTTTACGGCCGTTTTCGTTGTTAATAACATTTTCGCCGGGGCATTCTCCATCCAGCCAAAGAATATTGCCTTCTGCAAAGGAGGTGGTTCTGAGCAGTGAATCAAAGCTCATTGAAAAATCGGAGGGAGCAGAAGATTTTAAAGATATACCTATAACTTTATTTGGATATGATGCAAAATATTCTCTGCTGTATTCAATGTCGTTGCAAGTAAATTTAACCTGTGCAACGGCGTTATCCAAGTTAAGATTTCTAATGTAATTTTTAACTCTGCCTTTTATGTTAAAATCGAATTTAAGATTGCCGAGTGGCAAATAAGCTTGGCTCCAAGTGCTTCCAAAATTAGTTTCAATTTCTTCCTGCACCTCTTTAAGCTTTCCTTCAAGTGCAAGCTTTCTTGCTCTTTCAAAGGATTCGGGAGCACCCTCTCTTAATGTATTTTTAGGCCTGCCTGTCCATAATTCGTCATGGTTTAATGCAAGAGTTTCCTTTTTAGTGCCACCGAAAATCATGGCACCGAGAGTGCCGTTGCCAAGAGGAAGTGCTTGAGTCCATACCTTAGCAGGGGCTGTGTAATAAAGAAGTGAAGCGTTTTTCATTTTGTACCTCCAATGCACGTTTTGTAACATTATATATTCATTTTTATAAACAGTCAATTATAAAAAATGAAAGAAATCTTGCATTTTATGAATAAAATCTTGCAATCACACTGTAATTGTTGTAAACTAACCTATGTGTCCTTAGGGGGTGAAAGCTTGACTAACAATATAAAAGATAAAATCGATGTATATTACAGCTCAATGTCAAAGGGCCAAAAGCGTATTGCAGATTATATAAATTCCAATTACGAAAAGGCTTCTTTTATGACTGCTTCCGCCCTCGGCGAAGCAACGGGAGTCAGTGAATCCACGGTGGTCAGGTTTGCATCATATATAGGATTTGACGGTTACCCCGAGTTTCAAAAAAATTTACAGGAAACAGTAAAAAGCAGACTTACCAGCGTTCAGCGAATGGAAGCCGCAAACAATTTTGACGGCGAAGATTTTATTGAACGAGCTTTTACCGCCGATATAGAAATGATTAAAAAAACCAGAGAAAGCGTTTCCCGTGAGGCGTTCGTTGGTGCGGTTGATGCCATAAACAAAGCCAAAAAGATATATATTCTCGGTGTTAGGTCATCTGCATCAATAGCAAGTTTTGCTTCATTTTATATGAGCTTAATCTATGATGTTGTTCTTGTGGATACTTCGGCAGTAAGCGAAATGTTTGAACAAATGATTCGTATAAGCAGCGATGATTTGGTTATTGCAATCAGTTTTCCAAGATATTCTAATCAAACAGTAAAAGCCCTTAAATTTGCACAATCTAGGGGAGCAACTATTGTTTCAATAACAGACGGTGAAATGTCTCCCATAGCTAAATATGCCACATATCTTCTTGTGGCTCAAAGCAGCATGGTTTCTTTCGTGGATTCTCTTGTAGCACCTTTGAGCCTTGTAAATGCTCTTATAGCAGCCGGTGCAGGGAAAAGGCAGGAAGAGGTTCAGGAAAACCTTAATTCCCTTGAAAAAATGTGGGATGAATATCACATTTACAGAACAGACGGGGATGAATAATATGAAAACAGACCTTCTCGTAATAGGTGCAGGAGCTGCCGGAATGATGGCTGCAGGCACTGCCGGCGAAAGCGGAGCAAATGTTATTTTGCTTGAAAGAAACGAGCGCCCCGGCAGAAAAGTTATGATTACCGGTAAGGGCAGATGTAATGTCAGCAACAACTGCAAAGATATTCAAACTTTAATATCAAATGTGCCTCGCAACGGTAGATTTCTTTATGGCGCATTCAACAATTTTATGCCAAATGATACGGTTGAATTTTTCGAAAGCCGTGGAGTGTTGCTTAAGGTTGAAAGAGGAAACAGAATTTTTCCCGTTTCCGATAAAGCCGTGGATATAGTTGATTGCCTCGCCGATTATGCAAAGAAAAACGCTTATTTCGTAAACGGCAGAGCAACAGAATTGATAATTGAAAACAATGTCGTTAAGGGCGCAAAGCTCGATGATGGCTCTGTGATAAATGCAAATAAAATCATAATAGCTACCGGTGGGCTTTCTTACCCGGCTACAGGTTCAACCGGTGACGGATATACCCTTGCAAAGCAGGCAGGCCATACCGTAGAAGAATTAAAGCCTTCTTTAGTTCCTCTTGAAATACACGAGGGATTTTGCACGGATTTAATGGGATTGTCGCTCAGAAATGTCTCTATTAAAGTTACGGATACAAAAAAGAATAGAAAAATATATGAAGATTTCGGTGAAATGCTTTTTACCCATTTCGGAGTGTCCGGCCCCATGATTCTCAGTGCTTCAGCTCATTTAAGAGATATGGAAAAGGGCAGATATAAAATAAGTATCGATTTAAAACCCGCACTTACGGAAGAGCAACTTGACGCTCGTATTTTGAGGGATTTTTCCGAAAACACAAATAAGAACTTTATTAATGCGCTTGACAGTCTCTTACCTAAAAAGCTGGTGCCTGTTATCGTTAAACTCAGTCACATTCCGGCATCACTTAAGGTTAATCAAATAACCAAAGAGCAAAGAAACACACTTGTACATCTGCTTAAAAATCTTACGGTTACGGTAACAGGATTCAGGCCTATAGATGAGGCTATTGTTACAAGTGGAGGAGTCAGCACAAAAGAGATAAATCCATCCACTATGGAATCGAAACTTATAAAAGGATTATACTTTGCAGGTGAGGTTATAGATGTGGATGCGTATACAGGAGGATTTAATCTTCAAATCGCATTTTCCACAGGTAAACTTGCAGGGCAAAGCTGTTCATAAGGAGAGAAATTTATGGTTATAAATGTTGCAATAGACGGCCCGGCAGGTGCGGGCAAAAGTTCTGTAGCCAAGGCAGCTTCGGCAGAGCTTGGTTATATCTATGTGGATACAGGTGCTCTTTACAGAGCTGTTGGCGTAAACGCTTTACGCAAAGGCATTGATACAAAAGATAAAGAAAAGGTTACTGCCACACTAAATTCAATTACCGTTGAGCTTAAATTTGTAAACGGTGAGCAGCAAGTGTTCCTTAACGGTGAAAATGTTTCTTCGGAAATAAGAACTCCCGACGCTTCTATGGCTGCATCCGATGTTTCGGCAATACCTGCTGTTCGTGAATTCCTTTTTGATTTGCAAAGAGATATTGCAAAAAACAATAATTGCATTATGGACGGCAGAGATATAGGAACTGTTGTGCTTCCCAATGCTCAGGTTAAAATTTTTCTTACGGCTGCTCCTGAAAAAAGAGCAAAAAGAAGATATGATGAGCTTATTGCAAAGGGCAGCAAAGTTAAATATAATAATGTGCTTGAGGATTTAATTCAAAGGGATTATAACGATTCGCATCGTGAAGTTGCTCCCTTAAAACCTGCAGAGGACAGTATAATAATCGATACCACAAACTTCACTTTGGAGCAGTCTATAAATTCGGTGGTTAATACCGTAAAGGAGAACGTTAAATGAGCAAATATGATTTTTCAAAGCCTATAAAAGAGGGGAAAACTTATAATATTCTCAAACCTCTCGGCGTTTTAATCAGCAGAATCTTTTTCAAAATCAAATATATAGGCAAAGAAAATATACCTGCCGACGGTGGATATATTATTGCATCAAATCACATTCACGGTCTTGATCCCTTAATTATCGCTCTTGGCCTCCCCAAAAAGAAGCAAATGCATTTCATGGCTAAAAAAGAGCTTTGGGATAATCCTTTTACCGCTTGGTGCTTTACAAAAGTAAACGGCTTCCCTGTTTCAAGAGGCAGAGCAGATACCACCTCTTTTAAGCACGCCATTGAGGTTATCAAAAAAGGCTTTATTCTCGGCATTTTCCCGGAGGGTACTCGCTCCAAGGATGGAACTCCTCAAAAAGCAAGAAGAGGCGTTTCAGCTATTGCCGCCTCGGCAAAAAGCGGCATTCTTCCCGTTGCCGTATATAATAATGAGGGCTGCAAATTCCGCTCAAAATATACAGTAAAGTACGGTAAATTTATTCCATATGAGGACCTCGGCTTTTCAGAAGAACCCACAAGGGAAGAGCAAATTGCCGCCGCCGATTTTATTATGGATAAAATCAAAGAACTTTGGGAGGAAGGCCATTGCGAATAAAAGTTGCAAAAACCGCAGGCTTCTGTTTCGGAGTGGACAGGGCGGTTAATATGGCTTACGAAGTTGCCGAGAAATGTGAAAAATGCAGTTCTCTCGGCCCGATTATTCATAACACAAGCGTTACGGATGATTTACAAGATAAGGGCGTAAAAATAATAGATAATCCGAACCTTGCTCAAAAAGGCGAAACGGTTATTATAAGAGCCCACGGCGTTACACCTAATGTTTATTCTAATCTTATGGAGACCGGTGCAAATATTTGTGATGCTACTTGCCCATTCGTAAAGAAAATACATAATATTGTTTCTGAAAACTCAGATGAAAATATTCCTGTTTTGATAGCCGGCGACAGTAAGCACCCTGAAGTTATCGGTATAAGAGGTTATTGCAAAGGCGAATCTTATGTTTTTTCCAATAGCGAAGAACTGGAAAATATCGTAAAAAATCATCCCGAAATTGAAAAAAATGAAGTAATTGTTGTTTCACAGACCACTTTTTCCGAAAATGAATGGAAAAAATGTAAAGAAAAAATAAAAAATCTCTGTACAAATCGAAAAATATTTGATACAATATGCAGTGCTACACGCAAAAGGCAGGAGGAAGCGGAAGAGCTTGCTTCCGAATGTAATGCAATGATTGTTATAGGTGGGCGTCATAGCTCAAATACTGTGAAGCTCTATAACCTTTGTAACTCTCGTTGTGACACTTTTTTGGTGGAAAGAGCCATTGAGCTCAAAAATATAGATTTTTCCACATACGCCACAGTAGGCGTTACAGCAGGGGCATCCACCCCGGCTGCAATAATTAAGGAGGTACTTTTAGCAATGTCCGAAATCAATGAAACCTTAAATACTCAGGTAGAGGAGGTGCCTTCTGTAGCAAACGCAGCTAATGATGATTTTGAATCAATGCTCGGTGAACTCAATGATGACAACATCGTTAAGTGCAGAGTTGAAGCTATAAATGCAACAGAGATTCAGGTATCTCTCCCGGGTGACCACAGACTTGGTGGCCTTACAGGCATCGTTTCTTACGAAGATTACAGCAATGATCCCAATGCAGATCCTGCAAAAGAGCTTGAAATCGGCCAAGAAATCACCCTTATTATCATTAAGGGTAATGACAGCGAGGGCACAGTTAAGCTTTCTAAGAAGCGCCTTGACGCTCAGAAGTCATGGGCTGACATCGTTGAAGCTAAAGAAGACGGCAAAACTCTTGAGGGTACTGTTGTCAGCGTAATCAAGGGCGGCGTTCTCGTTGCTTGCAACGGTTCAAATGTATTTGTTCCCGCATCACAGGCTACAGAGCGCAGAGATGAGTCTCTTGATGATCTTCTCAAAAAGAACGTTCAGTTCCGCATTATCGACGTTGATACTCGCAGAAGAAGAGCAGTTGGCTCAATTAAAGCTGTTGCTGCAGAAAAGAGAAAAGCAGCTGCAGATGCTTTCTGGGCAGCAGCCGAAGAAGGCAAAACATACACAGGTATCGTTAAGTCAATGACCAGCTACGGTGCATTTGTTGACATCGGTGGTGTTGACGGCATGGTACATATTTCAGAAATGTCTTGGAAGAGAATTAAACATCCTTCAGAAATTTTCTCAATTGGTCAGGAAGTTGAAGTATTTATCAAGTCTCTTGACAGAGAAAACAGAAAGATTTCTCTCGGTTACAGAAAAGACGAAGATAATCCTTGGGCAATTCTTAAGAAGAATTATCCCGAAGGCTCAGTTGTTGAGGCTGAAATCGTTGGCCTTACAACCTTCGGTGCTTTCGCAAGAGTTATCCCCGGCATTGACGGCCTTATTCACATTTCACAGATAGCAGATCATCGTGTTGAAAAAGTTGAAGATGAGCTTAAAGTCGGCGATAAAGTAAATTGCAAGATTACCGCTGTTGATTATGACAAGAAGCGTGTAAGCCTTTCAATCCGTGCTCTTCTTGAGCCTGAAACCGAAGAAGCGGAAGATGCTGATGAAGATACTGCAGCAGAAGCCCCCGAAGACGCTGAATAATATTTTTGTTAATAGCTGCCCGCAGTTTACTCTGTGGGCAGTTCGTTTTATTTAAGGATGTAATTTTGTGAAAAAAGAAAAACTTCTCGGCCCGATTTATTGTATTTTAGCTGCAGTTATTTGGGGCCTCTCATTTGTAGCTCAAAAATCAGGAGCATCTATCGGTACTTTTACATTTAACGGTATTCGTACTCTTATCGGGGGGATTGTTTTAATACCCGTACTTGTTTTTAATCATTACAAGAAAAACAAAAATCTCAAAAAAGACGAAAAAATTAAATTTGACTTTATCGGCATGCTTAAAGGAGGCACTGCCTGTGGCCTTGTTCTTTTTGTTGCAAGCAACCTTCAGCAGCAGGCCTTTACATACGATATAGAAGCGGGAAAAGTTGCATTTATTACAGCCCTCTATATGATGCTTGTTCCGATTATAGGCTTATTCTTAGGAAAAAAGCCAAAAGCAAATGTTTGGATAGGTGTTGTGCTTGGCATACTAGGACTTTATTTTATTTGCATAAAGAAAGGCAGCTTTTCTCTTGGTAAGGGTGAAATCTTTGCCATGCTTTGCGCAGTGGCATTTGCGGTGCATATTCTTGTTATAGATAAATTTTGCACCAAGGTTGATAACGTAGCTCTTTCATGTGGTCAATTCCTTGTGGCAGGCATAATTTCAATTATATGTATGTTTATTTTTGAAGAGCCTAAAATCAACGATATATTGGATAACTCTGTTACAATCCTTTATGCAGGTATAGGCAGCTGCGGCCTTGCGTTTACATTCCAAATTTTCGGCCAAAGATATTCGGAGCCTGCTGTTGCTTCACTGCTGCTTTGCCTTGAATCTGTATTTGCTGTTATCTTCGGCTGGATTATTCTTCATGATAATCTCGGAGCTCGTGCGCTTATAGGTTGCATTATAATGTTTGCGGGCGTTGCATTTACCCAAATTCCTTTTGATTCACTTAAGAAAAATAAAGAAGCATGAATGGAGGAATTCCTTTGCTTAAATCAATTGTTTCCCTCATAATGTCAATGATAATGAGCGTTACAAGTGTAAGCTCTTTTTCTGCCGGAAATATAATTGATGGCATCAGTGAAATGTTTTTCGGAATACCATTCTCGTCGTCTGCCATGAATGACGATTTTATCGATGATATAGGCAATGACGATATTCGCTTCATAGATGATAATTTGGGATTTGTTAAGAATAAAGTCTTATTAATTATGAATCCCGAAATCAATATCATAAAAAAATACGCTTTTTTTATGTCTAACGGATTAAAAGCTATCGGATGGATTGCTCCTGCTGATATATATGTAGCTTCCTGCTCTGTAGATACTACCGCAGATGCGGTTGCACTTTGCGAAAAGTTAGAGGAAAAAGATGAAATTCTGCTTGCTTATCCTTTAACCGTAACGGAGGTATCTGCTACCTCGACTCCAAATGACCCATACGATTTCAGTGAGGACTTATCAAAACCGGATTGGAATGAGGTTAATCCAAATGGCAGTAACTGGTGGGCGGAGGCTATAGAAGCAAGAGGTGCATGGGATTATTCCGATTATTTCAGCTCTGTTAAAGTAGGTGTTGTGGATACAGGCTTTGATACAGATGGTGAAGAACTAAAAGGTAAAATTTCTTTTCCGACAAAAAGACAGGCAAGCCGTAATGTGCCTAATGACCACGGCACTCATGTGGCGGGAATTATTGCAGCTAATATGAATAACGGTAAGGGTATAGCCGGAATTTGTCCCACGGCAAATCTTGTTTGTGTTGACTGGGAGCCTGAGGACAATCAGCATTGGTTTACTAATTTTGCAATAATATACGGTTTTGTTGCAGCTGTTAAATCCGGGGCGAAGGCAGTAAATCTTTCTGTGGGAATGTCTGCATCTATTGCCGAAGGCGAAAATTCAATTTCAAATTTTGCTTACAAAAGTTCATCGGCAATTTCTTCTTATGCTATGGCGGCTCTTCTTAAACGCGGTTATGATTTTGTTGCCGTGCAGTCTGCAGGTAACGGTAACTCCGCTTATCAAGCGATAGATGCACGAATGAGTGGCTTTTTTGCCGCAATAGACAAAGATACATGTTTTACGGGCTTGTATAATATTTCTTACAATGATATAATTAATCGTGTGATTCTTGTTGGCGCTGCGAAGAATTTGGGTAAAACCAATTATATGCAGGCTGCATTTTCAAATTCAGGCCCCGAGGTTTCGATTACTGCGCCGGGCTATCACATATACAGTTGTATAAATAACAATGAATGTGGCTATATTTCCGGCACATCTATGGCAACTCCTATGGTTTCCGCTGTTGCCGGTTTGCTATGGGCTGTTAATCCGACCTTTACCGGGGCGGAGGTTAAAGAAATAATCTGTTCTTCCACAAATAAAGTTGCCATTGCAAGTGACAGTGCCGATTATCTCGGTAATTACGAGCTTCGTGATATTCCTCTTTTGAATGCAAAACTCTGCGTAGAGGAAGCACTAAAACGCACAAAGAAAAATATGGGCACTGTAACGGGTACGGTTGATATTAAAGATACAGAAAACGCCACAGTAAACTTTAACGGAAAAAGTTATACGATTTATACTGACGGTTCTTTCAGCTTTGTTGCCGAAGAAGGCAGCGGAGTCCTCAGCGTCACAGATGAAAATAATAATGTTGTTTATGAAAAAGAAATCACTCTTGTAAAGGACGAAACGGTGGAGCTTGAGTTTGCCGCAGATGATACAGCTTATAAATCAGACGAAAATATATAATTCTTTATGGATGAAAGGAAGATGGGCATGGCACAGATTACAAAAAAGTGGTTTAAAGAAATGACCGTTTATCACATTTGGTGCAGAAGTTTCTGCGACAGTAACGGAGACGGTATAGGCGACCTTCCCGGCGTTTACGGTAAATTGGATTATCTCCAAAGCCTCGGTATTGACGCTATTTGGTTTTCACCGATTTATCCCACGCCAAACTGCGATTACGGTTATGACATTTCAGATTATAAAAATATCAATCCGGAATTTGGCACTCTTGACGATTTCAAAAAGCTCCTTGACGAAGCTCACAGGAGAGGTATGCGTGTGTTTATGGACCTTGTTGTAAACCATACATCCTCAGAACATATGTGGTTCAAAGAGGCTTGCAAGAGTGTTGATAACCCATATCACGACTATTATATTTGGCGTAAGGGAAAGGGTGATAATCCTCCCAATAACTGGCTTTCCTGCTTTGAAGGCGGCGCATGGGAATATGTGAAAAACGTTGATGAATATTATCTTCATGTTTTTGCAAAGGGCCAGCCGGATCTTAATATGGATAACCCCAAAGTTCGTGAAGAAGTTAAAAGCATTATGCGTTTTTGGCTTGATATGGGCGTTGACGGATTCCGCGAAGATGTTATTACATTCATTTCAAAGGCGGAGGGGCTTCCCAACGGATTCCCCCTTCCTGTTGCTACCGGATTTGAGCATTATAAGCACGGCCCACACCTTGAAGAATATCTTGAAGAGTTCAGAAAAGTTACAGACGAGTATGATTGTATGACTGTTGGCGAAGGCCCGATGACAAGCGTTAAAGATGCTGTTGCTCTTTGCTCCGAAGGTCCCGATCAAAAGCTTGATATGCTTATTTCTTTTGACCATATGTGTGCGGATTGCTTTATGGTGGACTGGGTAAAACTCCCCTTTAATCTCAGAAAACTTAAATCCACAATGGAAAAATGGCAAGATGCTATGTACGGCAGAGGCTGGAACTGCCTTTACATTGAAAACCATGACCATGCTCGTGTTATTGACAGATACGGCAGCCTTAAATTCAGAGAGCAAAGCGGCAAAGCCCTTGCAACAATGTATATGCTTCAGTGCGGCACTCCCTTTATTTATCAAGGTCAGGAAATCGGTATGACAAATATTGATATTAAACACCTTACCGATTATAAAGATGTTGCAACATTTAATACATATAAGATTTATCACAAACTTCTTCACTATGATGAAAAGAAGTTCTGCAAACTTTCATCCGAAATGAACCGTGAAAACGCAAGAACTCCTGTTCAGTGGAACTCAGAGAAAAACGCAGGCTTTACAACTGCCGATGAGCCTTGGTTTAATGTTAACCCCAACTACAAAGAGATAAATGTTGAAAAAGCAGAGAATGATAAAAATTCCATTCTCAATTATTACCGTAAGCTCATTAAATTCCGTAAGGAAAACGAGGTTGCTATTTACGGCAATTTCAGACAGTATTACAAAAACAGCAATAAGCTCTTTGTTTATGAAAGAAATTATGAGGGCAAAAAGATTCTCGTGATCACATCTTTCAGCGAAAATCCCGTTAAATTTACTGCTCCGGAGGGTATCGATCTTTCAAAAGGTTCCCTTGCAATAAGTAACTATGATGTATTAAATCCCGGCAAAAATACATTCATTACCAAGCCCTACGAGGCAAGAGTATATTTATTTGAATAAAAATTCAGAGCCTGTCGGTTATTATCGGCAGGCTCTCTTTATGCTGATATTTAATTTTCTACATTATCTTCGTGATAAATGGCGCTATCATAGTAATTTTCATAATAATTTTTGTGCTGCTGTGAGTAAGTGCCGTCTGTGTTTACCGTAATAACAGTGCAGCCTCTTTGCGGCTTTTCTTTTGAAATTCCCTTTAATGCAAGATAATCTACACTGTAATTGTAAATTAAATCTATTCCTTTGTAATTTAGCACCATATTATTTCTGTGGTCATGGGCAAAGAATATTGCCTGAGTGCTGCCCATTTCAAGAGCGGTTTCAAAGAATTGGTCGCTGTGGTTACTGCAATAAACATAAGGCTCATCGGCGTTTATTTCACCGGAAATGTATTTTACATCTTTCGTATCTTTGCTGTCGTTATCCCAATATTCATAAAGTGCGATTTGCATTTCTTCGGGAGGAATGTGAATAAACACAAGAGATTTAACATCTGCCTTTTCTGCCTGTGCTTTTTCAATTTTGCCTCTGTACCAGGAAATTTGGTTTGAGTGAATATTATCATAATCCCATTTTGTACCGAATGGGTCTTTCTTTGTGTAGGCATTGGAATCCATAAATATGAGCTCTTCCGTAAGCTCATTTTCGGAGTTCCTCACATGGATAACATAATTTCCGTAACCGTCAGCATCATCAGGCCCTTTTTGATAAAGGCAATAAGTAAGCTCATCATTTGCATATAATTCGCTAATAGCCTCTCTGTTGTACAGGCTGTAAATTTCCGAATCGTGATTTCCCAAAATCGGTGCCCAATATACGCCTAAATTTTCCATAAGCTGTATGATAATATTTGTTTCATACTTGTTATTGAATGTGCCCGAAATGAAAGGAACGGGAAAAACCGAGTCGCCGGAAATAACCACTAAATCCGGTTTTTCTTCTGTAATCATGGCGGCAATGGCATTTACTGCAGATTTATCTTTATTTACGGATAAAAAGCCTGAGCCGATGTGAATATCACTTAAATCAACAATTTTTAATTCACGGTCGGTCTTGAAAACCCATTCGCCGTTTTTATCTTTTTCGGGTTTTACGGCATCTTCATTTTCAACAGCGGTGTATTCATTAACACGGCTCATAACTGTTATATAGCATCCGAAGTTTGCGGCCGCAATAGCTATTGAAATAAAAACAATGGTAACAAATATTCCCATCACTATTTTGCCGGCAATGCCTTTATTTGATTTATTTTCTTTACTCATTATTTTCAAAATCTCCCTTTTAATGCGAAATAATAATATCATAAGGATAGTATAAAATTCAATGTACATATTGTAAACAATAAAATAATTGAATAAAAATTTGAATTGTGTTATAATTCCAAGAGCTTGCGGGAGGTGATATATTGAAAACTTTTACAGCAGGTAAAAATGATGCCGGTCAGCGCCTTGATAAGTTTATTTCAAAGGCTGTACCCGCTTTGCCTAAATCTTTGATGTATAAGTATATAAGAACAAAAAGAATAAAGGTGAATCGCAAAAAAGGTGATATTGCTCTTAAACTCAATGAGGGTGATGTCATAGAAATGTATATTAATGACGAATTTTTTGCTCCTGCCGAGGAAAAATATGATTTTCTTTCCGCCTCCAAAAAGTTAAATATTGTTTATGAGGACGATAATATAATGCTCCTTGATAAGAGTGTGGGTTTATTATCACATCCGGATGAAACAGAGTATAACGATACGCTTATTACAAGGGTGAAAAGGTATTTATATGAAAAAGGGGAGTACAATCCCGCCGAGGAAAGCTCGTTTACCCCTGCTCTTGTTAATAGGATTGACAGAAATACGGGTGGCATTGTTATTGCCGCAAAAAATGCCGAATCTTTGCGTATTCTTAATCAAAAGCTAAAAGACAGAGAGCTTGAAAAGTATTATTTGTGCATTGTTCACGGTTACCTTAAAAAGAAAAGTGGTACCCTTGAGGGCTGGATGACAAAAGACGAAAAGAAAAATAAAGTTTCCGTTTATTCACACGAGGTTGTTGGCGGGAAATTGATGAAAACAAAATATAATGTGCTTGAAGAAAAAAATGGGCTTTCACTTTGTGAGGTAGAGCTTTTAACAGGCCGCACTCATCAAATAAGGGCACATTTTGCTTCCATCGGTCATCCCTTACTCGGTGACGGTAAATACGGCACCAATAAAATGAACAAAGCACTTGGGTATAAAAAACAATTTCTTTATTCTTACAGGCTTGTTTTCACATTCACAACAGATGCGGGTATATTAAACTATCTTAATGGCAAGAGCTTTTCTGTGCCGGATGTATGGTTCAAAAGAGAGTTTTTAAGTGGAAATTTAACAAAAGATATGAACAAATCTGTAACAAATAAATAAAAATTGTCAAGAATACTTGCAAAAAATATTATTATAGTATAAAATAATAGCGTTATGCCGAGTTGTTCAGATGGCATGAATAAAAAGAAAAGGATTGAACAGAGACTATGGCAAAAAATGATAATTCAAAGTCCAAGGCAGAGCTTTACCGCGAGGAGCGTAAAGAAAGAATTGCCAAAGCAAACAAAAAGAACGCAAAAAGCATTGAAAAGGGCAAGGCAGCCGCAAGCGTAGCAAGAAAGGTTATTGCTATCGTTCTTTGCTGTGCTATTGTAATCGGTGCAGGTTTTTATGTGTGTAAAACAACCGGTGTTGCCCGTAAAATCGTTACCGCAGTTAAAGTCGGCGACATAAAAGTTTCAGCTGTTGATTACAACTACTATTACAACAATATGTATCAGCAGATGGTTTACTATGCCGAGATGTATTCTCAGTATGGTATGGATATGGGCTATGATACCACCATCGCTCCCGATGAGCAAACAACCACAGATGATGACGGAAACGAAATCACTTGGGCAAAATATTTTGAAGATTCTGCTTGTGACCGTGCACAGTTCATAGAGGCTTATTACAATGAGGCTATTGCAGCAGGTTATGAGCTTGATGATGACCAGAAGTCCGAAATAGATGAGACTGTTCAAAGTTACAGCGACAGCGCATCCGAAAACAACTATTCTCTCAGCGCTTATCTTAAAGCTGCTTTTGGCGCAGGCTATTCAGAGAAGAAATTCAGAGCACAGCTTGAAAAAGAAGAGATTGCAGCCGGCTACTATGAGAAGCTTCAAGAGGACTACGATGCAAGTATTTCCGATGAGGATATTCAGTCCGAGTATGATGCAAATAAGAAGGACTACGACTATGTAGATGTTACTTATTATGTGTTCTCCGGCACAACTCTCACCGCAAATGACGGTGAATCAGACGAAGACCTTGCAAAGAGACAGGAAAAACAAAACAAAGAGTTCTTTGCAGATGTTAAAGCAATTTCCGAAAAGGTTACAGACGATGATTCTCTTGAAAAGGCAGTTAAAACCTATAAAGAGGCAGAAGATGATGACGATACCACTTACACCACATCTTCTGAGCATACTTCTTATGAAAGCATTAAGTCCGCAATGAGTGAAGAAGTTGCAGAGTGGGCATATAAATCATCCACAAAGTCAGGTACTGTAGGTTATTTTGAAAATGAAAATGATGCTTACATTGTAATTCTTGATAAGGCTTCATACACAAGCCACAGCGTTGATGTCCGTCAGTGCCTTGTTGGCTTTGATGCCGAAGATGAAGACAATGTAACAGATGAAGAAAAAGCAACCGCTAAAGAGAAGGCAGAAAAGCTCCTTGCCGAGTGGAAAGAGGGCGACGCCACAGAGGCTACCTTCATCACAATGGCTAATGAAAACACCACAGATACAGCTACATCCGAAACAGGCGGACTTTACTCAGGCGTTAGAATTACAGACAGCTATGTTGACGAATTTCTTGATTGGTGCTTTGATTCCTCAAGAAAAGCAGGAGATGTAGGCATAATTGAAACCACATACGGCTATCACATTATGTATTTTGTAAGCGACAATAAAGATGACCTTGACTGGAAAGCTACAATCCGTGATACCAAGGGCGGCGAGGCATTTGAGGCTTATGATGCAGAGCTTCTCGGTGACGAAGGCAACTATGTAGTTACTGCTAATGAAACAGTTACAAGTTACATCAGCAAAGATTTCTGCAAAAAGATTGCCAAGAACTTAGCTTACTCCTCAAGCTCAGAATCATAATATAAATCCGGCTTAACTTAGAGCGATACCTAATGGTATCGCTCTTTTTGTACATTAAACTTAGTAAAAATAAATATATTTATTGACAACTGTCTTATTATTTTATATAATTTTACTATAATTATGTTGGAAGGCGGTGATCTTTATTAAATGTCCTAATTGTGGCGCCCATATACCTTTTTACAATTTGAAGCCGAATTGTCACAACTGCGGTGTTAATATTATGTATTTTACCCAGGAGAAGGACCTTGTAAAAGATGCCAAAAGAGCTGAGCTTGAATTTGCCTCAGCAAGAATTGTGATTGCAAAGGTTCGTGAAACCTTTATCGGTGGCGCCTTATCAATAACAAGGCTTGTTATGTTAGTTGCAATTATTGCCATGCTTTTACCGCCTTTTGCATCTGCATGCTTTACCATGCCTTACTATATGGCAGAGTTTAACGTAAGTGGCCTTGGAATTTATAATGCTTATTCTAATGGATTGCTTCAAAAAATTCCGGATTTTCTTAATAGTTTGCTCTTTGGCGAAGCTATGAAAGATATGATAATTCTTTATGGAATTTTCCTTGCTGTTGTAGTTCTCGGCGTAGCTATTTTTGCTTTCTATATTTTCAGCTTTCTGAATATCAAAAAGACGGCCAAGATCATGGCAGCTCTCTCTTATATTGCAGCTGTGTTAAGCCTTGCAACAGGTATATTAAGCATTGTATTTAATTCATTTGATTTTTCAGAATGTATAAAAATCGAAATCGGCTTTGGCGGATTTCTTTCTTTTGCCGTTTTTGCGGCAAATGGCATTATAAATCATAAAATTGCCAAAAAAGAAATAAATCTTAAACTCCGTGAAAATGACATTTTAAGAAAAGAAACTTTGAAAAAGGTTAAAGCAGGCGAAATAAATCTTGATGATTTAACTCTTCCCGTTTATGAAACCGAAGAAGAAAAGAAAGAAAGAATTGAAGCGCTTGAGAGGCTTCTTTTGGAAGAGGAGGGTAGTAATGAGTAAAAAGAAACACACTCTCCTTGTAACTCTCGGGCTTATAGCTTTATTTGCTGTTTGTATAGGCTGCGTAATTCTTTACGCTCACTATGAAATCAATAAGCCCACATTTGAAATACCGGAAGAAGTACCTGCTAAATCTGCTACAGAAATTTCTTCAGATGATAGTGAGAAACTTAACTACATTGAAAAATTATTTAGCAAAGCTCTTTCTTCCGAAACCAACGTTACAAAAACAGTTGATGCATCCATTGATTCTGATTCTGTTTCTTCCACTCTTTCATCTGCAGATACTTCCGTTATTTTGCTTGCCGCAAATTCAGCTGTTGGCACAATAAAAGAAGATTACGAAACTTATGAAAAAATCAATTCGGATGAGCTTAAAACTGTTCCTAAATTCTCTTTAAGCAAAAATGACATTTCAGAATGTACAATTGAGCAGGGCATAACAGCAGATGACGGTACTGTAAGCGAAGACGATTACTATTATTTTACCACATCCGTAGGTAAAACCGATTATCCTGCATCAAAGAGCATAAGTGAAACTTTTGAAACGGAGAAAAGCGAAGATATAATCAATGAGATAAAAGACGAGCTTTCAACCTCCGTTAAAATCGTGGATAGCTATATTCATATAGATTCTTGCTCCGCTTCAGGCAGAATAGACAGAGTCTATGACGAGCTTGATTATATTGAATTTGCACGCACTTACGAAATAACAGCCTATGTAGAGTTTGCCGGCGATTATTCGGCACTCGGTGAGGCACAAATCACATTTAACTACACTGTTAAATTCAAGTATGATTTTACATGGTACGGTGCAAGATTCACTCAAAAAGCTGACTATATGAACCCCGGTAACAGCCAAACTTTGCCTGTATCCGTAATTGTTGCAGACTCGGCAACAAGCGATGATTATAAGCTCATATTTACATCATCCGATGAAAATATTGCAACCGTTGACACTGACGGTATAATAACCGCAGAAAACGCATCAGAAACTCCCGCAGTAATAACCGTTACACTTGAATATAGGGGAGTTACATATACAGACACCATAAGTGTTACCGTTACGGATTTGGAGGTGGAATAATTTGGAAGAAAATAAAAATACAGCCATCTCCGAAAAGGAAGTAAGCGATAATATTTACAGAAGCTATAACTATGTTGGCGTAAAAGAAACAGTTGCTTACCTTCTTAACGACTTTTCAAATACTTTCGGGATTAACGATTTCAAAGAAAGATTTATTTGGGACGTTGTTAAAATTGACTTTGGTATTTCTGCTATTGTAAATATTTTTACAAGTGCGTGGGATGTTATTAACGATGTTATTATCGCAACTGTTGTTGATAACACTCGTACAAGGCTCGGTAAGTTCAGACCATATCTTATAGGCATGCAAGTCCCTCTTACCATTTTGGGTATGCTTTACTGGCTCATTCCCGCCTTCTTCCCCAATACAGACGGCACATATATGCCGAAGCTTGTTGTTTATTTTGCATTTCTTGTAATTCAAGAAACCGCAAGCACTTTTACATCCGTTGCAAAAAGCGGATATATGTCCACTATAACGCCGAATCCCAATGAACGAATACGGCTTATAACTCTTGCAGAACTTCTCACCGGTTATATGGGTGAGGATTTGCCCAGATACATTTTCGGCGCTGTTTATGACCTTATAAATGCCGGTAAGCTCAAATGGAAACTCAGCAGCACATTTATGGCTTTCGGACTTGTTACAGGCACGATTTCCGCACTTTTCACCCTTTATTTCTTTATTGTATCAAAAGAAAGAGTGCCCCAATCCATAGATAGACCGAATGTAAAAGAGGGCTTAAAAGCCATATTTACAAACTACCCTGTTTTGCTTATTTGCCTGTCTGATTTCCTTGCAGGCTTCGCCGTAAGCTCTACGGACAGTAACTATTTCATAGATGTTCACGGCTCTTATTCTCTTATAACTCTTGCAAATATTCCCTCAGGTCTTAATGGCTCAATCAGCTATGCCTTCGTTTCACCTATGCGCAAGAGATTTTCATCAAAAGCCCTTTGGGTTGGCGCAGATATGTACGGGGATATACTGAATGTTGCCTACTTCCTCTTTGGATGGGCAAATAAGAACTATCTTAAAAAAGTGCCTATGGTTATAGCTTTGGGTGTTAGAGAGTGGTTCTATAAATGGTCTTTCGGTGTTAACAAAGTTATTAACACAGACCTTTGGAATGAGGCAATGGATTATTGTGAGTGGAAAAACGGCTACCGTATGGAAGCTACCACAGGCGTTGCAAAAAATCTTGTGCTGAAAATCCAAACCTCTATTATGACCTCTGTTAGAAGTGTTATCCTTGATAAAATAGGCTATGTTCAGGGCCTTAAAATCGGTACACAGGATGTTAGCACTAAGTTTTGGCTCTTTGCCCTTAGTTCAATTATTCCTTTCCTTACAGGTATTTTAGGCATAGTTCCCAAAATGCTTTGGCCCATTAACCAGAAAAAGCGTGACCAAATGTATGATGAACTTTCTATAAGAAGAAAGAAGATGGTTACGGAGTATACCGAAAACTTCGGAATAGAGCCTGAAAAGGAAAATTAAAATTAAAAATTTTAATACCGAAAGGCAGTAGCTGTAAAAGTTACTGCCTTTTTATTTTATGCTTGTACATTTATATTTTTTATGCTAATATTACCGTGAGAAAATTTTTGATTGGAGAAATATGTATGTATAATTTTACACCTGTGCTTCAATATAAAGTTAACGGACATATCGTAAATAATTCGTCCTCTCATAATGATGATTACTCCCTTTGTATATCCGTTACGGATAATGAGGTTAAAGTGATTTTATCTCCCAAAAAGAATATAGAACTTATTTCTTTTAAAATGGCATCGAAACGCCCTATGGAGCAAGATGAAGTCTTTTTTATAAACGGCTTTCAGTCTTGGTCTACATCATACGAAGTGCATAGAGGCGAAAAAGTCAGGGGCGTAACACCACTTTCAAAAATCAGCAAATTTACTCATCATTTAGCCACAATGTTTGGTGATTATGAAATTTTTGATGATTATGACACCGAGGGCAAATTTCATTCAAATACTTATACTTATTTTCGTAAAGAGAATCAAATTGAACTTTTCGGCTCAATGAACGAAAAAACCGGCTACACATTTTTTGCAGTCAACAATAATGATGACAGCTTTGATATTGTTAAAGATGTTGAAGGCGTTTACACAAGTGACGAATATGAGCTTTTGAATGTAAAAATCGTAAAAGGCTCTTATGATGATGCTTTTGATGAATATTTTTCATCTATGAACCTTCGTAAACCTCATATTGACCATCTCTCCGGCTATACATCTTGGTATAATTATTTTCAAAAAATTGATGAAAATATCATTATCCGTGACCTTAATGGCCTTGATAAAGTTAAAGACAGTGTGTCAATTTTCCAAATAGATGACGGCTTTGAATCTGCCGTCGGTGACTGGCTTATACCGGATTCAAAGAAATTCCCCAAAGGTATGAAATATATTGCCGATGAGGTTCATAAAAAAGGCTATCTTGTTGGCATTTGGCTTGCTCCTTTCTCAGCTCAAAGAAATTCAAAGGTAGTAAAAGAGCATCCGGATTGGCTTATAAAAGACACTAATGGCAAACCCGAATGGGGCTGCATCTCTTGGGGTGGAGCCTATACCTTGGATATTTACAATCCCGAAGTAAGAGAATACATAAAGCACTTTTTCCATGTTATACTTCGTGAATGGGGCTATGATATGGTGAAACTTGATTTCCTTTATTCTCAGTCCATTCATCCCAGAAACGGTAAATCCAGAGGCCAAATAATGTGCGAGGGCTTGGAATTTTTGCGTGAATGTGTGGGCGATGATAAGCTCTTCCTCGGCTGCGGTGTGCCTCTTGGGACTACCTTCGGTGTGGTTGATGCTTGTCGCATTTCCTGCGATGTAGACCTTGATTACAGCGGTAAAATTTATAATACATTAAATATTACCCGTGAAGTTCCATCGGCACAGAATGCAATAAACAATTCAATTTTTCGCCGTCATCTTAACGGCAGAGTATTTTGCAATGACCCAGATGTATTTTTCTTAAGAAATAATAATCTTAAATTTACTGATGAGCAAAAATATCTCCTAGGTAAAATAAACAATCTTTTCGGTGATGTTCTTTTTGTTTCCGATAACGCAGGGGATTACGGCGAAAAAGAAACAGAGCTGGTAACCGAGTTTTTCAAAGAAAACAAAGCAAAAATTTTGTCTGCTTATCGTAAAGATAATGACATAATAGAAATAAAATACATAGAAAACAACGAAACAAAACAGCTTGTATTTAACCTTTCAACAGGTAAAATACTTAAATGAAGGTAAAATTATATGCGTATAGTAGTTAAAGTAGGCACATCCACTCTTACACATTCAACAGGACGCACAAATATTAGGCGTGTTGCCACTCTTTGCAGGGTACTCAGCGACCTTAAAAATGCCGGCAATGAGATTGTGCTTGTAAGCTCCGGAGCAATAGGAATGGGAGTAGGTAAATTAAATCTTACGGAAAAGCCCACGGATATTCCCACAAAGCAGGCTTGCGCCGCAATAGGTCAATGTGAGCTTATGTATGTTTATGATGATGAATTTTCAAAATACAATCATACTGCCGCACAAATTCTTATTACAAGCGCCGATATAGAAAACGAAAAAAATCATAATAATTTCAAAAATACAATCACAAGGCTTCTTGATTTGGGCGTTATACCCATAATTAACGAGAATGATACTATTTCCACCGATGAAATTGCAATAGGTGATAACGACACTCTCGGAGCTGTTGTAGCTGTTAGCATCGGGGCAGATTTAGTGATAATTTTATCCGATATAAACGGGCTTTATGATAAAGACCCACATAAATATTCGGATGCCAAACTGATTTCAGAGGTTACCGAAATTACATCCGAAATCACCGTTCTCGGTGGCAGCAAAGGCTCAGGCCTAGCCACAGGCGGTATGCACACCAAAATTCAAGCAGCTAAAATTGCCACCGAAGAAGGAATTGATGTGGTTATTGCCAACGGCAGTAATCCCGAATGTCTTTATGATATAGCCGATGGCAAACAGGTTGGCACAAGATTTTATGCACGGAAGTGATATTATGACTACAGCCGAAATTTTTGAAAGAGCGGTAAAGGCAAAAAATCAAGTTAAAAGTCTTTCCGAAAAAGAAAAAAACAATGCCATAGGGATTATGGCAAAGTCACTTGAAAACAGTATAGATGATATTTTATCCGAGAATAAAACGGATATTGAAAACGCAAGGGGAAAAATCAGCGATGTTATGCTTGACCGCCTTGCACTCAGCGAAAGCAGAATTAAAGCCATGGCTCAGGGTATGCGTGAAGTTTCTCTTTTACCCGACCCTAACGGCAAGGTACTAAAACATATTGAACGCCCAAACGGGCTTATTATTGAGAAAACGGCTGTTCCTATGGGCGTTATAGGAATTATTTACGAAAGCAGACCGAATGTTACCTCCGATGCTGCGGTTCTTTGCTTCAAAAGCTCAAATGTTTGCATATTAAGGGGTGGCAAAGAGGCTTATCACACCTCAAAAGCAATTACGGATGCTTTAAGAAAAGGCCTTGAAAAAGCAGGTATCACTCCCGATGCAATTCAGCTCATTGACGATACCACCAGAAACAGCGCAAACGAAATGATGACGGCAAAGGGCTATATTGATTTGCTTATCCCAAGGGGTGGCAAAGGGCTTATAAAAGCCTGCGTTGAGAATGCAACTGTGCCGTGTATTGAAACGGGTACGGGAATTTGCCATATTTATGTTGAAAAATCGGCAGATGTTGATATGGCTGTTAATATAGTGGATAATGCCAAAACATCACGCCCATCCGTTTGCAATGCCTGTGAGGTATGCGTTGTAGATGAAGAAATTGCCCCTGCGTTTCTTCCAAAACTTTATGAAAGGCTCACTCTTAACAGAGAGCATACCGTAAAATTTATTGTGGATGAAAAAGCCGCTGAATATATTAAGGGCGAAAAAGCCGGTGAAGACGCGTTTGACATGGAATATCTTGATTATATTCTTGCTGTTAAAATTGTAAAAAATACGGAAGATGCCGTTCAGCATATTCTTAAACACTCAACTCATCACAGCGAGGCTATTATTACAAATGATATGGCAAAAGCCGAGTATTTTGTAAATAATACAGATAGCGCCGCCGTTTATGTAAATGCCTCCACAAGATTTACCGATGGAGGAGAGTTCGGGCTCGGCTGTGAAATGGGTATTTCCACTCAAAAAATGCACGCAAGAGGGCCTATGGGCCTTGAAGAAATGATGACCTATCACTATGTTATTAAAGGAAATGGGCAGGTGAGATAAATGTTTGATTTTGGATTTATAGGTGTAGGCAATATGGGCTCAGCCCTTGCCAAAGCCGTTTGCAAAAAATCATCCTCTGTTATTGTTTGCGATAAAAACGATGAAAAAGCTAAGAACTTAGCAAAAGACATAAATTGCCAATTTGGCACAATTTCAGATGTTGCCGCTCAGTGCAAATATATTTTTATTGCCGTTAAACCTCAAATGTTAAAAGAAATGTTTGCTGAAATATCAAATATTCTTAAAACAAGAAAAGACAGATTTATACTTGTTACCATGGCAGCAGGCACGGCTATTGAAAAAGTAGTATCTTTCGCCGAAGTTGATGCTCCCGTTATTAGAATTATGCCTAATGTAGCTTGCAGCGTAGGTGCGGGAATGACTCTTGTGGCAAGAAACGAAAAAGTTACAGATGAAGAATATAATTTCTTTATTGATGCTATGTCCGAGTCCGGTAAACTTGATAAAATAGAAGAAAGCCAAATAGATAATTATTCCATTGTTACGGGCTGTGGCCCTGCCTATACTTATTTAATGATTGAGGCGCTTGCAGATGGTCAGGTGGCTATAGGCGTGCCGAGGGATAAAGCATATCTTTATGCCGCTCAAATGGTTGAGGGCGCTGCAAAACTGATGATAGAAAGCGGCAAAATTCCCGCAGAGCTTAAAGATTCCGTTTGCAGCCCGGCAGGCACAACCATAGAGGGCGTTAAAGCTCTTGAAAATGGCGCTTTCAGAGCAGATTTAATAAATGCCGTTGAAGCATCATATAACAGGACAAAAGAACTGAACAAATAAAATCGGTAATATTTTAACCAAGTATGTTTTTTCAATAATACAATCGGAGTGAAGCAACCCTCTCATTTTCATCCGTAATTTTATGACTGTAATATCCGCTTTTTGACACCTGTATTATTCGGCATACTATGTCGGTGTCGTAACCCGACAACTCTCTTTTTGCAAAATTTGTTCCTTCGGAACGCAATCCCCCAGTCTGCTTTTACATCCTTGTTGCAATCCCACCACCGCCATTATATATCAATCCCCCAGTCTGCTCCGCAGACAGCCCCCTTTACACAAAGGGGAGGCACAATAAGGTTGTCGCTTACGCTCATTATAGGGCGACAGCCCCCTTTACACAAAGGGGCCACGTGAGGTTGTAGCTTTGCGACGATTGTATTAGACAACCTCTCCGTCAAAGCTACGCTTTGCCGCCTCTCCTTACTCCGAGGATGTCGTTTTGCAAAATCGGCTGAAAAAGGGGCGAGAAGTCAATAATATCAAGGGATTCGGTGTGATTTTTCATGCCGAATTTTTGCGTGTAAAATCAGATTTTTTCTTATCAAATCGGAATTTTAGCGTGATATTTATATGTGGCTTGGTGAAAAAGTGGGATATTAGTGGGTTTATTGCAATTTGAAAGTGTAAAGCCGAAAAAATAAGGCTGAAAATTCTACTTAATACAACTGCCTTTGCAATTTATATAATTTGAGTGTTTATTTTGACAAGGTTGAAAAATAAAGTAAATAAAATCTTATAAAAAAAGCAAGAAATACGAAATAAATACTTTTTGATAATAAATATCTTTATTTGAGATGTTATAATTAAAAAAGAACAAATAAACGAATGAGGAGTTTGCTTATGTCAAGAGGAAAAACGCTAAAGCTATTTTTGATAGATGGTGAGCCAAGTGGCAGAATAAAGTGTTCTCTTGCAAATTGGACAGGAATTGCATATAAAATCCCGAGAACTGCCCTATATAAATGCAAGGACTTGGATATACTAAACCAAAGCGGCGTATATTTCCTTTTCGGCTCTGATGAATCCGACAATGCTGTAGTTTATATCGGACAAGCGGGAATACGAAAAAACGGCAAAGGACTTCTTTTGCGTATTCAAGAATCTCATTCGTCTATTGATTATTGGACAGAATCTATTATGTTCACAACAACAAATAATTCTCTTGGACCAACCGAAATAAGTTACCTTGAAAATCGTTTCTGTAATATGGCTTTGCAAGCGGGGCGATATATTGTTAAAAACGGTAATGATCCTAACCCCGGAAATATTACCGAAGAAACCGAAAGTGAGCTTGAAGAGTTTATTGATTATGCAAAAATCGTAATGGGTGCGTTAGGTCATAAAGTATTTGAGCCGATAGCTCCCTCTGCCGACAATAAAGATAACGAGCCCTTGCTATATCTTGAATACGGGAAAGGAAAAGCCAGCGGAAAAAGAACAAGTGACGGATTTGTGATTATGAAAGGCAGTGCTATAAATCCTGTTACAACCAAAAGCTGCCCCGAAAGGACTATCAAGAACAGGAAAAAATACTCATCTAAAATTGATAAAAACAATGTACTCACAGCCGACTTGCTATTTTTAAGCCCATCTGCAGCTGCAGCGTTTATCGGCGGTGCCTCGTTAAGCGGAAATGCGCTTTGGAAAGATGCTGACGGTAAGCCTCTTAAAGAACTCATAAAATGATTCGGGCTGTAAATTTGTTAAAAACCTAAAAAGTAAAAATCCCACAAAAAGACTCCCGACAGTGCTTGCTGTCGGGAGTTTGGAATTTTTTTGCCTGCCTTGGCAAAAATGCAACGAAAAAATTATCGTTGCATTTTCATAGCTAAAATATTTAAAGTGAAATCCCGGCAGAAAACTGTCGGGATTTTTGTGATAATATAAATCTTCAATTTAAAATTTGCAAAATCATTTCTGAACAAACTCGTTTACAGCATCATCACTTATGAGGTAATTTTTCATTTCAAGTGGGTCATATTTTTCTTCGCAGTAAGATAAAATTACAGAATTATCACTCAATGCTTTTATGCCGTAAAAATACGGCAATGTGAGGCCTGTTGAAAAATTGAAAGAATATATTTTGTCATTGGAATAATCAATCACGTAAAAAGAAGTATCGGTTTTTGTTACTTTGTCGTTGCTTTGATTAACGGTACTTTCTATAAAATAGATATATTTATCGGTTACGGCATATTGTGCAGCTCCGGAATCGCCCTTTGCAATAAGTTTCATTCCCGTGGATGTGTTTTTGCATACATAATTGCTTAGGCAATCATAAGTTCTGAAAATATAATAATCTCCAACCACTTTAAGCTCAAGGATTTTTTCGCTGCCTATGATATCTTCAAGGCCTACAAGCTGAGTCGTATCCACTATTTTGCCTGTTTTGTCATAATGATATATATAAAACTCCGATTTGTTGTTTTTTATGATATGACCTAAAGCGTAAATTTCTCCGTTTTTTGAATACATTTGCTCTATCAATACGCCTTTGCTGTTTTCCCAAGTTGAATCATGCTCATAGTGTTCTGTTGTTAATTCTTTTTTGTTTCCGTTCCAGTCATAAACCCAAATCATAGTGTCAATATCTATGTGGTCTTTGGTGTAAGATGAACCGGGAGCTTTACAAAAGGCGACAAAGCTCTCATCATCTATGGGAGCAATATATACAAAAGGATGCGGAAGCTCAAGAGAATCAAGCTGTTCAACCTTTTCTGTTTCCCCATCTATTCTTATTAAACTCACATTATAATTTTCATTATCAACAGATTGCGATTCATAGCAATCAAATTCATATAAATATCTGTTTTTAAGTACAGTATAGGAAGCACTTGAAACATCTACGGATTTAGGTACATTTCCGTAATCAAGGCTTATTTCATTTTTCAAATCTCGGCTCATTAAAGCATTTCTGTTGTCCATTGTGTCGCTTCCGGATTCTAAAGAATAAATCAAGCAGTAATATTTATCCGAAAGCATTTCTTCAATGAAAATACCGCCTTTATCCCAAGAAGGCAAATCAATATTGTAGGTGTTTGATAAATCTTTTTCTGATGGCAAAACAACAACGTTTTCTATTACCTGTTCCTCAGATGAAGAATCTGTTGTTCCGCTTGTTGTTGAGCGATTTTTCGCTGTGTTATTTTCATTTTTATTCGTGCAACCAAAAAGAAATACCAAACTCAAAGCCAAGATTATACATTGTAGCTTTTTCATAAAATTCTCCCCTTTAAATTCATAATCAACCTCGTTAGGTTAATATCTTTTGACTTCCGGAAGAAAAAACATTTGTAATAACGGTATTAAGTTTGCCCCAGCTCTCTTTATGTTCTCCGTTATCAGCAGTAGCAGAAGAAACATAATCTAAAAAGTAATAAGGATCACCTATAAAATATTTATTACTCTCCCATGTGAGTAATCCACTGCAAATACAAAAATGTCCATTGGTTTTATACGGCCAATTTGTTGTGTTTGTAGTATTATTTTTCATAAGAATAATCATGGGCTGGTAATTTAAAACATTTTGTTTAAGTTTTGTGTTAAATGTTGTTTGATTTCCTGCATAAGTCACTACGGCATAATTCACATAATCTGACGGCTTGCCGGGAAGATGATTGTTGAGATAGTTTCTCATTAAGGGTAAATCAGGATATGTAACGTTCCAATAACTTTGCCAAAAAGCCATAATAGAAGATTGACTTGGTGGATTTGCACCGATAAATTTACCCACAGTATAAACTGTTGCCGCACTGCAATATGTACTTGTTTCCTGTTTGTAAATAGGTGGCCAAAGAGCATAGTCCGGCATTTCAACACCCGCAACAGTACTGTTCGTTGAATTTGCCGATTTAACAGAACTAACATTTGGCTGAATTATTGTTCTTCCGGTACCGCTTGCATTGGGAACTGTTATTTCTCCCCTAAGAATTGCTTTTTCGTCATTTGAAAGATTTGCACTTTGAAAATCATCTTCTGTTAACCCAAAAGAATAGGCTTTAGAAAGAATTATTCTTCTTTGTTCTTTAGATGAACAGTTTTCTATCATATCTAAAAACTGTTCTTCAAGGCTTTCATTTTCACTTATATTATCGCCGTTTCCTTTAGGAAGGCTTGAGTTTGACGCAAAACCTGAAATGGCAGAAAACGACAGCAATATGGAAAGGGCCAAAACAGCAGAGATAAGTCTTTTAATGGTCATAAACGTCTTCCTTTCTTTGTATACAAAAATTGTATACTTATTTAATAATTTTGATTGACATAAAAATTCTAAAATAGATACCCAAATATTTAATATTTAAGTTAATAAGCCATCGGAATTACCACTTTCATTTATACTTTATTTACATACTTTTATGTATAGATGTATATGTCAATATTATAAGCAGAATGAATTTTAATCAATACAGAAGGCAAAATTATCGAAAATTTAGGCTAAATTGTCGATTTTTTAATTTCATATCTCTTTACTATTTGGCAAATAATTGTTCATGCATTATATTGGTCAATTACTCGTCAAAATATACAGTTTTTGTTTCTGATGCAGAGCCTGAATATGCTGTAAATGTAGCTTTTAATCTGTAGGTACTTAAAGCGTTCGTTACCTTACTTTCTTCCATTGAGCCAACATTTCCTGAAAATGTTTCTTCCCAAGTTTTAATTGTGGAATATGTTCCACTTGATAGCTTTTGAAGCTCCATTTTTATTTTTACGCTTGTTACACTTGCTTTTCCGGTTATTTTGGCTGTAACCGTGGTGGAGAATGTTCCATGATCTATAGAGC